>NZ_JAAVXC010000002.1:0-729367 GCF_013416725.1 Pseudomonas sp. SbOxS1
CGTTTCGACTGCGCCGGAAGTGGGGCGAATTATAGGCCTCCAGAATCTGCCGTCAAGCACTGATTCCGGTTTTCTATCAATAACTTACAGAAAGCGCCAAAACGCCCCCAATTGAGCCCTATAGAGAGGAGACAAACGCTCCTCTATATAGAAGAGCTCTATCAGAGAACGCCCGAAGTCTTGAGTGCAGACACGGCGCCAGCGTCCAGACCCAGCACCCGCTGCAAAACCTCCAGCGTATGCTCGCCCAGCAAAGGCGGCGCATACCGATACTCCACTGGCGTCTCGGACAACCGTATCGGGCTGGCCACCTGCGGCACACTGCCAGCCAACGCGTGAGGCAACTCGATGGCCAACCCGCGCGCCTTGACCTGAGGGTCTTCAAACATCTGCGCCAGGTCATTGATGGGACCGCACGGCACACCGGCCTGCTCCAACTGAGCGACCCATTCAGCGGTCGTCTTGAACACCGTAGCCTGACGGATCAGGGGAATCAGCACCGCCCGGTTTGCCACCCGCAACTTGTTGGTCGCAAAACGCGGATCGTCCGCCCACTGAGGCTGCCCCGCCACTTCGGCAAACTTGCGGAACTGCCCATCATTCCCGACAGTCAGGATGAAATCGCCATCTGCCGTAGGGAAGTCCTGGTAAGGCACGATGTTCGGATGAGCATTGCCCAGGCGCTTTGGCGCGTTGCCCGTTGTCAGGTAGTTCATCGCCTGGTTGGCCAGGCACGCGACCTGCACATCCAGCAATGCCATATCGATATGCTGCCCACCACCATCGTGGTCTCGATGTGCCAGCGCGGCCAGGATGGCCACCGTCGAATAGAGCCCGGTGAGGATATCCGTCAGCGCCACGCCAACCTTGACCGGCCCCGCACCTTCTTCGCCTTCAGGCCGACCCGTCAGGCTCATCAGGCCACCAAGGCCCTGGATCATGAAGTCATAGCCCGCACGCTTGGCGTAAGGACCGGTCTGTCCAAACCCGGTAATCGAGCAATAGATCAGATCAGGATTGATCGCCTTCAGCGACTCATAGTCCAGACCGTAGGCTGCCAAACCGCCAACCTTGAAATTCTCGATCAGGATGTCCGACTTGGCCGCCAGCTCACGCACCAGCTTCTGCCCCTCCGGGCGCGTGAAGTCGATGGTGACCGATTGCTTGTTGCGGTTGGCCGACAGGTAATAGGCGGCCTCGCTGGTGTTCTCGCCATAGGCGTCCTTGAGGAACGGCGGGCCCCAGGCGCGCGTGTCATCGCCATTGCCTGGACGCTCGACCTTGATCACTTCGGCGCCAAGGTCGGCGAGGATCTGCCCGGACCATGGCCCGGCCAGCACCCGCGACAAATCCAGTACCCGTAGATGCGAAAGCGCGCCCATGGCGTTCTCCTATTAATAGAACGCCTGGATGCCGGTCTGTGCGCGACCGAGGATCAGCGCGTGGACGTCATGCGTACCTTCATAGGTATTCACCACTTCCAGGTTGACCAGGTGACGAGCAACCCCGAATTCATCCGAGATACCGTTGCCGCCCAGCATGTCACGGGCCATGCGAGCGATATCCAGGGACTTGCCGCAGGAGTTGCGCTTCATCATCGAGGTAATTTCAACCGCCGCCGTGCCTTCGTCCTTCATACGGCCCAGACGCAGGCAGCCTTGCAGCGCCAGGGTGATTTCGGTCTGCATGTCGGCCAGCTTCTTCTGGATCAACTGGGTAGCGGCCAACGGGCGACCGAACTGCTGACGATCCAGGGTGTATTGGCGAGCGGTGTGCCAGCAGAACTCGGCTGCGCCCAGCGCGCCCCAGGAGATGCCGTAACGGGCCGAGTTCAAGCAGGTGAAGGGGCCTTTCAGGCCACGGACGTCGGGGAAGATGTTTTCTTCCGGAACGAACACGTTGTCCATGACGATCTCACCGGTGATCGAAGCCCGCAGGCCGACCTTGCCGTGAATCGCCGGGGCGCTCAGGCCTTTCCAGCCCTTTTCCAGAACGAAGCCACGGATGTCGCCGGCATCGTCCTTGCCCCAGACCACGAACACATCGGCGATCGGGCTGTTGGTGATCCACATCTTGCTGCCGGTCAGGCTGTAGCCGCCTTCCACTTTTCGTGCGCGAGTGATCATCGCACCCGGATCGGAGCCATGGTTAGGCTCGGTCAGGCCGAAGCAGCCGATCCACTCGCCCGACGCCAGTTTTGGCAGGTATTTCTGTTTCTGGGCTTCAGTACCGAATTCATTGATCGGCACCATCACCAGGGAGGATTGCACGCTCATCATCGAGCGGTAGCCGGAGTCGACACGCTCGACTTCACGCGCAATCAAACCGTAGCTGACGTAGTTCAGGCCGCTGCCACCGTACTGCTCGGGAATGGTTGCACCCAGCAGGCCCACTTCGCCCATTTCGCGGAAGATCGCCGGATCGGTCTTTTCATGGCGGAAAGCTTCGAGCACGCGCGGCGCCAGACTTTGCTGAGCGAACTGCGCAGCGGTGTCGCGGATCATGCGCTCTTCTTCGGTGAGCTGTTGATCCAGCAGCAGGGGATCGATCCAGTTGAAGCTAGCTTTACCGGCCATGAGTGTGTCCTCTCGAAACAGGTCAAATAACGTGCAGTGATCCTAGGCCGGGTTCGACGTCTGGGCAAACGAGGATTTCGCATACTGTTGTGCTAATTTCTCACTCCGAAACGTCGCAAAACCCATTCAAGGCGATGTATTAGTGAGGTTGACGTACATGCGCAGGAAAATACCCAGCACAACGGCCCTGATCAGCTTCGAAGCGGCCGCCCGCCATGAAAGCTTCACCAAGGCAGCCCTGGAACTTTCGCTGACCCAAGGCGCGATTTGCCGACAGATCGCCAGCCTCGAGGAGTTCCTCGGGGTGGAACTGTTCCGACGCTCCCGGCGCGGGGTCAAGCTGACGGAGGCGGGACTTTCCTACAGTCGCCGGGTGGCCACTCAACTCGATGCGGTTGAGCGCGACACCTTGTCCGTGATGGGCCAGCAGGGCGCCAACGTCATAGAACTGGCCGTGGTTCCGACCTTTGGTACGCAGTGGCTGCTGCCCCGGCTCAAGGACTTTCAACACAAACACCCGGAAGTGACGGTCAACCTGACCAACCGCACGCGGCCGTTCCTGTTTGCCGACACCGATTTCGACGCGGCGATCTACTTCGGTGATGCCGATTGGTCGGGTACTGAATCCCACAGGCTGATGGGTGAAAATCCGATGCCCGTGTGCAGCCCCAACCTGCTAGGCAATAAGGATGCCCTTACACCCTCTGAAATCGCCGATCTGCCCCTGCTGCAACAGACCACTCGCCCCTACGCCTGGCGCCAATGGTTCGACTCTCAACACCTGAACGTCCCGCGGGACATGACAGGGCCGCGTTACGAGCTATTCTCCATGCTGGCCCAGGCGGCGATGCACGATATGGGGATTGCGCTGATCCCGCCGTTCCTGATTCAGCGCGAATTGGCTGAGTCGCGCCTGGTGATCGCCAACCCGCAGGCACTCTCCAGCATCAAGGCTTATTACCTGATGATTCCGGAGAGAAAGGTCGAATCGGCGTCTTTAAGGGCTTTTCGTGACTGGCTGGTAAATCAGGCCCATGGCTACAGCCTAGAAGGATAAAGGCCCCGAGCACTTATCTGACCTCGTAGTCAGAAAAATAAAAACCCTACAGATATAAGTATTTGTCGCATGGAAGAAAACTGTACGGCGAAGCAGTACAAACGTGCCACAAGCGCCTGACGACGCGGCTTTGAGCCACTATTTCATCGCGATGCCGCATCATTCATATGGCCGATGTGTAAATTGTTTGATTTGCGTAAAAATCCCGGAAAGGCACGGCCTGCAAGGGATTGAGCCGTTTGGTTGCGACATTCGGTCACGGGGTGACTTGTAGTTAATTTTCCGTCACCCGTCATAATCCCTTGAAAGGGCACAAAGTTCGCCTGCAAAATGCCGCGCCCCGCCTGAATTTGGCGGGGTCGTGCTGATCGGCCGCCCCAGCCGCACCATCCGTAGTGCATGGGTTTACTCAATAAGATCACGCAGGAGATTTGACGTGCACATTGGTGTTCCTCTCGAAACCCAGACCGGTGAAACACGGGTTGCTGCAACCCCCGAAACTATCAAGAAGCTCATCGGCCAGGGTCACAAGGTCACTGTACAAAGCGGCGCCGGCGTCAATGCCAGCGTTGTCGACAGTGCCTATGTAGCCGCTGGTGCGGTCATTGGCAGCGCCAGTGAGGCGTTTGGTGCAGAGTTGATTTTGAAGGTGGTCGCTCCCAGCGACAGCGAGCTTGCCCTGATAAAGAGCGGCACCGTTGTGGTGGGGATGCTCAATCCGTTCAACAACGAAACCATCGCCAAGATGGCCGAGTGCGGCATTACCGCCTTTGCCCTGGAGGCCGCGCCTCGCACCTCCCGTGCACAGAGCCTCGACGTACTGTCCTCGCAAGCCAACATCGCCGGCTATAAAGCCGTGTTGCTGGCCGCCCATCACTATCCGCGCTTCATGCCGATGCTGATGACCGCCGCGGGCACCGTGAAAGCGGCGCGGGTGCTGATTCTCGGCGCCGGTGTTGCCGGGTTGCAGGCCATCGCTACGGCCAAGCGCCTGGGTGCGGTGATCGAAGCGTCTGACGTGCGTCCCGCGGTTAAGGAGCAGATCGAATCCCTGGGCGCCAAGTTCGTCGACGTGCCCTACGAGACCGATGAAGAGCGTGAATGCGCTGTCGGAGTCGGCGGCTACGCACGCCCGATGCCGGCCAGCTGGATGCAGCGCCAGGCCGTGGCCGTACACGAACGCGCCAAGCAGGCTGACATCGTCATTACCACGGCACTGATTCCGGGTCGCAAGGCACCGACGCTGCTCAGCGCGGAGACCGTGGCCCAGATGAAACCGGGCTCGGTGGTTATCGACCTGGCGGCGGCACAGGGCGGCAACTGCCCGCTGACCGTGGCCGACCAGGTGGTTGTCGAAAACGGCGTGACCATCGTTGGCCCGACCAACCTGGCAGCCGCGGTCGGCGCCGATGCCTCGGCACTGTATGCCCGCAACCTGCTGGACTTCATGAAACTGTTGTTCGATAAAGAAGGACAACTGGTGATCAACCTTGAAGACGATATCGTCGCCGCGTGCCTGATGTGCCGCGACGGCCAGATCGTGCGCAAGAACGGCTGAGGATAAAAACAATGGAAGACATGCTGATCTCTCACGGTATCTACAACCTGATCATCTTCGTGCTGGCCATCTATGTCGGCTACCACGTGGTCTGGAACGTGACCCCTGCACTGCACACCCCACTGATGGCCGTGACCAACGCGATCTCGGCCATCGTCATCGTCGGCGCCATGCTCGCTGCCGCCCTCACCGTGACCCCACTGGGCAAGACCATGGGCACCCTGGCCGTGGCCCTGGCCGCGGTCAACGTGTTTGGTGGCTTCCTGGTGACCCGGCGCATGCTGGAAATGTTCAAGAAGAAAGCGGCGCCAGCAAAAGCTCCGGCAGCCAAGGCCGAAGCAATCAAGGCTGAGGTGCAGCAAGCATGAGCATGAATCTGGTTACTTCCCTGTATTTGATCGCCTCGGTCTGCTTCATCCAGGCGCTCAAGGGACTCTCGCACCCAACCACGTCACGTCGCGGCAACCTGTTCGGCATGCTCGGCATGGGCCTGGCGATCCTCACCACGGTCGGCCTGATCTACAAGCTGGGTGCCGAACTGGCCCACGACGGTATCGTCTACGTGATCGTCGGCCTGCTGATCGGCGGCACTGTCGGTACGATCATGGCCAAGCGTGTTGAAATGACCAAGATGCCCGAGCTGGTCGCCTTCATGCACAGCATGATCGGCCTGGCGGCGGTGTTCATCGCCGTGGCCGCAGTGGTCGAGCCACAGTCGCTGGGTATCGTGCAGAACCTCGGCGATGCGATTCCGGCCGGTAACCGCCTGGAACTGTTCCTGGGTGCTGCCATCGGTGCGATCACCTTCTCCGGTTCGGTCATTGCCTTCGGCAAGCTGGCAGGCAAGTACAAGTTCCGCCTGTTCCAGGGCGCGCCAGTACAGTTTGGCGGTCAGCACAAGCTGAACCTGCTGCTGGGCCTGGCCACACTGGCACTGGGCGTGACCTTCATGCTCACCGGCGACTACACCGCTTTCAGCGTGATGCTGGCGCTGGCCTTCGTGCTCGGCGTGCTGATCATCATCCCGATTGGCGGTGCCGACATGCCGGTCGTGGTGTCGATGCTCAACAGCTACTCCGGCTGGGCAGCGGCGGGTATCGGCTTCTCGCTGAACAACTCGATGCTGATCATTGCCGGCTCGCTGGTAGGTTCGTCCGGTGCGATCCTCTCGTACATCATGTGCAAGGCGATGAACCGCTCGTTCTTCAACGTACTGCTTGGCGGCTTCGGCAACACGGCAGACGCGGGCCCTGCAGGCTCGAAAGAAGCGCGTCCGGTGAAATCCGGCTCGGCTGACGACGCAACCTTCCTGCTGACCAACGCCGACACCGTGATCATCGTTCCGGGCTACGGCCTGGCGGTAGCACGGGCACAGCATGCGCTGAAGGAACTGACCGAGAAGCTGACCCATCGCGGCGTGACCGTGAAGTACGCGATCCACCCGGTTGCCGGTCGTATGCCTGGCCACATGAACGTACTGCTGGCCGAGGCCGAAGTGCCTTACGACCAGGTGTTCGAGATGGACGACATCAACTCCGAGTTCGGCCAGGCCGACGTGGTGCTGGTGCTGGGCGCCAACGACGTGGTCAACCCGGCCGCGAAGAACGATCCGAAATCGCCGATTGCCGGCATGCCGATCCTCGAGGCGTTCAAGGCCAAGACCATCATCGTCAACAAGCGCTCGATGGCCAGCGGCTATGCCGGTCTGGACAACGAACTGTTCTATCTGGACAAAACCATGATGGTCTTCGGCGACGCCAAGAAAGTCATCGAAGACATGGTTAAAGCTGTCGAGTAATACCGTTTCGCAGTACCACAACGCCCCGACTCGTCGGGGCGTTTTTGTTTGCGCAAATTGTCGGACAAACCACCGCGTTGTTACCGAAACGGTAACGGTGTTTTGTCTGGAAGCACCGGAATAGACACCTCGTTTGCGACCTTGGTAGCGGGACACAGCGCCGTGAAATTCACTAGACTGCACGTCCTGCTACCCGTTGCCCGAGATAACAATCCATGTACCGTGACCGTATTCGCCTGCCTTCGTTGTTGGATAAAGTGATGAGCGCCGCCGAGGCTGCCGCTCTGATTGAGGACGGCATGACCGTCGGCATGAGCGGCTTTACCCGCGCCGGCGAAGCCAAGGCCGTACCCCACGCACTGGCCGAACGGGCCAAGGTCACCCCGCTGAAGATCAGCCTGATGACCGGTGCCAGCCTGGGCAACGACCTCGACAAACAGCTCACCGAGGCCGGCGTATTGTCGCGCCGCATGCCCTTCCAGGTGGACAGCACCTTGCGCAAGGCGATCAATGCCGGCGATGTAATGTTCATCGACCAGCACCTTTCGGAAACCGTCGAGCAACTGCGCAACCAGCAACTGAAGCTGCCGGACATCGCGGTGATCGAAGCCGTGGCCATTACCGAGCAAGGCCATATCGTGCCGACCACTTCCGTGGGCAACTCGGCCAGCTTCGCGATTTTCGCCAAGCACGTGATCGTCGAGATCAACCTGGCGCACAATCCCAACCTCGAAGGCCTGCACGACATCTATATCCCGACCTATCGTCCGACCCGCACGCCGATTCCCCTGGTCAAGGTCGACGATCGCATTGGCAGCACCGCCATCCCGATCCCACCGGAAAAGATCGTCGCGATCGTGGTCACCAACCAGCCGGACTCTCCGTCCACCGTGCTGCCACCGGACGTGGACACCCAGGCCATCGCCGATCACCTGATCGACTTCTTCAAGCAGGAAGTCGACGCGGGTCGCATGACCAACAAGCTCGGCCCACTGCAGGCCGGTATCGGCACCATCGCCAACTCGGTGATGTGCGGCTTGATCGACTCGCCATTCGAAGACCTGACCATGTACTCCGAGGTGCTTCAGGACTCGACGTTCGACCTGATCGACGCCGGCAAGCTGAGTTTTGCCTCTGGCAGCTCGATCACCTTGTCGAGCCGCCGTAACGCTGACGTATTCGGCAACCTGGAGCGCTACAAGGACAAACTGGTCCTGCGCCCGCAGGAAATCTCCAATCACCCGGAAGTGGTCCGTCGCCTAGGCATCATTGGCATCAACACCGCCCTTGAATTCGATATCTACGGCAACGTGAACTCCACCCATGTCTGCGGCACGCGGATGATGAACGGCATTGGCGGTTCGGGCGACTTCGCGCGCAACGCGCACCTGGCCATCTTCGTGACCAAGTCGATCGCCAAGGGCGGGGCGATTTCCAGCGTGGTACCGATGGTCAGCCACGTTGACCACACCGAACACGATGTTGACATCCTCGTCACCGAAGTCGGCCTGGCAGACCTGCGCGGACTGGCACCTCGGGAGCGCGCTCGCGTGATCATCGACAATTGCGTACACCCGGATTATCGCCAGGCGCTGGACGACTACTTTACGAAAGCCTGCGCAATTGGCGGACACACCCCGCATATCCTGCGTGATGCCCTGAGCTGGCACATGAACCTGGAAGAAACCGGGAGAATGATCGCTGTTTGATTGATACAGATGGCAGCTGACGCAAACACAGTTTCGTCAGCTTGCTGTTGCCAAGCCTAATCACGCCAAAAACTGTACTGCTGTACCGGTCTTTTCCTACCGAATTCTCCTACACACTTCACTCAAATGAGCAAAAATGCACCACAACGGCGCAGACAGGTACAGTTGCCTTATTTTCGACCAGTACACCCCCTATAAACAGTTAACTGAGCTCTCACAATACAGATGAACTGTATCTACAGAGACTAGGCAAACAAGAGGATCATGGGCACCAGTTAAGCCACTACCTAATCCCGCCATAAGCGGAAGGATGAAAACCATGGAACGTACACTCAGTTCCGATCTGTTCTTCGAAGACACCGCTGCAAAAACCCAGGTTTCCATGCCTCTGCGCGTTATCGCCAACCTGATGCTGTGGCAGCGCCGCATCTCCAGCCGCCACCAACTGGCTCGTCTGGACTCGCGTCTGCTGGCTGATGCCGGGATTAGCGAAGCACAACGCTACGAAGAGCTGAGCAAGCCGTTCTGGCGCTAAGTTAGCGTCGCTGGCTCTGACCTGCAGGGTCCACCGCCAGCAACCCGAATTGAACAAACAGAGCCCGTCGTGGGGAACCACGACGGGCTTTGTCGTTTTAGACGCTTCAAACGCGAAACAGGTACAGTTTTGATATTATGAGAACTGACCGTTACAGTTATAAAATGGACTTTCATCCGATCGAACTGGTTTCTAGCAACCTTTCTCTTAAAGGCTGTTCGAAATGGAGTACACAGGCCTAATATCAGGCCAGAACGTGGCGCCCCCCGAGTGTCTGGCGTCTGACTCTCAGACACTGCACCACCTCTTAATTGTCTTATCCAAAGGAGTTACACCATGTCCCGTCTTCGTCTGCTCAGCGCTGCAGCCCTGCTTGCCGTGGCTGCCAATGCCCACGCCACCAGCTTCATCGTGACCACCGATGCCGTCGTCGGTGCACTCAAAGCCACGTCCGACGCGACCTCCGACGTCACGTCTTCGTTCAAGGACGACAAGATCGTGCTCGCGGCCCGTGACGATGCTGCCAGCTTCGTCGCCAGCGAAGGCAGCATCCGTGGGGTAAAACTGGAAAGCGCACTTGATCACATTCGCCATCAGGCTCCACAACTGAACGCAACCGACGCACAGTTGGCACAGGCCATCCTGACCATCTAATCGTTTGCCGAGATGCGGGACACGCATGGCGTGTCCCAATGTTTCAGCACTGGCTCTAGCCCGGGCCTTGCGCTAGCCTTGGGACTCACTTTCAACTGTCGAGTCTCATGCGTTTTCTTTCAAGCCTGTTGATTGCTCCAGTATTTCTAGCAGCCTGCTACTCAGGGGCGGCCCATGCCTTCGACGCGTTTAACCTTTCTACCCAGGGCATCGTGGCCAGCAGTTATGCCTCAGGCATGGTGACCTCTGCCCCCTTCGACCATAAACTGCTCGCCGCCCGGGATGATGCCGCGGCATTCATCGCCAGTGATGGCCAGATGAGAGGCGCACGGCTGGAATCGGCCCTGGCTTACCTGCGCCAGACCCAGCCAAAACTTCATGCCAGCGACCTTGAACTGGCACAGGCAATTCTCGTCCAATAGTTATCCCAAGTTTTTCCGGAGTCGTTCCATGCGTAACCCACTGATTGTTGCCACTCTTGGCCTACTTTTGTTGGCTGATGTGGCCCAGGCCCAAACCCTGGTTGCCACCAGCAACATTCTCATTCGTGCCACCCAGCGCACACTGGACTTCACTTCCGACACCACGACGTCGATCCGCGACTCGAAAATTGTCCGCGAAGCCCAGGACGATGCCGCCAGTTTCGTCGCCAGCAACGGCGATATTCGTGGCGCGCACCTGGAATCCGCTCTCAACTTGTTGCGCACTCGCGTTCCGGAAGCCCGCGAAGCCAGTGATCAGGATCTCGCCGAAGCCATCCTCGCACTGTGAGGTCTCCAACTGCCTGGCTGTTGGCCGGGGCCATGCTGCTGTTCGGCAGCACGGCCCACGCCGACCTCGAACTACGCCTCAAGACCGAAGGCCTGAGCCCCGCGCAACAGCAAGCCAGCCAAGCGTTGCTTGATGAAGCCATGCAGGCATTGCCGCCGCGGTTCATCGAGCAACTCGACCGGCGTATCGACGTCGGCTGGACCGATAACATGCGCAGCGATGCCTACGGCCAGGCGTCGCTGGTGTCCGAGCTCGATCTGAACCGCAACCTGTTGGCGAGCCTTACCGATGGCAGCGCCGCGACCAAGAAAACCTATCGCCCCCATGGCACTGTGCGCCGGGAGATGCTCGCCACGGTGCTGCATGAGCTGACCCACATTTATGACCGCTCGCGCCTCTGGCCGAATGAGGAGCGCACGCTTATCCAGCGCTGTACCCAGCGCAATGGCAGTTCAGGGCTGATCGGCATTCCCGATCAATGCCGCGGCCAGTCCGATCGACGCTTTACCCTCAGCGACGACCCGCGCCTGCTCGACCTTGCCGGCTGGCAGCAGTACGTTGGCCGTCGTGGCGAGCGCGAGCAGCACAACCGCCAGATCGTCCGCAGCCCGGATATCTACGAAACCAGTAGCCCCAAGGAATTCGTCGCGGTCAACATGGAGTATTTCCTCCTCGACCCGAGTTACGCCTGTCGTCGCCCTGCGCTTTACCGCTACTACAAGGAGCGCTTCGGCTGGGCACCTGTGACCAAGGGCGATTGCGGCAAGACCTTCGCATTCCTCAATGCTGGCAATGACTTCGCCAAGACGCCTTTGGGCCAGGTCGATCCGGAGCGGGTCTACGCCGTCGACTACCTGCTGGCAGAGGCCAACCAGAACTGGGTCAGCCGTTGGGGTCACAGCATGTTGCGCCTGGTGATCTGCGCACCGGGCCGGCCACGCGGGCCGGATTGCCGCCTGGACCTGGACCAGCACCTGGTGTTGTCCTACCGCGCGTTCGTGGGCGACGTGCAGCTGTCGAGTTGGGATGGATTGGTGGGTAAATACCCGTCACGCCTGTTCGTGTTGCCACTGGCCCAGGTGATCGACGAATACACCAAGACCGAACTGCGCAGTCTCGCCTCCGTGCCGCTGAACCTGTCTCGTGAAGAGATTGAAAACGTGGTGGAACGGGCCGCCGAGATGCACTGGAGCTACGACGGCAACTACTTCTTCCTGTCGAACAACTGCGCTGTGGAAGAACTGAAGTTGTTGCGTGGCGGCACCAACAACTCAAAGTTGGTTGCGCTCGACAACATCATGCCCAATGGCCTGCTGGAAGTGTTGAAGGGTCGCGGGCTGGCGGATACCAGCGTGCTCGACGATCCACGTGAGGCACTGCGCCTGGGTTATCGCTTCGACTCGTTCCGCGACCGCTATCAAGCAATGTTCGAGGTACTGAGAAAGCAACTACCGATCAAACAGGAAAAGGTCGAAGACTGGTTGTCCCTGACCGCGGCGCAGCGCCGCCAGTGGTTCGATCAGGCGGATTTGCGCACCAGCGCGGCATTGCTCCTGCTGGAGCAGGCAAGCTATCGCCAGCAATTGCTTTTGGCCCAGGACGAGGTCAAGCAACGTTACCTGGGTGCCCGCGAGCTGAAAAACGGCGGAATGGATAAAGCCAACGCGACACTGAGGCAAATTCTCGATAGCAGCGGTTTCCTCAGTCGTCCGGCGGAATTGCTCGGCAGCGGCGGGTATGGCTTGCCGCAACCTGCTGAATGGCAACGCCTGGAATCGGAGACCAGCCTGCGGCAGAAGCAGCTTCAGGCACTGACCGGGGATCTGGACAAGGAAGTCAGGGCGCTGCTCGATCCAGACCGGGCAGCGGAAATGGCGGCCAATGAGGCCAACGTGAAACAGATTGGCGAGCACCTGCGCAAGTTGCACAAGGCTTCGGGTGGGTTGGAGTTGCCGTAAAAAAGGCTTCGTGACACGAAGCCTTTTGCCAAACGAGGGTCAGAGCACCCCTTCGAGAATCTCGTAGACAATCCCGGAGCCCACCGCGATCAATACGATATCGCTACCCGCCCGGCGCCATTCATAACCCTGGTAATACGGCAGCCGCCCCAACGCGCGGCCGTCCAGGCGCTCGCCGTAATAGCCATGGGGCAGTGGCCGGCCGCGTTCCAGATGTATGCCTGGAGGCGGCGGCGCACCACGGACGAAATAGTCGTGATGGTCATGAATCGTCTGACGCACCGGACCAAAATCCCGGGGAGGTCCACCGCGATGGTTGTCCTGCCCGCCACGATGGTCATTGTCGTGGTTATCGTATTGGCCCTGCTGCGGGCCGCCGCGGTCATGATCGTTGCGCTGATCAGCGCTGGCGTTCAGCAACGGGGTCGCACTGAGCATCAGCACACCCAGGCTGGCAATCAGACGTTTCGGCATTTTCATTGGGGCTTTCCTCACCACACACACAACAAAAAGGGCTCCAGAACGTAGTCCTGAAGCCCTCGGTCTTGCTGGTTAGTCTGTGTCGGGAGGCTCTAATTCCTCTGTATCAGGAACTTTACCTTCAGCTGACGCGGGCCTTACGCACGCCATCGGCCAACGCCGAGCACAGGCTCAGGACGCCATCGATGGCCTGATCCGGCGTCGTGGCATTGGCGATGTGATCGATCAGTGCCGAGCCCACCACCACGCCATCTGCCAGGCGCGCGATGGACGCCGCTTGCTCCGGCGTGCGGATGCCGAAACCGATGCTGATCGGCAGGTCGGTATGGCGACGCAGGCGGCTAACCGCTTCTTCGACGTGTTCCAGCGTTGCGGCGCCAGCACCGGTCACACCAGCCACCGATACGTAGTACACAAACCCGGAGCTGCCATTGAGAACTGTTGGCAGACGCACATCGTCAGTGGTCGGGGTGGTCAGGCGGATGAAGTCGAGACCGGCCGCCTGGGCCGGGTCGCACAGCTCACCGTTATGCTCGGGCGGCATGTCGACCACGATCAGGCCATCGACACCGGCTTCTTTCGCGTCGGAGATGAAACGTGGCACGCCGTATTTGTGGATCGGGTTGAAGTAACCCATCAGCACCAGCGGCGTTTCGGTGTTGTCCTTGCGGAACTCACGCACCATTTCCAGGGTTTTCGCCAGGTTCTGCTTGGCTGCCAGCGCACGGATGTTGGCCAGCTGGATCGCCGGGCCATCGGCCATCGGATCGGTGAAGGGCATGCCCAATTCGATCACGTCGGCGCCAGCGGCCGGCAAACCCTTGAGGATCGCCAGGGAGGTGTCGTAGTCCGGGTCACCGGCGGTGACGAAGGTCACCAGGGCGGCGCGGTTCTGTTCCTTGAGTTCGGCAAAACGCGTTTGCAGGCGGCTCATCAGTGTTTCTCCTGCTTTGATTGTTCCATATGGTGCATCACGGTCTGCATATCTTTATCGCCACGACCGGACAGGTTGACCACCATCAGGTGATCCTTCGGCAGGTTCGGCGCGCGCTTGAACACTTCAGCCAGGGCATGGGCGCTTTCCAGGGCAGGAATGATCCCTTCCAGGCGGCAGCACTGGTGGAATGCCGCGAGGGCTTCGTCGTCAGTCACCGAGGTGTACTGGACACGCCCGATGTCATGCAACCAGGCGTGTTCCGGGCCGATGCCCGGGTAGTCGAGGCCAGCGGAGATCGAGTGGGCGTCGATGATCTGGCCATCGTCGTCCTGCAACAGGAAAGTGCGGTTGCCGTGCAGTACACCCGGAACGCCACCGTTCAGGCTGGCCGCGTGCTTGCCGGTTTCGATGCCGTGACCGGCCGCTTCAACGCCGATGATTTCAACGCTCTTGTCGTCGAGGAACGGGTGGAACAGGCCCATGGCGTTGGAACCACCGCCGATGCACGCCACCAGGCTGTCAGGCAGGCGACCTTCCTGGGCTTGCAGCTGGTCACGAGTTTCCTTGCCGATGACGGCCTGGAAGTCGCGGACCATCGCAGGATAAGGGTGCGGACCGGCCACGGTGCCGATCAGGTAGAAGGTGTTGTCGACGTTGGTCACCCAGTCACGCAGGGCTTCGTTCATCGCATCCTTGAGGGTGCCGGTGCCGGCCACGACCGGGATCACTTCGGCGCCCAGCAGCTTCATGCGGAACACGTTGGCCTGCTGACGTTCGATGTCAGTGGTGCCCATGTAGATCACGCAGTCCAGGCCAAAACGCGCAGCCACGGTGGCGGTCGCCACGCCATGCATGCCGGCGCCGGTTTCGGCGATGATGCGTTTCTTGCCCATGCGCCGCGCCAGCAGGATCTGGCCGATGCAGTTGTTGATCTTGTGCGCGCCGGTGTGGTTCAGCTCTTCGCGCTTCAGATAAATCTTCGCGCCGCCACAGAATTCGGTCAGACGTTCGGCGAAATAGAGCGGGCTCGGACGACCGACGTAGTCGCGCTGGAAATAGGCCAGCTCTTCCTTGAAGGCAGGATCTTCCTTGGCCGCTTCGTATTCACGGGCCAGATCGAGGATCAACGGCATCAGGGTTTCAGCGACGTAACGGCCGCCGAACGAGCCGAACAGGCCGTTGGCGTCAGGGCCGTTGCGCAGATTAGTCTGGGTCATGGGGCGCTCCAATTGAATGCGTGATATGACAATGGGCTTCACTCTACCCCTGACGCCCGGACCTGAAAACCGATAAGATCGCCACAACCTGTCAGGAAAACTCACAGATACCATGAGCCACGACCTGCCACCGCTGAATGCCCTGCGCGCCTTCGAAGCCACTGCCCGCTTGAACAGCGTCAGTCAGGCAGCCGAGCAGCTGCACGTCACCCATGGTGCGGTCAGCCGGCAGCTTAAAGTGCTTGAAGAACACCTCGGTGTGAGCCTGTTCACCAAGGAAGGACGCGGACTGAAACTCACAGATGCAGGCATGCGTCTGCGTGACGCCAGCGCTGAAGCGTTTGAGCGCTTGCGCACCGTGTGCGCCGAGCTCACCCAAAGCACCGCCGATGCGCCGTTCGTCCTGGGCTGTTCGGGAAGCCTGCTGGCACGCTGGTTCATACCGCGCCTGGGGCGACTGAATGCCGATCTACCCGACCTGCGCCTGCACCTGTCAGCCGGCGAAGGCGATCTCGACCCCCGTCGCCCGGGCCTGGATGCCCTGCTGGTGTTCGCCGAACCGCCCTGGCCGGCCGATATGCAGGTTTTTGAGCTCGCCAGCGAACGGATCGGCCCGGTCTTGAGCCCACGGTTCGCCGGCTATGAGCGCCTGAAAACGGCGCCGGCCACCGCGCTGCTCACCGAACCCTTGCTGCACACCACTTCGCGTCCGCAAGCCTGGCCCAGTTGGGCGCAGCAAAGCGGGCTCGACGCCAAGGCGTTGAAGTACGGGCAGGGATTCGAGCATTTGTATTACTTGTTGGAAGCGGCCGTGGCCGGGCTGGGCGTGGCGATTGCCCCCGAGCCGCTGGTGGCCGAGGACTTGAAGGCGGGTCGCCTGGTCGCCCCTTGGGGATTTTGCGAAACACCCGCGCATCTGGCCTTGTGGCTACCCAAGCGCGCCGCGGACGGGCGCGCCAGGCAACTGGCGCAATGGCTCAAGAATGAGCTGCGCCAGACAGATCATTCCCCGCGTTTAAACAGCAGGTAGGCCGCCAACAGGCCCAGCGCACCGACGGCAACACCGGCCGTCGTCCAAGGGTGCTCCTGTGCGTAATCGCGAGTGGCGATTCCGGTTTCACGGGTTTTGACCTTGACCTCTTCATAGGCATCCGAAAGCAGATGGCGCGAATGCCTCAACGCATTCTCGGCATTGCCTTTGAGCACCTTGAGGGTTTTACGCGACTCGTCCGAGGCGTCGTCCTTCAGGCTTTCCAAGGATTTGAGCAGACTCTCGATCTCCGCTTCCATGCTTTGCAATGAGGCTTTGCGTAACGAGCTGTTGGCCATGGTGGCTCTCCTGCATTGTTGATGAGTGGCGTGTGTTGGTTGGGACTTCAGGGACTCGAGAAAGTGCAGTAAATGTGAGCTTCCCTGTCGCACCGACCGAAGGAAGTAAGTCAGAAAATCACTGCTAGGCTGTATTTCACACCCTAAGGAGAACGCCATGACTGACCATCACACTTATAAGAAAGTCGAACTCGTAGGCTCGTCCACCAGCAGTATCGAAGACGCGATCAACAACGCGCTGGCCGAGGCCAGCAAGAGCCTCAAGTACATGGAATGGTTTGAAGTGACCGAAACCCGCGGCCACATCAAGGACGGCAAGGCTGCGCACTTCCAGGTGACGCTCAAGGTCGGATTCCGGATTGCCAGCAGCTGACGTTCGTCTAGTCTTCTGAACTTGCGCGCTGGCCGAGTGCCATAACGACTGGCAATGCGCTAGGCGCGTTCCGGCCAATGGCTGGATGCCTTTTTTTTGATCCGACCAGAGAATGCGACCGATGAAGAAGTTTATTTTGGCGGTAGGTTTGTTGAGCCTGGCGGGTACTGCCTTTGCTGACGGCGGCAAGTCCTGTGAAGAGTTGAAAGCCGAAATCGCTGCAAAGCTCGATGCCAAGGGCGTTTCGGGTTATTCGCTGGAAATCGTTGATAAAGGCAATGCATCTGGCGGAAAAATCGTCGGCACCTGCGAGAAGGGCAGCAAGGAAATAGTCTACAAAAAGTAGTCCCAACCCTATGCAAGCAAAAAGCCGACGCCATCGCGTCGGCTTTTTGCGGTTAGCGTGCTCAGCCCTTCATGACCTGCGCCAGCAGCTCATAAGAATGCAGGCGATCCGCGTGTTCGTAGAGGTCGCAGGTGAAAATCAGTTCGTCGGCCTGGGTCTGCTCGATCAGCACTTCCAGCCTGGCGCGGATTTTTTGCGGGCTGCCGATCATCGCCAACCCCAGGAAATCGCTGACGGCTTCTTTCTCGTGGGGCAACCACAGCCCGTCCATCGTTTTCACTGGCGGGCGCTGCACCAGGCTCTGACCACGCATCAGCGCGAGAATGCGCTGGAATACCGAGGTCGCCAGATAGTCGGCCTGTTCGTCCGTGTCGGCGGCCACCAGCGGCACGCCAAGCATCACGTAGGGCTTGTCGAGCACTGCAGAAGGCTTGAAATGATTGCGGTAGACGCGAATGGCCTCATGCATGAAGCGTGGAGCGAAGTGTGAAGCGAAGGCATAGGGCAAGCCGCGCTCCCCTGCCAGCTGCGCACTGAACAGGCTTGAGCCCAGCAGCCAGATCGGCACATTCGTGCCGGTCCCCGGCATCGCGATGACACGCTGGTCCGGGGTGCGCGGGCCGAGATAACGCACCAGTTCGGCCACATCTTCCGGGAAATCGTCGGCGCTGCCGGAGCGTTCACGACGCAGTGCACGGGCCGTTATCTGGTCCGAACCGGGCGCACGGCCAAGCCCCAGGTCGATGCGCCCTGGATACAGGCTTTCAAGCGTGCCGAATTGTTCTGCGATCACCAGCGGCGCATGGTTGGGCAACATGACTCCGCCGGAACCGACCCGAATGGTCGAGGTGCCACCGGCCAGATAGCCAAGCAGCACGGAGGTCGCAGAACTGGCAATGCCGTCCATGTTGTGGTGTTCGGCAACCCAGAACCGGTTATAGCCGAACTTTTCAACGTGCTGCGCCAGGTCCAGCGAGTTGCGCAATGACTGGGCGGCGCTGCCGTTCTCCCGCACGGGCACCAGGTCGAGGGTCGAGAACTTGATATCGGACAGTCGTTTCATAAACCTGCTTCTCCAATTGAGGGCGCAGGTTTTTTGTTACAAACGAAAACCTGCCGAATCCATAAGCGTGGTTCATGCAATGAGGGCATATACCCGAGTTTCAATAGCACGGCGAAATTTACCGGCAAAAAAGCCGATCGATCAGATGCGCTGAACTTTGCTCCCCGGCCTACCCTCAGAACCCTAGCGACCGAAACCACAATGGCGCGACGCTTCGCGCCGGATCTTGAGGAGACAGGCATGGCTATCACCAAGAAAGCATCGGCCCACTGGGAAGGTGATCTGAAAACCGGCATCGGCTCGATTTCCACCGAAACCGGGGTGCTCAGGGACGCGCCCTACGGCTTCAAGGCCCGCTTTGAGGGCGGCAAGGGCACCAATCCCGAAGAGTTGATCGGTGCGGCCCACGCGGGCTGTTTCTCGATGGCGTTTTCGATGATTCTCGGTGACGCCGGCCTCAAGGCTGACAGCATCGATACCAACGCCGAAGTCACCCTGGATCAGGTAGAAGGTGGTTTTGCGATCACGGCCGTGAAACTGATCCTCAAGGCCAAAATCCCCGGCGCAAGCCAGGCGCAGTTCGATGAGTTGAGCAACAAGGCCAAAGAGGGTTGCCCGGTGTCCAAAGTGCTGAATGCGAAAATCAGCCTGGATGCGACTTTGCTCAGCTGAATTCGCATTGAAACGAAAAGATCGCAGCCTCCGGCAGCTCCTACAAATGACGCTGATCCTGTAGGAGAGGCCATAGGCTGAGATCTTTTTTGAGTTGAATCAGATTTGCCGGGTAAAACTGTGGTCGAATAAATGACAGCAGCAAAAACGCATGACCTGTGCGCGCTGCCTCAAGGAGCTTCAACCATGAAACGTTTTGCCTTGGCGGTTATCTGTTGCGCCCTGGCCACTTCGGCCCTGGCGGCACCCAAACCTTGTGAAGAACTCAAGGCCGAAATCGAAGCCAAGATCCAGGCCCGAGGGGTGACGTCCTACACCCTGGAAATCGTTACCAATGACGAAGTGCACGATCAGAACATGGTCGTTGGCTCGTGCGACGGCGGCACCAGGAAAATCATCTACCAGAAGAATGACCGCTGACCGCAGTTACGGCACACAGTTGATCTGGCTCTCTTCGGCAACGATCTCATGCTTGGCGTTGTACAGCCGCGCTTCAGGGGTGAACGCCATGGAGCGAGCTTGTAACAGATAGCGCTGACCGGCTTCGAAATGATCGTATTTGACGATCATGTAGCACAGCCGCTCCGTGGTACCGCCGAACAAGTCCGAGCCCCCGCCGCCTGGTACTTCAAAATCGAAGCGCACGGTCAGTTCGTGGCTGCCGGGAGTGACCTGGAAAAAACGCCCGTCACGCAAGCGCTGGTTGTCCAATCGCTCGGCCATCAGCAATTTATCGTTAGGGAATGGCGTAGAGAAGTCGACCCACGCCATCTGCGGATTGGCCGCCGGCATCGGCGTCGAACAGCCGGCGACGGCACTTGCGGCCAGTAACAGCATCAACCTGCGCATGATGAATGTCCCAATGTCGGGATATTCAGAATAGCGCCGATCAGGTCCGTTGGCAGCCCGCCGGTGTGCCCTGGCCAATCACTTTTCGCTGTTGATCATACAACTTGGCCCATGGCCGGAAGCCGATATTCCCCGCTTGCAGTTGATAGCGCTCGCCCGCATTGAAGTCGTTGAATTTCACATTCAGCTGGCAGTCCCGCCACAGCGGTTCGGCATCGGGACCGATATTGGTGGGCTGGACCGGGAACTGGTAGCGAACGGTCAACTCATGGCTGCCGGGTTGAACCTCGAAATAGCGCTTGTCGGCGGCCGCCTTGTTGTCCACCTCCAGCGCCAGCAAGGCCGTATCTTCCTGATGTGACTCCAGATCGATCCATGCTTGCGTCGGATCAGGGCGAGGTAATCCGAATCCTGCACAACCGGCCAGCATCAGCAGGCCTCCCGTCAGCATCAACTTGCGCATAGCGGAGCTCCAGTCAAGCGGGATAGTCTTGCGAGCAGACTTTCCAGGGATTTTTTTATTTTGATCAGGCCGCGTCGAAGCCTTGGGTTACTTGATCGCGTTTTACGCATTTTGTTTCCGGGTGCGTTGTTTTTGTTACTCAACGGTTGTTCCAGCGTCAGCTACTACAGTCAGTTGGCCAGTGGCCAGCTGCAATTGCTGCGGGCACGGGAGCCCGTTGCCCGGGTGATTGCCGATCCGCAGCGCGATCAGAAACTGCGTGCGCATCTGGCTCAGTCACAAAAGGCGCGGACCTTCGCCAGCCAACAACTGCATCTGCCGGATAATCAGAGTTACCGCTTGTATGCCGACATTGGCCGTCCCTATGTCGTCTGGAACGTGTTTGTCACGCCGGAATTTTCCCTGAAGCCAAAAAACCATTGCTTCCCCATCGCCGGTTGTGTGGCTTATCGCGGCTATTACAGCCAGAGCGCGGCTCGCGGTGAGGCGGCGCTGCAACACCTGCAAGGCATGGACGTGTCCATCGGTGGAGTAGAGGCTTATTCAACCCTGGGCTGGTTCAACGATCCGATCATGAACTCGATGATGGGCTGGGGCGATGAACGCCTGGCCACGCTGATCTTTCATGAACTCGCGCACCAGCGCGTTTATGTGAAGGATGACACTGAGTTCAACGAATCATTCGCCACCTTCGTTGAGCAGGAAGGTACTCGACAGTGGCGGGCATTTCGCAATCTTCCCCCGGAAAGCGGGGCAAAGGCGCAACAACGGGACCAATTCATTCAGCTGATTCTGGACACCCGCACCCGGCTGGAAAACCTTTACAGCCTGCCGCTGCCGCCGGAACAAATGCGTCAGCGTAAAGCCGAGGCGTTCGAACAGTTGCGCGCCGAATACCGACAGATGCGTGATAAACAATGGGCCGGGGACAAACGCTACGACGCGTGGATCAATGCGCCGATGAACAATGCGCGATTGCTGCCGTTCGGTCTTTACGACCAGTGGGTGCCGGCGTTTGCTGCGTTGTTCAGGCAGGAGGGTGGGGATTGGGTGAAGTTTTATGCGCGGGTCGAGAAGTTGGGTGCGTTGCCGGTTGAACAGCGTAAAGCGGCTTTGAGGGCGTTGTCGTTGTAGGAGCGAGGCTTGCCCGCGAACCAGACGCCGCGGTAGATCTGTAGTACCGCGTCATCGTTCTTCGCCGGCAAGCCTGGCTCCTACAGGCGAACCAGACGCCGCGGTAGATCTGTAGTACCGCGTTATCGTTCTTCGCCGGCAAGCCTGGCTCCTACAGGCGAACCAGACGCCGCGGTAGATCTGTAGTACCGCGTCATCGTTCTTCGCCGGCAAGCCTGGCTCCTACAGGCGAACCAGGCGCCGCGGTGTATCTGTTGTACCGCGTCATCGTTCTTCGCCGGCAAGTCGGATCGCCGCCCGCTGGCTCCTACGGCCGCAAAAACGCCTGATGCATCTCTTCCAGCGTTTCGAAGTGATAGGCCGGTGCTTCAGCGCTCAACTCCTCCCGACTGCCGAACCCATAACCCACCGCTGCCCCGTCCAACCCATTACTGCGCGCACCAATCAGGTCGTGCTTGCGGTCGCCGATCATCAGGGTAGTGGCCGGGTCGAGGCCTTCTTCGGCCATCAGGTGGGCGATCAATTCGACTTTATTGGTGCGGGTGCCATCCAGTTCGCTGCCGTAGATCACCTTGAAGTGTTTGGCGAAATCGAAATGGCGGGCGATTTCCCGGGCGAAGACCCAGGGTTTGGAGGTTGCGATGTACAACTGTCGCCCTTGCCCACCCAGGGTTTCGAGCAGCGGCGTGACACCGTCGAACACACGGTTTTCGTACAACCCGGTGACCTTGAAGCGTTCCCGGTAGAAGTTCACCGCCTCCCAGGCCTTGGCCTCGTCAAAGTCGTAAAACTGCATGAAGGCCTGCAACAAGGGCGGGCCGATGAAGTGTTCGAGCTTGGTCAGGTCGGGCTCATCGATACCCAACTTGCCCAGGGCAAACTGGATCGAACGGGTAATGCCTTCGCGCGGGTCGGTCAGGGTGCCATCGAGGTCGAACAGAACGGTTTGGTAATGCATGAAAATTCCTGGGCGATAGCGAAACGTTTCAGATCTGGTCGTAGCCTTCGGCCAGATGCAAATCCTTCAGCTTCACGTAGTTCGCCGCGCTGTAGGTGAAAAAGGCTTGTTCCTTGTCGGTCAGTGGCCGGATCTGTTTCACCGGACTGCCCACATATAGAAAACCGCTTTCCAGGCGCTTGCCCGGTGGCACCAGGCTGCCGGCGCCGATGATCACATCATCGGCGACCACCGCGCCGTCCATGACGATGCTGCCCATGCCGATCAACACCCGGTTGCCGACGCTGCATCCATGCAACATCACTTTATGGGCGATGGTCACATCGTCACCAATCAGCAACGGGAAACCGTCGGGGTTGAAAGGCCCGGCATGAGTGATGTGCAGCACGCAGCCGTCCTGCACGCTGGTGCGCGCGCCAATGCGGATGCGGTGCATGTCGCCGCGGATCACCGTCAAGGGCCATACCGAGCTGTCTTCGCCGATTTCGACATCGCCGATCACCACCGCCGAGCTGTCGACAAAAGCGCCTTTGCCGAGCAACGGCGTGTGGTTCTGGTACTTGCGAAGGGACACGATAGGTTCTCTCTCTGTCGCTGATAGCTGCGGTGAGTGTCGATTGTAATTAAGATGGCTGCACGTTTCTTCCAGCCAAGGTGCCAACCGTGAGCGTGAACAACCCTCTTTTGCAGTCCTACGACCTGCCGCCGTTCTCCACGATCCGTGCCGAGCACGTGAAACCGGCCATTGAACAGATCCTGGCTGACAACCGCGCCGCCATTATCGAGATCCTCAAGACCCAGGGCAAACAACCGACCTGGGCCGGCCTGGTGCTGGCCATGGACGAACTCAACGACCGCCTGGGTGCGGCGTGGAGTCCGGTCAGCCACTTGAACGCCGTGTGCAACAGTGCCGAACTGCGCGAAGCCTACGAGTCCTGCCTGCCGGCCTTGAGCGCCTACTCCACCGAGATGGGCCAGAACCGTGAACTGTTCCAGGCCTATGAAGCCCTGGCCAACAGCCCGGAAGCCGCCAGTTTCGACGTAGCGCAGAAAACTATCCTGGAACATGCCCTGCGCGATTTCCGTCTGTCGGGTATCGACTTGCCGGAAGCCGAGCAGAAGCGTTACGCCCAAGTGCAGAGCAAATTGTCGGAGTTGGGCAGCCGCTTCTCCAACCAACTGCTGGACGCTACCCAGGCCTGGACCAAGCACATCACCGACGAAGCCGCCCTCGCCGGCCTGACCGACTCGGCAAAGGCGCAAATGGCCGCCGCCGCGCAAGCCAAGGACCTCGATGGCTGGCTGATCACTCTGGAATTCCCGAGCTACTACGCGGTGATGACCTACGCCCACGACCGCGCCCTGCGTGAAGAAGTCTACGCGGCGTACTGCACCCGCGCGTCGGACCAGGGCCCGAATGCCGGCCAGAACGACAACGGCCCGGTCATGCAGGAAATCCTCGACCTGCGTCAGGAGCTGGCCAAGCTTCTGGGCTTCGCCAGTTTCTCGGAGCTGAGCCTGGCCACCAAAATGGCTGAATCCAGCGATCAGGTGCTGAGCTTCCTGCGCGACCTGGCCAAGCGCAGCAAACCGTTTGCCGCCCAGGACCTGGAACAGCTCAAGGCTTACGCCACAGAACAAGGCTGCCCGGACCTGCAAAGCTGGGACAGCGGCTTCTACGGCGAAAAACTTCGCGAGCAGCGTTACAGCGTTGCCCAGGAAGCCCTGCGCGCCTACTTCCCGATCGATAAAGTACTGGGCGGCCTGTTCGCCATCGTGCAGCGCCTGTACGGCATCGAAATCGCCGAGCAGCAAGGCTTCGACACCTGGCACCCGGATGTGCGCCTGTTCGAAATCAAGGAAAACGGCCAGCACGTCGGCCGCTTCTTCTTCGACCTCTACGCCCGCGCCAACAAACGCGGTGGTGCCTGGATGGACGGCGCCCGTGACCGTCGCCGCACCGCCGAGGGCGTGCTGCAGAGCCCGGTGGCCAACCTGGTGTGCAACTTCACTCCAGCCGACAGCGGCAAGCCTGCGCTGTTGACCCACGATGAAGTCACCACCCTGTTCCACGAATTCGGCCATGGCCTGCATCACCTGCTGACCCGCGTCGAGCACGCCGGTGTTTCCGGCATCAACGGTGTGGCTTGGGACGCGGTCGAGCTGCCAAGCCAATTCATGGAAAACTGGTGCTGGGAGCCCGAGGGGCTGGCGCTGATTTCCGGTCACTATGAAACCGGCGAACCCCTGCCGCAGGACCTGCTGCAGAAAATGCTCGCGGCGAAAAACTTCCAGTCCGGCCTGATGATGGTCCGCCAACTGGAGTTCTCGCTGTTCGACTTCGAACTGCACGCCACCCACGGTGACGGTCGTAGCGTACTGCAAGTGCTTGAAGGCGTGCGCGACGAGGTGTCGGTGATGCGTCCTCCGGCCTACAACCGTTTCCCTAACAGCTTTGCGCACATCTTCGCCGGTGGTTACGCGGCAGGCTACTACAGCTACAAATGGGCTGAAGTGCTCTCGGCCGATGCTTTCTCCAAGTTTGAGGAAGAAGGCGTGCTCAATGCCGACACCGGCCGGGCGTTCCGCGAAGCGATCCTGGCGCGCGGCGGCTCCCAAGAGCCGATGGTGCTGTTCGTCGACTTCCGTGGTCGTGAGCCGTCGATTGACGCACTCTTGCGACACAGCGGCCTGAGTGAGGGCGCGGCAGCATGAGTGAGAGTCCCGTGATTACCAAACGACGCTTTATCGCAGGCGCAGTTTGCCCGGCCTGCAGCGAGCCGGACAAATTGATGATGTGGAGCGAAGACGATGTACCGCACCGCGAATGCGTGGCCTGCGGTTATTCCGATACGCTGAATGAACAAGGCCTGTCCGTTCCCAAGGAACTGGGCACCCGGGTCAACACTTCCGCACTCAAGCCTGCGGACACCAAGGTTCAGGCCGTGCAGTTTTTTCCAAACCCGAAGCTGAAGAAAAAACCTGACGAACAACACTGAGTAGAAAAACAACACCTCTCACGGCGCAATGCCGTGGGAGGTTTCGCTTATCGAGTGTCCGTCAAGGCGTGGAAATGCTGAGGTAGGCTTTGGCCAGCGCCAGCAGTTTCATCATGTCCTCGGCGTCAATATCGCCGTCACCATCGACATCTTTATTGAAGTTACGGATCTTGAATGATTGTCCCCCATCACTTGAGGAGGCGATGAGGGTGGTGGTGTCCAGCAAAGCGGTGGTCGTCGCGAAATTTTTTGCATCCCAAGTCTCTTCCTTCAATGCAAACTGCATCGATACAAGCACTTCGTTTGGATTGACGGCACTCGGACCCAGTTTTTGTAAAAAAATACCGCGGCGATTAAACATCGACATAATTAAATCCTTTTAATTGATACTCAAATCAATGCATTGAGCGACCGCAACGATACCGGTGCCTGGAGTGCTTCAACCAGACGCGATTTGTATCGTTCAATGACTTCGAAACCAGTCCGAAGAGCTGCCAGACGGCACTGGTCACCCGAGCCTTTCACGTATACTGTATGGGCATACAGCATGCGAGCCATCCCCATGAACGCGCCATTGCCCCCACGCGGTCGCGGCACCGCCACCAACCCGCACAACCGCTTCGCAGCCCATCGCTCGGTGGCCGAGGACGACGGCTGGTATCAGGAAGCGCCGATGACCCAAGGCACCGAGGTGTCCATCGAGACCGCGAAAACCATCATCACCCGCAACAACTCACCGGACCTGCCCTTCGATCGATCGATCAATCCTTATCGTGGCTGCGAGCACGGTTGCATCTACTGTTACGCGCGGCCCAGCCACGCTTATTGGGACATGTCACCAGGCCTGGATTTCGAGACGAAGCTGATCGCCAAGACCAATGCCGCGGACATACTGGAGGAACAGCTCTCCAAGCGTGGCTATCAATGTGCACCCATTAACCTGGGGTCCAACACCGATCCTTACCAGCCCATCGAGCGCGAGTACAAGATCACCCGCCAAACCCTCGAAGTGCTGCTGCGCTTCCGCCATCCGGTGACAATCGTGACCAAGGGCTCGTTGATTCTGCGCGATCTGGACCTGCTGGCCGAACTGGCCCGGCAAAGGCTGGTGGCGGTGATGATCAGCCTGACCACGCTGGACGACGAGCTCAAGCGCATCCTCGAACCCCGCGCTGCAGCCCCCAAGGCCCGACTTCGGGCGATCAGGGTGTTGCGCGAAGCGGGCGTTCCGGTGGGCGTGCTGTGTTCGCCCATGATTCCGATGATCAACGACAGCGAAATCGAAAACCTGCTCACAGAGGCCCACGCGGCTGGGGCACAGAGCGCCGCCTACATGATGTTGCGGTTGCCCCTGGAAGTCGCGCCCCTGTTCGAAGAATGGCTGGCGGCCCACTATCCGCAACGTGCGGCCCATGTCCTGAGCCTGATTCGCCAGAGCCGCGGCGGCGAACTGTACGACAGTCGCTTTGGCACACGCATGCGCGGTGAAGGCCCCTTTGCCGATCTGTTGGCACAACGTTTCGCCAAGGCCATCAAGCGCCTTGGGCTCAACCATCGGGAAGGTTTTAACCTGGACTGCGAAGCCTTCTGTCCGCCGGGTCGCCAAATGTCGTTGATTTAAGGACAATTAGCCTATGGTTGAGTACTGGGGATCGCGCTCGACTTTTTCGCCAGTCACGTTTTTTGTGACCTGGAACACAGGTTCTAGAGCGGTCTATTCAGTTTGAGTTAAGATTCGACGGCTACCTTGTTCATCGAGTGACTGACGGGTCGATTGACGACCTGGATGTTTTTTTAAACAGCCACTGGCTTCACACCGGACAAAACGGGAATATCCCTGACTCCGCCAAAGAGGATGAATCATGAGTGACAAGGATAAACAGCCGTTGGCTGCGTCGGCTTCTGCCCAACCCGAGGCGGAAACCGCCGATGCAGCGCTGCAGCATATCGTTGACGGCTTTTTGCATTTTCATCATGAGATCTTTCCGCAACAGGAAGAACTCTTCAAAAAACTCGCCACGGCCCAGCAGCCACGGGCGATGTTCATTACCTGCGCTGACTCGCGCATCGTACCCGAGCTCATCACCCACAGCTCGCCTGGCGACCTGTTCGTTACCCGCAACGTCGGCAACGTCGTACCTCCTTACGGCCAGATGAACGGTGGTGTTTCCACCGCCATCGAGTACGCGGTGCTGGCACTGGGCGTACAGCACATCATTATCTGCGGCCACTCCG
Organism: Pseudomonas sp. SbOxS1; assembly: GCF_013416725.1. Classification (NCBI taxonomy): domain Bacteria; kingdom Pseudomonadati; phylum Pseudomonadota; class Gammaproteobacteria; order Pseudomonadales; family Pseudomonadaceae; genus Pseudomonas; species Pseudomonas sp. SbOxS1. The sequence continues at coordinate 27,672 of NZ_JAAVXC010000002.1, forward strand.
ATTGCGGAGCGATGCGTGCGGTACTCAATCCCGACAGCCTGGAAAAAATGCCTACGGTCAAAGCCTGGCTGCGGCATGCGGAAGTCGCGAAAACCATGGTGCACGACAACTGCAACTGCGCCGACGAAAACGAGCGCATGCATGTTCTCACTGATGAAAATGTCATCGCCCAGTTGCAACACTTGCGGACCCATCCCTCGGTAGCCTCGCGCATGGCGAACGGTCAACTGTTCATCCATGGCTGGGTCTATGACATCGAAACCAGCGAAATCAAAGCTTACGACGCGGATCAGGGTCGTTTCCTGCCGCTCGACGGCCGCCATCCGATTCCGGTGGCGACGCCCAAAGCGCGCTTCTAAATACTCCTAACCATCTGTGTGGTTTGACGCCGGCCGCTGTTTCAGCGGCCCGGCCTCGCCATGCCTGAAGAAAACTTCGGGAGAATCATCATGCGTGCTGCGCAACTTAAAGCTGTGCTGCCACGGGAGCTACTCGCTTCGGTGGTTGTGTTTCTGGTCGCCCTGCCCCTGTGCATGGGCATTGCCATCGCTTCGGGACTGCCGCCGGCCAAAGGCCTGATCACCGGGATCATCGGGGGACTGGTAGTCGGTTGGCTGGCCGGCTCGCCGTTGCAAGTCAGCGGCCCCGCGGCAGGCCTGGCGGTGCTGGTGTTCGAACTGGTACGCCAGCATGGCCTGGTCATGCTCGGGCCGATCCTGCTGTTGGCGGGCTTTCTACAACTGGTCGCCGGTCGGTTGAAACTGGGCTGCTGGTTTCGCGTGACAGCGCCCGCCGTTGTCTACGGCATGCTCGCCGGGATCGGGGTGTTGATCATCCTGTCACAGCTGCACGTGATGCTGGACGCCACACCCAAGCCTTCAGGGCTGGATAACCTGGCGGCCTTCCCGGCCGCCGTGGCTCAGGCTTTGCCATCCCTTGGCTGGCAGGCCGGTTTGCTCGGGCTGGGAACGATCGCTGTGATGTGGCTGTGGGAAAAGCTGCGTCCCCATTCCCTGCGTTTTGTTCCCGGCGCGCTACTTGGGGTAGGGATCGCCACCGTCGTCAGCCTGGTCTTGGCGCTGCAAGTCAAACGGGTGGAAGTGCCGGCCAACCTGGCCGAAGCCATCGACTGGCTCAAACCTGCGGACTTGCTGAACCTGGCTGACCCTGCGCTGCTGATCGCGGCATTCGCCGTAGCCTTCATCGCCAGCGCCGAAACCCTGCTATCCGCCGCCGCGGTCGACCGCATGCACAGCGGCCAACGTTCGGACTTCGATCGCGAACTGTCTGCCCAAGGCGTCGGCAACATGCTGTGCGGATTGCTCGGCGCGTTGCCGATGACCGGGGTGATCGTACGCAGCTCGGCTAACGTCCAGGCCGGGGCTACCACGCGCTATTCGACGATTTTCCACGGATTGTGGCTGCTGGCGTTCGTGATGTTGCTGTCGAGCGTGCTGCAAAGCATTCCCGTGGCGAGCCTGGCCGGTGTGTTGGTTTACACGGGTTTCAAACTGGTCGACCTCAAGGCATTTCGCGGTTTGGGTCGATACGGTCGAATGCCGATGTTCACCTACGCCGCGACGGCACTGGCGATCATCTTCACCGACTTGCTGACAGGCGTGCTGATCGGCTTCGGCTTGACCCTGGTGAAACTGGCGCTGAAGGCTTCACGACTGAAAATCAGCCTGATCGACCTGCCCCGGGACGGGGAAATGGAGCTGCGCCTGGTCGGTGCGGCGACCTTTCTCAAGGTCCCGGCGTTGACTCGGGTACTGGGCAGCATTCCAGCAGGTGCGACGGTGCATGTGCCGCTCAATAACCTGAGCTACATCGACCACGCTTGCCTGGAGTTGCTGGAGGAATGGGGGCGGGCGAATACGGCCAAGGGTTCGAAGCTGTTGATCGAATCGCGCGGGTTGAAGCGACGGCTTGAAGGGCGGGTACGGACTACGGTTGGTGTCGGATCGCCAGCGGTATAACAACAATTTCCTGTGGGAGCGAGCCTGCTCGCAATGAACGATAACGCGGTCTGCCTGACAAGCCGCGTCGCCTGAATCGCGAGCAGGCTCACTCCCACAGGTACTGCGTTCAGGATCAAGCCACTGGCTGTTCCAGATCCAGGCCCACGCCCAGGCGGCGGGACATACACGGCCAGCGCTTCCACGCGGCGCCAGTGTCCGGGCTGCTGAGTTTCTCGCGGTAGGCTTCGACCGATTCCAGCGCAAAGCTTTCGTCGTTGAGCATTTCGTCCACGGCGTGATGCACAGCTTCGTCCAGTTGATTGGCAAATTCCTCACCGATCAACTGGTGAGCAATCAGGTTGGCGACAGTCATGTCCAAGGGGATCAGTGGCTGGCCAAGATGCTTGATATACAGGTCGTTGACCTCTTCGACGAACCGGTGCGCCAGATAGGCTTCGTCCAGCAGGCTGTCGAGCCCGACGTGCCCGGCCATGATCGCCGGCGGCTGGAGGAAGTACTGTTCGGCGATTTTCAGCACCGGTTTTACCTGCGATTCGATACCCGCTTCCCTGGCGACTTCATTGGCTGCATCCAGCAGGTCTGGCACTTCATCGATGTAGGCGGCGACAAAACGTGTCAGTACGCCGTTGGCATCAGCCTCCGGTAATTGGATCGCGCGGTGTAGATGAGGCAGTTGGGTTTCCAGCTGACGTGTCAGCAGGCCGGTCTCGGCTTCGTGTTGTTGGGCTTTTTGGATCTGCTCGCGCAATGCGGCGGTGTTCATGAAAACTCCAGGAAACAAGGCAATGAAATAGGGAAGACATAACTTAGCTGGCTTACGAAAAATGCTAAGACGCATTTGTCATAATTGTTTCATCCTTGAGACGTCTCCGTTATATCGGTTCGCCACCACTCGTCTGCATCCTTCTCCATTCGTGCCCTGCAAAGCAAGTTAATGCTGTTTCAGATGATTTACGCCAGCACATTGCGAGGTGAGAGTCGCTGTCTATACTCGGGTTGGAATGGAGTTAGCTGATGACGCCCGACTGCAATGCAGCAAGGCCCGGCGATTCAAGTTCGTAGTCTGATGCAGCCGCTCCCTTGCCGCAGGTGAAAGCCGGCGGGATAACAAGAACGATAAGGGGAACCCGCAATGATGCGACATCCACATGTCTGGATGGGCCTCCTGTTGTGGTCGATTTTCAGTCAGGCGCAAGCGGCCTGGACTGTGAATATGGCGCCTGGAGCGACTGAAATCAGTCACGCTGTGTTTGACCTGCACATGACCATTTTCTGGATCTGTGTAGTGATCGGCATCATCGTCTTTGGCGCCATGTTCTGGTCGATGATCCTGCACCGCCGCTCTACCGGGCAGGTGGCGGCAAAATTTCATGAAAGTACCACCGTCGAAATCCTCTGGACCATCGTGCCCTTCATCATCCTGGTGGCCATGGCGGTTCCGGCGACTGCCACCCTGATCAAGATGTACGACGCCAGTGAGCCGGATATCGATATCCAGGTCACCGGCTATCAGTGGAAATGGCACTACAAGTACCTGGGCCAGGACGTTGAGTTCTTCAGCAACCTGGCCACTCCCGCCGATCAGATCCACAACAAGGAAGCCAAGAGCGAGCACTACCTGCTCGAGGTCGACAAGCCGCTGGTGCTTCCGATCGGCGCCAAGGTGCGCTTCCTGGTGACCTCCGCCGACGTGATCCACTCCTGGTGGGTACCGGCCTTCGCGGTCAAGCGCGATGCGATCCCGGGGTTCGTCAACGAAGCCTGGACCCGCATCGAAAAACCTGGCGTCTACCGCGGTCAATGCGCCGAGTTGTGCGGCAAGGATCACGGGTTCATGCCGATCGTGGTCGAGGTCAAGGACAAGCCCGATTACGAAAAATGGTTGGCTGAACGCAAGGCTGAAGCTGCGCAACTCAAGGAGCTGACAAGCAAGGAATGGACCCTCGACGAGCTGAAGGAGCGCGGCGACAAGGTCTATCACACCACCTGCGTGGCCTGTCACCAGGCCGAAGGCCAGGGGCTGCCGCCGATGTTCCCGGCACTCAAGGGCTCGAAAATCGCCACCGGACCGATCAAGGATCACCTGAGTATTGTCTTCCATGGCAAGCCTGGCACCGCCATGGCGGCGTTCGGCAAGCAACTGTCGGAAGTCGATATCGCAGCGGTCGTGACCTACGAGCGTAACGCCTGGGGTAACAACAAGGGCGACATGGTCACTCCCAAGGAAGTGCTGGAGCTGAAACAGGCGGAAAGCAAATGACCCGGTCTATTGCGCACCCAAGGAACCCGTCGGGGCATCACGCCTCGACCTGCCCAGCCCATCTGCTTGCAGGAGACAGGACATGACTGTTGTAGTCGATGACCATGTTCAGACCGGCACCGCCCACGAGCACGCCCACGGCCCCGCCAAAGGCCTGATGCGCTGGGTGCTGACTACCAACCACAAGGACATCGGTACGCTGTACCTGTGGTTTGCGTTTTCCATGTTCCTGCTCGGCGGCTCGTTCGCGATGGTGATTCGCGCCGAACTGTTCCAGCCAGGGTTGCAGATCGTCCAGCCGGAATTCTTCAACCAGATGACCACCATGCACGGCCTGGTGATGGTCTTCGGTGCGGTGATGCCGGCCTTTGTCGGCCTCGCCAACTGGATGGTCCCGCTGATGATCGGCGCCCCCGACATGGCGCTGCCGCGGATGAACAACTTTAGCTTCTGGCTGTTGCCGGCGGCGTTCATCCTGCTGGTTTCGACCCTGTTCACCCCCGGCGGCGGCCCCAACTTCGGCTGGACGTTCTACGCGCCGCTGTCGACGACCTATGCACCGGAAAGCGTGACGTTCTTCATCTTCGCCATTCACTTGATGGGGATCAGTTCGATCATGGGTGCGATCAACGTGATCGCCACCATTCTCAACCTGCGCGCCCCCGGCATGACCCTGATGAAAATGCCGCTGTTCGTCTGGACCTGGCTGATCACCGCGTTCCTGCTGATCGCGGTGATGCCGGTACTGGCCGGTTGCGTGACAATGATGCTGATGGACATCCACTTCGGCACCAGCTTCTTCAGTGCCGCCGGTGGCGGTGACCCGGTGCTGTTCCAGCATGTGTTCTGGTTCTTCGGCCACCCCGAGGTGTACATCATGATCCTGCCGGCCTTCGGTGCCGTCAGCTCGATCATTCCGGCCTTTTCGCGCAAGCCGCTGTTCGGCTACACCTCGATGGTCTACGCCACGGCATCTATTGCCTTCCTGTCGTTCATCGTCTGGGCGCACCACATGTTCGTGGTCGGCATTCCACTGGTGGGCGAGCTGTTCTTCATGTACGCCACGTTGCTGATCGCGGTGCCCACCGGGGTCAAGGTGTTCAACTGGGCCAGTACCATGTGGCAGGGTTCGCTGACCTTCGAGACGCCGATGCTGTTCGCCGTGGCGTTCGTGATCCTGTTCTCCATCGGCGGTTTCTCCGGGCTGATGCTGGCCATCGCCCCGGCGGACTTCCAGTACCAGGACACCTACTTCGTGGTCGCGCACTTCCACTACGTGCTGGTACCGGGGGCGATCTTCGGGATCTTCGCCTCGGCTTATTACTGGATGCCGAAGTGGACTGGCCACATGTACGACGAAACCCTCGGCAAGCTGCACTTCTGGCTGTCGTTCATCGGCATGAACATGGCCTTCTTCCCGATGCACTTCGTCGGGCTTGCGGGCATGCCGCGGCGGATTCCGGACTACAACCTGCAATTCGCCGACTTCAACATGGTGTCGTCGATCGGCGCATTCATGTTCGGTGCAACGCAGATTTTCTTCCTGTTCATCGTGATCAAGACCATTCGCGGCGGCCCGCCAGCACCGGCCAAACCGTGGGATGGGGCTGAAGGCCTGGAATGGAGCATTCCGTCACCGGCGCCGTATCACACCTTCACCACCCCGCCGGAAGTGAAATGAACACCTTGTCCCTTGTAGGAGCTGGCTTGCCAGCGAAGCTTTTAGCGCCAGTGAGGACGCGTTCGCTGGCAAGCCAGCTCCTACAAGGGTTTGGTGTTGAGGGTTCGAATCATGGCTGACTCGATTTCGATGAAGAAACTGGTCACCCGCCTGTTACTGGTGGTGGTAGCGATGTTTATCTTCGGTTTTGCCCTGGTGCCGATCTACGACGTGATGTGCAAGGCATTCGGCATCAACGGCAAGACTGCCGGGCAGTACGAGGGCGAACAAACGGTCGATACCTCGCGGCAGGTTCGCGTGCAGTTCCTGTCGACCAATTCCGCCGACATGTCCTGGGACTTCTATCCCAAGCACGACGAATTGACGGCCAACCCCGGGGCGGTGAACGAGATGATCTTCATCGCGCACAACCCTACCGATCGCCCAATGAGCGCCCAGGCGGTGCCGAGCATCGCCCCCAGCGCGGCGGCGGCGTACTTCCACAAGACCGAATGCTTCTGTTTCACCCAACAAGTGCTGCAGCCCGGTGAACGGATAGAGATGCCGGTACGTTTCATCGTTGACCGCGACATGCCCAAGGATGTGAAGCACCTGACGCTGTCCTACACGCTGTTCGATATCACCGCCCGACATCCACCGGTCGCAGTAAATACTGGCGGTTGAGCGTGCCCGATAAGGAGAACAATAAATGGCAACTCATGAACACTATTACGTTCCGGCCCAGAGCAAATGGCCGATCATCGCCACGGTCGGGATGTTCGTCACGGTATTCGGCCTGGCCACCTGGTTCAACGATCTGAAAGCGGCGCGGCCGGAATCCCACGGCCCGCTGATCTTTTTCGTCGGTGGCCTGTTGCTGGCCTACATGCTCTTTGGCTGGTTCGGTACGGTGATCAAGGAAAGTCGCGGCGGCCTGTACAGCGCGCAAATGGATCGCTCGTTTCGCTGGGGCATGAGCTGGTTCATTTTCTCGGAGGTGATGTTCTTCATCGCCTTTTTCGGCGCGCTGTTTTATGTGCGCCATGTGTCCGGCCCGGCACTCGGCGGTGAAGGCACCAAAGGCATCGCCCACATGCTGTGGCCTGCCTTCGAGTGGACCTGGCCATTGCTGAACAACCCCGATTCCAAGCTGTTCCCACCCCCCAAGGAGGTCATCAGCCCCTGGGGACTGCCGCTGCTCAATACCGTGATACTGGTGAGCTCCAGCGTCACCGTGACCATCGCCCACCATGCCTTGAAAAAGGGCCATCGCGGCGCGCTGAAAATCTGGCTGGCGCTCACGGTACTTCTGGGCTGTGCGTTCCTGGGCTTTCAGGCCGAAGAGTACATGCACGCCTACCACGAGCTGGGCCTGACCCTGGGTTCGGGCATCTACGGCGCCACGTTCTTCATGCTCACCGGGTTCCACGGCGCCCACGTGACCATCGGCACCATCATCCTGTTCGTGATGCTGATGCGGGTCATGCGTGGGCACTTCGACAGCGAACATCAATTCGGCTTCGAGGCGGCGAGTTGGTACTGGCACTTCGTGGATGTGGTGTGGATCGGGCTGTTCGTTTTTGTCTATGTGCTGTAGGAGCGAGCTTGCTCGCGAAGGTGTGCCAGACACGTTGATTTCGACTGAGACACCTTCGCGAGCAAGCTCGCTCCTACAACTACCACGGGACATGAGAGACAAGCTGGCCGCTGAAAAAACCCCAGGCGATCAAGCCGACGGTGATGGCGGCCAGTGCCACACGAACACTCAAGGCAATGACGAGGCGGTTCGAACTGCTGTCGTCCTTGACCAGAAAAAACAGGCCGCTGAACAGGCTGACAACCGTGGCAATCAGCATCAGGACGATGGCTGCTTTGAGCATGGTGACACTCCGGGGGACAAGCGATGCATCTGAGTATAGCTATCGCGATGACCGACTTTCTGGCGACGCCATGAAGCGCTTTCGGCCGGGCATCATTCCGACATTGGTGGTAGCGCTGTTGCTGCCCCTGCTGGTATCGCTCGGGTTCTGGCAATTAAGCCGGGGCGCGGAGAAAAGCGCGCTGCTGCAAAGCTACACTGAGCGCCGGGCCGCAGAACCGATGGCCAGCACCGAGCTGCAACACACCGCAGATCCTGCTTTCAGACGGATTCACCTGCACGGCCAGTTCGACGCCGCGCACAGCCTGTTGCTGGATAACCGCCAGCGCGGCGGCAAGGTCGGGGTCGAATTGCTGCAACCGTTTCAGGATCAGGCCACCGGGCTGTGGCTGCTGGTCAACCGCGGCTGGCTGCCATGGCCCGACCGCCGGACGCCACCGCAATTCACCACACCGACCGATGCCTTGAGTCTCGATGCATGGGTCTACGTTTCGCCCGGTGCGACCTTCCAGCTCCACGCCGACCCAAGCACCAGCACCTGGCCAAAATTGCTGACGGCCATTGACCCCAACGCACTCTGGACAGCCCTGGGCCGTGAAGGCTTTGCCTACGAATTACGCGCAGAAGCCGGACCTGCGACTTACCAGGCTGATTGGCCAGTGGTTGCCACGGGCCCGGAAAAACATATCGCTTATGCCGTGCAGTGGTTCGCCATGTCGATCGCCCTGTTCGGTCTTTATCTCTACCTCGGCTGGCACAACGCAAAGGAGAAACACCATGGGAGCGGCCATGAATCCACCCAGCATGTCTGAGGCAAAAGCGCCGGTGAACCGACGCAAGGGACGGTTGCAGTTACTGCTGATTGTGCTGGGGGTGGTCGGTCCGATGATCCTCGCCACCGGCATGTACAAACTGAATTTCTGGGTGCCGGAAGGCCGCAGTTATCACGGCGAACTGATCGGCAACGGACAAAGCCGCGCCGACCTTGGCGTACAGGCGCAGGAAGACCGCTGGCAGTTGCTGGTGACGGCACCGAAGGCGTGTTCGGTGGACTGCCAGCAACTGGTTTATCTGGCGCGACAAATCCAGATCGGCCTGGGTCGCGATGCCGGTCGCGCCAGTCACGCACTGGCGGTCACGCAGCCGCTGAGCAGTGATTACGAGACTAAACTTCAACGCGAGTACCCGCAGTTGCAGCGCTATCCACTGGACTTGCCGACCTACACCAAAGGTGCGCAGAGCAATGACTCTCCACACCTGTGGATCATCGACCCCCACGGCAATCTGGTGCTGCGCTACGACCCGTCAGTCAAAGGCAAGGATCTGCTCAATGACCTGCGGCACCTGTTGAAACTGTCGAACATCGGATAAGGGCATCGTCATGGCCAAGCCTGGATTTCGCCTCGCACTGTTTGCCACCTTGCTGGCACTGATTGTGGTGTTGCTCGGTGCTTATACCCGCCTGACCCACGCAGGCTTGGGCTGTCCAGACTGGCCTGGCTGCTACGGCTTTATCAGCGTGCCCAAAAGCGAAGCGCAACTGGCCCATGCCGAATTGCATTTCCCGGACACGCCGGTAGAAGCCCATAAAGGCTGGAACGAGATGATCCATCGCTACTTCGCCGGCACGCTGGGGCTGCTTATTTCCGTGTTGGCAGGTCGGGCGTGGGTCCATCGCCGGCATCCAGGGCAACCGGTGAAGCTGCCGTTGTTCCTGCTGGCGGTGGTGTTTGCCCAAGCGGCGTTCGGCATGTGGACGGTAACGCTCAAGCTCTGGCCGCAAGTGGTCACCGGGCACCTGCTTGGCGGCTTTGCGACCTTGAGCCTGCTGTTTCTACTGACCTTGCGCCTGTCCGGCGTACTGCCCGCACTGACGGTACCGCGACGCCTGCAGTACTGGGCGACGGCGGGGTTGTTGCTGGTCATAGGGCAAATCGCCCTGGGTGGCTGGGTCAGCTCCAACTACGCCGCCGTGGCCTGCATCGACTTTCCGACTTGCCATGGTCAATGGCTGCCGCCTGCGGACTTCGCCAACGGTTTTCACCTGACCCAGCACATCGGCCCGAACTACCTCGGCGGCCAACTGGACAGCGACGCCCGCACCGCCATTCACCTGACCCACCGGATCGGCGCGCTGTTGGTGACCCTGGTACTGCTCGGTCTCGCCTGGCAACTGAAAGTCGTCGGCATGACGCGACTCGCCGGGTTGGTGCTGATCGCCCTCGCGGCGCAAATCACCCTGGGCATCAGCAACGTGCTATTGCACCTGCCGCTGCCGATTGCCGTCGCCCACAACGCCGGGGGCGCAGCGCTGTTGCTGACGATGGTGCTGGTCAATTACCACGCCCGGACCAGTCTGGTTCGGGTCAAGCAGCCGACACGCTGGCGCTTCAGCCCGCGTAAACATTCAGCCGGGCCCATAACAATAAAAGGAGAAATGCCGTGGCGATTCTGATCGGCGAACGCCCCAGCCAGGCGATCTGGCGGGACTACCTGGAGCTGACCAAACCGAAAGTGGTGGTGCTGATGCTCATCACTTCGCTGGTGGGGATGTTCCTCGCGACGCGCGCCGGAGTGCCGTGGACCGTGCTGGTGTTCGGTAACCTGGGCATTGCCTTGTGTGCGGGCGGTGCGGCAGCGGTCAACCATGTGGTGGACCGGCGGATCGATGCGGTCATGGCACGCACCCACAAGCGGCCGCTGGCCGAAGGCCGGGTGTCTCCGGCCGCTGCACTGACCTTTGCCCTGGTGCTGGCGCTGCTTGGCCAGGCCTTGTTGCTGGCCTTCACCAATCCGTTGACGGCGTGGCTGACCCTCGCCTCCCTGCTCGGCTACGCAGTGGTCTACACCGGTTTCCTCAAGCGTGCGACGCCGCAGAACATCGTTATCGGAGGCCTGGCCGGTGCCGCTCCGCCGCTGCTCGGCTGGACCGCCGCCACCGGCCACGTCAGCGCCGAACCACTGCTGCTGGTACTGATCATCTTCGCCTGGACCCCGCCGCACTTCTGGGCGCTGGCGATCCACCGCAAGGAGGAATATGCCAAGGCCGACATCCCGATGCTGCCGGTGACCCACGGCGAGCACTACACCAAAATCCACATCCTGCTTTATACCTGCGCGCTGCTGGCCGTCAGCCTGATGCCCTACGTGATCCACATGAGCGGCCTGCTCTACCTGGTCTGCGCCATCGGACTTGGCGCCAGATTCCTGCAATGGGCCGTGGTGCTGTACCGTGGCACTCGGCCGCACGCGGCGATCAACACCTTCAAGTACTCTATTTACTACTTGTTCCTGCTGTTCATCGCCCTGCTCGTTGACCACTACTTATTGTTGAACCTATGACCCGAACCCAGAAAACCGTCTTCATCCTTGTCGCCCTGATCGCGCTGGTCCTGGGCCTGACCATCAATAAAGTACTCTCCGGTAAAGGCCAGGGCGATCCGACGGCACTGATCGACGCCGGCATCATTCTCCTGCCGCAAAGCCGCAACCTGCCGGATGTGAAGATGACCGACCAGGATGGAAAACCGGTGGCGATCAACGAGCTCAAAGGCAAGTGGAGCCTGCTGTTCTTCGGCTACACCTTCTGCCCGGACATCTGCCCGACCACCCTCGCCCAACTGCGCCAGATCAAGAGCGAGCTACCGCCCGAGGCGGTGGACAAGTTGCAGATCGTGCTGGTCAGCGTCGATCCGCACCGCGATACGCCCAAGCAGCTCAAACAGTACCTGGGCTACTTCGATCCGCAGTTTGTCGGCCTGACGGCAACGTCGATAGAAGAACTGCAGAAAGTCGCCAATGCCGTGAGCATTCCGTTCATTCCGGCGGACACCAGCAAGCCGAACTACACCGTCGACCATAGCGGCAATCTCGCGGTCATTGGCCCGGACGGAACCCAGCGCGGATTTATTCGGGCGCCGTTGAACAATGTGAAGCTGGTGGCGCAGTTGCCGGTGATGCTTAACCGACAATAAATGCCAAAATTCTAAGGTTGACGACTTTACGAAGGTGCTCTTGCGACACCTTCGTCGGAAACTCGCGCTCATTATCTAAGCGAACTTATGATCTTTTAACTCAATGGTATTTGCTCCCAGCTTCTCTAATCGTCTCTTCACAGGTACAAGCGATTCAAAATCCGGTTTGAAATGACCCGATTTATTCGAGATAATAAAACTGTTATCATTTAATCGAATCAGCTCACCTGCGCTAATAACCTCATCGCTTTTCGCCAACACACTTAAACTTAAATGACCCTGACTCCCTACGAAAAGTTCCTTGTGCTTGGTGTAGATGAAGCTCACAGTGTTTGAACCATTTGCAACATACGGATCAAAATGAAACGACCTAGGCCACCTCTGTACTACATGCAACTGCTCAAGCGAGGTTACTTTCCTGATAGGTATAGGGATTCTACGTTTTGCACCTGCACTGTAAATAGCTTTTTTATATGAATTAATTACTGCTTTTTTTGGCACATTTGCATCCAGCACGAGTGAATATAACTTATATTTTTCCGAAGCTAGGGATGCTGGTAGAGAGAAGGAAGGCATTTTTCTGTTCCTTGATAAAAATGCACTTATTCGCCAGAAAGATAAATGTCCACTTTCATCAGAATAATTAACCGGGTCACCCAAGCAGTATGCATAAGGATTTACCCCTCCTTTCCCGAATGGGCTCATATTGTCCGCACTGTTGAATCGCATTAAAGCCGGGTTAAATGCCCGATAACCATTTCCCAACAAATAATGCCCCGTTACCGAATCTGGCCGTGCGCCGTTGAATCCCAACAAACTTAACAAGCCACCTCCCGCAATACGACAGCCATAAGGTGAATAGGCAATAGGTCTAGGGCGATTAGCTTTTACTATCTGCAGCACTGAGCGCATTTGGTCTGTCGCCAGCAATGACGTTTCCACTGCATCTCCATATCGATCTTGCTGAGCAAAAAGCTGTTCGTTTTGCTGAAAAATCGAACGCTGCACAACTCCTTGAATCTCCGTAGCCAAGCGATTTTTGCAGTAAAAACGCTGAAGTCCAACATCCCTTTCAGGTGTGACTCCTATGAGCCGATCCAGCGCATCGTAGTGATAGCGGCATAGGACTCCTTGAACTTGCGCAGACATAGGTTGAACTCCTGGCAATTACTAATCCACATGATTCAGCATCGGTAATGGGCGCAATTCTGTCTACTAGCAGAACTGATAGGGTGAAGGTCCGCACGGCCCTGTAGGAGCCAGGCTTGCCGGCGAAGGCGCCCGTGAGATCGCCTTCGCCGGCAAGCCGGGCTCCTACAAGGGACGGTGTTTCAGGCAAAAAAAATGGGGCGCATTCAATGCGCCCCATTTTTCGTTACAGCTTCAGATCAGAACGCCGGCACGACTGCGCCTTTGTACTTCTCAAGAATGAAGGCCTTCACTTCCGGGCTGTGCAAGGCAGCCACCAGTTTCTTCATCGCTTCGCTGTCCTTGTCGTCCGGACGGGCAACGAGGATGTTCACGTAAGGCGAGTCGCTGCCTTCGATGACCAGCGCGTCCTTGGCCGGATCGAGCTTGGCTTCCAGCGCGTAGTTGGTGTTGATCAGGGCCAGGTCGACCTGGGTCAGCACGCGCGGGATGGTCGCGGCTTCCAGCTCACGGAACTTAAGGTTCTTCGGGTTCTCGGTGATGTCCTTGACCGTCGACAGGATGTTGTTCGAATCCTGCAGCTTGATCACACCGGCCTTGGCCAGCAGCAACAGTGCACGACCGCCGTTGGTGGCGTCGTTCGGGATCACCACGGTAGCGGTGCTTGGCAGCTCTTCCAGGGTCTTGTACTTGCTGGAATAAGCGCCCAGAGGCTCCAGGTGCACACCGGCAACCGAGACCAGGTTAGTGCCCTTGGCCTTGTTGAATTCATCCAGGTACGGCTGGTGCTGGAAGAAGTTGGCATCAAGGCGTTTTTCCGCAACCTGTACGTTCGGCTGGATGTAGTCGGTGAAGACCTTGACCTTCAGGTCGACGCCTTCTTTGGCCAGGGCCGGTTTAACGAACTCGAGGATTTCCGCGTGTGGCACCGGGGTCGCGGCGACAGTCAGGGTGTCGGCGGCGTGGGCGGAAAAGGCTGCAACGGCAGCGAATGCGACGAGTAGTTTTTTCATTCAGCTAACTCCATGTGGGTACCCGCTTGCGGCACCCGTTTGGCGCCTGCCAGCGAATGGCCGGCTCATTTGTCATTTACGAGAACTTTTTATTTCCGAGAAAAATGCACAACCAGCTTGTCGCCGACGGTTTGCAGGACCTGCACCAGCACCAGCAGCAACACCACCGTGACCACCATCACGTCAGTCTGGAAACGCTGGTAACCGAAGCGGATCGCCAGGTCACCCAGACCACCGGCACCGACCACACCGGCCATTGCCGTGTAGGACACCAGTGTAATGGCCGTCACCGTAATCGCCGCGAAAATGCCCGGACGGGCTTCGGGCAGCAAGGCATTGGTGATGATCTGCCGCGTCGTCGCGCCCATGGCCTGGGTCGCTTCGATGATGCCGCGATCCACTTCGCGCAGGGCGGTTTCCACCAGTCGCGCGAAGAACGGCGTGGCACCGACCACCAGCGGCGGGATCGCGCCGGCGACGCCCAGGGACGTGCCAGTGATCAACACGGTGAACGGAATCATCACGATCAACAGAATGATGAAAGGCAGCGAACGCAGAATGTTCACCACCAGGGACAACATCGCGTAGACGCCTTTGGCTTCCAGCAACTGACGCGGGCTGCAGAGGAACAACAGCACGCCCAGCGGCAGGCCCAGCAACACGGTGAACAACAGCGAACCACCGAGCATCAGCAAGGTATCGCCGGTGGCCAGCCAGATTTCGAACCAGTCGATGTTGGCGAAGAAACTAGTCAGGGCTTCCATTAGCGCAGCACCTCCATGTGGACGTCGGCCACGGTGAAGCGGGCGAAGGCCGCTTCCATGTCACCGCCGGTCACGGCCAGGGTCAGTTGCCCGTAAGGGATGTCCTTGATGCGGTCGATACGACCGGCCAGGATGCTGTAGTCCACACCGGTTTCCCGAGCGACGGTACCCAGCAACGGTGCGTAGGTCGCTTCGCCCTGGAAGGTCAGACGCACGATGCGACCCGGCACGTGAGCGAAGTCGTCACGCTGTTCGCCTTCGTCGATCTGCTCGTCTTCTTGCACGAAGCGCTTGGTCGTCGGGTGTTTCGGATGCAGGAACACCTCGGCGACCGAACCTTGCTCGACGATCACGCCAGCGTCCATGACGCCGACCTGGTCGCAGACCCGGCGGATCACGTCCATTTCATGGGTGATCAGCACGATGGTCAGCTTCAGCTCGCGATTGATCTCGGCCAGCAATTGCAGGACCGATGCCGTGGTCTGCGGGTCCAGTGCACTGGTGGCTTCGTCGCACAGCAGAATTTTCGGCTTGGTCGCCAGGGCGCGGGCAATGCCGACACGCTGTTTCTGACCACCGGACAACTGCGCCGGATACTTGTTGGCATGATCGGACAAGCCGACCCGGGCCAACAATTCCGCCACGCGCTGGTCGATGTCGCGGCGGGAAATTTCACCGGCCAGCGTCAGCGGCAGCGCAACGTTGTCAGCAACGGTCTTGGACGCCAGCAGGTTGAAGTGCTGGAAAATCATCCCGACCTGCTGACGGAAACGGCGCAGTCCGTTGGCGTCGAGCGCGGTGACTTCTTCGCCGTCCACGATGATCTTGCCGCCGCTGGAATTTTCCAGGCGATTGATCAGACGCAGCAGGGTACTTTTTCCCGCACCGGAATGGCCGATCAGGCCAAAGACCTGACCATTCTCAATCGTCAGACTGGTCGGATGCAGGGCGGGAATATCCTTACCGGCGACGCGGTAGGTTTTATGGACGTTTTGAAACTCGATCACGTAGCGAACCTTGTGGGGCGCGTTGGAAAAGGGTCAGCGGTTAGCCGGGCGCGCATTTTAGCCTGTCCGTATAGCAGTTCTTAGCATTTATTTCGCATTCGACCAGTCATTTGGCAATAACGCGATCAAAGGTCAGATAAAAGGAACGGCTAAAAACGCCATCAGTCACTACTTAGGCAACTCGAATTCAGCCGAGGAGTCACGCCTGATGAGTACTAAAAAGCCTGCCGCGCCAAAGAGCGACCTGGCCGGGACCGATACCCTGGACCGCAATAACACTAACGCCAAGCTCGACAGCCTGGAAAAATTCCGCTCCGACGCCACCGGCCAGGCCTTGCGTACCAATCAGGGCGTGAAGGTGGCCGACAACCAGAACACCTTGAAAGCCGGCGCCCGTGGGCCGTCGCTGCTGGAAGATTTCATCATGCGTGAAAAGATCACGCATTTTGACCATGAACGCATTCCCGAGCGCATCGTTCATGCCCGCGGGACGGGGGCCCATGGTTACTTCCAGAGTTATGAGAATCACAGCGTCTTGACCAAAGCCGGATTCCTGCAGGACCCCGGTAAAAAGACGCCCGTATTCGTGCGTTTTTCCACGGTGCAGGGCCCTCGCGGGTCAGGCGATACCGTGCGTGATGTACGTGGCTTCGCCGTGAAATTCTTCACCGATGAAGGCATCTACGACCTGGTGGGCAACAACATGCCGGTGTTTTTCATCCAGGACGCCATCAAGTTCCCTGACTTCGTCCACGCGGTGAAACCCGAGCCCCACAACGAAATACCCACCGGCGGCTCCGCCCACGACACCTTCTGGGACTTTGTTTCGTTGCAGCCGGAATCGGCGCACATGGTGATCTGGGCCATGTCCGACCGGGCGATCCCCAAAAGCCTGCGCAGCATGCAGGGCTTCGGGGTTCACACCTTCCGCATGATCAATGCCGAAGGAAAATCGCGCTTCGTCAAGTTTCACTGGCGCCCTGCCGCGGGTACCTGTTCGCTGGTGTGGGATGAAGCGCAAAAGCTTGCGGGCAAAGACACGGACTACCATCGTCGCGACCTCTGGGAGGCCATCGAGACGGGTGACTATCCGGAATGGGAGCTGGGCGTACAGGTGGTGGAGGAAGAAAACGAACACGCCTTCGATTTCGACATCCTCGACCCAACCAAGCTCATCCCTGAAGAGATCGTACCCATCACCCCGCTGGGCAAAATGGTGTTGAACCGCAATCCGGACAACTTTTTTGCCGAAACCGAACAGGTCGCGTTCTGCCCGGGGCATATCGTGCCGGGGATCGATTTCTCCAACGATCCGCTGCTGCAGGGCCGGCTGTTTTCCTACACCGACACGCAGATCAGCCGACTCGGTGGCCCGAATTTTCACGAGATTCCGATCAACCGAACGATTTCCCCCCTGCACAATGGCCAGCGGGATGCACTGCACCGCACCACCATCGACAAGGGCCGTGCGGCCTACGAGCCAAACTCAATCGATAGTGGCTGGCCGAAAGAAACCCCGCCCGCAGCGCAAGATGGCGGCTTCGAGAGTTACGCCGAGCGCATCGACGCCAACAAGATCCGTCAGCGCAGCGAGTCGTTCAGCGACCACTTCTCCCAGGCGCGGCTGTTTTTCCACAGCATGAGCAAGCATGAGCAAGAACACATCATCGCTGCGTACAGCTTCGAGCTGGGCAAGGTTGAGCGAGAGTTCATTCGGGCAAGGGAAGTGAATGAAATCCTGGCCAACATCGATCTGGAGCTGGCCAAGCGGGTGGCCCAGAACCTCGGACTTGCAGTGCCGAAAGCGGGGACCGTCGATGTGCCGAAAACGTCCCTGGAACGTTCGCCGGCCCTGAGTCAGGCCAACCTGCTGCCAGGCGATATCAAAACCCGCAAAGTAGCGATCCTGGCCGCCGATGGCGTAGATGGGGCCGCAATCGATGCCATGAAGAAAGCGCTCGAAGCTGAAGGGGCGCATGCCAAATTGCTCGGCCCGACCTCGGCACCGGTGAAAACTTCCGATGGCAAGTCGCTGCCGGTGGATGCGTCCATGGAAGGCTTGCCTTCAGTGGCATTCGATGCGGTGTTCGTGCCCGGGGGCGCGGCATCGATCAAGGCGCTGGGCACTGATGGCGTGGCGTTGCATTACGTGCTGGAGGCTTACAAGCATTTGAAAGCGATTGCGTTGGATGGCGAGGCGAAGCAGTTGCTGGATGTGTTGAAGCTGGAGGTTGATGCGGGGTTGATTGTTGGTACGGATGCTAAGTTGGCCAAGGCGTTTTTTGTGGCGATTGGTCAGCATCGGGTTTGGGACAGGGAACCCAAGGCCAAGGCGATTCCGGCTTAGGTTATTTGTTGAACGGGGAGGACGCCTTCGCGGGCAAGCCCGCTCCTACAGGAGCGGGGCTTGCCCGCGATGCTTTTAAGGCTGCTTGCGAGGGCTAAGAACAATCTGCGCCGGAACGCTGCGAATAATCTGCCGCTCCAGATTCAGATCAAACTGCGGATCAAGCTTCTTCACCCGCTTGGTCAGCAAGTTAGCCACCCATGGATAATCATCCGTACGCGGCACCTGAATGCTCACGTCGCACTGAAAATTCACCACATCGGCGGCAATAGCATCCAGTTGACGACGCATTTTCCCCATTTCGGTGATTTTCAGCTTCACCGTGGTGCTTTCAGCCTCTGGGTCAATGACCTTGGCTTTGCGCTTGGCTTCGGCGGACTTGAGGTCTGCTTCGGCCTTTTCCAGCTCAGCCTTGCGGGCTTGTGCGATGGCACCGTTGACGCCACCGGTCAGCGCAGGCGCTTTAGGCATCAAGACCCGGGCCCGGGCCAATGCGGTGGCAGCAGCGTTTACATCGCCTTTTTGCAGCACGATCTGGCTACGCAGCAGGTAGGCTTCGGCGAGTTGACGCTGGTATTGCTCAAGGGATTGATCGTTGGGGGACTCGGCCTGCAACGCGCCCAATTGACCTTCGGCCGTGGCCAGATCGCTGCTGGCCAGGCTTTGTTCCAGCTGTGCAATAGCCGTGGCCCGCGCATCCGGGGCCTCGGGGGCTGCCGGTGGCGTGCTTTGGCAAGCGCCCAGCAGCAAAGAAAATGCGACAAGGAGCAGATAACGGGAGGCGAACGACTTCATTCCTGCGACTCTCTATTTGCGCAAAAAACGAGCAAGTCTACACCCCTCGACGGGGCAGAACAAAACTCAGCAGAAACAGCGCGGCGGCCACCACTACAATCGACGGGCCCGCCGGGGTGTCCTTGAACCAGGACAGCGCCAGTCCACCACACACGGCGAGTATGCCCAGCAGGCTGGCGCCCAGTGCCATCTGCTCCGGTGAGCGGGCGTGACGTTGTGCCGCCGCTGCCGGAATGATCAACAACGAGGTGATCAGCAACACACCGACGATTTTCATCGCCACGGCAATCACCACGGCGATCAACAGCATCAGCGCCAGGCGCAGTCCCGCCACCGGCAGTCCTTCAACCCTCGCCAACTCTTCGTGCACGGTGATTGCCAGCAATGGCCGCCACAACGTCACTAACAACGCCAGCACCGCGGCGCTGCCACCGAGGATCCACGCCAGATCGGTCGGACTGATCGCCAGCAAGTCACCGAACAGATAGGCCATCAGGTCGATCCGCACTTCGTGCATGAAGCTTAGTACCACCAAGCCCAAAGAGAGGGTGCTGGGCGCGAGAATTCCCAAAAGCGTGTCGGAGGCCAGCGGCTGGCGCTGTTGCAAGGTCACCAGCAACACCGCCAACAGCAGGCAGCCGACGGTGACTGCAACCGTCGGGCTGACATCGAGCAGAAAGCCCAACGCCACGCCCAGCAATGCCGCGTGGGACAGGGTGTCGCCGAAATAGGCCATGCGCCGCCAGACCACGAAGGAGCCCAAGGGGCCCGCCACAACCGCCAGGGCCAGGCCTGCAAGCAGGGCGTAGAGCAGAAAATCAGCCATGCTTGCAGCTATCTCCGTGAACATGGTTATGGCCCGACGCGGGCGCCTTGACCACCGAACCGTGCAAATCGTGGGCGTGG
Source organism: Pseudomonas sp. SbOxS1 (assembly GCF_013416725.1). Classification (NCBI taxonomy): domain Bacteria; kingdom Pseudomonadati; phylum Pseudomonadota; class Gammaproteobacteria; order Pseudomonadales; family Pseudomonadaceae; genus Pseudomonas; species Pseudomonas sp. SbOxS1. The sequence goes on from NZ_JAAVXC010000002.1 coordinate 47,408, forward strand.
TCGTGGTGGTGGTGATAAATCGCCAGGCTTTGTGCGTTTTTTCCGAACAGTTCGACGAATGCCGGATCGCCGCTGACCTGCTCGGGGTGGCCGGAGCAGCAGACATGGCGATTCAGGCAAACCACCTGGTCGGTGGTGCTCATCACCAGGTGCAGGTCGTGGGAAACCATCAACACACCGCAGCCGTGACGGTCTCGCAGGCGCGTGATCAGGCTATAGAGCTCGGCCTGACCGGCCACGTCGACGCCTTGTACCGGTTCGTCGAGCACCAGCAATTCCGGCTCGCGCAACAACGCCCGAGCCAGCAGGACGCGTTGCATTTCACCGCCGGAAACACTTTGCACGGGGCTGTCGATCACCTGTTCGGCGCCGACTTCCTTGAGCGCGGCCAAGGCCATCGCACGGTCCACACCCGGCACCAGACGCAAGAAGCGCAGCACCGAGAGCGGCAAGGTTGGATCGACATGCAGTTTTTGCGGCATGTAGCCGACCCGCAGTTTCGGCTTGCGCCAGACACTGCCGCTGTCGGGTTTCAACAAGCCGAGCACGGCGCGCACCAGGGTGGTCTTGCCGGCGCCATTAGGGCCGATCAGGGTCACGATCTGCCCGGGCTCTACGCTCAGTTCGATGTTATCCAGCACAGGTTGCCCGGCAAAGGTGACGGCAACCTGCTCGAGGCGGATCAGCGCGTTGCTCATCAAGCCCCCTGGCAGCCCGAACAGAGACCGATCACTTCGACGGTCTGGCCTTCGACAACAAACCCCACGTCCTTGGCGCTGGCGATGATCGCGTCGCTGATGGATTTCTGTTCGAGTTCGATGGCGGCGTGGCATTCACGGCAGATCAGGAACTGCCCCTGGTGCACGTGCGTCGGGTGATTGCAGCCGATGAAGGCGTTGAGCGAGGAGATACGGTGTACCAGGCCGTTTTCCAGCAGGAAATCCAGTGCGCGGTAGACCGTTGGTGGTGCGGCCCGGCGCCCGTCCTGTTCACTGAGGACCGCGAGAATGTCGTAGGCCCCCAGTGGCTTATGGCTTTGCCATACCAGTTCCAGCACCCGCCGACGCAATGCGGTCAGGCGCAAACCCTGGCGCGCGCACAAGGCATCGGCCTCAGACAGTGCGCTGTGGACGCAATGTGAGTGGTCGTGGGGACGGCTGGCAATCGGTGTTTTAGGCATGAGCGGCGACGAGTTTTGTGAGAGACGTTATTATGTTACCCGTTCTCGCCTCTTCGAGTGGTCATCGTGTCCCGACTTTTTTCCATCTTTGTCGCAATTTTCACCAGTTTTCTGCTGATTGGTTCGGCGCAAGCCGAGGTCAAGGTCCTCACCAGCATCAAGCCACTACAGCTGATCGCCGCTGCCGTACAGGACGGTGTGGCGATCCCGGAAGTCTTGCTGCCACCCGGCGCCTCGCCGCATAACTATGCCTTGCGTCCATCCGACGTACGGAAAGTGCAATCGGTGGATCTGCTGTACTGGATCGGGCCGGACATGGAAGGATTCATGCCTCGCGTGCTCAATGGTCGTACCTTGCCCAGCGTCGCAGTGCAAAATTTGCCCGGTCTAAAATTGCGTCACTTCGCGGAAGATAACCACTCCCACGCCGAAGAAGCCGACGAACACGACCACGATCACCGTCCGGGCAGCCTGGATGCGCATTTGTGGCTGTCGCCGGTCAACGCCCGGGTGATCGCGGCGAAAATGACCGAGGACCTGAGCGCCGCCGACCCGGCCAATGCAGCCCGTTACCAAAGCAACCTCAAGGCCTTCGGTGAGCGTCTCGACGCCCTGGACCTGCGCCTGAAGAAACGTCTGGCCAGTATTGAAGGCAAACCTTACTTCGTGTTCCATGAGGCCTTCGACTACTTCGAAGACGCCTACGGCCTCAAGCACGCTGGCGTGTTCAGTGTTGCGGCGGAAGTACAGCCGGGCGCCCAGCATGTTGCGGCGATGCGCGCGCGGTTGCAGGAAGTCGGTAAAACCTGTGTGTTCAGCGAGCCACCCCTGCGCCCACGCCTGGCGGAAACCTTGGTGGCCGGGCTACCGGTGAAACTGGCGGAGCTGGATGCGCTGGGCGGGTACACGCCAGCGACGGCCCAGGGGTATGAGCAGGTGCTGGAGAAGCTGGGGAATGATCTGGCGGGGTGCCTGGAGTCGTTGTAACAACCCATAACCTGTGGCGAGGGGATTTATCCCCGTTGGACTGCGCAGCAGCCCCTCTTTTTGGGGCCGCTGCGCAGCCCAACGGGGATAAATCCCCTCGCCACAATGTTTAGAGGGCGAAAGGCAATGGCGTGTTGACCGTCTGACGCTGCGCCAAACGCTGCTCAAACTCCATCGGATCGTGAATCAACACGTCCTGCCCGGCAAACGACTCCGCCGCGATCAACCGTGACAACCAGAAACGCACACACGCCACCCGCAACATCGTCGGCCACAACTCAGCCTCGGCCGCGGTAAACGGTCGCAATGCGGCATAAGCCCCCAGCAGTGCCCGCGCCCGTGGGCCGTCGATCAAGCCGTCGTCGTCGGAACACCAGTCGTTCAAGGCAATCGCCACGTCGTAGAGCATCGGCCCCGAACAGGCGTTGTAGAAATCAATCAGCCCGGTCAGGTGCGTGCCTTCGAACATCGCGTTATCGCGGAACAGGTCGGCGTGGATGTTGGCCCGAGGCAGCGCCAGGATTTTCTCTTTCTGCTGGGTGATTTCTTCCAGCGCCCGCTCCAGCAAAGCTTTCTGCCCGGCATTGAGGTGCGACAGGAATTGCGCGCCCTCTTCCAGCATCCAGTCCAGGCCACGATCGGTCTTGCGCTTGATCATCTTGGCCTGGGTCGCCAGGTGCAGGTGGGCAAGCAACTCGCCGACTTGCGCGCAATGCTGTGCGTTGGCTTGCTTGATGTGCTTGCCGGCCAGGCGTGGTTGCAGCAGCGCAGGCTTGCCGGCCAGCTCGCGCAACGCGACGCCGTCGGTGGTGCGCAGTGCGTAAGGCACCGGCAGGTCGGCTTCGTGCAGCACGTCGAGCAATTCGATGAAGAACGGCATCTCCTGGACCGGGCCGCGCTCGACCAGGGTCAGGACGAATTCGCCCTGCTCCAGGCTGATAAAGAAATTGGTGTTTTCGCTACCGGCGGCAATCCCCTGGAAATCAAGCAGGCGGCCGAGGCCATAAGGGGCGAGAAAAGCTTCCAGCTCGGGCCGAGCCAGGGGGGTAAACACAGACATGATTAAAACTGCCAGTACGAGGCGCCGCTCTTGAGCCAACGCCGATTGAAATTAAGAAACTACTTCCACTCAAAGATCTTCCACGACGGTATCAGCATATCCGGCTGATCCGAGCGGATGAAGTTACCGTCCGATCCATCGGCGCGCACCAGAAAATAGGGTTTGCCGACGCTCGGAGTGACCTTGATGGCGTAGAGAAAACCGTTCTGACGGTACTCCTGAATCGTTTTGTCGCCTTCCGTGCGAATGGTTACTTCCGGATCTGGCGATGGCGCATCGTCCGCCGCCATGGCGGCCAACGGAGTGACTGCAAACAACCCAGCCAGCAACAGGCGATTTAGTGTGCGCATGATAACCTTGTCCCTTTGTCGTCAACGGTCCCGCTATTCTAGCGCCGGACCCGCCGAAAAGGTTGATCCTGCTCATGAGCCAAGCCCCCCTCGTCCTGGTGGACGGTTCTTCTTACCTGTACCGCGCCTTTCACGCGCTGCCACCGCTGACCACGTCCAAAGGCCTGCCCACCGGCGCGGTCAAGGGCGTGTTGAACATGCTCAAGAGTCTGCGCAAGCAGTACCCGGACAGTCCCTTCGCCGTGGTGTTCGACGCCAAGGGTGGGACATTTCGCGATGACATGTACGCCGAATACAAGGCCAACCGGCCAAGCATGCCCGATGACATGCGTGTGCAGATCGAACCCCTGCATCAAAGCGTGATCGCCCTGGGCTTCCCGCTGCTGTGCGTTGAAGGCGTCGAGGCCGATGACGTGATCGGCACGCTGGCCCGCAGCAGCGCGGCGGCCGATCGCCCAGTGGTCATCTCCACCGGTGACAAGGACATGGCGCAACTGGTCGACGGCCACATTACCTTGGTCAATACCATGACCGGTAGCAGCATGGACGTAGACGGCGTGAAGGAGAAATTTGGCGTCGCTCCCGAGCAGATCATCGATTATCTGGCACTCATGGGCGATTCTTCCGACAACATTCCAGGCGTTCCGGGCATAGGCCCAAAGACCGCTTCCGGCCTGCTGGTGGGTGTGAATGGCGGACTGACCGAGCTCTACGCGCAGCTCGACATCGTCCCTACCCTGCCGATCCGCGGTGCCAAGAACCTGCCGGCCAAGCTCGAAGAGCACAAGGAGATGGCGTTCCTCTCCTATCAACTGGCGACCATCAAGGTCGATGTGCCGCTGGACATTGGCCTCGACGATTTGCAAATGGGCCCGGAAGATCCGGCCAAACTCTACGAGCTTTATTCGCTGCTGGAATTCAAAAGCTGGCTGAACGATCTCGATCGGGACGCCAAACGTCTTGAACTGAGCGCTGCTGCCTCCAAGCCCGAGCCGGTAGTCGATCTGTTCAGTGCCACCGAAGCCGAAACCGAAGCCGAGGTGCCGCCGGCCACGTCAGAAGCCCGTTACGAGACCATCCTCGACCAGGCGCGATTCGACGTCTGGCTGGATAAACTGAAGAACGCCAAACTGTTCGCCTTCGACACCGAAACCACCGGCATCGACGCGCAGCAGGCGCAATTGGTGGGCTTGTCGTTTGCGGTGCAAGCCAACGAAGCGGCCTACATCCCGTTGACCCACTCCTACATCGGTGTGCCTCAGCAACTGGATCGCGACACCGTCCTGCGCGCCCTCAAGCCGATCCTGGAAGACCCTAACAAGCTCAAGGTCGGCCAGCACGCCAAGTTCGACATGAACATCCTGGCCAACTGCGCCATCGGTGGCGATCAGGCAAACGGCATCACCGTGCGCGGCGTCGCGTACGACACCATGCTCGAATCCTATGTGCTCAACTCCACGGCCACCCGCCATGACATGGACAGCCTGGCGCTGAAGTACCTGGATCACACCACCGTGAGCTTCCAGGACATCGCCGGCAAAGGCGTGAAGCAGCTGACGTTCGATCAAATCGCGCTGGAGCAGGCCGGGCCTTACGCCGCCGAAGACGCGGACATCACCCTGCGCCTGCACCAGGCCCTGTTCGAAAAACTGACCGCCATCCCGACCCTGGCTAGCGTGCTGACCGACATCGAAATGCCCCTGGTACCGGTGCTCGCACGTATCGAACGCCAGGGCGCGTTCGTGGATGCCGCCCTGCTGGGCGTGCAGAGCATCGAACTGGGCGACAAGATGGTAGCGCTGGAGCGTGAAGCCTTCGAGATTGCCGGTGAGGAATTCAACTTGGGCTCACCCAAGCAGCTCGGCGTGATCCTCTACGAGAAGCTCGGGCTGCCGGTGCTGAAAAAGACCGCCAAGGGCCAGCCGTCCACCGCCGAAGAAGTGCTGGCCAAGCTGGCCGAGGACGACTATCGGTTGCCCAAGGTGCTGATGGAATACCGCTCCATGAGCAAGCTCAAAAGCACCTACACCGATCGCCTGCCGGAACAGATCAATCCGCGCACCGGACGCATCCACACCTCCTATCACCAGGCCGTGGCGTCCACCGGGCGCCTTTCGTCCAGCGACCCGAACCTGCAGAACATTCCGGTGCGCACTGCCGAAGGGCGGCGCATCCGCCAGGCCTTCGTCGCCCCGAAAGGCTACAAGCTGCTGGCGGCCGACTATTCGCAGATCGAGCTGCGGATCATGGCACACCTGTCCCGCGATGAAGGCCTGATGAATGCCTTCCGCAATAACCTGGACGTGCACACCGCCACCGCTGCCGAGGTTTTCAAGGTCGAGCTCAACCAGGTCACCTCCGACCAGCGGCGCGGCGCCAAGGCGATCAACTTCGGCCTGATCTACGGCATGGGTGCGCAGAAACTCGGCAAGGACATCGGCGTCGATACCAAGACCGCCAAGGCCTATATCGATACCTATTTCGCCCGTTATCCAGGCGTTCGTGAGTACATGGATCGCACCCGCGCCCAGGCGGCGGATCAAGGGTATGTGGAAACGTTCTTCGGGCGTCGGCTGTACCTGCCTGAAATCAATTCCAACAAGCCGCAGGAGCGCGCCGCCGCTGAACGCACGGCAATCAACGCGCCGATGCAAGGCACAGCAGCCGACATCATCAAGAAAGCCATGGTCGCCGTGGATGACTGGCTGACCTCGTCAGGCCTGGACGCCAGGGTCATCCTGCAGGTGCACGATGAATTGGTACTCGAGGTGCGCGAGGACCTGGTCGAACAGGTCAGCAAGGAGATTCGCCTGCACATGAGCGGCGCGGCGAAACTGGATGTGCCATTGCTGGTCGAAGTCGGGGTGGGCAATAACTGGGATGAGGCGCACTGAGTGGAGACTCTGCTGCGGCATGATGCCACGGCAGACCACGTAGAAGCTGCTTAGTCCAAAAGGCGCTTGGGGTTATTCCAAAGCTTCTGAAAAAAAACTGAACTTATCTGGCCACGGCCACTCAGATTTACTGAATGGCTGGTGAAGCCCTTCGATGCTCCTATGTTGTGTTAAGTGTTGGCAGATATCTGGACCCCGCCCTAGCGGTCTAGAACTTGAACCCCGGAACTTCCCCCTCCCCATAGAAGTCCGGGGTTTTTTTTGCCTGGAAAAAACTGGCTGATGCGATCATGCCGCGCTGGCCTGACCGCTCCCCAGACAGTTTTTTCACACTTATACAGTTACTTCGTCAGCGCCCTTGTCCGCCAGTTCCATCCAGCCTGCCAATACAGTGTAGGCGTCTTCCAGGCCCATGCGTTTCGGGGCGGAAAACAACTGGATCGTCACGGCATCGCCCCAACCCTTGCGAATTTCCGACTGCACCTTGAGCAGCGTGTTCTTGGCCGCGCCGTAGGTCAGCTTGTCCGCCTTGGTCAGCAAAATGTGCATCGGCATGCCGGCTGCGACAGCCCAATCGAGCATCAACAGGTCGAAGTCGGTCATCGGGTGACGGATGTCCATCATCAGGATCAGACCCTTCAAACTCTCGCGACCACCCAGATACGCTTCCAGGTGACGCTGCCAGTGTTGCTTGAGCGGGATCGGTACTTTTGCATAACCGTAGCCCGGCAGGTCGACCAGACGGCGTTCATCGTCTAGCTTGAAGAAGTTCAACAGTTGCGTGCGCCCCGGCGTTTTCGAGGTGCGCGCCAGGCTGGCATGGGTCAGGGTGTTCAGAGCACTGGACTTGCCGGCGTTGGAACGACCGGCGAAGGCGACTTCGAAGCCCTCGTCATCCGGACATTGGTCGACTTTGGCGGCGCTGAGCATGAAGGTGGACTGTTGGCACAGACCGAGGATGGGATTCTTGAGTTGCATGGGATTTCCGATGTGGGCGGCGCCAGGAATGGGCGCGGCAAGCAGTGTCGCTTCCGTTTCAGTGACGCCAGTATATAATGCCGCAGATTTTGTGTGCGCTTTGTCCCGACGCAGGATGAAGTTCACGAGAGCGAAAGACCTTGATTGCGCACTAGAACGCAGATCGCTCTCAACCCTGAAAAGGTCGTTTTATGACGAAATGGCTGCTAGTTGCCGGAATCTTGATGCCGCTTTACAGCGCTCAGGCTACACAGGATCCGGAAACTGTGTACAACCGTGTTTGTGGTGCCTGTCATTCCGGCCAACTACCCATGGCGCCCCGCAAGGGCGATCAGGAAGCTTGGAAGCCGAGGTTGGCGAAAGGTATGGAGACGCTGGTGCAACACGTGACCCAGGGTTTCAAGGCGATGCCGCCGCGTGGTTTGTGCATGGACTGCAGTGCCGAGGATTACCAAGCCATCATCCACTGGATGAGCGAGTAAACCCGGTCCATAACTTAACCCTTAGCCGTAGTTGGATTAGCTGATGAACAAATTGATCGTGAGTCTGCTGTTGACCGTGGGGATCTCCGGCATTGCCCATGCTGCAGGTGAGCCAGTCAAACCTGGTGACGCCGCCGCAGGCCAGGCAAAAGCCGCCGTGTGTGGCGCCTGTCATGGCCCGGATGGCAACAGCATGGCGCCTAACTTTCCAAAACTGGCAGGGCAAGGTGAACGTTACCTGACCAAGCAGCTGCACGACATCAAGTCGGGCAAGCGCACCGTTCTGGAAATGACTGGCCTGCTGACCAACCTGAGCGACCAGGATCTGGCGGACATCGCCGCCTACTTCGCCAGCCAGAAGGGCAGCGTCGGCGCCGCCGACCCGAAAGTCGTGGCTCGCGGTGAAGCACTGTTCCGCGGTGGCGACCTGGCCAAGGGCCTGCCATCGTGCACCGGCTGCCACTCGCCAAATGGCGCGGGCAACGCAGCCGCCGGCTTCCCGCACCTGGGTGGCCAGCACGCTCAATATATCGCCAAGCAACTGACCGATTTCCGCAAGGAAGAAGGTGGTCGGGCCAACGACGGCGACACCAAACCAATGCAGAGCATTGCCAAAAAGCTGAGCGACGAAGACATCGCCGCAGTGTCCAGCTACATCCAGGGCCTGCACTAAGACCGATCCATCGGGCGTTGCGCAGGGCATAGAACCCTTGCAACGTTAACGCTCGATTAATCCGTCACAGCAAGTATAAAAAGGGTGGCTTTGGCCGCCCTTTTTTGTGGCCGCTGCCGTTACACTACAGAACTCAGGCCCGCCATGACCTGTCTGAAATCAGGTCCCGCGAGGCGAAAAAATTTGTCCAGGAGTAAAGCATGCGTAATCTGATCATCAGCGCCGTTTTTGCCGCTGCCAGCCTGTTCGGCATGACTGCCCAAGCCGCTGAAGCCCCCGCTGCACCTTATGTCGAGCTGAGCAATCCGGTGCCGGTCGCCGTACCTGGCAAGATCGAAGTGGTGGAGCTGTTCTGGTACGGTTGCCCGCACTGCTACGCCTTCGAACCCGTAATCAACCCATGGGTTGAAAAGCTGCCTTCCGACGTGAACTTCGTGCGTATTCCGGCCATGTTCGGCGGCCCATGGGATGCACATGGCCAGATGTTCCTGACCCTCGAAGCCATGGGCGTCGAGCACAAGGTCCACGCTGCAGTGTTCGAAGCCATCCAGAAAGAACACAAGAAGCTGACCGACAAGAATGATATGGCGGACTTCCTGGCCACCCAGGGTGTCGACAAGGACAAGTTCCTGGCTACGTTTGACTCCTTCGCCATCAAGGGCCAGATCACCAAGGCTCGCGAACTGGCGAAAAAATATGAAATCTCCGGTGTTCCGACCATGATCGTCAACGGCAAGTATCGTTTTGACGTGGGTTCTGCTGGCGGTGCCGAACAAGCCCTGCAACTGGCCGACAAACTGGTCGACCAGGAGCGAGCGGCAAACAAGGCTGCCGCCAACTAAGAGGCGCCTGCCATGCGCCGCTGGGGAACCGAACGCATCGTTGGCCTGCATGATCCGCGGGTCAACGAGCATCACCTGGAATCGACAGGCCTGCCCGAAGACAGCCGTCTGCGCTTGCTCAGCTTCAATATCCAGGTCGGTATCAGCACCGAGCGGTATCGGCATTACCTGACCCGGGGCTGGCAACATCTGTTGCCGCACACCGGGCGTGCCGACAATCTGCAAAAAATCGGCAACCTGCTGGGCGACTTCGACCTGGTCGCCCTCCAGGAAGCCGATGGCGGCAGCCTGCGTTCAGGCTACGTCAACCAGGTCGAACACCTGGCCCAGCTCGGCGCCTTTCCCTACTGGTATCAACAACTCAATCGCAATCTCGGTCGCCTGGGCCAGCACAGCAACGGTGTGCTCAGTCGCCTGCGGCCGTGGGCGATCGAGGATCATCCACTGCCAGGGCCGAAGGGTCGTGGAGCGATCCTGGTGCGCTTCGGCGAAGGCCCGGAGGCGCTGGTGGTGGTCATGATGCACCTGGCACTGGGCGCCCGTGCCCGCAGCCTGCAACTGGCTTACATCCGCGAGGTCATCGGCGGTTATAAACACCAGGTGCTGATGGGCGACATGAACACCCACGCCAGTGACCTGCTGCAACACTCTCCATTGCGCGACCTTGGGCTTCTGGCCCCGCAAATGGAAGCGACGTTCCCCAGCTGGCGCCCACAGCGCTGCCTGGACCATATTCTGTTGAGCCCGAGCCTGACCCTTGAAAAGGTCGAGGTGCTGGCACAACCCATTTCCGATCACCTGCCGGTCGCGGTAGAGATTCGTCTGCCGGGTTCGCTCACGGCCGATGCATTGCCCGCGTTGAGTCCTGCCCCCCCGCGGATCCCATGAATGAGCGACGACGCACAGCGCTGGAAAGAGAAGTACCTGCAAAGCATCGAACAACAGGAAAAACTCGAACGACGCTGGGATGCCCGGCTCGACCTGTTGCGCCGGGGTCTGGTGCGCAGCACGCTGGCAGCCGAAGGCACCGACCGAGTCGTTGACCAATGCATGAAGGAGATGCGCGAAGTCGTGCGCACCGACGACATGGACGCCGGTCTCGCCGCCCTGCTGCCACGCCTTGAAAAAGCCGTACTCGACTCCGAGCAGCGACGGGAAACACGGATCAACCAGACCAGCGCCGCGCTCACCGCCCTGGTCACGCAGCTGCAAACATTGCCGCTGCCCCGGGAAGTCAGTCGCCCCCTCAAGCACTTCGCCAAGCAACTGGACAGTCGCGTCAGCCAGGCGCGCGAGATCCCGTTGCTGCTCGGCGAGCTGAGCGGACTGCAAGGCAAAGCCCTGAGTCAGCTGGAGGGCCCGGCGGAACCTGAGCGCCCTGGGCTGTTGCAGCGGCTGTTCGGTCAGCGTGACGCCGAAGAGTCGACCACTCCCACGGGGCAAGCTCTTGTCGCGCAGACGGGCGAAACCGTTCTGGCGCCCGTGGTTGCAACCCCGCCGGTCACTGCCGACACCGTGCCGCAGTTGCTCCACGACATACCGGATGCACCCCAGCCTGCTGCTGTTACGCCAGCCCCGGAGCCACAGCAAGCGCCAGCCGGTCCTGCGCAAGTCATGGCCGAAGCCGATACGCAGCAACCCGAGATACTCTCCGCACCGGTCGGCACCTCCACGGCCCAGGCTGACCCGGCCGTCAATCCCGACGAATTGAGCCCGGTGGTGCCGCTCGACACCCTGCCGCTGCCCTCGCCCATGGCCCAGGTCCTGGCGGCCATCGATCCGCAGCAGCCCGAGCAAGACATGCTCTACGCCCTGCCCGACTCGCCCGAACCGTCCTACAGCTCGGTAGCCAAACACATCGAAGACACCTTGTTGGGCTTGCTCGACGACCTGACGGTACCCGAGCGCCATCGTCCACAAGCCGAATCAATGCGTGAACGCCTGAAAAATGGCCTGAACTGGTACGAATTGCTGCCGATTCTCGACGATCTGGCGACGTTGATGCTGGCAATCTCCGACGGTGGCCAACACGAATTCGAAGCCTATCTGCAGGGGCTCAACGAACGCCTGGAATCGTTCCAGAGCAACTTGCAGGCCGCCAGCGCCGGCCATGCCGACAGCCGATCCGCCGCCCATGCGATGGACACGCAGATTCGCGAACAGGTCGACGGCTTGCAGAGCAGCGTTAAGGAAGCAGCCGACCTGGAAGATCTCAAGCACGTGCTGGAAAACCGTCTGGAAGGTTTGCTCGGTACCATGGATCAGCACCGCCAGCAGCGCGACGAGCGCGAGCAGGAGGTGGCGGCCCGCCTGCAAGGCCTGGCCGAACGGGTTGCCCACATGGAACAGGAAGCCCAGGGCTTTCGCGAGCACCTGGAAGAGCAACGCCAGAAAGCCTTGATCGACCCGCTGACCGGCCTGCCCAACCGCGCGGCCTGGAGCGAGCGCCTGGAGCATGAGATCGGCCAATGGCAGCAACACGGCAACACGCTGATGCTGGCCATGCTCGATCTCGATCACTTCAAGCGCATCAACGATAACTACGGGCACCTGGCGGGCGACAAAGTCTTGAAAATCATTGCCAGCGTGCTGCGCAAGCGCCTGCGCAAAACGGATTTCATTGCGCGGTTTGGCGGCGAGGAATTTGTCCTGCTGATGCCGTCCACAGTCCCGGCGAACGGCATGAAACTCCTGGAGGCCCTGCGCGCCGCCATCGAAGCCTGCCCTTTTCACTTCAGGGGTGAACCGGTGACCATTACCGTCTCCATAGGCCTGGCGGCATTCAGGCCCGGCGAGCATGGCGATGCGGTGCTCAAAAGAGCCGACCAGGCGTTGTACCGGGCAAAAAATGCCGGGCGCAACCGGGTGGAACTGGGCTAAGCGCTTCGTCGCTCCATTTTGTTCAAATCGTTGCGATGACCCAACACGCACAGGACAGTACGTTACACTGTTGCATTACTGTCTCTAGCGTGTTGGCTTCCCTCCATGAAATATCTTGCTCTCATCGTGTCGCTGATCCTGCTGGCCGGCTGCGCCAGCGGTCCCCGCTACGACACCAGCCATGCTTCGGCCAATCACGACAGTCGTATTCAGTTCGTCGTGCTCCACTACACCAATGCATCGCTGGAGCGCTCGCTGCAACTGCTGACCCATGGCGAAGTCAGCAGCCACTACCTGATCGGCGACGACAAGAAGGCGACCATCTACAAGCTGATGGATGAAAACCTGCGGGCCTGGCACGCCGGGGAAAGCCAATGGCAAGGCCGGACCTGGATGAACTCCAGTTCCATCGGCATCGAAATCGTCAATCCGGGCTTCAAGGACACGCCGACCGGGCGCCTGTGGTACCCCTATTCCGAAGCGCAGGTCGAGTCCCTGATCGTGCTGCTCAAGGACATCAGCCGGCGCTACGCGATCAGCCCTCGCAGCATTGTCGGCCATAGCGACATCGCGCCCTTGCGCAAGCTTGATCCGGGCCCCCTGTTTCCCTGGAAGCGCCTGGCTGAACAAGGGATCGGAATATGGCCGAACGAGCAAGCCGTAGCCCGCCAGCAAGCCTGGTTCGAAACACAGCTGCCGAGCATCAGTTGGTTCCAGGCGCAACTGGCACGCGTCGGTTATGAGACGCCGCAAACCGGCGAACTGGACGTCGCTACCCGCCATGTACTGGCAGCCTTCCAGATGCATTTCCGCCCGTCGCGTTTTGACGGTACGCCGGACGCACAAACGGCAGCGCTGCTTCAGGTTTTAAATCAGACAAAATAATGACGATCGCCCGACGGTCAGCGCGTTTCTCAAATAGCAGCTATAACTCATTGGTAATCCGTCGGATATTCCATAATGACTGTTGCTCGAGAGACACTTCGCAGCTGGTTCTATCGCCCTTGGTTCCTGGCGATGCTGGCTGCTGTCTTGAGCGCGACGTTGATGATGGCCGGCAGCTACTTTGTCGCCGTGCACCAGGTTGAGCAAAACGAAAGCTGGGAAATGAACGCCCAGGGTGAACGTTTTCTCGCTCGGCTGGAGCAACTGTTCGGGCAGTTACGCGAAAGCCTTGATGACCTCGAAGCCCAACCGTTGCGTAGCTGCGATGACGACATGATCGCGACCCTGCAGCAGGTCAGCTTCAATTATCGCTTCGTCTATGAGGCGGCCTACATGGACGCCTCGCGAATCTGTTCCAACCGTCCGCGCCAGGAAGGCTTGTCCCTGATACGCCCACCGGACATCCAGGGCCCCACCTACAGTTACTGGCTGAACACCACCACCGAGCCCGATGAAAACCGAGCCGCGCTGATGCTCGGACGCGGCAATTTCCGGGTCGCGACCTCTCGCGGTCATTTGACCGACATGGTCGACCTTTCGCCGGGAAGCAGCCTGCTGGTGGTCCTTGACCATGGCACCCGGGCGATTCCGGTACTGGGCGTTGCGCAAGCCTGGCCACCGACCGGCCATTGGCCACCAAAAACCCGCGATGCGCTGCAAGTCACCCAGACCAAGTTGATTTACCGCATGCCCACCGACAACCCGGAATACCAGTTGGTGCTGATCAGCCCGCGCAGCGGCACCCATATACCGCCCGTGTGGTGGTGGTTGCTGCCCGCCTGCCTGCTATTGGCACTGTGCGTGGGCTTCCTGGTGTTTTTGCTGGTGCGCCAGCGCCAGTCACTGGACGCGGAGCTGACGGGCGCCATCCGCCGAGGTGAGTTGCAGGTGCTGTATCAGCCGATCTTCGACCTCGACAGCCGCAATTGCGTCGGGGCTGAGGCCTTGCTGCGCTGGCGACGGCCGGATGGCACCCTGACCAGTCCCGACCTGTTCATCCCGATGGCCGAGAACACCGGGCAGATCCGCCAGATGACCGACTTTGTCCTGCAGCGCCTGCTTGAGCAGCTGGGGCAACTGCTGCGGGCCAATCCGCAGCTGTACATCTCGGTCAACCTGGCGGCCTGCGATGTCATGGTCCCGCGGATCGGCCAAGTGATGGCTCGCCTGCTGACCCTGCACCGGGTCGCGGCCAAGCAGATTGCCTTCGAAGTCACCGAACGTGGATTGATCGATGTGGTGGTGGCCCGGGAAAACCTGCAGGCCTTGCGGGATGTCGGGCATCAGGTACTGATCGATGACTTTGGCACCGGCTACTGCAGTCTCGCCTACCTGCAAACCCTGCCGGTGGATTGCCTGAAGATCGACAAGGCTTTCATCGATGCGCTGGGTCATGACGCGGCGAGCAGCGGTGTGGCGCCACATATCATTCATATGGCCCAGTCGTTGCACTTGAAGGTGATTGCCGAGGGCATCGAGCATGAAGCCCAGGCGGCGCTCCTGAGCAGTGAGGGGGTGAGGTTCGGCCAGGGCTGGCTGTTCGCTCATGCGCTGAGTGCGGTGCAGTTCATTGAGCTGATAACCCGAGGCCGCCGACTGGCCGGTCGACGCCTGGACGACGAAGCGTAAAAGCGCTTACACCGTCAACGTCATATAGAACTGAGTCCCCTGCCCCGGTCGCGAGTAGACGCCCATGCGTCCACCATGCAACTGCACGATTTCCTTGCACAGCGCCAGACCGAGCCCGGCCCCGCCTTTCTTGCGGCCGACCTGGACGAAGGGCTCGAAGATTCGGCCCTGCTGCCCATAGGCAATGCCTTCACCGTTGTCTTCGACGCTGATGATGACCCTTTCCCCATGGCGCCGGGCCTGCAAGCGTATCAGTCCGCCGGTGGCGGTATGGCGCAGCGCGTTATCGATCAGATTGTCGAGCACCCGGTCCAGTTGCGGCTGATCGGCTTGCAGCCGTGGCAAGGGTCCCTGGACTTCCACCAACAGCTCGACCCCCTTCTCCTGTGCGCCGTCAGTGAAACGAATCTGCGCCTGCTCCAGCAAATCCTCGATGGAGCACGGCGCCAGGGTGAGTTTCTGCAAGCCGTTCTGGTAGCGGGAGAAATTCAGCAAGTCGTTGATCAGCTGCATCAGTCGCTGCATTTCTTCGTTTACCGTGTCCAGCAGGTCCGCTTCCCGGGATTCTGGCGGGAAATGCGCGCGCTCGCGAAACAGGCCAAATGCCATGTGCATGCCGGTAACGGGCGTGCGCAGCTCATGGGAGGCGCGCAAGACGAACTCGCTACGCACCCGTTCGAAGGCACGCTGTTCAGTCACATCGTGCAGCACCATCACCGCACCGAGGATATGCCCCTGGGTATGAATGACCGGCGTCAGGCTATACGTCAGCAACCGCGCCTCGCCATCGACCTCGATACTCAGGTCATCCGGCATACGCTCCAGCGTACCGCCACGCAGTACCAGCTGCAGTTGCTCATCGAGTTCAGGGTGCTCCAGCGCCTCACCCAAGCCTCGCCCGAGCCGATCGGTGTCCCAACCCAGCTGGCGCTGCGCTACAGGGTTGAGGTGTTCCAGATGCCCCTGGCGGTCGATCATCAGCAAGCCATCGTCGATGCCGTCGAGCACCGCCTGCAAACGCTGCTGTCCCGCCAGCAGCTCATCGACGTTGGTGGCCTGATGTTCGCGTAGCGCCTCGGCCATGATCCCGAATCGCCGGGTCAGCTGATTCAGCTCCACGGCCGAGGACACCGGCAGCGTGACGTCGAAATTTCCCTGGCCAATATTATCCGCCGCCTGCGCGAGGGCCTCGATGGGCTCACCGAAACGCCGGGCGATGGCGTGGGCGGTGATAAAGCCGATGACCAGCACCGCCAGCCCGACCAAGCCAAGCAGCCCGGCAATCAGCAGCGCACGCTCGCGGGCCTTGCGTTCGACGGTGCTGATGTCATCCAGCGCTCGCTTGTGTTCGGCAATCAAGCCATTGCGCAATAGATTGAATTTTTCGGTCAGCTCATCGTTGCCGCTGAGCACGCGCTTCGGATCAGCGGACACTTCATACGCACCAATAAAGCTCAAATAGTCAGCCTTGGCCTTTTTGAAACCCTGGTTTTCACCCGGTGGCTCCTGGGCGATACCCTCCTCCAGCAGCTCCAGGGAACGCTGCCTGGACGCTTCGAAGGCCGCGGGATCATTTTTTTCGCTGAGCATGATGAGCAACTGATCGCCCAGCGTCTGCCGCAACTTGAGCCCCAGGTCCAGGGTGACGAAGTTATTGCGCACCAGCGCTTCCTGGCTCCCGGCCATCTGCAACACACTGACAAGGCCGAGCAGCAGCCCAAGCAGTGCGACGGTGATCAGCGCAGAAATGCTGAGGAACAGCCGGGTCTGCAACTTCATCGCCAGTTTCATCGACGCGAACTCACAGGTTGTACTGCTTGCGCTTGCGATACAGCGTCGACGCGTCGATCCCCAACGTCTTGGCAGCTTGATCCAGGGTACCCGCGGTGGCGAGGACAGCACCGATATGGGCCTTTTCCAGCTCATCCAGGCTTAACGGGGCACCAATACGCGGGGCGTTATTGATCGGGGATTCGGCCATGCCCAGGTGGCTGATCTCAACCCGTTCCTGCGGGCAAATGATGCTCGCACGCTCCACCACGTTGCGCAGTTCGCGAATGTTCCCGGGCCAGCGGTAACCCAGCAGCGCCTCACGGGCTTCCTCACTGAAACCCCGCGCCGGACGCGCGTATTCCTTGACGAAGCGGGCCAGGAACCGGTCAGCGAGGTTGAGAATGTCTTCCCGGCGCTCGCGCAGTGGCGGCAGGTGCAGCGTAATGACATTGAGGCGATATAGCAGGTCCTCGCGGAAACGGCCGTCGCGGACCATGTCTTCGAGGTTCTGGTTGGTGGCCGCCAGAATGCGCACATCGGCCCGACGGGTGACCGGGTCACCCACCCGCTCGTACTCTTTGTCTTGAATGAAACGCAGTAACTTTGGTTGCAAAACTAATGGAAAATCGCCGATCTCGTCGAGAAACAAGGTCCCGCCATCGGCCTGATTGACGCGCCCCAGGGTACTTTCACTGGCGCCGGTAAATGCACCCCGGCTGTGACCGAACAGCTCGCTTTCCATGAGTTCGGCCGTCAGCGACGGGCAGTTGATGGTGATACAGGACTTTTTCGAGCGCTTGCTCCAGCCATGAATCGCCTGGGATAACTCGCCTTTACCGGTGCCAGACTCGCCAAGGATCAGGATGTTGGCATCGGTGCTGGCCACCTGGCGGGCAGTCTCGAGCACGACCTTCATCGCCGGGCTGTGGGAGTCCAGGCCGTCCTTGGGTTTACGGACCTCACCTTCCAGCGCCTCCAGGCGTGCCGACAATTGCCGCACTTCCAGCTGTTTGGCCGTTGCCAGGCGCAACTGATCGGGGCTGCACGGTTTGACCAGATAGTCGGCGGCACCCGCCTGGATCGCATCCACGGCAGTGTCTACGGCCGAATGCGCAGTGACGATCACCACGCGCATCCATGGGGCCTGGATGCGCATCTGTGCCAGAACGTCCAGGCCGTTGTCCTCTCCGAGGCGCAAATCCAGGAAGCACAGGTCGAAAACCTGGCGTTGCAGCAAGGCTTCCGCCTGCGCAGCGCTGTTGGCGGTCGCCACGCTGTAGCCTTCATCTTCAAGGCAATAGCGGAAGGTTCGCAGGATGGCAGATTCATCATCCACCAGAAGAATGCGGCCTTGATGCTCAGTGGCGGATTCCATTTTCCTACGCTCCTTAATGAATGATCTTGGTTAGTCCCGGAAAAATCGGGCAAGTTGCATGGTTTATTCTGATCCATTCCTGCCTTAGCAGGGTAGCTAACTCCTGTTCCCTCGCCGCAGCGCCCGCAATTGCGCTTTCTGGAAAGAAAGCCCTTATCAGAGATGCCTTGCGTCCATTTCTGACAGCCGCACCCTCCTCTCAATTCAAAAATATTGCGATGTCTTTGCGCGGAGTCGTGCATTACGCACGACTGCACGAGGGCTCATCGTGCAGGATGCGTCGGGGCACATTCGCACCACAAGCTTAACTATTTGTTTTTAAACGATTTTTTTAAGAAAAAAAGCTGGCATGCCGGCTGCAATAACCTGATTAACGCAGGGCAACAACAAATGCCCTCAACCCAATTCCCCAGCGTGGGAGGAGCTTCAGGATGAATCGCCAACGTGCCGCCCAATTGCATCTCTCGCCACTGCATGTTCAGCAAGGCCTGTTTGCGGTGCTTGCACTGGTGATCACCTTGATCGCCAGTCAACAGTTTCTTCTGTGGGAACAGAGCCAGCAGCCAGAAGCCCCGCGCGTTTCGTTCGAGCGTCCGACCCAAACCCAATTCAGCGCGGCAGGCAGCGGTTTGGTAGATACCACCCCGATGCGAATGATGGACGTCGACCAGGCGCAGTCGGCCGATGAGATGTCCCGTCAGGAACGCTGGGTGTTCTAAGCACATCGACTTGGTGCGCTCGCCGCGCCGGGAAAGCAACACCTCTAAATAGAAGCGTAAGGAGAATCACCATGTTGAGCTGGGCAATCACATTCTTGATTATTGCCATCATTGCTGCAGTACTGGGCTTCGGTGGTATCGCGGGCACCGCCACGGGTATCGCCAAGATTCTCTTTGTCGTGTTCCTGGTGATGTTCATTGCTTCCTTCTTCTTTGGCCGTCGCGGCCGAGGATGAACATGAGCGTTTTAAAGACACTGGCAGCCGCCCTGCTACCGGGCGGTCCTGCCATGGCAAGCGAAGTTCCACAGTGGTACTGAATTGAAGACGCGAAAGAGGCGCATCGCTTCTTTCCCATTGCGCCACCCGAGGAAGGCAGGCGCATGACCAAGGGGTCGGGACGTTTTGCCTGTTTCAGGGGCGGAGTGACCTACGGGTACAGGGAGTGCCTGCGCAAGGGCCGGGTCAGGAAAGCTGCCACGCAAGTTCGCCGGCCAACCATGGCTCGACGGGCTTGCGTAGGGCTTGAAGCTCGAAGCGCCAGTGAGAAATAGTCTCTCCGGGCTTCATAAGTGACCGTACATCGAGAAAAATCGCCTGTCTTTTGCGCTCAACTCTCCGTGCGCATCTCGCGATTTTCCGTCATTTTGACACCCTTCCCCGCTGATCAAAAAACATTCAACCTGCCCTGTGATGGCCGGTTCACGGCACTTATGCCTGCTAATATGTCGTATTCGAACCGGTTGGGACGCGCGTTTCACTCAAAAAACCTCATGCCGATTCGGCATAGGGTAGGCGTTTACGGCATTAGACGTCGCTTCCTTGCATCGGAATAGTTGCGCCTTTTTTCGCCTGCCAGAGAGCCATTAACAAGCGCTCCGGGGCTCCTTATACGGGGACAGTTGCACTGACATTTTCGCCACAAGCGAAGCCGCTCATGCAGCTGTCCGAGTCAAACTGAAGTAAGGGTAAAGATATGAAGAAGGCAAAGCTTAGCCTCGCCTGGCAGATCCTCATCGGTCTGGTATTGGGGATTGCAATCGGTGCGCTGCTCAACCATTTCAGTGCCGAAAAAGCCTGGTGGATCAGCAACGTCCTGCAACCGGCAGGCGATATCTTTATCCGTCTGATCAAGATGATCGTGATCCCGATCGTCATCTCTTCCCTGATCGTCGGCATTGCGGGCGTCGGTGACGCCAAGAAACTTGGCCGCATTGGCCTCAAGACCATCATTTACTTCGAGATCGTCACCACCATCGCCATCGTGGTCGGTCTGCTGCTGGCCAACCTGTTCCATCCAGGTGCCGGCATCGACATGAGCACCCTGGGTACTGTGGACATTTCCAAGTACCAAGCCACGGCGGCCGAGGTTCAGCATGAACACGCATTCATCGAAACCATCCTCAACCTGATCCCGTCGAATATCTTCGCGGCCATGGCCCGCGGCGAAATGCTGCCGATCATCTTCTTCTCCGTGCTGTTCGGTCTCGGTTTGTCGAGCTTGCAGGCGGACTTGCGCGAGCCGCTGGTGAAGATGTTCCAGGGCGTATCGGAAAGCATGTTCAAGGTCACCCACATGATCATGAACTACGCGCCGATCGGCGTGTTCGCACTGATCGCGGTGACCGTGGCCAACTTCGGCTTCGCGTCCCTGCTGCCACTGGCAAAACTGGTGATCCTGGTTTACTTCGCCATCGCCTTCTTCGCCTTTGTGGTGTTGGGCCTGATCGCTCGCCTGTTCGGCTTTTCGGTGCTCAAGCTGATGCGCATCTTCAAGGATGAACTGGTGCTGGCCTACTCCACCGCCTCCTCCGAAACCGTGCTGCCACGTGTGATCGAGAAGATGGAAGCCTACGGCGCGCCAAAAGCCGTCTGCAGCTTCGTGGTGCCGACCGGTTACTCGTTCAACCTGGACGGTTCGACCCTGTACCAGAGCATCGCAGCCATCTTCATTGCCCAGCTGTACGGTATCGACCTGTCGATCAGCCAGCAATTGCTGCTGGTACTGACCCTGATGGTCACCTCCAAAGGCATCGCTGGCGTTCCGGGCGTGTCCTTCGTGGTGCTGCTGGCCACCCTGGGCAGCGTCGGCATCCCGCTCGAAGGCCTGGCATTCATCGCCGGTGTCGACCGTGTGATGGATATGGCGCGTACCGCTCTGAACGTGATCGGCAACGCCCTGGCCGTACTGGTCATCTCTCGTTGGGAAGGCATGTACGACGACGCCAAGGGCCAGCGCTACTGGAACTCCCTGCCGCACTGGCGCAGCAAGGAAAAGCTGCCGGCAGGTGAAACCACCAGCAACTGATAGCTGAACCCTGTGGTGGCTTTTCTGTGGGAGCCAGCCTGCTGGCGATAGCGGTATACCAAACAACAGAGATGTTGAATGTGCCGGCCTCATCGCCAGCAGGCTGGCTCCCACAGTGATCCGAGCCAGCCCTACCAACAAACCCCGGAGAAATCCGGGGTTTGTCGTTTCTGGCCACCCCGCTATCATTCGCGCATCTTTTGGGGGATTTGACTGATGCTTAATGGCCTGTGGCTTGGCTTCTTCATCGTGGCTGCCGTGTCGGCGCTGGCGCAATGGCTGATCGGCGGCAACGCCGGGATCTTCGCGGCGATGGTGGAGAGCATCTTCGCCATGGCCAAGTTGTCGGTCGAGGTCATGGTCCTGCTGTTTGGCACCCTCACCCTGTGGCTGGGCTTTCTGCGGATCGCCGAGAAGGCCGGGATCGTCGAATGGCTGGCCAAGGCCCTGGGGCCGCTGTTTTTGCGCCTGATGCCGGAAGTCCCGGCCGGCCACCCCGCCATCGGCCTCATTACCCTGAACTTCGCCGCCAACGGCCTGGGCCTGGACAATGCCGCCACGCCCATCGGCCTCAAGGCCATGAAGGCCCTGCAGGAGCTCAACCCCAGCGATACGATCGCCAGTAACGCGCAGATCCTGTTCCTGGTGCTCAACGCCTCCTCCCTGACCCTGCTGCCGGTGACGATCTTCATGTACCGCGCCCAGCAAGGCGCGCCCGACCCGACGCTGGTGTTCCTGCCGATCCTGCTCGCCACCAGTTGCTCGACCATCGTCGGCTTCCTGGCCGTGGCCTTCATGCAACGTCTGCGCGTCTGGGACCCGGTGGTGCTGGCCTACATGATTCCCGGTGCCTTGATCCTGGGTGGTTTCATGGCGTTGCTGGCAACGCTTTCTGCCACCGCATTAGCCAGTTTGTCGTCGATCCTCGGCAATCTGACGCTATTCGGAATAATCATGCTGTTCCTGGTGATCGGCGCGTTGCGCAAAGTGAAGGTCTACGAGGCGTTCGTCGAAGGCGCCAAAGAAGGCTTCGACGTGGCGAAGAACCTGCTGCCGTACCTGGTGGCGATGCTCTGCGCCGTGGGCGTATTGCGGGCTTCCGGCGCCCTGGATTTCGGCCTGGACGGGATTCGTCACCTGGTGGAATGGGCCGGTTGGGACACGCGTTTTGTCGATGCGCTGCCGACTGCGATGGTCAAGCCGTTCTCCGGCAGCGCCGCCCGGGCGATGTTGATTGAAACGATGAAAACCTCGGGTGTGGACAGCTTCCCGGCGCTGGTGGCGGCGACGATTCAGGGCAGTACCGAAACCACGTTCTATGTGCTGGCGGTGTACTTCGGTGCGGTGGGTATCCAGCGAGCTCGGCATGCGGTGGGGTGTGCGTTGCTGGCTGAGTTGGCGGGTGTATTGGGCGCCATTGGCGTCTGCTACTGGTTCTTCGGCTAACCGAGAATCCTGTGGGAGCGAGCCTGCTCGCGAAAGCGGTGTGTCAGCCAACATCAATGTTGAATGACAGGACGCCATCGCGAGCAGGCTCGCTCCCACATTTGGTCCTGTGCAGGGCTTATGATCTCGGTGGTGGCGCGACTTTCTGCCCTTGCTCCACCGCCCAAGCCACAACCTGCGCCGTCAGTTGATCGCTGGCCTGGCCGAACCCCGCCACCACCGCCGGCACCTTCACATCGCTCAACGGCAGGCGCACCTCAAAGCGGCGACTGGCAAGGATCCGCTGGTCATAACCGCGCACCAACAGGGCATCCAGGCGCACGACCACGCTGGCGGCGGCGCCTTGGTACTCCGTCTGAAACGCCTGCAAACTGCCACCCAGCTCCAGATCCGCCTGGAAATTGCTGTCATCGGTACTGAGCAGTGTCACCCGGCCATCACGCTGGAAACCATCGAGCAGGCGATTGCGCACCAGCACCGGCGCCGGATCGCTCCAGCGTGCGCCCTTGTAGTTGCTGATCACATCGCCCTGGGGAATGACGGCGATGTTCGGGCTGTTCAACGCCTCGCTGGCCTGGGGTTTGTTCAGGCGCAACGACCAGCGCTGCGGCGTGGCGTGAGCAGGCGCCACGCTGCTGTGCGCCGAGGGCAATCGATAAAGGTCGAAGGGTTCGGTCTTGGGCAGGATCGAGCACGAGCTGATCAGGGTGAAGCTGGCGAGGAGGGCGAGGCGGGTCAGCTTCATGGGGTGAATTCCTTGCTCTTGTCACTGCCCAGCAGATAGCCGCTGGGGTTGGATTCCAGGCGTTGAGAAATGGCGCGCAACGAGGTGAGGGTTTCACGCAATTCACGCACCGCCGGGGCCAGGCCATTGAGCCCCTGCATGCCGCTGTTGAGCGAATCCTGATTGGTGGTCAGCAGTTTGTTGATCGTCGCGGTGCTCTGCTCCAGCGACTTCATGGCCTGTTCGGCGCTGCCGAACATCTGTTTGCCCTTATCATTGAGCAAGCCATTGGCGTTGCGCATCAACGCCGACGTCTGTTCCATCATGGTGCTGGCCTGCTTGCCGACCGAGGAAAGTTGCTGCATGGCCTGTCGAATGTCGCCGCGCTGGTCGGCAATGACCCCGGTGGTTTGCTCCAGATGCTCCAGGGTCTTGCTGATGCGCTCGATGTTTTCCGTGGAAAACATCAGGTTGGCGTTCTGCATCAACGTATTCACCCCGGCCATCAGGTCGTTGCTGTCATTGAGCAATCGGGCGATGGGCGAAGGCGAGGCGACGATGGTCGGCAGTTTGCCGTCCTTACCCTTGAGTTTCGGGCTTTGGGGCGTACCGCCGCTGAGCTGGATGATCGATGTCCCGGTAACCCCGGTCAGCGCCAGCTTGGCCTGGGTGTCTTCCTTGATCGGGGTATCGCCGCCCAGACGGATCCGCGCCAGCACCCGGCGCGGGTCTTGCGGGTCCAGGCGCAGCGACACCACGTCGCCGACCTTGATCCCGCTGTACTGCACCGAACTGCCCTTGGACAGGCCGCTGACCGCCTCGTTGAACACGACCTCGTAGTCCTTGAACTCGGTGTCGACGCTGGACTTGGCCAGCCACAGGCCGAAGAGCAGGGCGCCTGTCACCACAATCACGGTGAACAGGCCGATCAATACATGATGGGCTCGGGTTTCCATGTCAGACCTCGTTGAGCTGTTGAGCGGCCGTCAGCGCCGCGCGGCCGCGAGGGCCATGGAAGTATTCGTGAATCCACGCGTCGTCGGTTTCCGAGACGACATCAATGGCATCGGCCACCAGCACTTTCTTCTGCGCCAGCACCGCCACGCGGTCGGTGATGGTGTAGAGGGTGTCGAGGTCGTGGGTCACCAGGAACACGCTCAGGCCCAGGGCATCACGCAGGGTCAGGATCAGTTGATCGAAAGCGGCGGCACCGATCGGATCGAGACCGGCGGTGGGCTCGTCGAGAAACAGGATGTCCGGGTCCAGCGCCAGGGCCCGTGCCAGTGCCGCACGCTTGATCATGCCGCCGGACAGGGAAGCGGGGTATTTGTCCGCCGCCGACAGCGGCAAGCCGGCCAAGGCCAGTTTCACCGCCGCCAGGTGCTCGGCATCGTCACGGCTCAAACCGGCGTGTTCGATCAGGGGCAGGGCGACGTTCTCGGTCACGGTCAACGAAGAGAACAGGGCGCCTTTCTGGAACAACACACCGAAGCGCCGTTCAATCAGGGACCGTTCGTGCTCGGGCAGGGTCGGCAGGTTCTTACCGAAGACTTTCACCTCGCCCTCGCTGGGCTGGCGCAAACCGACAATGCTGCGCAGCAGCACTGATTTACCGCTACCGGAACCGCCGACCACGGCCAGGATCTCGCCCTTGTACAGATCCAGGTCGAGGTTCTCGTGCACGCTCTGGCTGCCGAAACGATTGCACAGGCCACGGACTTCGATCACCGCCTCGGCGGGCGCTCGGGGTAAACGACTCACCAGCTCATCTCCATGAAAAACAGCGCGGCTACGGCGTCGAGCACGATTACCACGAAAATCGACTGCACCACGCTGGAGGTGGTGTGGGCACCGACAGACTCGGCGCTGCCGCTGACCTTGAAGCCTTCCAGGCAACCGATTGCGGCAATCAGAAACGCGAAGATCGGCGCTTTGACGATCCCCACCAGAAAATGCTGGACGCCGATGTCCGATTGCAGGAGCGACAGGAACATCGCCGGCGAAATATCCAGCGATACCGCGCAGACGACGCCGCCACCGATGATCCCCGAGACCATCGCCAGAAAGGTCAGCATCGGCAATGCCACCAGCAAAGCCAGGACCCGCGGCACCACCAGCAACTCGATGGGGTCGAGGCCCAGGGTGCGGATGGCATCGATTTCCTCGTTGGCCTTCATCGAACCGATCTGCGCGGTGAACGCACTGGCGGTGCGCCCGGCCATCAAAATCGCCGTCAGCAGCACGCCGAATTCGCGCAGGAAGGCAAAAGCCACCAGGTCCACCGTAAACACGCTGGCACCGAACGTGGTCAGCACCGTCGCCCCGAGAAAGGCCACCACGGCACCCACCAGAAAGGTCAGCAGGGCAACGATGGGCGCGGCGTCGAGGCCAGTCTGTTCAATGTGCGCCACCATCGGCGTGATGCGCCAGCGACTGGGACGAAACAGCCCCCGAACGATGGTTTCCAGAATCAGGCCGACGAACCCCAGCAGCTGCAGGGTGTCCTGCCAGACCGTGTCCACCGCGCGGCCAATGCGGGTCAGCAATTGAATGCCGACACTGATTTCCGGCTCCTTGAGCGGCACGCAGAAATCCGTCAGTGACTGGTAGACGGTCTGCAACAACGCGCGGTCGGCGGAGGAGAGGGTGCAATCGGGATGTTCGGCGGATCGGCCCAGGCGCTCGGAGCCCAGCAGCTCCACCAACAGCGAAGCGCCAGCGGTATCAAGGGCGCCGAGGCCATTGAGATCGATGTGGGTGCTGTCGTCGTATTGGCCTTCGAGCTTTTCGCTCAGGTGCTTGAGGTCGGCGTAATGGGCAAGCGTCCAGTCTCCCGTCACCCGAATCTGCGGCGGGGAGTGCGAGGTGTCCAATTGGGCATTGCCGGCCACTGTGCTGCTGGTCATAAGCTCCGTGCTTTTTCGGCTATTACGCAGAGCTATGTAATATCACGAACTGACTCACTTTTCTTTGACCGGTGTGCTGTCTGCCACCTTGAAGCGCAACACGCCGATCAATTGGCCGTCTTCGGTCAACACCCGCACCTGCCATTTTCCGGCCGGGTTGCCAGGGAAGTTCTGCTTGTGAGTCCAGGCCCGGTAGCCTTCCTTGCGCCCACCGTGAATATCCAGAGGGATGCGATCGACCTCTTTGCCGTTGAATTGCCAGACGTGATAAATCCGCTCATCCAGCCCGCGTGGCGCGTTGATCGCCGTGTAGGCATAGAGGCCGCCGCCGCGAATCTGCTCGGCGCTGACTTCTTCGAGGCTGGCGCCGGGGGTGCGGTCCTGCATCTGGGTGCTGATGGCCACGTCGGTCATCCACAGGGTCGCTGGCGGCACCCACGAACGCAGCACCCAACCGACACCGCCGATACCCACGGTAATACTCAGGATCGCCAGGGCGTTGCGCACGGTACGAATCGGAAAGATCGACGCCAGGCTGGGGAACGACAACAGCACGGCGATGCCCAGTGCCCATTTGAAGCTCTGCGAGGTGGTCAGGTGCATGATGACCGGCAATGCGGTGAGCAGGGCGGCGAACAGGGTCAGGGTGTGCAACGCCAGGAACGCCCAGCGCCGGGGCGCCAGCCACTTGTAGTAGAGCGGGTCGATGATGGAAATCAGCGCCGCGATACCCAACAGCCCGGTGAAGAACAACTGGCCGCTGTTCCACGTCGTGGTGATGAAAAAGAAGGGCAGGACGAAGAACAGGCTTTCCTGGTGAATCATCTGCGTCGCATAACGCAGCAGTGGCTGGGGGATTTCCCGCTTGAAGATTCGGGTGAACAGCTTGGTCAGGCTGTTTTCCAGCATCAGCCAGACCCAGCTGATCAGCATGATGGTGGTGATCCAGCTCGCCAGGCCCTGCTGGCGATCCACCAGGATGAAGCTGCCGATCCCGGAGATGAAACCGCCGAGCGCAATGACCCCGGGGTAGCGCTTCATCAGTTCGAGGATGCGCTGGACGATAAGGGTCAGGGTCGGCATTCGGCGGTTCACAGTAGTCGTAGGAAAAATCCCTGACAGGTTACCGCCTCATCCGCGAAAAGTGCTTACTTTCTGCGATGAAAACGCCATGCCGCCAGGCTCAACAGCAACAATCCTGACACCCCGGCAATGGCCCACATCAACTGGTCATAACTCACCAACGGCTTTTCGATCCGCACATAGCCCGGTTGCAGGAGCAGTTCGCGCATGGCCTTGTTCGCTTGCGCCAGCGTGACCGCCTGCAATTCCTTGACCGGGCTGGCGAAACGGCCGTTTTCGTAGTCTCCCAAGGCACTCCAGTAGTAGTCGGCCAGTGCGCTGTTGCCTTGCACCGCCCAGGCCTGGCGAGCGATGGCGGCCTGTTTGAGGCGGTTGAAGGTCTCGGCATTGAGACCGTCCTTGAGCAAACCGGCCTTCAGTTCATCCAGCACCTCTTGCGCTTCGGCCACGTCGTCGCGCTCAAGGTCGGCATTCAGGCTCATGAAGCCAACGCCGCCAAACACCTCGCGCTCGGCCCAGGGGCCATAGGACAGGCTGTGTGCCAGGCGCAGCTGGCGATAGAGTGCCCAGTCCAGATAGTCCTTGAGCAGGTCGAAGGTTTCGTCGTGTTGACTGTCCAGCACGGGCTCCGGTACCAGCCAGTGCAGCTTGGCCCCGCCACCGACGAAGCCGCGAATCAGGCTGCGCTCGTGGGCAGCGCTGGCCTGGATTTGTGGCAGGGGCGGGTGCTCTGTCGGGTCGATGGGGGTCAGCGCGCCATAAGCCCGATCCAGATAGGCCGGCAGTAACCGGTCGAGGTCGCCGACGACGATCAGCGTCATGTTGTTGGGCGCGTACCAGCCCTTGCGCACGTTCTCCAGCTGTTCGCGGGTCAGGTGATCGACTTCCGCGCGCTCAGGGCATTTGAGGCCCAGCTCCACGGCCAGTTGCTTGCTGGCGGTATTGCCCAGGTCCTGGCGATCCAGCCAGCGTTGCAGGTGCGTGTAGTGGCCGCCGTCTTCACGCTCGACCACTTGCTTGGCGGCGTGGATGGCATCGTCGTCGAAATGGGTCTGCGTCAGTAGCGCCAGCAGCAGGTCGAGCACCTTGCGCTGGTTTTTCGCCGGGGCTTCGATCACGAAGGTGGTGTCGGCGTTGCTGGTGAAAGCGTTCCACTCGCCACCCAGCGCCTGCATGCGCTCCTCCAGGCCGCCTTCACCGCTGGCGTCGATGCCGCTGAACAGCAAGTGTTCAAGCAGGTGCGGCAGTTCTTTATCGGCGCAACCGAAGTCATCCAGGCCGACGCCAACCACCAGACGAATCGCCACATGGCCGCGTTCGGTTCCAGGCTTGAGCAACATCTGCAAACCGTTGCGCAGGGTGTAGCCTTCGACCTGGAAGCGATCCAGGGCAAACGAGGGGAGTGAGCCAAGCAACAGACAGGCGAACAACAGACAACGCATAACGAGCTTCCCGGCAATCAATCGGAGATCCGTTTCGCATTCCAGGCAGCCATCGCGAGCAGGCTCGCTCCCACAGAGGGTTCTCAAATCAACTGTGGGAGCGAGCCTGCTCGCGATGATTTTGAACCCGAAACCAATGTTACTGACTAACCACCGTGCCAGACGTTCAAGGCGAATGTGTGATGTCCGCCAAATCGTCGACCGCCAGTGCCCCGGTGTCAGACGTTTCCAATACCACGTAGGCACTGCTGCAAAACAGTGAATTCAGACGCTTCATATCGGCAATCAACTCCAGGTGCAGCGAACTGGTCTCGATACTTTGCACGATCTTACGTTGCAAACGGCTGACATGGGCGTGGGCCAGGCGGCGTTCCTGTGCGCGAAAGCGACGTTTCTCACGCAGCAACTGACGGGCACTTTCCTTGTCGCCACTGAGAAATACCGACAAACCCAGGCGCAGGTTGGAGATCAACTGGCTGTGCAGCCCGGCCAACTCCTCCAGCCCCACTTCGGAAAACGACCGGCGCTGGGAAGTTTTCTGCTGCTGGACTTTGCGCAGCATGCGTTCGATCAAGTCACTGGCGAGTTTGAGGTTGATCGCCAGCTCGATGATTTCCGCCCAGCGCCGGCTGTCCTGGTCACTGAGGTCTTCCCGGGGCATTTGCGCCAGATACAGCTTGATTGCACTGTAGAGCGCCTCGACGTCATCGGTCAGACGCCGCATCTCCTGGGTCACGGCAGTTTGCTTGCCGTGCAGCACGTCGAGCATGGCCTCCAGCATGTTGTCGATCAGATCGCCCATGCGCAGGGTTTCCCGGGCCGCGTTGGCCAACGCCAGGCTTGGCGTGACCAAGGCGGTCGGGTCAAGGTGCCGGGGTTTGGCCATGCCGTTGGTTTGCGGGCGCTCGGGCAATATCCACGCACAGAACCTGGCCATCGGTCCGACACTGGGCAGCAGGACCAGGCAACGCGCCGTGTTGTAGAGCAGGTGGAAGCCGATGACCATTTCCTGGGGGCTGAAGTCGAGGCTGTCGATCCAGTGCACCAAGGGGTCGAGCACCGGAATGATCAGCAACAGGCCGATCATCTTGTACAACAGGCTGCCCAACGCCACCTGGCGGCCGGCGGCGTTCTGCATGCTGGTGCTGAGGAACGCGAGAATGCCACTGCCGATGTTGGCACCGATCACCAGGCCGATGGCCACTGGCAGGCTGATCACGTTGGCGCCGGCGAGGGTCGCGGTCAGCAGGACCGCCGCCAGGCTGGAGTAGGAAATCATCGCGAACAACGCGCCGACCAGGGCGTCGAGCAAAATGTCGCCGGTCAGCGAGGCGAAAATCACTTTCACCCCTTGGGCGTGGGTGATCGGCGCAGCCGCTTCGACAATCAGTTGCAGCGCCAGAATGATCAACCCCAAGCCGATACTGACCCGGCCCATTTGCCCGAGCCGCGTCTGTTTGCGCGACAGGAAGAAGATCACCCCGAGAAAAATCAGCAGTGGCGAGAGCCATGACAGATCGAAAGTCAGCACCCGTGCCATCAATGCCGTACCGACATCGGCCCCGAGCATCGTTGCCAGGGCGGGGGTCAGCGCCATCAGGCCCTGGCCGACAAACGAGGTGACGAGCATCGCCGTGGCGTTACTGCTCTGGACCATCGCGGTCACGACGATCCCCGAGATGAACGCCAGCCAGCGCTTGGACATGTTCTGGCCGATGACGTGGCGCAGGTTGGAACCGTAGACCCGCAAGATGCCGGTTCGGACGATGTGCGTGCCCCAGATCAGCAAGGCCACGGCTGAAAGAAGATTGAGCAGGGTGAGCATACAGGCCCCCTGTGGTGGTAGCGCCCCAAAGGGGCAAGTTGACGGTGCCGCGCGACGTTCTACGTTCTGTACTTAAGCTGTAGTTGGCTAACGGTCTGGGCGCCAGCATCGCATAGCTTAAGAAGCGATTGAAATGAAACTGTCACGAAAACAGTTTGATGCAGATAAAGAAAAAGGGACCCGAAGGCCCCTTTTTGTTCAGCAAAGCATTCGGGTTACTGCCCCGGAATGTCCTTGCGCAGTTTTACCGGGTCTTGCTGCTTTTTCTTTCTCGCAATCGCGGTGCGCATCTTGATGTTGATCGCTTCCACCGCCAACGAGAACGCCATGGCGAAGTAGACGTAGCCTTTTGGTACGTGCACATCGAAGGCTTCGGCAATCAGCACCATACCGACGATCAGCAGGAACGCCAGCGCCAGCATCTTCAACGAAGGGTGCTTGTCGATGAACGCGCTGATCGTGCCCGAGGCCAGCATCATCACCAGTACCGCCACGACAATCGCTGCCACCATGACCGGTACGTGGGAGACCATGCCGACGGCGGTGATCACCGAGTCCAGGGAGAACACGATGTCGATGATCGCGATCTGGATGATGGTGTAGAGGAAGTTGCCGCCCTTCATCGAAGGCTCGTCATCGGTTTCGTCTTCACCTTCCAGCGCGTGGTACATCTCTTGCGAGCTCTTCCACAGCAGGAACAGGCCACCGAAGAACAGGATCAGGTCACGCCCGGAGATACCCTGGCCGAACACTTCGAACAGGTCGGCGGTGAGACGCATGACCCAGGTGATCGACAACAGCAACAGAATCCGCGTGACCATGGCCAGCGCCAGGCCGAAAATCCGGGTGCGCTGTTGCATGTGCTTGGGCATGCGGCTGACCAGGATCGAAATCATGATGATGTTATCGATACCCAGGACGATTTCCAGGGCGGTCAGGGTAAAGAAGGCAACCCAGATTTCAGGGTTGGTCAGCCATTCCATGTGTATTCCTTTGAGCGATTGTTAAACCAAAAAGGGCCCCGACTTCAAACCGCGAAGCCTGGACCCGAAATGGTGAGTCTTGGGCTTATAGAGTGCTGAACAGCGGAAAAATCCCCATCAGCAATGCAGCAACCAGTATGCACATGCAAACCAGCACTGCCCACTTCAGGGTGAAGCGCTGGTGATCACCAAAATCGATACCGGCCAGGGCCACCAACAGGTATGTCGATGGTACCAGCGGGCTCAACAAGTGGACGGGCTGACCGACGATCGAGGCACGTGCCATTTCCACCGCGGTTATACCGTAATGGCTGGCGGCTTCGGCAAGTACCGGTAACACGCCGTAATAAAATGCATCATTCGACATGAAGAAGGTGAACGGCATGCTCACCAACGCCGTGATCACTGCCAGGTAGGGGCCGAGGAAATCCGGAATCACCGACAGCAGGCTTTTGGACATGGCATCGACCATGCCGGTGCCCGACAGGATACCGGTGAAGATGCCCGCGGCAAAGATCAGCCCGACCACCGCCAGCACGCTACCGGCGTGGGCCGCGACGCGATCCTTCTGCTGTTGCAGGCACGGGTAGTTGACGATCATCGCGATACTGAAAGCCACCATGAACAGCACCGGCAGCGGCAACAGACCGGCGATCAGGGTGCACATCAGGCCCAGGGTCAGCGCGCCGTTGAACCAGATCAAGTTCGGACGACGGGCATCCGGGAACTGCGAGACGGTAATCTCGCTGTGATCGATCTCATCGCCCACCAAGTGCAGTTCACCCAGGCGTGCACGTTCACGCTTGCCGTAGAAGTAGGCAATGGCGAGGATGGCCAGGACACCGGCCGCCATCGCTGGAATCATCGGTACGAAGATGGCCGACGGGTCGACGTGCAGCGCACTGGCGGCACGGGCGGTCGGGCCACCCCACGGGGTCATGTTCATCACGCCACCGGCGAGGATGATCAAGCCGGCCATGATCCGCGGGCTCATGCCGATGCGGCTGTAGAGCGGCAGCATGGCGGCCACGCAGATCATGTAGGTGGTCGCGCCGTCACCATCGAGGGAAACGACGAGCGCCAGTACGGCGGTACCCACCGACACTTTCAACGGGTCGCCCTTGACCATTTTGAGGATCTTGCGCACGGCCGGGTCGAACAGGCCGGAGTCGATCATCAGGGCGAAGTACAAAATGGCGAACATCAGCATCACACCGGTCGGCGCGAGCTTGGTAATGCCTTCGAGCATCATCGGGCCGATTTTCGGGCCGAAACCGCCGAACAGGGCGAAAACGATCGGGATGATGATCAGGGCGATCAACGCGGACAGGCGCTTGGTCATGATCAGGAACATGAACGTGATGACCATGGCGAAGCCAAGGAAAGTCAGCATGGGAATACTCCAGGCGTAGCGCGGCTAGGGAATGGGCGGATCGGACGGGATCAGCGCAGAACGGGAAGCACGAGGCGTACGGGCGGAGTTGCAGCGAAGCGGCGGATAGAAGAGAACATCAGGGTCACCATTGTTGTTGTTAAATGGGCCGGGCGAGCAATCGAACACTCGCATTAGCCAGCCGGTCTATTGCCGGCAGTGAGGGCGATCCTAATCGGGGAAGCTTTCAGCCAGCTTTCGCCGATGAAAGCATTGACCGGATGTGCAACCGGTCGTCGGACCGGGGCAGGGAGGGAAACCGAGTCGTGTCCTTCGCGAGCAGGCTCGCTCCTACACTGATTTTGTGTACGGCAAAGATCCCCTGTGGGAGCGAGCCTGCTGCTCGCGATGGCGTCAGAGAAAGCGCACCAGGAGGAAACGGTATGGCCAACATCCACACAGGCGGTTGCCACTGCGGGCAACTGCGCTACCAATTCAGCGGGCCATTGCACGATATCGCCCACTGCCATTGCTCAATTTGCCGGCGAGTCAGCGGCGGGATCGTGACCACGTGGATCACGGTGCCAGCGTCATCCTTTCAATGGCTGGCGGGAACACCGGCACGGTACGACTCTTCGCCAACCGGCGCGCGCTATTTCTGCGGTAACTGTGGGGCGCAGCTGGCATTCGTGACCCACCTGAGCCCGGACAGTATCGACTTGACCATCGCTACCCTCGACCATCCCGAGCAGGCCCCGGCCGAACGCCACATCTGGACCGACAGCCGCCTGCCGTGGCTACACCTGGACGAGCACCTGCCGGGCGAAGCCGAAGAAACCATGTGATCAAAAAATAGACAGGTCCAGCGGCCGAATCGCGCCCATCCAGATCGCGTGCTCGCTGTGATCCAGCAGATCGTTGCCGGTGTCCGGGTGCAGGAACACCACCAGCCCCTTGCGGTTGAGTGCCAACCACGGCAGCACATCCCCGATCAGCTCGGGGCCGAATGCCAGTTGGCAGCTCCAGTCCGGGTGCGGGCCGACAGGGCGCTCGTGTACCCGGCCCATTTTCAGCGGGAACAATTGTGCGGCTTGCTCACACAGGGCCCGCGCCTGGTTGATGGTGCTGGCATCGAAATAGACGTGGGCGTGGTAGCCCTTGATCCGTTGCATCTGAATCCCTCTAAAACCGAGTCGAACCCTCACCGTTTCCTGCAGGTCAAATGCAATACAGGAAGGCAAACAACGGAGTTCAGCCATGAAAAATGCCGAAACCCCGGTGGTGAAAGTGGTGCTTTATGGTGCCATGAGTAGCCTGGGCAGTGCGCTGATGGCTGAAATGTTGCGGCGCCAACATGAAGTGATCGCCATTCTCGATGACTTGACGGCGCTGGCGCCACGCCCGGGTTTGCGTACCAAGACCGGCGACCTGTTCGATGCCCAGCGTGTGAAGCAAAGCGTAGCCGGCAGTTCGGTGGTCATCTGTTTGCTGGACGCAACAGGGTTGCCATTCAACAGTGAACACGTGGAAAAAACCATCGTGCCCGGCCCGGTCGAGCAGGTGCTGGCCGTGGATGCCTTGATCGATGGCATGCAGGCGGCGGGCATCGCCCGGTTATTTCTAGTGGGGGATTTCGAAATCCTGGACGATCCGGAGTTCGAGGACGGGTTGCTACGCCATGCCGCCGAAGAAATCCGCGAAGCACTACAAAGCAGCCCCTTGCACTGGACGATGGTGAACGCCCCACGCGGGGTGCCGGGGCTGACCATCGAGCATTTCAGTCACCTGGGCGGCAACCTTGAACCGGATCTGGCCGAACCGCTGGCACGCCTGGCCCGCACGGCGGTGGGGATCGCCGATGAGCTGCGCCTGAACCTGCACATCGGCGAGCATGTCAATTTCATCGCGACCGACAGCTAAACCGCAATGGAGGGCAGCGCCATCCCGTTCAACGATTGCGCGCTACTGGCCTGCTCAGCCATCAACCAATCGACGAACTGCTGAATCAAGGCGCCACGCCGTTTGCGCTGCGGCAAAACCACGTAGTAACCGAGCCTGGAGATCACCGTTTCGGCAATCGGCCGACACAACAAACCTTGTGCCAGCAAGTTATCCACAAGGTGCCGCCAGCCAATGGCCACGCCCTGACCGCCAATGGCGGCCTGGATCAGCAAGGTGTAATTGTCGAAACGCAATTGGCCGGGTGCCGGGGGCGAGGTGATGCCCAGCTCGCGGAAGACCCCGCTCCAGTCAAACCAGTGACTGCTGTTTTCGCCCCGCAGGTGCAGGAGCGGAAACTCCAGCAAAGACCGGGCAGGCAAGGGCAGGGCACGGTCATTCAACAACTGCGGGCTGCACACCGGGAACACTTCCTCGCTGAACAGCCAATGACTCTCGCCCTGCTTGAAGCGGCCATCGCCGAACAGCACTGCCACATCGATATCGCTGCGCAGCATGTTATGGCTGCGTTCACTGGTCACCAGGCTGACGTCGACCTGTGGATTGGCCGCGTGAAAGCGGTGCAACCGAGGCATCAGCCAATAGGCGGCAAAGGCGAAATCGGTGGCGACCTGTAGCACTTCATGCTGTTGTTGCGCGCTGATCGCACTCAATCCTGCCTCGATATTCTGCAAACCGAGCTGAACCTGCTCGAAAAGAATGGCCCCCGCCTCGGTCAGTTCGATGCCGCGATAGATGCGGTCGAACAGTCGAGTCCCCAACTGTTCCTCCAATCGCTTGATCTGCTGGCTGACCGCCGGCTGCGTGGTGCCCAGCTCGTTCGCTGCCGCCGTGAAGCTGCGCTGGCGCGCCGCGGATTCAAAAGCGCGGAGCAAATCCAGGGAAAGGTCACCAAGCGCGTCATACATAAGCTGTGCTTATCCTAGTCATTGTCGGCCATGGGCTTTACCGTAAAGTGTGTGGGTTACATCCTCGATCCCAGCACTCTCGCATAAACATCCACTATGGAATGCCGCGATCACATGAAGCGCAAGAACATTCTTTTCATCATGGCCGATCAAATGGCCGCGCCAATGTTGCCGTTCTACGGTCCTTCGCCCATCAAACTGCCTAATCTGAGCCGCCTCGCCGCCGAAGGCGTGGTGTTCGACAGCGCTTATTGCAACAGTCCGCTGTGCGCGCCTTCGCGTTTTACCCTGGTCAGCGGCCAGTTACCGAGCAAGATCGGTGCTTATGACAACGCGGCGGATTTCCCCGCCGATGTGCCAACTTATGCCCATTACCTGCGGCGCCTCGGGTACCGCACCGCGCTGTCGGGCAAAATGCATTTCTGTGGTCCAGACCAGCTGCATGGCTATGAAGAGCGCCTGACCAGCGACATCTACCCGGCCGACTATGGCTGGGCGGTGAACTGGGACGAACCGGACGTGCGTCCGACCTGGTACCACAACATGTCGTCGGTATTGCAGGCAGGCTCCTGCGTGCGCACCAACCAACTGGATTTCGATGAAGAGGTGGTGTTCAAGGCCCAGCAGTACCTGTTCGACCACATTCGCGAGGATGGTGACCAGCCGTTTTGCCTGACGGTTTCGATGACTCACCCCCACGACCCGTACACCATTCCCAAGGCGTTCTGGGACCTGTACGACGACGCCGACATCCCGTTGCCGGCAACACCGGATCAACGTGAACTCGATCCGCACGCCCAGCGATTGCTCAAGGTCTATGACCTGTGGGACAAGCCCCTGCCTGTGGATAAGATCCGTGACGCGCGCCGCGCGTACTTCGGTGCTTGCAGCTATATCGACAGCAACGTCGGCAAACTCCTGCAAACCCTCGAGGATACCGGGCTGATCGATGACACCATCATCGTCTTCTCCGGCGACCATGGCGACATGCTTGGCGAACGTGGCCTCTGGTACAAAATGCACTGGTATGAAATGGCCGCTCGTGTCCCCCTGTTGATAAGTTCTCCAGGGCAATTCGGCGCCGCCCGGGTCAGCGCATCGGTATCCACCGCCGACCTGTTGCCGACCTTCGTAGAACTGGCCGGCGGCTCTCTTGAACCGGGCTTGCCGCTCGATGGTCGTTCGCTGGTTGCGCACCTGCAAGGGCAGGGCGGTCACGATGAAGTGTTCGGCGAGTACATGGCCGAAGGCACCATCGGTCCCTTGATGATGATTCGCCGTGGCGCTTACAAATTCATCTACAGCGAAGACGACCCTTGCCTACTCTTCGATGTACATAATGACCCGCGGGAGCTGGAAGAACTCAGCCAGTCGCCGCAACATCGCCAGCTGTTCGACGATTTTATCGCCGAAGCGCGGGCCAAATGGGACATTCCGGCGATTCACCAACAGGTACTCGCAAGCCAGCGGCGCCGGCGTTTTGTCGCCGAGGCCCTGACCATCGGCAAGCTGAAGAGCTGGGATCACCAGCCACTGGTGGACGCCAGTCAGCAGTACATGCGCAATCACATCGACCTCGACGATCTGGAGCGCAAAGCACGTTATCCACAACCCTGCCAAAACCAATAATCTCAAGGGGAAGTCCATGCAAAGGTTATCCACAGTACTGACGGTCGGGCTCCTGACCCTTGGCAGTGCATCGGTGTATGCCGATCAGAGTTGCGAGACGGTGAAAATGGCCGACCCGGGCTGGAGCGACATCGCCGCGACCAACGCCATCACCGGGTTTCTGCTGGACGGCATGGGCTACAAGGCCAAGGTCGACACCCTCGCGGTGCCGATCACCTTTGGCGGGCTCAAGGACGGCCAGGTGGATGTATTCCTCGGCAACTGGATGCCGGCGCAGCAGGGTTTCTACGACAAGTTCGTCGCCACCGGCGACGTCACGCAGCTGGCGAAGAACCTCGACGGCACCGAGTTCACCCTCGCCGTTCCGGACTACGTCTGGGATGCGGGTGTGCATAACTTTGCCGACCTGAACAAGTACGCCGACAAGTTCGACCACAAGATCTATGGCATTGGGTCTGGCGCACCGGCAAACATTTCGCTGCAAGAGATCATCAAGAAAAATGATTTCGACATGGGTCAGTGGAAACTGGTCGAATCCAGCGAGCAGGCCATGCTCGCGGAAGTGTCCCGCGCGGTGAAGAAACAGAAGTTCGTGACCTTCCTCGGCTGGACGCCGCACCCGATGAATGTGCAGTTGAAAATGCATTACCTGAAGGGCGGCGAGAAATACTTCGGTGACACCGGCAGCGTCCACACCCTGACCCGCAAAGGTTATGCACAGGCCTGCCCGAACGTCGGCAAGCTACTCACCAACCTGAGCTTCACCCAGGAGATGGAGAACAGCATCATGGCCGAGGTGGTGAACAAGAAAGTCAGCAATACCGATGCGGCCAAGGCGTGGATCAAGGCCAACCCGGCCGTGCTGGACAAGTGGCTCGATGGCGTGAAGACCGTGGATGGCAAGGATGCGTTGCCGGCGGTCAAGGCCAAGCTCTAAACCTGTGGGAGCGAGCCTGCTCGCGAAGGGGCCGTCAGATCCGACATTTATATCGACTGACACTCCGCATTCGCGAGCAGGCTCGCTCCCACAATGTCTGGTGCTGATACCCTTGCGCAAACACCCAACCCGAGAGGACCCATGGCCCTTCCCAGCCGCCATTCACTCTTCCCATTCCTCACATGGTTGCCCCGGCAAAGCCGCGCCAGCGTCGGTCGTGACCTGATCGTCGGCCTCAGTGGCGCGATTCTCGCGTTGCCGCAATCCATCGCCTATGCACTGATTGCCGGCCTTCCCCCGGAATACGGCTTGTATGCGGCGATCATCCCGGTGTTGATCGCTTGTCTGTGGGGTTCGTCGTGGCATTTGATCTGCGGTCCGACGGCGGCCATTTCCATCGTCCTGTACGCCAGCGTCAGCCCCCTGGCCGTTCCGGCGACGCAGGACTACGTCACCGTGATCCTGCTGCTGACTTTCCTTGCCGGGATTTTCCAGTGGCTGCTGGGGTTGCTGCGCTTTGGTGCGCTGGTCAATTTCGTCTCTCATTCAGTGGTGCTTGGCTTCACCCTCGGCGCGGCGGTGGTGATTGCCGTCGGCCAGTTGCCCAACCTGCTGGGGCTGGACCTGCCCAGCCAGGCCACTGCACTGGACAGTTTCATCACGCTGTTCAGGCACCTGGGTGAAGTGGATAAACCCTCGCTCATGCTCGGATTGGCCACCGTCGTGGTCGGCGTGATCCTCAAGCTGTGTTTGCCGCGCTGGCCGACGCTGTTGATTACGCTGGTGTTGGGTGCGCTGCTGGTCTGGCTGTGGCCCTCGATGTTCGGTCACGTAAAACTGGTGAGCGCCTTTATCGGCAAGTTGCCGCCCTTGAGTCCGCTGCCACTGGACCTCGACCTGATCCTGCGCCTGCTGCCCAGTGCCGTGGCGGTCGGTATGCTCGGGCTGGTCACCAGCCTGTCGATCGCCCGTTCGCTGTCGGCACGCTCGCAGCAACTGCTCGACGCCAATCAGGAAGTCCGCGCCCAAGGCTTGTCCAACATCGTCGGAGCGTTTTTCTCCGGATCGCTCTCGGCCGGCTCCTTCACCCGCTCAGGCCTGAGCTACGAAGCGGGGGCGTGTTCGCCATTGGCCGGCGTCTTTTCGGCCTTATGGGTGGCGTTGTTCGCCATCTTCGGCGCCAGCCTGATCGCACACATCCCCATCCCGGCCATGGCCGGCAGCATTTTGCTGATCGCCTGGGGCCTGGTGGACCATCGTGGCATTCGTGCGTTGCTGCGGGTCAGCCGCGCCGAGTTCGTGGTCATGGGCCTGACCTGTATCGCCACGCTGCTGCTGGAGCTGCAGACGGCGATCTATGCCGGGGTGCTGGCGTCGCTGTTCTTTTACCTCAAGCGCACCTCGCAACCGCGCGTGCAGCATTTACGCGACGGCGATGAAGACATTCTGCGGGTCGGCGGCTCGATCTTTTTCGGCGCCAGCCATTACCTGCAGGTTCGCCTGCAACGAATGCACGGTACACGGGTGGTGATCGAGGCGCAGCAGATCAACTTCATCGACTATTCGGGGGTTGAGATGCTGCATCAGGAAGCGCGGCGGTTGCTGCGCCAGGACCGCAGCCTGACCCTGCGCCGGGCACGGCCGCAGGTGGTGGATGAATTGAGGAAGCTGGAAGGGGCAGAGAAATGCCCGATCCGGTTTGAAGACTGAAACCCGGTCAGGCGGCCAATTGCCGGCGCAACTCCGCCAACACCGGCGCCGTATTCGGGCGCACCCCGCGCCACAGGAAGAAGGCTTCCGCCGCCTGCTCGGCCAACATCCCCAGCCCATCCATCGACACCGCCGCGCCGTGCTCGCTGGCCCAACGGCAAAACGAGGTCGGCTCCTTGCCGTACATCATGTCGTAGCAAAGGGTCTTGCCCGGTTCGATCAGGCTGCTGGCAATCGGCGGGACATCACCTGACAGGCTCGCGGACGTGGCATTGATGATCACGTCTACCGACTCTTGCAGCCAGTCATAACCACTGGCCGATACCGGGCCCAGGTCGCAGAACAGTTCCGCCAGTAACTCGGCCTTGTCCACCGTACGGTTGGCAATGACCACTGATGCCGGCTGCTCGGCCAACAAGGGTTCCAGCGCACCGCGCACTGCGCCGCCGGCACCGAGCAGCAGGATGCGCTTGCCCTTGAGGCTGAAGCCGGCATTGACCGTCAGGTCCCGCACCAGGCCCGCACCGTCGGTGTTATCGCCCAGCAAGCTGCCATCGTCCAGTTTGCTCAGGGTATTCACCGCGCCGGCCCGTTGCGCCCGCGCCGTCAGGCTGTCGGCCAGGCGATAAGCGTCTTCCTTGAACGGTACCGTCACATTCGCGCCACGGCCTTCGAGGAAAAACGCCCGGGCACAGCCGGAAAAATCATCGAGCGGCGCCAGCGAAGTGCTGTAGTCGAGTTTCTGCCCGGTCTGCTCGGCGAACAGACGGTGAATCAACGGCGATTTGCTGTGGCCAATCGGGTTACCGAATACGACGTAACGGTCCATCTGGATTCCTCGTTCAGGCCTTGGCCAACCAATCGCGGTCTTGCAGGAAATATTCAGTCAGGCGTGCTTCTTCGCTGCCAGGTTCGGCTTTCCAGTCGTAACCCCAGCGTACTTGCGGCGGCAGCGACATGAGGATCGACTCGGTACGGCCACCCGATTGCAGGCCGAACAGGGTGCCACGGTCGTAGACCAGGTTGAATTCGACGTAACGGCCACGACGGAACTCCTGGAACTCGCGCTGCTTGGCGGTATAAGCGTCGTTTTTGCGGCGCTGCACGATCGGCAGGTACGCCTCGATGTAGGCGTCGCCGATGGCACGCATGAAAGCGAAGCTGGTGTCGAAGTCCCACTCGTTCAGGTCATCGAAAAACAAGCCGCCGATGCCCCGGGGTTCGTGGCGATGCTTGATGTGGAAGTAGCTGTCGCACCAGGCCTTGTAACGCGGGTAGACGTCCGCACCGAACGGCGCACAGGCCTGCTCGGCGACGCGGTGCCAGTGCACGCAATCTTCTTCATTGCCGTAGTACGGCGTCAGGTCGAAGCCGCCGCCAAACCACCAGACCGGCTCTTCACCTTCCTTTTCGGCGATGAAAAACCGCACGTTGGCGTGGGAAGTCGGTACATGCGGGTTGTGTGGGTGGATCACCAGCGACACGCCCAGGGCCTCGAAGCCACGCCCGGCCAGTTCCGGCCGATGGGCGCTGGCCGACGGAGGCAAACCGCTGCCGAAGACGTGGGAAAAGTTGACGCCGCCCTTTTCGATGACCGTGCCATTTTCGACCACGCGCGTGCGTCCGCCACCGCCGGCAGGCCGGGTCCAGGCGTCTTCGACGAAACGCGTGCCGCCGTCTTCGGCCTCCAGGGCAGCACAAATACGGTCTTGCAGATCGAGCAGGTAGGCTTTTACGGCCTCGGTGCGGGTAGTCATGGCATCACCTTGGATCGGGCAAAGCTACGCGGCGCTCCATTGGAGCGGGCTGGCGCAAATGGGCGCGTAGCATACCACCGCCGAAGCGCTCGTCGCAGTTGACGCAGATCACGCTTAGGAGTCCGATAGGGCGCTTGGTAAAACGATCTCAGGAGAGTGCAGATGGCAAAGCGTATCCAGTTCCGTGCCCATGGTGGTCCCGAAGTGCTTGAGTATGTGGATTACCAGCCCGCCGAACCCGGCCCGCAGCAGGTCCGCGTGACCAACAAGGCCATCGGCCTGAACTTCATCGACACCTATTACCGCAGCGGCCTCTATCCGCCACCGTCCCTGCCATCGGGTGTCGGTTCGGAAGGCGCGGGCGTGGTCGAGGCGGTTGGCAGCGCAGTGACCCGGTTCAAGGTCGGCGATCGCGTGGCGTACGGCAGTGGACCGTTGGGTGCCTACAGCGAGGTTCACGTCTTGCCCGAGGCCAACCTGGTGCACCTTCCGGACGCCATCAGTTTCGAGCAGGCCGCCGGGGTGATGCTCAAGGGCCTGACCGTGCAGTACCTGCTGCGCCAGACCTATGAACTCAAGGGTGGCGAAACCATCCTGTTCCACGCCGCTGCCGGTGGTGTCGGATCCCTGGCCTGCCAATGGGCCAAGGCCTTGGGCGTAAAGTTGATCGGCACCGTGAGTTCGGCGCAGAAAGCCGAGCTGGCCAAGGCCAATGGCGCCTGGGCGACCATCGACTACAGCCATGAAAACGTCGCACAGCGCGTACTGGAATTGACAGACGGCAAAAAAGTCCCGGTGGTGTACGACGGCGTCGGCAAGGACACCTGGCTGACTTCGCTCGACAGCGCGGCGCCCCGTGGGCTGGTCGTGAGCTTCGGCAATGCATCCGGGGCCGTGGACGGGGTGAACCTGGGGATTCTGGCCGGGAAAGGCTCGCTGTACGTCACCCGGCCGACGCTGGCGACCTACGCCAACAACGCCGAGAACCTGCAGCGCATGGCCGATGAGTTGTTCGAGATGATCATCAGCGGCAAGCTGACCGTGGACATCAGCCAGCGTTATCCACTGGCGGATGCCGCGAAGGCGCAGACCGAGTTGTCGGCGCGGCGTACCACGGGCTCGGTTGTTTTGTTGCCTTGAGGACGCCTTCGCTGGCAAGCCAGCTCCTACAGGGTTCTGTGTTCGACACAAAACCTGTAGGAGCTGGCTTGCCAGCGAAGAACGATGACGCGGTATCAGTCCGGGCGCACAACATGCCCGGTCGCCAAATCCCGGATAACACTCGGGTTCTTGCGCCCACCCAGGTTCCCGCCCAACACCAGATCAACCTGACCCCGGAAATACTGCTCCACGCGAATCCGCGTGCGCGCCGCCGGCCGGCCCTGGGGGTTGGCGGAGGTCGACACCAGCGGCCCGACCAGTGCGCACAAATCCCGCACCTGCGGGTGATCGCTGACCCGCAACGCCACCGTTTCATGCACACCGGTAATCCACTGCGGCAACATGTTCTGATGCGGCACCAGCCAGGTGTTCGGCCCCGGCCAGGTACTGGCCATGCGGTCCATCCAGAGCTCGGGGAAGTCTTCGAAGAGGAAGTCGAACTGGCGGATGTTGTCGGCGACCAGGATCAGGCCCTTGTCCACGGACCGCCCCTTGATCAGCAGCAAACGATCCACCGCCTCTTCATCCCAGGGGTCGCAACCCAGACCCCAGACTGCTTCGGTTGGGTAGGCAATCACCGCCCCTGCGCGAACTGCTCGTGCGGCTTGCTGCACACGCCAACTGTTGACCATGAAAAACTCTCCAGAATAAGGCTCTGCGCAGTTTACCGTTCTTCATTGTAAAACCTAGCTTACCCGTGCAAACCAGCGCCCGTTTTCGCAGACAGCGCGGCCGTCCATTTCCAGCTCCGTCAACGTCGCCAGGACTTTGGGCAAGGTCCAACCGCTGGCATCGGCCAGCGCTTCACTGGTTTGAGGGCTGGCATGGAGCAGCTTCAGTAGCGGATGACTCGTTGCAGCCGCGGGTGTTTCTGTGGAAAACGGTAGCTGCTGCCAGCCGCGCAACGCTTCGAGGATATGCTCGATGGTTTCCACCAATACGGCGCCGTCGCGGATCAACTGATGGCAACCGCGAGCGCCAGGATGATGAATCGACCCTGGAATCGCATACACCTCGCGCCCCTGTTCCGCCGCCAGCCTGGCTGTGATCAACGAACCGCTGGCAACGCTGGCTTCGACCACCAGCACGCCCAGGGACAAACCGCTGATGATCCGGTTGCGTCGGGGAAAGTTGGCGGCGCTGGGAGCGGCGTCCAGCGGAAACTCCGAGAGCACCGCGCTGCCCGATGCGATCATGGCATCCGCCAGCCGCCGATTGCGCTGTGGATAAAAATTTTCAAGCCCCGTGCCAAGTACCCCCACCGTTCGCCCGCCGACATCCAGTGCCGCCTGATGCGCGGCGGCATCGATTCCCAGGGCCAGACCGCTGGTGATGACGAACCCGGCACCCGCCAGGCTGCGGGAAAACGCGGCGGCGGTGTCCATGCCTGGCCGTGAAGCACGACGGCTGCCGACCATCGCCAGCTGCGGTTTTTCCAGGATTTGCGGGTCGCCCGCCACGAACAGCAACGGCGGCGCGTCGCTGATTTGCGCCAGCAGCGCCGGGTAGTCGGGCTGGTCCCACATCAGCAAATGCTGGCCCTGGCGCTCTAT
The DNA here is from genome assembly GCF_013416725.1 of Pseudomonas sp. SbOxS1. NCBI lineage: Bacteria > Pseudomonadati > Pseudomonadota > Gammaproteobacteria > Pseudomonadales > Pseudomonadaceae > Pseudomonas > Pseudomonas sp. SbOxS1. The sequence continues at coordinate 91,877 of NZ_JAAVXC010000002.1, forward strand.
CCAGGCCAATGCATGGCTGGCGCCGTCACGAATTTCAGGGGCGCGCCGGGCTTCGCAACAGACCTGCGGTAAGCCCAACGCTCGCCACGCACTGGCCGGTGCGCTGATGGCCTTGGACGCCGATCCGAAGGCTTCCAGCAATTTCCTGAAACGCGCCGGGCCAAGTTCCGGCAGACGATGCAGACGCAGACGCGCTTCCAGTTCCGCAGGGGAAACCGATGTAACAGGTGGTATCGACATGGATCATCCTTGATCGTTATGAGCACCCATCGAAACGGGAATAAGCTGTGGATAACTCTGTTGGTAACTTGTTAAGTGAGCTAAGGATTCTGCACCTTGTCCAGCACGGCCAAAGAACGTGAGGCATTCAACACCAGCCCATAGCTGAGCTTGTCGTAGGTGCGAAAAACCATCAGCAGGCCGGCGCGCTCATCCGGAATTTTCAATGGCTGGCCGGTGATCCGGTCGCGCACGGTTTCGCCGGTTTTCATGACCACCAGGACATTCCCTTCGGCCAGGCCGTCGCGTTGCCCCTTGTTCAAGGTGACCACGTCAAGCGCACCGATCTGCGTGACCCCACGCGGTACATCGATGATCAGGCCGTTGACCTGGGTGACGGGCGCGCTGGGCATGAAGGTCGAATTGATCGAGCGCTCCTCGCCGCTGAACAGGCGGTCGCCGAGGCGCACCTCCTGGGTCGTGCGTTGCAGCGCCAGGGTCGCGACGTCGTCTTCGGTGGCGACGATCTCGCCTGCGCCAATGTCATCGGCGTTGATGCCCAGGAACTCCTGGGTCTGCGGATCGGTGTAGACCTTGCCCTGGCGGAAGATGCCGTACACCGGCTGGGCCGGGTCGAAGTGGCCGCGGGCGAAGATGCGGTCACCTGTGCCGCTGAGTACGCGCTCGGCATCACCGGCAACGATATAAGGCGCCTTGTCGAACTCCTCGGCCTTGTCGACGATGCGGTTGCTCAGCAAAAAGCTGTTGATCGACTTCAGCGGGATGCTCGGGATGGCGTCGGCCACCGGACTGCTGCGCACTCGGGGCGAAAGCTTGATGGTGCCGCGTGAGGCGCCGCGATTGAGGGTCAGGCGCGGCTGGCCGTTGACGTAGACCAGCGATAGCGTGTCGCCGGGGTAGATGAGATTCGGATTTTCAACCTGTGAATTGGCCTGCCAGAGTTGGGGCCACTGCCACGGGTCACGCAGGTATTTTCCCGATATGTCCCAGAGTGTGTCGCCCGTTGCCACGGTGTACTGCTGTGGAAAACCCTCCCGAAGCTGCACTTGCCCGTGCGCAAAACCTGCCGAGGCCAGAAGCAGCAAGGCGAGTAGTGATTTCCTCATGCGATGAATCCCTTTATTATGTGCATTCGCGTGAAACGCCAGAGCCCTCGGTGGCTCGCTCCCGGCTTGCTTATGAAAAGAAGGGAGCTACGTTTTACAACGGTAGCCTGCATCTTCTCCGGAGCGGCCAGGCCATCGACCCGACTTTACTTCACACGTGCAGTAATCAGAGCTTATGGCCATTTTAAACATCCTCGAATTCCCTGACCCTCGCCTGCGTACGATCGCCAAGACAGTGACCGTAGTGGACGACGAAGTGCGTCAGCTGGTCGATGATATGTTTGAAACAATGTATGAAGCGCCAGGCATCGGCCTCGCCGCGACCCAGGTCAACGTGCACAAACGTATCGTCGTGATGGACCTCTCCGAAGACCGCACCGAACCGCGGGTGTTCATCAACCCCGAGTTCGAGCCCCTGACCGACGAGATGGAGCAATACCAGGAAGGCTGCCTCTCGGTGCCGGGTTTCTACGAAAACGTCGATCGCCCGCAGAAGGTCAAGGTCAAGGCCCTGGACCGCGATGGCCAGCCTTACGAACTGATCGCCGAAGGCCTGCTCGCCGTTTGCATCCAGCACGAATGCGACCACCTCAACGGCAAATTGTTCGTCGACTACCTGTCCACGCTCAAACGCGACCGTATCAAGAAGAAACTGGAAAAACTTCACCGCCAGAACGCTTGATGCCCCTCTTCAAAGGCTTGCTGCGGCAAGCCTTTTTCTTTTCAAGATGCTTTGTAATCGAGAGCTTTCATGACTGAGCCACTGCGCATTGTCTTTGCCGGCACCCCGGAATTCGCCGCCGAACACCTCAAGGCCCTGCTCGACAGCCCTTACGAGATCGTTGCGGTCTACACCCAGCCGGATCGCCCGGCGGGGCGTGGGCAAAAGCTGATGCCGAGCCCGGTCAAGCAACTGGCCCTTGAAAACAATATCGTGGTGTTGCAACCCCCGACCTTGCGCAATGCCGACGCCCAGGCCGAACTGGCCGCACTGAAGCCGGACCTGATGGTGGTGGTCGCTTACGGCCTGATCCTGCCGCAGGTGGTACTGGATATTCCGCGCCTGGGCTGCATCAACAGCCACGCCTCCCTGCTGCCTCGCTGGCGCGGTGCGGCGCCGATCCAGCGCGCCGTCGAAGCCGGCGACAGCGAAAGCGGCGTGACGGTGATGCGCATGGAAGCCGGCCTCGACACCGGGCCGATGCTGCTCAAAGTCGTCACGCCGATCAGCGCCCAGGACACCGGTGGCAGCCTGCATGACCGCCTGGCGGAAATGGGTCCGCCTGCTGTGATCCAGGCGATTGCCGGCCTCGCCGCCGGAACGCTGGAAGGTGAAGTACAGGACGACAGCCTGGCCACCTATGCCCACAAATTGAACAAGGACGAGGCACGCATCGACTGGTCGCGGCCAGCGGTTGAGCTGGAGCGTCTGGTTCGCGCCTTCAACCCTTGGCCGATCACCCACAGCACACTGAACGGCGAAGCGTTGAAAGTGCTGGCGGCGAACCTGGCCGAAGGGCAGGGCGCACCAGGTGAAATCCTCGGCGCCAGCAAGGACGGGCTGATCGTCGCCTGCAGTCAGCAGGCCCTGTGCCTGACCCGCCTGCAATTGCCCGGTGGCAAGGCGCTGAACTTCAGTGACCTGTTCAACAGCCGTCGTGAGAAATTCGCCATTGGCACCGTCCTCGGTCAAGCGGTGGACGCTCAATGAACCCGCGTCTGGCCGCCGCCAAGGCACTCGCCGCTGTCCTGAACGGTAAAGCTTCGCTCAACAGTTCTCTGCCGACGCAACTGGACAAAGTCGAAGACCGTGATCGCGGCTTCACCCAGGATCTGGCGTTTGGCACCGCTCGCTGGCAACCGCGCTTGTCGGCGCTGGCGGCCAAGCTGCTGCAGAAACCGTTCAAGGCTGCCGACGCCGATGTCGAAGCGCTGTTGCTGGTCGGTCTCTACCAACTGCTCTACACCCGCGTCCCGCCCCACGCCGCGATCGGCGAAACCGTGGGTTGCGCCGACAAGCTGAAAAAGCCTTGGGCCAAGGCCTTGCTCAATGCCGTACTGCGCCGCGCGCAACGGGAAAGTGAAACGTTGCTGGCCGAGCTGGAACACGACCCCGTCGTACGTACCGCGCACCCGCGCTGGCTGCAAAAGTCGCTCAAAGCCTTCTGGCCCGAGCAGTGGGAAGCCATTTGCACGGCGAATAACGCGCACCCGCCGATGATCCTGCGGGTCAACCGCCGTCATCACAGCCGTGAGGCCTACCTTGGCCTGCTCGGTGAAGCGGGTATCGCCGCCAATGCATGCGTTTACAGCCGCGACGGCATCATCCTTGAGGCAGCCGCCGACGTGCGCAGCCTGCCAGGCTTCGCCGAAGGCTGGATCAGCGTGCAGGACGAAGCGGCACAACTGGCTGCCGATTTGCTGGACCTGGCGCCGGGCCAACGCGTGCTCGATGCCTGCTGCGCACCCGGTGGCAAGACCTGCCACATCCTCGAAGCCGAACCCAAGCTGGCCGGTGTCGTCGCGGTGGACCTTGAAGCCAAGCGCCTGGTGCGGGTACGCGAGAACCTCGAACGCCTGAAACTGAGTGCCGAACTGATCGCCGCCGACGGCCGCGACACTGCAACGTGGTGGGACGGAAAGCCCTTCCAGCGCATCCTCCTCGATGCACCGTGCTCGGCCACCGGCGTGATTCGCCGTCACCCGGACATCAAGCTGACTCGCCAGGCCGATGACATTGCCGCGCTGGCGTTGCTGCAAGGCGAACTGCTGGACGCCCTGTGGATGACACTGGAAGTCGGCGGCATCCTGCTCTACGCCACCTGTTCCACACTGCCGACCGAGAACACCGAAGTGATCGAGGCTTTCCTAGCCCGCACCCCGGGTGCCCGCGAACTGGACCTGGCCACGACGGCCGGGATCAAACAGCCCCATGGCCGGCAATTGCTCGCCCAGGAAGGCGGCCACGACGGTTTCTACTACGCCAAGCTGATCAAGATCGCCGCCGCACGCGGTTAAACGGATTCAACGGAGTGACTGGATGAAAATCATCATCCTCGGAGCGGGGCAGGTCGGCGGTTCGCTGGCGGAGCACCTGGCAAGCGAAGCGAATGACATTACCGTGGTCGACACCGATGGCGAACGCCTGCGCGACCTCGGTGACCGGCTGGACATCCGCACGGTACAAGGTCGCGGTTCGCTGCCGAGCATTCTGCGCCAGGCTGGCGCCGACGATGCCGACATGCTGGTCGCCGTGACCAGCAGCGATGAAACCAACATGGTGGCCTGCCAGGTTGCCCATACCCTGTTCCACACACCGACCAAGATCGCCCGCGTCCGTGAAGCGGCGTACTTGACCCGCACTGAACTGTTCGACAACGAAGCGATCCCGGTGGATGTGCTGATCAGCCCCGAGCAAGTGGTCACCAACTACATCAAGCGCCTGATCCAGCATCCAGGCGCCTTGCAGGTGATCGACTTCGCCGAGGGCAAGGCGCAGTTGGTCGCGGTGCGGGCCTATTACGGCGGGCCGCTGGTGGGTCAGCAACTGCGCCAGCTGCGTGAGCACATGCCGAACGTCGAAACCCGCGTGGCGGCGATTTTCCGTCGCGACCGGCCGATCCTGCCGCAGGGCGATACGGTGATCGAAGCGGACGACGAAGTGTTTTTCATTGCCGCACGGGCGAATATTCGCGCGGTCATGAGTGAAATGCGCCGTCTCGACGAGACTTACAAGCGCATCGTCATCGCCGGCGGCGGGCAAATCGGCGAACGTCTGGCCGAAGCCATTGAAAGCCGTTACCAGGTAAAGATCATCGAGATGAACCCGGCACGCTGCCGTCATCTCTCGGACAACCTCGACAGCACCGTGGTGTTGCAGGGCAGCGCCTCCGACCGCGACCTGTTGCTGGAAGAGAACATCGCCGACGCCGACATCTTCCTGGCCCTGACCAACGATGACGAAGCCAACATCATGTCATCGCTGCTGGCCAAGCGCCTGGGGGCGAAGAAGGTGATGACCATCATCAACAACCCGGCCTACGTCGACCTGATCCAGGGCGGTGACATCGACATCGCCATCAGCCCTCAACTGGCCACCATCGGCACCTTGCTGGCTCACGTGCGTCGCGGCGATATCGTCAGCGTGCACTCATTGCGCCGCGGTGCGGCTGAAGCCATCGAGGCCATTGCCCATGGCGATGCGAAATCGAGCAAGGTGATCGGTAAGGCCATCGAGAACATCGGCTTGCCGCCTGGCACCACCATTGGCGCCATTATCCGCGATGAAGAGGTGATTATCGCGCACGATGACACCGTGATCGCCGCCGGTGACCATGTGATCCTGTTCCTTGTGGATAAAAAGCATATTCGCGATGTGGAAAAACTGTTCCATGTCGGATTGAGCTTCTTCTGAACCTTTAGGACGCCTTCGCTGGCAAGCCAGCTCCTACAGAGGATCGCGCATAACCTGTAGGAGCCGGCTTGCCGGCGAAGGCGATATCGAAAACGACACCTATTCGGAATTTATTCCATGATCGAATCCCTGGAAAAAATGCTCGCCAAGGGTGTGGATAACTCATTGCTGCGCTTCGGCCTGGGCAAGGGTTACCTGGATCTTGGGGATAACGCCAAGGCAGTCGAGCATTTCCAGCGCTGCGTCGAGATCGATCCGAAGTACTCGGCTGCCTGGAAGCTATTAGGCAAGGCTCATCTGGCGCTGGCGGATTTTGCAGCGGCGCGACAAGCCTGGGAGAAAGGCCTGGAAGCCGCCCAAAACCACGGCGATAAACAGGCCGAGAAAGAAATGACCGTGTTTCTGAAGAAGCTCGACCGTCAGGCGCACTGACTGCAGATCGCCCAAGCCGACCAACTCAGTACCAGCGTTCCTCACCCGGAGGACGCTTCTTGAAGCGCTTCATGCTCCACATGTACTGGCTCGGATACGCCCGCACATAGCGCTCGACGACCTGGCTCATGGCTGCGCAAGACGTGGCGGTATCGGTGCTGTACATCGCCTCGGGCGCGGCTTCCAGGATCACTTTGTAACCAGACCCGTCCGGCAACCGCAGCGCATGCAGGAACACACCAACCGCTTTGCCACCGGCGAGCATGTTCGGCACAAACTTGCTGGTCAGCGCCTGTACGGCGAAGAACGGCACGAAGATCCCGGCGGATTCGGCCGGTTCCGGGTCGGCGGGAATGCCCACTGCACCACCCCTGCGCACTTCCTTGATCACGCTGAGAATGCCTTCCTTGGTGGAAGCGGCCACCTTGTTGCCCAGTTGCACCCGTTGCTTTTGCAGCAATTCATCCACCGCTTTCAATTTCGGCGGACGATAGAAAATGATCGGTTTGCACTGGCTGCAGTAGAAGTGGTTGAGCACTTCCCAGTTGCCCAGGTGACTGGTGATGCCCACCACGCCTTTGCCGGAAGCGAGGGCGTCTTTCAATACGTCGAGGCCTTCCACTTCGCGGACCAGGTCGATGGAGCGCTGGGCCGGCCAGATCCAGGCACAGGCGCTTTCGGTCAGGGACTTGCCAATGTCTTTCAGGCTCTGGCCGACCAGACGCTCGCGTTCGGCAGGATCCATGTCCGGAAAGCATTTGGAGAGGTTGATCCGCACCACGTCGCGGGAACGGTTGGGGGTTTTCCACATCACCCAGCCAATCGCCGAGCCGACAGCCTGCACTGCCCGCCACGGGAGCAGGGCAAACAGCCGCAGAGCGCCTACCAGCAAGGCGCCTTTAAACTTATCCACAGGTCACTCCTGATCTTGTGCTGTGCGCGAGGCGGCTATTCTAACCGCCGTTGACCAGCTGCGCGTAGCGATCGCAATCGCGGGTATGGTCCATGACCATGCCCGAGGCCTGCATCAGGGCGTAGCAGATGGTCGGGCCAACGAAGGTGAACCCGGCCTTTTTCAAGCCTTTGCTCATCTCCACCGCCTCGGGCGTGATGGCCGGCACTTCGCTGCGATCCTTGAAATGATTAATTTTCGGCACGCCGCCGACAAAAGACCAGAGAAACCCCACCGGGTCCTCCAGCGCCATCCAGGCCTGGGCATTGCGTCGGGCCGCATTGAGCTTGAGGCGATTGCGGATGATGCCCGGGTCGAGCATCAATTCATCGATTTCCGCGTCGCTCATCTGCGCCACGCGCTGCACGTCGAAGCCGTACATCACCTGGCGATAATGCTCGCGTTTACGCAGCACGGTGATCCAGGATAGGCCGGCCTGGAACCCTTCGAGCAAAAGCAACTCGAACAATGCCTGCGCATCGCGTAGCGGCGTGCCCCACTCCTGATCGTGATAAGCCATGTACAGCGGATCTTCGGTACACCAAAAGCAGCGTGGCATAGGGCTCCAGGGGGCGTGCGCAGCAACGAATCGGGTATACTCCCGCTCTTTAAATCGCAGCCCAAGAAACAGGTGAATTTCGTGAGCCAGCCTACGCCAGCCGTGCGTACCTTCCAAGACTTGATCCTCGCCCTCCAGCAATACTGGGCCGAGCAAGGTTGTGTGGTACTTCAGCCCTACGATATGGAAGTAGGCGCCGGCACTTTCCACACCGCTACATTCCTGCGCGCCATTGGCCCGGAAACCTGGAACGCCGCTTATGTGCAGCCAAGTCGTCGCCCGACTGACGGCCGCTACGGCGAAAACCCGAACCGTCTGCAGCACTACTACCAGTTCCAGGTAGTGCTCAAGCCGAACCCGGACAACTTCCAGGAGCTGTACCTGGGCTCCCTCAAGCACGTGGGCCTGGACCCATTGGTGCATGACATCCGCTTCGTCGAAGACAACTGGGAATCGCCGACCCTTGGCGCCTGGGGTCTGGGCTGGGAAGTCTGGCTCAACGGCATGGAAGTGACCCAGTTCACCTACTTCCAGCAAGCGGGCGGCATCGAATGCTACCCGGTGACCGGCGAGATCACCTACGGCCTCGAGCGTCTGGCCATGTACCTGCAAGGCGTGGACTCGGTCTACGACCTGGTCTGGGCTGACGGTCCGTTCGGCAAAGTGACCTACGGCGACGTGTTCCACCAGAACGAAGTTGAGCAGTCGACCTACAACTTCGAACACGCCAACGTCGAGAAGCTGTTCGAACTGTTCGATTTCTACGAAAGCGAAGCCAAGCGCCTGATCGAACTCGACCAGCCGCTGCCGTTGCCGAGCTACGAAATGGTGTTGAAGGCGTCCCACACCTTCAACCTGCTGGATGCGCGCCGTGCAATCTCGGTAACCGCGCGTCAGCAATACATCCTGCGTGTACGCACCCTGGCGCGTTCCGTTGCGCAAGCCTACCTGCTGGCTCGCGCCAAGCTGGGCTTCCCGATGGCGACCCCGGACCTGCGTGACGAAGTACTGGCCAAGCTGGAGGCTGCACAATGAGTGCTCTGGATTTTCTGGTTGAATTGGGCACTGAAGAACTGCCACCCAAGGCCCTGAACACCCTGGCCGAGGCGTTCCTTGCCGGTATCGACAAGGGCCTGCAAGCTGCCGGCCTGAACTACGAGACCAAAACCGTGTATGCCGCGCCGCGCCGTCTGGCGGTGCTGATCACCTCGCTGGCCACCCAGCAGCCGGATCGCAGCATCAACCTCGACGGCCCGCCACGTCAGGCCGCGTTCGATGCCGAAGGCAACCCGACTCAAGCGGCACTGGGCTTTGCCAAGAAGTGCGGCGTCGACCTGAGCGAAATCGATCAGAGCGGCCCGAAACTGCGCTACAGCCAAAGCATCGCCGGCAAACCGACCGCGAGCCTGCTGCCGACCATCGTCGAAGATTCGCTGAACGACCTGCCGATTCCGAAGCGCATGCGCTGGGGCGCGCGCAAGGAAGAGTTCGTGCGTCCGACCCAATGGCTGGTGATGCTGCTCGGTGACCAGGTCATCGATTGCACCATCCTCGCCCAGAAGTCCGGCCGTGAATCCCGTGGTCACCGCTTCCACCACCCGGAAAGCGTGCGCATCGGTTCGCCGTCCAGCTACCTGGCCGACCTGCGTGCCGCTTACGTGCTGGCCGACGCCAACGAGCGTCGCGACATCATCAGCAAGCGCACCGAAGAGCTGGCCACCCGTCAGGAAGGCACGGCGATCGTTCCGCCAGCCCTGCTCGATGAAGTGACCGCGCTGGTCGAATGGCCCGTGCCGCTGGTGTGCTCGTTCGAAGAGCGTTTCCTCGACGTGCCGCAAGAAGCGCTGATCACCACCATGCAGGACAACCAGAAGTACTTCTGCCTGCTGGATGCCGAAGGCAAGTTGTTGCCACGTTTCATTACCGTGGCCAACATCGAAAGCAAAGACCCGCAGCAGATCATCGCCGGTAACGAAAAAGTGGTTCGCCCACGCCTGACCGACGCCGAGTTCTTCTTCAAGCAAGACAAGAAGCAGAAGCTCGAAGACTTCAACCAGCGCCTGCAAAACGTGGTGTTCCAGGAAAAACTCGGCAGCGTCTACGACAAGGCCGAGCGCGTTTCCAAGCTCGCCGCCTACATCGCTGCGCGCATCGGCGGCAACGCCTCGTGGGCCGCTCGCGCAGGTTTGCTGTCGAAATGCGACCTGTCCACCGAAATGGTCGGCGAGTTCCCGGAGATGCAAGGTGTCGCCGGCTACTACTACGCCCTCAATGACGGCGAGCCGGAAGACGTCGCCCTGGCCCTGAACGAGCAGTACATGCCGCGCGGTGCCGGCGCTGAACTGCCGTCCACCCTGACCGGTGCGGCCGTGGCCATCGCCGACAAGCTCGACACCCTCGTGGGGATCTTCGGGATCGGCATGCTGCCAACCGGTAGCAAAGACCCGTACGCCCTGCGCCGCGCCGCATTGGGTGTGCTGCGTATCCTGATCGAGAAACAGCTGGATCTGGACCTGAACGACGCCGTGGCCTTCGCCGTGAATGCGTTCGGTACCAAGGTCAAGGCTGCCGGCCTCAACGAGGCCGTGCTGGAGTTCATCTTCGACCGTCTGCGTGCTCGTTATGAGGATGAAGGCGTCGACGTGGCGACCTACCTGTCGGTTCGCGCCTTGAACCCGGGTTCGGCCCTGGACTTCGACCAGCGCGTGCAAGCGGTACAGGCCTTCCGCAAGTTGCCGGAAGCCGCGGCCCTGGCGGCGGTGAACAAGCGCGTATCGAACTTGCTGAGCAAGGTCGAAGGCTCGGTGCCGACCGTGGTGGAAGCCAAGTACTTCGACAATGCCAACGAGTTCTCCCTGTACTCGGCGATCCAGCAGGCGGACCAGGCTGTCCAGCCTATGGCCGCGGCACGTCAGTACAGCGAATCGCTGGCACGCCTGGCCGCCTTGCGCGAGCCGGTGGACGCGTTCTTCGAAGCGGTGATGGTCAACGCGGAAGACGCCAATGTGCGCGCCAACCGTTATGCACTGCTGGCGCGTCTGCGTGGCTTGTTCCTCGGCGTCGCCGATATTTCGTTGCTGGGGTAAGACTGTTTGAAACTGCTGATTCTCGATCGGGACGGGGTGATCAATTACGACTCCGACGCTTACATCAAGTCGGTGGAGGAGTGGATTCCACTCCCCGGTTCGATCGAAGCCATCGCGCAGTTGAGCAAGGCCGGCTGGACGGTGGCGGTCGCCACCAACCAGTCGGGCATCGCTCGCGGCTATTACGATCTCGCCACCCTGGACGCCATGCACGAGCGCTTGCGCTCGCTGGTGGCCGAGCAGGGTGGTGAAGTCGGCCTGATCGTCTATTGCCCGCACGGGCCAGACGACGGCTGCGATTGCCGCAAGCCAAAACCCGGGATGTTGAAAAGCATCGCCGCACATTACAACGTATCGCTGACTGATCTATGGTTTGTCGGCGATAGTCTCGGTGACCTGGAAGCCGCCAAAGCCGTCGATTCTCAGCCAGTTTTAGTTAAGACCGGGAAAGGCGAAAAGACTTTGGGCAAGACCCTACCGGCAGGCACTTTGATTTTCGACGATCTGGCGGCGATTGCCGCAGAACTTATCCACAATTAGAGCGCTTTCGACAGATCGGGAGTGCGCTTGAACAGTCGGGCAGTGCCCGTAACGGTAAACGTCGCCATGTCGATACTGCAGGCCATCAGAACATTTCTCTTTTACCTGCTGCTGGGCACCAGCTCTCTGCTGTGGTGCAGCCTGAGTTTTTTTATCGCGCCCTTTCTGCCGTTCAAGGCGCGCTATCGGTTCATCAACGTGTATTGGTGCCGCTGCGCCTTGTGGCTGAGCAAAGTGTTCCTGGGCATTCGCTACGAAGTGAAGGGTGCCGAGAACGTGCCCACACAGCCCTGCGTGATCCAGTCGAACCACCAGAGCACCTGGGAGACATTCTTTCTCTCGGCCTATTTCGAGCCATTGAGCCAGGTGCTAAAGCGCGAACTGCTCTACGTGCCTTTCTTCGGCTGGGCCATGGCCATGCTGCGCCCGATCGCCATCGACCGGGACAACCCGAAAGCGGCACTCAAGCATGTCGCCAAGAAAGGCGATGAATTGCTCAAGGATAACGTCTGGGTGCTGATTTTCCCCGAAGGCACGCGCGTTCCCTACGGCACCATCGGCAAATTCTCGCGAGGCGGAACGGCGCTGGCAGTGAATGCCGAGCTACCGGTACTGCCGATTGCCCACAACGCTGGCAAGTTCTGGCCAAAAACCGGCTGGAAGAAGAAGCAGGGCGTCATCACCGTGATCATCGGCGCGCCGATGTATGCCGAAGGTAGCGGACCCCGCGCCATCGCCGATTTGAACGACCGGGTTCAGGCCTGGAACGAACAAATTCAACGGGAAATGGGCTCTTTGCCACCCGCTCCACAAGCGCCGGCTGCCAACGATCAGGTGGTTGTCTGAGGTTCTGTGGATAACCTGTGTACCGTTTGTGAGAAAAGTGCTGTTTTTTGAATCTAACTTGATGATTTATATAGATATTTCTTAAAGCGAAAAAAACCCGAAAAACGTGCATAAGTTTTTTTCGGGCGCAAAAAAACCGGCTGATATAGCCGGTTTTTTTATGCCTGTAATGTGGGTGATTCACGCTTGCAGAGGATTTTTCAAAATTCAAAAAAAAGGCCAACGCACATGCGTTGGCCTTTTTCGTTTGGCGAGTGAACCGGGATCAGAAGTCCAGGTTGGAAACCGCCAGGGCGTTGCTTTCGATGAAGTCACGGCGAGGCTCGACCGCATCACCCATCAGGGTGTTGAAGATCTGGTCTGCGCCAATGGCGTCTTCGATGGTCACTTTCAGCATCCGGCGAACGCTAGGGTCCATGGTGGTTTCCCACAGCTGATCCGGGTTCATCTCGCCCAGACCTTTGTATCGCTGGATGGTGTGGCGCTTGGTGCTTTCAGCCATCAGCCAGTCCAGGGCTTCCTTGAACTCGGTGACCGCCTTCTTGCGCTCCCCACGCTGGATGTATGCACCTTCGTCCAGCAGAGTGCTCAGCTGAGCGCCCAGGGACACAACGGTCTTGTAGTCGTTGCTGCCGAAGAAGTCGCGGTTGAAGGTGACGTAGTTCGACAGGCCATGGGAGATCAGTTCGACCTCTGGTAGCCAGACGTTACGCTCACGGTCTTCACGCAGGCTGGCCTTGTACACCAGGCCGGACTTCTCGACGGTGCGCAGGCGCACTTCGTACTGGGCCAGCCAATCCTGCATCGCCGCGTGATCGGACAATTGTTCCAGGCTGACGGCAGGCAGGTAGATGAAGTGCTCGGTCAGTTCCTGCGGGTACAGGCGCGACAGGCGCTTGAGGGTCTTCATCACCAGGCGGAAGTCATTCACCAGGCGCTCAAGGGCTTCGCCCGAGATACCCGGTGCATCTTCGTTCAGGTGCAGGCTCGCGTCTTCCAGGGCCGACTGCGTCATGTACTCTTCCATGGCGTCGTCGTCTTTGATGTACTGCTCTTGCTTGCCTTTCTTGACCTTGTACAGCGGTGGCTGGGCGATATAGATGTAGCCACGCTCGATCAGCTCTGGGAGCTGACGGAAGAAGAACGTCAGGAGCAGGGTACGGATGTGCGAACCGTCGACGTCAGCATCGGTCATGATGATGATGTTGTGATAACGCAACTTGTCGATGTTGTACTCTTCGCGGCCAATGCCGCAGCCCAGCGCGGTGATCAAGGTGCCCACTTCCTGGGAAGAGATCATCTTGTCGAAACGCGCTTTCTCGACGTTCAGGATCTTACCCTTGAGCGGGAGGATCGCCTGGGTCTTGCGGTTACGTCCCTGCTTGGCGGAGCCGCCAGCAGAGTCACCTTCCACGAGGTACAGTTCGGAGAGGGCAGGGTCCTTTTCCTGGCAGTCAGCCAGTTTGCCCGGCAGGCCGGCGATGTCCAGTGCGCCCTTACGACGGGTCATCTCACGGGCCTTGCGCGCGGCTTCACGAGCACGAGCCGCGTCGATCATCTTGCCGACAACCAGCTTGGCTTCGTTCGGGTTTTCCAGCAGGAAGTCGGAGAAGTACTTGCCCATTTCCTGTTCGACCGCGGTCTTCACTTCGGAAGAGACCAGCTTGTCCTTGGTCTGGGAGCTGAACTTCGGATCCGGCACTTTTACCGAAATGATCGCGGTCAGGCCTTCACGGGCATCGTCACCGGTGGTGGCGACCTTGTGCTTCTTCGCCAGGCCTTCGGCTTCGATATAGGTGTTGAGGTTACGCGTCAGTGCGGAACGGAAACCCACCAGGTGAGTACCGCCATCGCGCTGCGGAATGTTGTTGGTGAAGCACAACAGGTTCTCGTTGAAGCTGTCGTTCCACTGCAGGGCGATTTCCACGCCGATGCCGTCTTCACGCTGGATGTTGAAGTGGAACACCTGGTTGACCGGGGTCTTGTTGGTGTTCAGGTATTCAACGAACGCACGCAGGCCGCCTTCGTACTTGAACAGCTCTTCCTTGCCGCTGCGCTCGTCCTTGAGGACGATACCGACACCGGAGTTGAGGAAGGACAGTTCACGAATCCGCTTGGCCAGGATGTCCCAGCTGAAGTGGATGTTCTTGAAGGTTTCGCTGGAAGCCTTGAAGTGGATCTGGGTGCCGGTGGTTTCGCTGTCGCCAACGATCTTCATCGGTTCCTGCGGAACACCATGGACGTAGGTCTGTTCCCAGATCTTGCCGCTACGGCGAACGGTCAGCACCAGCTCTTCAGACAGGGCGTTCACTACCGAGACGCCTACGCCGTGCAGGCCGCCGGATACCTTGTAGGAGTTGTCATCGAACTTACCGCCGGCGTGCAGCACGGTCATGATGACCTCGGCTGCCGAAACGCCTTCTTCTTTGTGCACGTCTACCGGGATGCCACGGCCGTTGTCTTTGACGGTGATGGATTCATCCGGGTGAATGATGATGCTGATGTCGTCGCAGTGGCCGGCGAGCGCTTCGTCGATCGAGTTATCGACCACCTCGAACACCATGTGGTGCAGACCGCTGCCATCGTCGGTGTCACCAATGTACATACCGGGACGTTTGCGTACGGCATCCAGGCCTTTCAGCACTTTAATGCTCGTTGAGTCGTACGTATTTTCTTCGCTCAATGCCTTCACTCCCGATGGTCGTGGGTCTGGGTGATACGGCCCTGTTCCACGTGGAACAGGGCGACTGGCGTTTCCGTCTGCCAGCCTTCCCTCAATAATTCGTGGTCTACACAGGTGATGAACACCTGGCAGCGTAAGTCTTCCAGCAAGCGGCAAAGCGCACGGCGGTGCTGCTCGTCCAGTTCGGACGGCAAGTCATCCACCAGATAAATACACTGACCGCGTCGGGCCTGGCTGACCAGGTGACCCTGGGCGATGCGCAATGCGCAGACCACCAACTTTTGCTGTCCTCGGGACAGGATGTCCGCGGCATTGTGAGCGCCCAATCTGAGGCGCAAATCAGCACGTTGCGGTCCTGCCTGGGTATGCCCCATCTGCTGATCCCGCTGAAGGGATCCGGCGAGTACAGCGCTCAGTTCACGGTCTTTGTCCCAGCCCCGGTAATAGCTGAGCGTTAGGCCCTCGAGCTCAACCAGTTCGCTCAAGGTCTGTTCAAATACCGGTTTCAAGGCTTTGATGTAGGCGCGGCGGTATTCATCTATTTCAGCGCTGGCCTGGCACAACTCCCTGTCCCAAACCGCTTGAGAAACGGCGTCAAGTGTACCATGCCGCAGCCAAGAGTTTCTCTGGCGCAGGGCCTTCTGCAGGCGTTGCCAGGTAGACATGAAGCGGGGTTCCACGTGGAACACGCCCCAGTCGAGAAACTGTCGGCGAATCTTCGGCGCGCCTTCCAGCAGGCGAAAGCTGTCCGGGTTGATCAACTGCAGCGGCAGGATCTCGGCCAGTTGCGCCGCACTACGGGCGTTCTGTCCGTCGATCCGGATCTGGAACTCCCCCTGGCGGTCCCGCGAAATGCCCAAGGCGCTGTGTCCACCTTCGGCCAACTCGACCTGGCCAAATACCGTGCACGCCAATTGTTCGTATTGAATGACCGGTAATAAACGGGTGCTACGAAACGAACGGGCGAGCCCCAGCAGGTGAATGGCTTCCAGGACACTGGTTTTGCCGCTGCCGTTGGCGCCGTAAAGAATATTGATTCGGGGGGAGGGGGAGAAGGTCACCGGGTGCAGATTGCGCACCGCGGTGACCGAGACGCGACTTAAGGACATCTAGCTTCTGCTGAACATGATTACAGACGCATCGGCATGACGACGTAGGCCGAATCGTCGTTGTCGGACTCCTGGACCAGCGCACTGCTGTTGGAGTCAGACAGGATCAGGCGAACCTGCTCGGTGGTCATCACACCCAGTACGTCGAGCAAGTAGCTCACGTTGAAGCCGATTTCCAGGGAGCCTCCGTTGTACTCTACGCCGACTTCCTCTTCCGCTTCTTCCTGCTCCGGGTTGTTCGCCTGGATCTTCAGCTGACCAGCGGCCAGTTGCAGGCGGATGCCGCGGTACTTCTCGTTGGACAGAATCGCCGTGCGGCTGAACGCCTCGCGCAGTGCCTGGCGATCACCGAGCACCAGCTTGTCGCCGCCTTTTGGCAGAACGCGCTCGTAGTCCGGGAATTTGCCGTCGACCAGTTTCGAGGTGAAAGTGAACTCACCGGTGGTAGCGCGAATGTGGTGCTGGCCCAGGACAATGCTGACGATGCCGTCCGGCTCGGTCAGCAAACGTGCCAGTTCAAGGATACCCTTGCGCGGCACGATGACCTGGTGGCGATCCGGCTGGCCGATATCAGCCTGCATCGAGCACATCGCCAAGCGGTGACCGTCGGTGGCCACGGCGCGAATGACGCCTGCCGAAACTTCCAGCAGCATGCCGTTGAGGTAGTAACGTACGTCCTGCTGGGCCATGGCGAAGCTGGTGCGCTCGATCAGGCGACGCAGTTTGCTTTGCTCGAGGCTGCACGTCAGCGAGCCCGGACCTTCTTCCACGGTAGGGAAATCGTTGGCCGGCAGGGTCGAGAGGGTGAAGCGGCTACGGCCAGCCTTCACTACCAGCTTCTGTTCATCGACCTTGATGTCGATCAGCGCGTCGTTCGGCAGGCTTTTGCAGATGTCCATCAGTTTACGTGCAGGCACGGTGATGGAACCTGTTTCAGCAGGCTCTTCGAGTTGCACACGACCAACCAGCTCGACTTCAAGGTCGGTACCGGTCAGCGACAATTGCTGGCCTTCGACAACCAGCAGCACGTTGGAGAGCACCGGCAAGGTCTGGCGGCGCTCGACGACGCCTGCGACCAGTTGCAGGGGTTTCAACAGGGCTTCGCGTTGAATGGTGAAATGCATGGTCTAGTCCCTTGCCTTAAAAGCTGCGCTGGTGTTCATCAAGTGGTCAGTGTACGCAGCAGGTTCTTGTAGTCCTCGCGGATGTCCGCGTCGGATTCCTTAAGTTCGTTGATCTTGCGGCAGGCGTGCAAAACTGTCGTGTGGTCACGGCCACCAAACACATCACCGATTTCCGGCAGGCTGTGGTTGGTCAGTTCCTTTGACAACGCCATGGCGACCTGACGTGGACGGGCGACCGAGCGCGAACGACGTTTGGACAACAAATCCGAGATCTTGATCTTGTAGTACTCGGCGACGGTGCGCTGAATGTTATCCACAGAGACCAGTTTGTCTTGCAGCGCCAACAGATCCTTCAGGGACTCGCGGATCAGCTCGATGGTGATATCGCGACCCATGAAGTGCGAGTGGGCGATCACGCGTTTGAGCGCACCTTCCAGTTCGCGGACGTTGGAGCGAATGCGTTGGGCAATGAAGAACGCCGCATCGTGTGGCAGTTCGACTTTAGCCTGGTCGGCCTTCTTCATCAGGATCGCGACACGGGTTTCCAGTTCCGGTGGCTCCACAGCCACCGTGAGGCCCCACCCGAAACGGGACTTCAAGCGTTCTTCAAGGCCTTCGATTTCTTTCGGGTAGCGGTCACTGGTAAGAATGACCTGCTGGCCACCTTCAAGCAGGGCGTTGAAGGTGTGGAAAAACTCTTCCTGGGAACGTTCCTTGCGGGCGAAGAACTGAATGTCATCGATCAGCAAAGCATCCACCGAACGGTAGAAGCGCTTGAACTCGTTGATCGCGTTCAACTGCAGCGCCTTGACCATGTCGGCCACGAAGCGCTCGGAATGCAGGTACACGACCTTGGCGTTCGGGTTCTTCTTTAATAGATGGTTACCCACAGCATGCATCAAGTGGGTTTTACCCAGACCCACACCACCATAAAGGAACAGCGGGTTGTAACCGTGCTTGGGGTTGTCCGCCACTTGCCAGGCCGCGGCCCGGGCCAGTTGGTTGGACTTACCCTCAACGAAGTTCTCGAAGGTAAAGGTGCGGTTCAGGTAGCTGGTGTGCTTGAGCGCGCCTTCAACCTGGACAGTACGTTGTTCGGCGCGCACCGGAGCCTGCTGCGAACTGGCACCGGCCATGGGGTCGAAGCTGTCACGGGAAGGCTCAAGCTCGGTGACTTCAGCGGCTTTTTGCGTTGCACGCTTGGCCGGTGACGCGACTGGAGCCGCAGGCGCGGCGGCGGCCGCAGCGGAAGCAGCCTGAACCTGGGACGCCGCAGCGGCGGCCAGCGGCGCATTCGGCGCGGCGCGCGGAGCAGAACTGCGTTTGCTGCCTATTAATAAGGAAAGCGCAGGTGCCATGCCGTTGCCGTGCTCGTCGAGCAATTCCAGGACGCGACTCAGGTATTTCTCGTTGACCCAGTCCAGGACGAAACGATTGGGTGCATAGACACGCAACTCGTCGCCTTCGGCTTCGACCTGTAGTGGACGGATCCAAGTGTTGAATTGTTGGGCAGGCAGCTCATCGCGCAAAAGCTCCACGCACTGCTGCCAAAGTTCCACTGACACGGATATCCCCTAAGTTGAAAGCCGGTGAGGCAAAAACAAGCGGTCATTGTAACGGCCTGACGCCGACTTATCCACACGTAGGCGTGTCATGCACCGAGAAGAATCAAGGTTTTATACGGCAGAAAGACGACCAATGGTCTGTGCATAAGCTCTGTGGATAACCACCTCTAAGCTCATTGTACAAGTGGGGGCGAAACTCGGTGGATAACCTTCCTGTGGATAACAGCGCTTTCCACACACAGGTTATCCGACAGCGCAGCACAGGCTGAACACTGTTTTCCACTGTAGTTGTCATTCGCTGTACATCAGGTGATACAAGGGCTAAAGCTACTTATCCACAGACATCTGCTTCCTAAGCTTTTATAAGCTTTACAGAAAAGCTTTAAATACTCTCCTTCTTTATTTTTATGTTTGGCGAAGGGGCAGGGCCGGAAAAACCTCTGGAGATCTATTTATAAGGAAACGTTGGTTGGAAATTGACCTAGAGGCTTGCTTTCTCTAGAATCCCCGGTCTCTTAAAACGGGGGCCATTCCGGCCCGTTGTGGACGAACCAGGTAACACGACAATGAAACGTACTTTCCAACCAAGCACTATCAAACGCGCTCGTACCCACGGTTTCCGTGCTCGCATGGCTACCAAGAACGGTCGTGCCGTTCTGTCGCGCCGTCGCGCCAAAGGTCGTGCGCGTCTGGCAGTTTGATAAGCCGGCACTGGAGGTGAGTCAGGACTTCAGTCGGGAAAAGCGTCTGCTTACTCCCCGGCATTTCAAGGCAGTCTTTGACTCCCCTACCGGCAAGGTTCCGGGGAAAAATCTCCTGCTCCTTGCGCGTAACAACGATCTTGATCACCCCCGTCTCGGGCTGGTTATCGGGAAAAAGAGCGTAAAGCTCTCCGTTGAGCGCAATCGCCTCAAACGTCTGATGCGCGAATCGTTTCGCCTGAACCAGGATTTGCTGGTCGGCTGGGACATCGTTATCGTCGCGCGCAAAGGTTTGGGTGACGTAGAAAACCCCGAATTGATTCAGCATTTCGGCAAACTCTGGAAGCGTCTGGCACGCAGCACGCCGGTACCAGCAGTCAAAACCGAAACTGTAGGGGTAGACAGTCCAGATGCGTAAACTGGCACTCGTTCCGATCCAGTTTTATCGCTACGCCATTAGTCCCCTGATGGCCAGTCACTGTCGTTTCTACCCCAGTTGTTCCTGCTACGCGTTAGAAGCCATTGAAAATCATGGCCTTCTTCGCGGTGGCTGGCTGACCTTTCGTCGTTTAGGTCGCTGTCATCCGTGGAATCCCGGTGGTTATGACCCGGTTCCATCTATCCCTACCTCCCGTTCTTCTTCGATGGCCGAGTAATCATGGATATCAAACGCACGATCCTGATCGTCGCCCTGGCAATCGTGTCCTACGTTATGGTTCTTAAATGGAACCAGGACTATGGCCAGGCTGCCCTGCCGACTCAGAATGTTGCTTCCAGTACGACCGCACCGGGCCTCCCGGATACGGCCACTGGCAATAAAGCGTCCGTCAGTGACGACATTCCGCACGCCGCAAACGATACCAGCGCACCTGCCGAAACTCCGGTTGCTGCAAGCACCGACCTCATCCAGATCAAAACGGATGTGCTCGATCTGGCCATCGATCCACAAGGTGGTGATGTTGCCCAACTGAGATTGCCGCTGTATCCACGTCGTCAGGACCATCCGGAAATTCCATTCCAGCTGTTCGACAACGGCAACGAGCGGACCTATCTGGCACAAAGTGGCCTGATTGGCAGCAACGGCCCGGACGCAAGTCCTACCGGTCGTCCGGTTTACTCGGCGGAGAAGAAGGTTTACCAACTGGCTGATGGCCAGGACCAACTGGTCGTGGACCTGAAGTTCAGCAAGGACGGCGTCAACTACATCAAGCGTTTCACCCTGAAACGCGGCCTGTATGACGTAACCGTTTCCTACCTGATCGACAACCAGAGCGCTCAGCCCTGGTCCGGTGCAATGTTCGCGCAATTGAAGCGCGACGCCAGCTCCGATCCGTCTTCCAGCACTGCCACCGGTACCGCGACTTACCTGGGCGCTGCCCTGTGGACAAGTTCGGAACCGTACAAGAAAGTGTCCATGAAGGACATGGACAAGGCTGCGCTTAAAGAAACCGTCACCGGCGGCTGGGTTGCATGGTTGCAACACTACTTCGTGACCGCGTGGATTCCGGCGAAGGGCGAAAACAACGTCGTCCAGACCCGTAAAGACAGCAAAGGCAACTACATCATCGGTTACACCGGTCCTTCGTTGACCGTTGCTCCGGGTGCCAAGGCTGAAACCAGCGCTGTGCTGTACGCCGGTCCGAAAAGCCAGGCTGTCCTGAAAGAGTTGTCCCCAGGTCTGGAACTGACCGTCGACTACGGCATCCTGTGGTTCATCGCACAACCGATCTTCTGGTTGCTGCAACACATTCACGCGATTGTGGGTAACTGGGGCTGGTCGATCATCTTCCTGACCATGCTGATCAAGGGGATCTTCTTCCCGCTGTCGGCTGCCAGCTACAAATCCATGGCGCGCATGCGTGCAGTAGCGCCGAAACTGGCCGCGCTGAAAGAGCAACATGGCGATGACCGGCAGAAAATGTCGCAAGCCATGATGGAGCTGTACAAGAAAGAGAAGATCAATCCGCTGGGTGGTTGCTTGCCAATCCTCGTGCAGATGCCGGTATTCCTTTCGCTGTACTGGGTTCTGCTGGAAAGCGTTGAAATGCGCCAAGCGCCGTTCATGCTGTGGATTACCGACCTGTCGATCAAGGATCCGTTCTTCATTCTGCCGATCATCATGGGTGCAACCATGTTCATCCAGCAGCAGTTGAACCCGACTCCACCGGATCCGATGCAGGCCAAGGTGATGAAGCTGATGCCAATCATCTTCACCTTCTTCTTCCTGTGGTTCCCGGCTGGTCTGGTGCTGTACTGGGTAGTGAACAACTGCCTGTCGATCGCCCAACAGTGGTATATCACTCGTAAGATCGAAGCCGCTGCCAAAGCGACTGCCTGACTTACACTGTGGGTAACCACTCAAAACGCCCCCTAGTGGGGCG
Source organism: Pseudomonas sp. SbOxS1 (assembly GCF_013416725.1). Taxonomy (NCBI): domain Bacteria; kingdom Pseudomonadati; phylum Pseudomonadota; class Gammaproteobacteria; order Pseudomonadales; family Pseudomonadaceae; genus Pseudomonas; species Pseudomonas sp. SbOxS1. The sequence goes on from NZ_JAAVXC010000002.1 coordinate 113,615, forward strand.
TTTTGCTATCTGTCACTTTTGTCTGGATACCGGTTTATGAGCGCTCCTCGTGAAACCATTGCCGCCGTCGCCACCGCTCAAGGTCGGGGTGGTGTAGGCATCGTTCGTATTTCCGGGCCGTTGGCCAGCGTTGCCGCCGAGGCCTTCAGCGGTCGCGAACTCAAGCCGCGGTTCGCTCACTATGGCCCGTTCCTCGGTGAAAACGACGAGGTGCTCGATCAGGGCATCGCGCTGTATTTTCCCGGACCCAACTCGTTCACTGGCGAAGATGTCCTGGAATTACAGGGCCACGGTGGCCCGGTCGTCCTGGATATGCTGCTTCAGCGCTGCCTCGGACTGGGCTGCCGTCTGGCCCGGCCGGGGGAATTCAGTGAGCGTGCGTTCCTGAACGACAAGCTCGACCTGGCCCAGGCCGAAGCCATCGCCGACCTGATCGAAGCCAGTTCTGCACAGGCGGCTCGCAATGCATTGCGTTCACTACAGGGCGCTTTTTCGGCACGTGTGCATAACCTCACGGAACAACTGATCGGGCTGCGGATTTATGTCGAAGCGGCGATCGATTTTCCGGAAGAGGAAATCGACTTCCTGGCCGATGGCCACGTACTGAGCATGCTCGACAAAGTGCGCGATGAGTTATCCACCGTGATGCGAGAAGCCGGGCAGGGCGCCTTGCTGCGCGACGGGATGACCGTGGTTATCGCCGGTCGTCCGAATGCGGGTAAATCCAGCCTGCTCAATGCCTTGGCCGGCCGTGAAGCGGCCATCGTCACTGAGATCGCCGGCACCACGCGGGACGTCCTTCGCGAACATATCCACATCGATGGCATGCCGCTGCACGTGGTGGATACCGCCGGGCTGCGCGATACCGATGACCATGTGGAAAAAATTGGTGTGGAGCGGGCATTGAAAGCCATCGGCGAGGCCGATCGGGTACTGCTGGTCGTCGATGCAACCGCGCCCGAAGCGCTCGATCCTTTCGCGCTATGGCCGGAGTTCCTCGAAACCCGCCCCGATCCTGCGAAAGTCACGTTAATCCGTAACAAAGCCGATCTCACAGGCGAAGCCATGGCCCTGGAAGTCAGCGATGACGGGCACGTCACCATCAGCCTCAGCGCCAAGTCTGCAGGTGTTGGCCTGGAGTTGCTGCGCGACCACCTGAAGGCTTGCATGGGCTACGAACAGACCTCGGAAAGCAGCTTCAGTGCTCGCCGGCGCCACTTGGAAGCATTGCGTCACGCCAGTGCATCCCTTGAGCATGGCCGCGCCCAATTGACCCTGGCGGGTGCCGGCGAACTTCTGGCCGAGGATTTGCGCCAGGCTCAGCAGTCGCTGGGCGAAATCACCGGTGCATTCAGCTCCGATGACTTGTTGGGGCGAATCTTTTCCAGCTTCTGCATCGGAAAATAGTCCTTCTGCCCTCCACAGACAGGCCGTCCTGGCCTGTCTGCTTCCTCCCTTTCCAAAACAAATCCTCCAGTGCCGAGCAGATTTTTTCCGCTTGAGCGGTTTTTCCCTGCCTGAATTTCCTTTGATTGACGCTTTTCTGTGGATTAAGCCCTGTTAATAACCCCGGCTAAGGGCAGTTGATAACAGGGCCTCAAAACTGAAGATAACCACCCCTGTGGATAAGCACCTCATTCATCCACAGGCTTAAACCGGTTATCCAAGGGCCTCATTGGCACATGACCACAGGGTTTTGAATCTCTGTACACAAGGGATTTAAAGGGCTATAGCAATCTATCCACAGAAAGGCCGGTCAGTAGAAATAAACATAAAAACAAAGATTTAATAAATTTCTCTCTTTTTAATTTCTATAACCGCCACTTTTCCACAGCTGGTTAAATTTTGTGCAAAGGGTTCTTTAGGAAGGGCGAAGTCCCTATACTTGTCGACCAGGTCCAAAAACCTGAGCTCAAACTATTCCTGAATTACCTACTTAAGCAGGCACGAGGTGCGTGGTGGATTTCCCTTCCCGTTTTGAAGTGATCGTCATCGGCGGCGGTCATGCCGGTACCGAGGCAGCACTGGCCTCAGCACGTATGGGGGTCAAGACCCTGTTGCTGACGCATAACGTGGAAACCCTCGGTGCCATGAGTTGCAACCCGGCCATTGGCGGGATCGGCAAAAGCCATCTGGTCAAGGAAATCGACGCCCTCGGCGGTGCGATGGCCATTGCTACCGATAAAGGCGGCATCCAGTTTCGCGTCTTGAATAGCCGCAAAGGCCCGGCCGTACGTGCAACCCGCGCTCAGGCGGATCGGGTTCTGTACAAGGCGGCCGTGCGCGAAATCCTGGAAAACCAGCCGAACCTGTGGATATTTCAACAGGCTGCAGACGACCTGATCGTCGAGCAGGAACAAGTGCGCGGTGTCGTTACCCAAATGGGCCTGCGTTTCCTGGCCGATTCGGTGGTATTGACCACCGGTACGTTCCTCGGTGGACTTATCCACATCGGTTTGCAGAACTTTTCCGGCGGACGCGCCGGTGATCCGCCATCGATCGCGCTGGCTCACCGTCTGCGTGAACTGCCATTGCGTGTCGGCCGGTTGAAAACCGGTACTCCACCGCGTATCGACAGCCGGTCTGTGGATTTTTCGGTGATGACCGAACAACCGGGCGATACACCGATCCCGGTGATGTCGTTCATGGGCAACAAGGAACAGCATCCACAGCAAGTCAGTTGCTGGATTACCCACACCAACGCGCGCACCCACGAAATCATTGCCGCGAACCTCGACCGTTCGCCGATGTATTCCGCGGCGGGTGAAATCGAAGGCATCGGCCCGCGTTACTGCCCGTCGATCGAAGACAAGATCCATCGTTTTGCCGACAAGCAAAGCCATCAGGTCTTCATCGAACCGGAAGGTCTGACGACAAACGAGCTGTACCCGAACGGAATCTCCACTTCCTTGCCGTTCGACGTGCAATTGCAGATCGTGCAATCGATCCGCGGCATGGAAAACGCACACATCGTGCGTCCTGGCTACGCCATCGAATATGACTACTTCGACCCGCGCGACCTGAAGTACAGCCTGGAAACCAAAGTCATCGGCGGTCTGTTTTTTGCCGGGCAAATCAATGGCACCACCGGTTACGAAGAAGCTGGCGCCCAGGGTTTGCTGGCCGGGACCAACGCCGCACTGCGTGCCCAAGGAAAAGATGCCTGGTGTCCGCGTCGCGACGAAGCCTACATCGGTGTATTGGTCGACGACCTGATTACCCTCGGGACCCAGGAGCCGTACCGGATGTTCACATCCCGTGCCGAATACCGCCTGATCCTGCGCGAAGACAACGCTGACCTGCGTTTGACCGAAAAAGGCCGCGAATTGGGTCTTGTCGATGACGTGCGTTGGGCAGCGTTCTGCAAAAAACGCGAAAGCATCGAGTTGGAAGAGCAGCGTCTGAAAAGTACCTGGGTACGGCCGGGCACCGAACAGGGCGACGCGATTGCCGAAAAATTCGGCACGCCACTGACCCACGAATACAACTTGCTCAATCTGCTGAGCCGTCCGGAAATCGACTACGCTGGTCTGGTCGCCGTAACCGGTGGCGGCGCAGAAGATCCACAGGTTGCCGAGCAGGTCGAAATAAAGACCAAATACGCCGGGTACATCGATCGCCAGCAGGATGAAATCGCGCGCCTGCGGGCCAGCGAAGACACCAAATTGCCTGTGGATATCGATTACACGAACATTTCCGGCCTGTCCAAAGAGATCCAGAGCAAGCTCGGCGCGACCCGTCCAGAAACCTTGGGTCAGGCGTCACGCATCCCGGGCGTGACACCGGCAGCCATTTCCCTGTTGATGATTCATCTGAAAAAACGCGGCGCGGGCCGTCAGTTGGAGCAAAGCGCTTGAGTTCGTTGGTCACCCCGCAACACGCAGAAGAGTTATCCACAGGCGCTCGTCAGCTCGGTGTCGCTCTGACCGAAACCCAGCATGCACAGCTGCTGGGTTATCTGGCCCTGTTGATAAAATGGAACAAGGCCTACAACCTCACGGCCGTGCGCGATCCCGATGAAATGGTGTCCCGTCATTTGCTCGATAGCCTGAGCGTGATGTCGTTCGTCGAAAACGGTCGCTGGCTCGATGTTGGCAGCGGCGGCGGCATGCCGGGCATTCCCTTGGCCATCCTGTTTCCCGAGTCGCAAGTGACCTGCCTGGACAGCAACGGCAAGAAAACCCGCTTCCTGACCCAGGTCAAACTCGAGCTGAAACTGGATAACCTGCAAGTTATCCACAGTCGCGTCGAAGCGTTCCAGCCTGCACAGCCATTCAACGGGATCATCTCCCGGGCCTTCAGCAGCATGGAGAACTTCAGCAACTGGACGCGCCACCTCGGTGACACCGATACACGCTGGCTGGCAATGAAGGGCGTTCATCCCGCCGATGAGCTGGTAGCATTGCCGACAGACTTCCACCTCGATAGCGAACACGCCCTGGCCGTTCCTGGTTGCCAAGGCCAACGCCATCTGCTGATACTGCGCCGCACGGCATGATTGGGAACACAAGCAAGAATGGCTAAGGTATTCGCGATTGCGAACCAAAAGGGTGGTGTGGGCAAGACCACCACCTGTATCAACCTCGCAGCATCCCTGGTCGCAACCAAGCGTCGGGTATTGCTGATCGATCTCGATCCACAGGGCAACGCCACCATGGGTAGCGGTGTGGATAAACACGGCCTGGAAAATTCGGTCTATGACCTGTTGATCGGGGAATGCGATCTGGCCCAGGCCATGCATTTCTCCGAACACGGCGGTTACCAGCTGTTGCCGGCCAACCGGGACCTGACCGCGGCCGAAGTGGTTCTGCTGGAAATGCAGATGAAGGAGAGCCGCCTGCGCAGTGCGTTGGCGCCGATCCGTGAAAACTACGATTACATTTTGATCGACTGCCCGCCGTCACTGTCGATGCTGACCTTGAACGCACTGGTTGCCGCCGACGGGGTGATTATCCCCATGCAGTGCGAGTACTTCGCACTCGAAGGCTTGAGCGACCTTGTGGATAACATCAAGCGCATCGCCGAGCTGCTCAATCCGAACCTCAAGGTCGAAGGCCTGTTGCGTACGATGTACGACCCGCGCCTGAGCCTGATGAACGATGTATCGGCCCAGCTCAAGGAACACTTCGGCGATCAGCTGTACGACACGGTCATTCCGCGCAACATTCGCCTGGCCGAAGCGCCGAGCTACGGCATGCCGGCCCTGGCGTACGACAAATCATCGCGCGGTGCCGTGGCCTACCTGGCCCTGGCGGGCGAAATGGTCCGTCGCCAACGCAAAAACTCACGCATCGCCGCTGCTCAGGCAACTTAAGGAATCCCCATGGCCGTCAAGAAACGAGGTCTCGGACGTGGACTGGATGCACTGCTGAGTGGTCCGAGTGTCAGTGCGCTGGAAGAACAGGCAGTACTGGCCGATCAGCGCGAGCTGCAACACCTGCCGCTGGACCTTCTGCAACGCGGCAAGTACCAGCCGCGTCGCGATATGGATCCCCAGGCGCTGGAAGAGCTGGCGCAATCGATCAAGGCACAGGGCGTGATGCAGCCGATCGTGGTGCGGCCGATCGGTGGCGGCCGCTACGAAATCATTGCCGGCGAACGCCGCTGGCGCGCCAGCCAGCAGGCTGGCCAGGAAACCATCCCGGCGATGGTGCGCGACGTTCCGGATGAAACCGCGATCGCCATTGCGCTGATCGAGAACATCCAGCGCGAAGACCTCAATCCGATCGAAGAAGCGGTGGCCTTGCAGCGCCTGCAGACGGAATTCCAGCTGACCCAGCAACAAGTCGCCGAAGCCGTGGGCAAGTCCCGGGTAACCGTGGCCAACCTGCTGCGCCTGATTTCGTTGCCGGAAGTTATCAAGACCATGCTGTCCCACGGCGACCTGGAAATGGGTCATGCCCGGACATTGCTCGGTTTGCCGGATAATCAACAGGTTGAAGGGGCGCGACATGTTGTCGCACGCGGGCTGACTGTGCGCCAGACTGAAGCACTGGTACGCCAGTGGTTGAGTGGTAAACCGGAGCCTGTGGAACCCTCCAAACCGGACCCGGATATTGCCCGCCTGGAACAGCGCCTGGCCGAGCGCCTAGGCTCTGCGGTGCAGATCCGCCACGGGAAGAAGGGTAAGGGACAACTGGTCATTGGTTACAATTCTTTGGATGAACTTCAGGGCGTGCTCGCACACATCCGCTGAAACAATTCCTTATGTAGCGCGCAGTCGGAAATCACTACCTGACAGTTGAATAGGGGCAGAACCGCCCCTATACTCTGCGCGCATTTTGTCGGCACAAATTATGCCAAGTTATTGAATTCTGGCAGCCGACCATTGGAGAGCAATAGTGATGGAAACCCGCACGCCAAACCGCTTGCCCTTCCATCGCCTGGCAGTTTTTCCGGTGTTAATGGCTCAATTTGTCGTTTTGCTGATTGCTGCTTTGGCGCTCTGGCAATGGCATGGAGTCGTTGCCGGGTACTCGGGACTTTGCGGAGGCCTGATAGCCTTGCTGCCCAATGTTTATTTTGCTCACAGGGCATTTCGGTTTTCCGGCGCCCGAGCAGCCCAGTCCATCGTCCGGTCTTTTTATGCCGGCGAGGCAGGCAAACTGATTTTGACGGCAGTGCTGTTTGCACTGGTGTTCGCAGGTGTGAAGCCACTGGCACCGATTGCAGTATTCGGTGTCTTCGTGCTGACTCAGTCGGTCAGCTGGTTCGCTCCCCTGCTGATGAGAACAAGACTTTCGAGACCTTAGGGCGTTTGAGGCAACCATGGCAGAAACAACCGCTTCGGGCTATATCCAGCACCACTTGCAGAACCTGACTTTCGGTCAGCACCCTACCGGCGGCTGGGGCTTTGCCCACACCGCAGCAGAAGCCAAGGAAATGGGCTTCTGGGCTTTCCACGTCGATACACTCGGCTGGTCGGTCGCATTGGGTCTGATCTTCGTTCTTCTTTTCCGCATGGCGGCCAAGAAAGCGACTTCCGGTCAGCCTGGTGCTTTGCAGAACTTCGTTGAAGTATTGGTCGAATTCGTCGATGGCAGCGTGAAAGACAGCTTCCATGGCCGTAGCCCGGTGATTGCACCGCTGGCACTGACAATCTTCGTCTGGGTGTTCCTGATGAACGCCGTCGACCTGGTACCGGTCGACTGGATTCCTCAGCTGGCCATCCTGATCTCCGGCGACCACCACATCCCGTTCCGCGCCGTGTCGACTACCGACCCGAACGCGACGCTGGGCATGGCGTTCTCGGTTTTCGCACTGATCATCTTCTACAGCATCAAGGTCAAGGGCCTCGGCGGTTTCATCGGCGAGCTGACCCTGCACCCGTTCGGCAGCAAGAACATCTTCGTTCAGGCCCTGCTGATCCCGGTGAACTTCCTGCTGGAATTCGTGACCCTGATCGCCAAGCCGATCTCCCTGGCTCTGCGTCTGTTCGGCAACATGTATGCCGGCGAGCTGGTGTTCATTCTGATCGCTGTGATGTTCGGCAGCGGCCTGCTCTGGCTTAGTGGCCTGGGCGTTGTTCTGCAGTGGGCGTGGGCTGTGTTCCACATCCTGATCATCACCCTGCAGGCGTTCATCTTCATGATGCTGACCATCGTTTACCTGTCGATGGCGCACGAAGAAAACCATTAAGACCAGTTTCGACTAGTCTGATGTCCCTCCCGGTCAAACGGGAGGGTGCTCCTCACGGGGCATCTGAAACGATTTGTTTTACCGCTTTAAATTAAAAAAACCTAAACCATACGACGTAAAAGTCGGGAGGAAAGATGGAAACTGTAGTTGGTCTAACCGCTATCGCTGTTGCACTGTTGATCGGCCTGGGCGCACTGGGTACCGCAATTGGTTTCGGCCTGTTGGGCGGCAAGTTCCTGGAAGGCGCAGCGCGTCAGCCAGAAATGGTTCCAATGCTGCAAGTTAAAATGTTCATCGTTGCCGGTCTGCTCGACGCCGTAACCATGATCGGTGTTGGTATCGCTCTGTTCTTCACCTTTGCGAACCCGTTCGTTGGTCAAATCGCTGGCTGATTACTCGGATCTTCCGGGTAATTTGGTGTGATGGACAACGTAACTGCGAGGTGTTGGCGTGAACATTAATGCGACCCTGATTGGCCAGTCCGTTGCGTTCCTGATTTTTGTACTGTTCTGCATGAAGTTCGTATGGCCTCCGGTCATTGCGGCATTGCACGAACGTCAAAAGAAGATCGCTGATGGTCTGGACGCTGCCAGCCGTGCAGCTCGCGACCTGGAGTTGGCCCAAGAGAAAGCGGGTCAGCAACTGCGCGAAGCGAAAGCTCAGGCAGCTGAAATCATCGAGCAAGCCAAGAAACGCGGTAATCAGATTGTTGAAGAGGCTGTTGAAAAAGCCCGTATCGACGCTGACCGTGTGAAGGTTCAGGCTCAGGCCGAGATCGAACAGGAACTGAACAGTGTCAAAGACGCGCTGCGTGCCCAAGTGGGCTTGCTGGCAGTCGGCGGCGCCGAGAAGATCCTGGGTGCCACAATCGATCAAAACGCGCACGCAGAGCTGGTTAACCAACTGGCTGCTGAAATCTAAGCGAGGGCGATCATGGCAGAACTGACCACGTTGGCCCGACCTTACGCTAAGGCGGCCTTCGAGCACGCTCAGGCCCACCAGCAACTGGCCAATTGGTCAGCCATGCTCGGCCTGGCTGCAGCGGTGTCGCAAGACGACACCATGCAGCGCGTGCTCAAGGCCCCGCGACTGACGAGCGCAGAAAAGGCCGCCACGTTCATTGACGTGTGCGGCGACAAGTTCGATGCCAAGGCACAGAATTTCATCAACGTCGTTGCCGAAAACGACCGTCTCCCGCTGTTGCCGGAGATCTCCGCTCTGTTCGACCTGTACAAGGCCGAGCAAGAGAAGTCGGTAGACGTTGAAGTGACCAGTGCATTTGCATTGAACCAAGAACAGCAAGACAAACTCGCCAAGGTTCTCAGTGCACGACTCAACCGGGAAGTGCGCCTGCAAGTTGCGGAGGATGCCGCCCTGATAGGTGGTGTCGTAATCCGCGCCGGCGACCTGGTTATCGATGGCTCGATTCGCGGCAAAATCGCGAAACTTGCCGAAGCATTGAAATCTTGAGTTTGAAGGGGCAGCAGAGCAATGCAGCAACTCAATCCTTCCGAAATAAGTGAAATTATCAAGGGCCGCATCGACAAGCTCGATGTGACCTCCCAAGCCCGTAACGAAGGCACTGTCGTCAGCGTATCTGACGGTATCGTGCGGATTCACGGTCTGGCCGACGTAATGTACGGCGAGATGATCGAGTTTCCGGGCGGCGTCTACGGTATGGCCCTCAACCTGGAGCAAGACTCCGTAGGTGCCGTTGTACTGGGCGCTTACCAGTCTCTGGCTGAAGGCATGAGCGCCAAGTGCACCGGCCGCATCCTCGAAGTTCCGGTTGGTAAGGAACTGCTGGGTCGCGTAGTCGACGCACTGGGTAACCCTGTTGACGGCAAAGGTCCACTGGGCAACACCGAGACCGACGCGGTCGAGAAAGTTGCTCCAGGCGTGATCTGGCGTAAGTCGGTAGACCAGCCTGTACAGACTGGCTACAAGGCTGTCGATGCCATGATCCCTGTCGGCCGTGGCCAGCGTGAGCTGATCATCGGTGACCGTCAGATCGGTAAAACCGCTCTGGCGATCGACGCGATCATCAACCAGAAGAACAGCGGTATTTTCTGCGTCTACGTAGCCATTGGTCAGAAACAATCGACCATCGCCAACGTAGTTCGCAAGCTGGAAGAAAACGGCGCCCTGGCCAACACGATCATCGTGGCTGCCAGTGCTTCGGAATCTCCTGCGCTGCAATTCCTGGCACCGTACTCCGGTTGCACCATGGGTGAATTCTTCCGCGACCGCGGTGAAGACGCGCTGATCGTTTATGACGATCTGTCCAAGCAAGCAGTGGCTTACCGCCAGATTTCCCTGCTGCTGCGCCGTCCACCAGGCCGTGAAGCTTACCCAGGCGACGTGTTCTATCTCCACTCCCGTCTGCTGGAGCGCGCATCCCGCGTTTCGGAAGAGTACGTAGAGAAGTTCACCAACGGCGCAGTGACCGGCAAAACCGGTTCCCTGACCGCACTGCCGATCATCGAAACCCAGGCTGGCGACGTTTCCGCGTTCGTTCCGACCAACGTGATTTCCATCACCGACGGTCAGATCTTCCTGGAATCGGCCATGTTCAACTCGGGCATCCGCCCTGCAGTGAACGCCGGTGTTTCGGTATCCCGTGTGGGTGGTGCCGCTCAGACCAAGATCATCAAGAAGCTGTCCGGTGGTATTCGTACCGCCCTGGCTCAGTACCGTGAACTGGCGGCATTCGCCCAGTTCGCTTCTGACCTGGACGAAGCGACCCGTAAGCAACTTGAGCATGGTCAGCGCGTTACCGAGCTGATGAAGCAGAAGCAATACGCCCCAATGTCGATCGCTGACATGGCGTTGTCGCTGTATGCCGCTGAGCGTGGGTTCCTGACTGACGTCGAAATCACCAAGGTCGGCAGCTTTGAACAAGCGCTGATTGCTTACTTCAACCGCGATCACGCCGAATTGATGGCGAAGATCAACGTGAAGGGTGACTTCAATGACGATATCGACGCTGGCATGAAAGCCGGTATCGAGAAGTTCAAGGCCACCCAAACCTGGTAAGCCGCAGCGGGAGCCGCAAGGCTCCCGCTTGCTAACCTGATAGGTGTTACATGGCAGGCGCAAAAGAGATTCGCAGTAAGATTGCGAGCATCAAAAGCACGCAAAAAATTACCAGCGCCATGGAAAAAGTGGCGGTCAGCAAAATGCGCAAGGCACAAATGCGCATGGCTGCTAGCCGTCCTTATGCGGAGCGCATCCGCCAGGTTATTGGGCATCTGGCCAACGCCAACCCGGAATACCGCCACCCGTTCATGATCGACCGCGAAATCAAGCGTGTTGGTTATGTCGTAGTGAGCAGTGACCGTGGTCTGTGCGGTGGCTTGAACACCAACCTGTTCAAGGCCCTGGTCAAGGACATGGCGGTAAACCGCGAGAAAGGCGTCGAGATTGATCTGTGTGTAGTGGGTAGCAAGGGTGCGGCCTTTTTCCGCAACTTCGGCGGCAACGTCGTAGCAGCTATCAGCCACCTGGGTGAAGAGCCGTCGATCAACGACTTGATCGGTAGCGTCAAAGTGATGCTGGATGCCTACCTGGACGGCCGTATTGACCGCCTGTCCGTGGTATCCAACAAGTTCATCAACACCATGACGCAACAGCCTACCGTGGAGCAATTGATTCCACTGGTGGCAACCCCGGATCAAGACCTCAAGCACCACTGGGACTATCTCTACGAACCGGATGCCAAAGAGCTGCTTGACGGCTTGATGGTCCGCTACGTTGAGTCGCAGGTCTACCAGGCGGTGGTCGAGAACAACGCGGCTGAACAAGCTGCGCGGATGATCGCGATGAAGAACGCTACCGACAACGCCGGTGATTTGATCAGCGATTTGCAGCTGGTCTACAACAAGGCGCGTCAGGCTGCGATCACCCAAGAGATCTCGGAAATCGTCGGCGGCGCTGCCGCGGTTTAACGGTTCAAATATTCAGAGGATCCAGCTATGAGTAGCGGACGTATCGTTCAAATCATCGGCGCCGTTATCGACGTGGAATTTCCACGCGACAGCGTACCGAGCATCTACAACGCGCTGACAGTTCAAAGCGCGGCCGCAACCACCCTGGAAGTTCAGCAGCAGCTGGGCGACGGCGTGGTTCGCACCATTGCGATGGGTTCCACCGAGGGCTTGAAGCGCGGTCTGGAAGTGACCGACTCTGGCGCAGCCATCTCCGTACCGGTCGGTAAAGCGACCCTGGGCCGGATCATGGACGTACTGGGCAACCCGATCGACGAAGCTGGCCCAATCGCCACCGACGAGCGTTGGGGCATCCACCGTGCAGCGCCTTCGTTCGCTGAACAGGCAGGCGGCAACGACCTGCTGGAAACCGGCATCAAGGTTATCGACCTGGTTTGCCCGTTCGCCAAGGGTGGTAAAGTTGGTCTGTTCGGTGGTGCCGGTGTAGGCAAAACCGTAAACATGATGGAACTGATCCGTAACATCGCCATCGAGCACAGCGGTTATTCCGTGTTCGCAGGTGTGGGTGAGCGTACTCGTGAGGGTAACGACTTCTACCACGAGATGAAGGATTCCAACGTTCTGGACAAAGTGGCACTGGTTTACGGTCAGATGAACGAGCCGCCGGGTAACCGTCTGCGCGTAGCACTGACTGGCCTGACCATGGCCGAGAAGTTCCGTGACGAAGGTAACGACGTTCTGCTGTTCGTCGACAACATCTATCGTTACACCCTGGCCGGTACTGAAGTATCCGCACTGCTGGGCCGTATGCCTTCGGCAGTAGGTTACCAGCCGACCCTGGCTGAAGAGATGGGCGTTCTGCAAGAACGTATCACTTCGACCAAGGAAGGTTCGATCACTTCGATCCAAGCGGTATACGTACCTGCGGACGACTTGACCGACCCGTCGCCAGCGACCACCTTCGCCCACTTGGACGCCACCGTCGTTCTGTCCCGTGACATCGCTTCCCTGGGTATCTACCCAGCGGTAGACCCACTGGACTCGACTTCGCGCCAGCTGGACCCGAACGTAATCGGCCAGGACCATTACGACACCGCTCGCGGCGTTCAGTACGTTCTGCAGCGTTACAAAGAACTGAAGGACATCATTGCGATCCTGGGTATGGACGAGCTGTCGGAAGCCGACAAGCAGTTGGTAAACCGTGCTCGTAAGATCCAGCGTTTCTTGTCGCAGCCGTTCTTCGTGGCTGAAGTCTTCACCGGTGCATCGGGTAAATACGTTTCCCTGAAAGACACCATTGCTGGCTTCAAAGGCATCCTCAACGGTGACTACGACCACCTGCCAGAACAAGCGTTCTACATGGTTGGCGGCATCGAAGAAGCGATCGAGAAAGCCAAGAAACTGTAATCCCGGCGCCCGGTAACGGGCGCTAATTTAGGTTGAGGCAATCAGATGGCTATGACAGTCCATTGCGATATCGTCAGCGCGGAAGGAGAAATCTTTTCCGGTCTGGTCGAGATGGTGATTGCGCACGGTGCACTGGGTGATCTTGGTATCGCCCTGGGTCACGCGCCGCTGATCACTAATCTGAAGCCAGGTCCGATCCGCCTGGTCAAGCAGGGCGGGGAAGAGGAGGTGTACTACATCTCCGGTGGTTTCCTCGAGGTTCAGCCGAACATGGTCAAGGTTCTTGCCGACACCGTGCAACGTGCTGCCGACCTGGACGAAGCTTCCGCTCAGGAAGCCGTCAAGGCTGCCGAGAAGGCCTTGCATGAGCGGGGCGCGGAATTCGATTACGGTTCCGCTGCCGCACGTCTGGCCGAGGCCGCAGCCCAGCTGCGTACCGTCCAGCAGATCCGCAAGAAGTTCGGCCACTAAGGCGGCACTTGTTGTGTGATTGATTAAAAAGGGTAGCCTCGGCTACCCTTTTTTCTTTTCCGATATTCATCACGTTGGTCGCAGCCGCTGACCACCCAGGATTGGTAGCCAGTCATGTCTCTTGAAATCGTTATCCTCGCTGCTGGCCAGGGCACCCGCATGCGTTCGGCCCTGCCGAAAGTCTTGCACCCGATCGCCGGCAATTCGATGCTCGGCCATGTTATCCACAGCGCCCGACAACTTGATCCACAGCGCATTCACGTGGTGATCGGCCATGGTGCCGATGTGGTGCGCGAGCGCCTGGCCGCCGACGATCTGAACTTCGTCCTCCAGGACAAACAATTGGGTACCGGTCATGCCGTGGCCCAGGCAGTTCCCTTCATCAAGGCCGACACCGTGCTGGTGCTTTACGGTGATGTGCCGTTGATTGAAATCGAGACCCTGCAGCGTTTGCTCAAGCTTGTAGTGCCCGGGCAGATGGGTCTGCTCACCGTCGAGCTGGATGACGCAACCGGTTACGGCCGCATCGTTCGCGGCACTGATGGCAAGGTCTCTGCCATCGTCGAGCACAAGGATGCCAACGAAACCCAGCGCGCCATCAAGGAAGGTAACACCGGGATCCTCGCGGTTCCGGCCGATCGCCTGGCCGACTGGACGGGTCGCCTGTCTAATAACAACGCACAGGGCGAGTACTACTTGACCGACGTGATCGAAATGGCGGTCAGCGACGGTCTGGTGGTTGCCACCGAACAACCCCACGACGCCATGGAAGTGCAGGGCGCCAACGACCGCAAGCAGCTTTCCGATCTTGAGCGTCATTATCAGCTGCGCGCCGGCCGTCGCTTGATGGCCCAAGGCGTGACCCTGCGTGACCCGGCCCGTTTCGATGTTCGGGGTGAGGTCAGTGTGGGTCGCGATGTGCTGATCGATATCAACGTGATCCTCGAAGGCAACGTTGTCATTGAAGACGACGTGGTCATCGGCCCGAACTGCGTGATCAAGGACAGCACCTTGCGCAAAGGCGTGGTCATCAAGGCCAACAGCCATATCGAAGGGGCGATTCTTGGTGAAGGCAGCGATGCCGGTCCGTTCGCACGCTTGCGTCCTGGCACTGTGCTCGAAGCACGGGCGCATGTGGGTAACTTCGTCGAGCTGAAAAATGCTCACCTGGGCGAAGGTGCCAAGGCGGGCCACCTGACTTATCTTGGTGATGCCGAAGTGGGCGCACGCACCAACATCGGTGCCGGCACCATCACGTGCAACTACGATGGCGCCAACAAGTGGAAAACTGTGTTGGGCGAAGATGTATTCATCGGCTCCAACAACTCGTTGGTGGCACCTGTGGATATCTTGGATGGCGCTACCACGGCGGCGGGTTCGACTATTACCTCCACTGTGGATAAAGCGCAGTTGGCAGTAGCCCGTGGCCGGCAAAAGAACATCGACGGTTGGAAGCGACCGGAGAAGATCAAGAAAAGCTAAGTTATCCACACAGCAATGCTCGGAAGTAGTTATTCACAGGCTATAGCCTGTCAATAATATTAACCGGCAAGCCTCGCTTGGTTCAGGAGGCTTGCTGTTAATAATTTTATCCACAGGGTCTTTTGATCACTCCGCGCTTGACGAAGTTTCACTGATAGGGTTTGATTGCTTTCGCTATCTTTCGAATCGAAACTTATCAAATCATGTCGAAGCGCAACACACCTCAGCGACGCCACAACATCCTTGCCTTGCTCAACGAGCAGGGCGAAGTCAGTGTGGATGAGTTGGCCAAGCGTTTCGAAACCTCTGAAGTTACGATCCGCAAGGACCTGGCGGCCCTTGAGAGTAACGGTCTGTTGCTGCGTCGTTATGGCGGCGCGATCACCTTGCCTCAGGAACTGGTGGCCGACCTGAGTCAACCGGTCTCCAGATATAAGCAGGCCATCGCCCGTGCAGCCGTCGCGCGGATTCGCGAGCATGCACGCATCATCATAGACAGTGGCAGCACCACCGCATCGATGATTCCGGAATTGGGCCAGCAACCAGGCCTGGTGGTGATGACCAACTCCCTGCACGTCGCCAACGCCTTGAGCGAACTTGAGCATGAGCCGGTGCTGTTGATGACCGGCGGCACCTGGGACCCGCATTCCGAGTCCTTTCAGGGACAGGTCGCCGAGCAGGTACTGCGCTCCTACGACTTCGATCAATTGTTCATCGGTGCCGATGGTATTGATCTGGTCCGCGGTACAACCACCTTCAACGAATTGCTGGGACTCAGCCGGGTCATGGCCGAAGTCGCCCGTGAAGTGGTCGTGATGGTGGAGGCCGACAAGATCGGCCGCAAGATTCCCAACCT
The DNA here is from genome assembly GCF_013416725.1 of Pseudomonas sp. SbOxS1. NCBI lineage: Bacteria > Pseudomonadati > Pseudomonadota > Gammaproteobacteria > Pseudomonadales > Pseudomonadaceae > Pseudomonas > Pseudomonas sp. SbOxS1. Next base: position 129,416 of record NZ_JAAVXC010000002.1, read on the forward strand.
GGAGCTGCCCTGGAGCAGCGTCCATACCCTCATTACCGATGATCGCCTGTCGCTCGAAGCGCGGGATCAGATTAAAGCCCGCGGTATCACTTTGATTTGCGCGGCTGTCAGTCAGGAGAAATAACATGTGTGGAATTGTCGGCGCAGTTGCAGAACGTAACATCACCGCCATCCTGGTCGAAGGCCTCAAGCGCCTGGAATACCGTGGCTACGACAGCGCGGGTGTAGCGGTGTACACCAATGATCAAAAGCTCGAACGCGCGCGTCGCCCGGGCAAGGTCAGCGAACTCGAACTAGCCTTGGCCGAGGAAGCGCTGGTCGGTCGACTGGGCATTGCCCACACTCGTTGGGCCACTCACGGTGCACCGTGCGAGCGCAATGCGCATCCGCATTTCTCTGGCGATCTGGCAGTGGTGCACAACGGCATCATCGAAAACCACGAAGCCCTGCGTGAACAGCTCAAGGCCCTGGGTTACGTCTTCACTTCGGACACTGACACCGAAGTCATCGCCCACCTGCTGAACCACAAACTCAAGGATATCTCTGACCTGGCCGAGGCCCTCAAGGCAACGGTGAAGGAACTGCACGGTGCATACGGCCTGGCAGTGATCAGCGCGAAGCAACCTGATCGCCTGGTAGCAGCCCGCAGTGGCAGCCCGCTGGTGATCGGCCTGGGCCTGGGTGAGAACTTCCTGGCGTCCGACCAATTGGCGCTGCGTCAGGTGACTGACCGTTTCATGTACCTGGAAGAGGGCGATATCGCCGAAATTCGCCGCGACAGCGTGCAGATCTGGGATGTCAGCGGCAAAGCTGTCGAGCGTGAGACCGTGCAGTATCGCGATGGCGCCGAAGCAGCTGAAAAAGGCGAGTTCCGCCATTTCATGCTCAAGGAAATCCACGAGCAACCGTCCGTGGTGCAGCGCACCCTGGAAGGTCGATTGAGCCCGAACGGCGTGCTGGTACAAGCTTTCGGCCCACAGGCCGCCGAGCTGTTCGCCAAAGTGCGCAATGTGCAGATCGTCGCCTGCGGCACCAGCTATCACGCCGGCATGGTTGCCCGTTACTGGCTCGAAGAATTGGCCGGCATCCCGTGCCAGGTCGAAGTCGCCAGCGAGTTCCGCTACCGCAAGGTCGTGGTGCAACCCAATACTCTGTTCGTGACCATCTCCCAGTCCGGCGAAACCGCCGACACCCTGGCCGCGCTGCGCAACGCCAAGGAACTGGGTTTCCTCGCCAGCCTGGCCATCTGCAACGTCGGCATCAGCTCGCTGGTGCGAGAATCCGACCTGACCCTGCTGACCCAGGCCGGTCGCGAAATCGGCGTGGCGTCTACCAAAGCGTTCACCACGCAATTGGTGGGTCTGCTGTTGCTGACCCTGTCCCTCGGCCAGGTCCATGGCTCGTTGGCCAAAGGCGTTGAAGCCACGCTGGTCGAAGAACTCCGCCGCTTGCCAACCCGACTGGGTGAAGCGCTGGCGATGGACAGCACCGTGGAGAAAATCGCTGAACTGTTCGCCGAGAAGAATCACACCCTGTTCCTGGGGCGCGGCGCGCAATTCCCGGTTGCGATGGAAGGGGCCCTCAAGCTCAAGGAAATTTCCTACATCCACGCCGAAGCCTACCCGGCTGGCGAGCTGAAGCACGGCCCGTTGGCACTTGTGGATAACGACATGCCAGTGGTCACCGTGGCGCCAAACAACGAACTGCTGGAGAAGCTCAAGTCCAACCTCCAGGAAGTCCGCGCCCGGGGTGGCCAACTGATCGTTTTCGCTGACGAGAAGGCCGGCATGACCAATGGTGAAGGCACGCACGTTGTGCACATGCCGCACATCCACGACATCCTGTCGCCGATCCTCTACACCATCCCGCTGCAGTTGCTGTCGTACTACGTGGCCGTGCTGAAAGGCACCGACGTAGACCAGCCACGTAACCTGGCGAAATCGGTGACTGTGGAATAAGTTATCCACAGCTGATCGAACCTTATGTCTCTGAACAATTAGGTTTGTCACAAGATAAATAGCTTTGTCACAGATTAAATAGGTTTGTCACAAGGGCCCTTGAGAGTAAAATTCTTGCCGCGTCGCACCAAGCTCCTGCTTGGGCGACGCGGTCCCTCAACCCTTGGTCAGCAGTAATGGTCAAGCAAACCAGCGTTCCAGCCCGTCGTATCCCATCACGTCTTGTCACTCAGGACTGGATCGATAAGCGTATTGCCTCCGGCGTCGGCCAAGGCGTAAGGGAGCAGTATCGCCCTTGGATCAAGGTCCGATCCGTCGCGTCGCTAGGCTCTTCCCATATTGTTCCTGGTGTGAGGATTCGGCGAGCCCACCACCTCCTGTCGAAGGCGGAATTCCACTTCCATCTGATCCTGGAGCACGATCCCGCAGTAATCGACATCCGTGAGCAATTCCCACTTTTGCCACAGGCAGAGACCTACTCCATCGCATGCAGCCTTGGATATCGGCCAGTTTTCTACCCTAGGACCAAGGTCCCTCACGTGTTCACGACTGATTTTGTTATCACCTCGGCGGCTGAGGGTGGAGGCGAAAAAGTCGTTGCTAGAACGCTTAAGTACCGGAAGGAAATTACAGAGCTCTCCCCCAAGAAACGTGCCCGTTTATTGGAAAAGCTTGCGATTGAGAAGTTGTACTGGAGTCGAAGGGGGGTTGATTGGAAACTGGTGTTGTATGAGCATCTTTCTCCTGTGCATATTCAAAATTTGGTTAAGCTTCGGAGCCACGCATTAGTTTCGGCGTCCCTAGCAACTGAAAAAAACTTTCAGAAGGTCAGCGAATTCATCGACGCATCTAGGCCAAATGAAATTTCGCTGCGGCTCCTTATAACAAAACTCTCGAAAGCATTGTTCATGGATTACAAAGAAGTCAAATCGCTTTTTTTCCATATGCTTTGGCAAAGACGGCTGTCGATGGACTTCGAAAATCAAGAAATTGACCTAGCAAAACCTTTGAATGTTTCAACACAACAATCACTCGTAATAAATATTTGTGTTGAGAGGCGAGACCATGCGTAACCTCATTGCTAACTGTATTATTTCTCCTTCAGCAGAGTCAGCAATTTTCGCCTGTCCAGTACGATTACTTGAACTGGACTCGGCGCGGCGAAAAGTTATTGTTATTGATTATACATTCTCTCCCAAAAAACCGTGGGTCGAGGATCTTGACCCAATTCTTATTGAACTTGATTCAGCACTGTTACGTATATCTCCAGAGCAGGCCCCAGATTTTTTGATCCGAGATGATGATGAAATATCAGAAAACGAGTTGGCAAGTCGGGAGAGAAGATGGAACCTGGTTCGAGACCTTGTTGAGGGCCGTACCGTTGGGGAGCTATTAGCGGGCGGCTGTTTTGGTTCACGGGTTAATGCTCATGCGCTGGCCGTAGGCGTCGACCGAAAGCAAATCTACCGTTTATTGTTCAGGTACTGGAGCATGGGGCAAGTAAAAAATGCCTTCTTGAACAATTCTACAAATTGGGGAAAAGCCGAGAGTCGGAATATCGCGCCAGGTAAACATTTGGGCCGCCCGCCCAAGTATTTAGGCGTTGTTTATGAAGACCGGGCGATACTGCTCGGAGAAAAAGAGCGGTCAGTCATTAGACTCGCCTATGATCGGTTTGCCAGCGGAAAGTGCGGTACAGTTCGTGACGCATGGGACTGGATGCTAGGTGAGTTTTACACAAAAACTCTACCAGGAGGTGAACCTGGAGAAGTTGTAAGGGGAACTTATCCGACGATTTCCCAGTTCAAATATCATGGGAAGAAGTTTTTTGACGATAGTTATGTATTAAAAGGTCGTCGGGGTTCTATCCGGTGGAACAAAGATTACCGAGCATTAACAGGATCAGCAAGTGATGGGGTCTTCGGTCCGTGCCATCGATTTGAGATTGATTCGACCATCGCTGATATTTATTTGGTACACCGGATTAACCGTAACTGGTTGATCGGGAGGCCAGTTATTTATGTGGTTGTCGATAATTACTCTCGCATGATTGTAGGGATACATATCGGTCTTGAAGGCCCTAGCTGGAACGGCGCTCGCCACGCTTTATTTAATGCCTATACCCCTAAACAGGAGTTTTGTAAGCGTTATAACGTAGAAATTTCGGAAGATGAATGGCCTTGCCATCATTTGCCTTTCGAGCTCTCGGCAGATCGGGCTGAGTTGCTCAGTGAGGCGGGTGAAACTATGAGCAACACTCTCGGGACAATTCTAAAAATCGCTCCTCCTTTCCGACCTGACTGGAAATCGATTGTCGAGAGCCGATTCCGTCTAATCAACGAGGGGCTTGATCTAAAATTTTACCCCGGCGGTGTTGATGCCCGGCGCTTGGAGCGAGGTGATCGCGATTACGAGTTGGACGCAATCCTGGACATCGACCAATTTACTGAGATGGTCATTCTCGCAGTGTTGAACCACAACAGAAACTTGCGTCTACCGCACCTCTTGACTGAGCAGATGATTGCGGACGAGGTGAGCCCTACACCTCTCGAGATTTGGCGATGGGCAATGGACCACAGCCCCATCAACGCACGAACAAAAGGCGCTGAAGAACTTAAAATTGCATTGTTGCCGTCTCGGGAAGCCCCCATCAAACGCGGCGGGATCTACTTCCAAGGCCTGCTTTTTACGTGTGAAATTTTGCAGCGAGAGCAGTGGGCTGAAAACTCGCACAATGGCACCACTCGCTATGTCCGGGTTTGGTACGACCCTAACTGCGTAGACAGTGCATGGGTAAAGGTGGGCGCCGAATTTCATCCGCTGACACTGGCGCCTCACATGGCGCAAAAATTCAGTGGTTATCGCCTGGAGGAAATTTTGGACGTGCTTAGCATTACGAAGCAGGTTTCACCTGATGAGTCGTTTCAAGCAACTCAAGATCGGGTGAAATTGAAGCAGAGAGGCGAGGAGATCGTTGCCGAAGCGACCAAGATGAAAAAGCAGGCCGGGAAGCCACCATCCAAAGCCAAGTTTAAAGCGGACAAGCGTGTGAATCGCCAGGCTGAACTCGTGGTGGACCGTGCTCGCGATAGTGTTGACCTTAAAGTAATCCATTCCGGTTCTACGGCAAGTTCTGAATCACCTCGCGAACCTGCAGCCCTCGAAAAAGGCGAACTCTCTTCCCGAGGCCGGAGCTTCCTTAAGCTGGTAACCGGTGAATCTAAGGGCTGCGGCCATGAGTGAAAAAAAACATCAACCCGCGTCCTATAGACCGACGGGACTACCTCATTATGACGGCAATCCACTTATTGAGGCTCTCCCTCCTATCCTCAGCGATGAAGATGTCGCACGGAAGATTCTCCATTCACCGCTTAAACCTACTGAGGCTGAGCTCACCCTTCCTGCCAAGCTCAAAGTCCATGGGGTGAACAGACTCACTGATGCTGTTATCCCACTGGAAATCCACTTGCACTTGGAGGACATCTTCAGCCAACTGCTGAGACATGGATACACCTCCCGCGATCCTTTTCACCGCGATACTGTCGCCATGCTGCATGCTTCCTCGATCGAAGATCTGAAATATTCCGGATTCAAATCGTCGGCGTCGACGATAACGCTCGTTGGTCTTAGCGGCATGGGTAAGACTACAGCCCTGAGCGCGATCGCTCGCCTTTATCCGCAAACCATTAGGCACTCTGAATATGCCGGCCGGCCATTCATACAGACTCAGGTAGTTTGGCTGAAGATCGAATGCCCTCATGATGGTTCGCTTCGTGGATTCTGCGCTGCATTTTTCGCTGCTTTGGACGAAGCGTTGGGTGTGCATGATTACAGCAAGCTTATGTCCACGCGCATGAACATCAGCATTCTCCTTCAAAGGATCGGTCAGCTTTGTCGTAGTTACTTCATCGGCGCATTGATCATTGATGAGTTACAGCACCTCAACTCAGCACGTGTTGGTAATGGGAAGGAGACCTTGCTTAATTTTTTCGTAACCCTTTCGAACGAGGCTGGTATCCCATTGGTGTATGTAGGTACCAACGCCATGGTGCCGTTGTTCTCAGGTGTGTTGCGCAATGCACGACGTGCTGTGGGGATGGGAGTGGTGTCATTTGATCGATTCAGCGCGGACGATGATTACTGGCGATACCTCGTACAAAGACTCTGGGAATATGATTGGACAGGATCCCCTACACCGCTAACCGCGGCTTTGGAGGATAAGATCTATGACCTGACCCAAGGCAACACTGACTTTTTGGTAAAGCTGCTCACATTGACCCAGCGATATGTCATCTATGAAGGGCTACCAAAGGTATCGGAGGAAATTTTGCAGCGCGTTTACAACGAGCAGATGCGTTTACTGCATAAGCCTATCGAAGCGCTGCGCAGTGGTGATCCTCTTCAAATCGCAGATTTTGAAGACATGATGCCTGCGAAAGATCAGATCTCGCAGATGATGAATTTCGACTTAGTACGGCGTGCAAGACGGGCTGATCTGGCGTTGATTTCGAATATCGATGGGGCGAGCAAGAGAGAGAGGGCCAATGAGCCGAAAGCAAATCCAATGGTCCCAGTAAGCAAGTCAATCGATTCGAATATCGCTAAAGAAATCGCTGAATCTGACGACCTGGATGCAGCTTTATCGGCAGAAGGATGGATAGACGACAAGCCTTGGTAGTAATCCCTTTGACGAGCTCTAGCAGGAGACAGCCATGGAGCTTTTTCCGCAAGCTTTCCCTGATGAAACAATCTATAGCCTGGCGTCCAGGTACCATAAACTTGCAGCCAACTCTAGTTATCGTCAAACGAGCAACGAGTTATTTGGTCGATACTCTAGGACATGTGGCTCGGCTTTTCCTTGCTGTCTCGACGCTCTTTCACAGCGATTATCCAAGCAGTTGTCAGTGAATCACCTGATCCAGGAACATACGTTGTTACCGCTTTTCGCACCGTTTCTCAACGCCCGTCAGTTGGGAGTTGCTACTGAAGCTATGTGTGGTACATCCGGAATTGGTTTGAAAATGTCTTTGGGGAGCACTGCATCAGGGTTTGAGCATTTTGGATCTCTGAGGTTTTGCGAATGCTGCCTTGCCCACGATTATCAACATGTGGGTCAAGCGTATTGGCATCGAATTCATCAAGCAACTGGTGTGTTGGTGTGCCCGTATCATAAGGTCGTGCTTAAGATTGTGAGCAAACCACGCGATGATTGGAGGCATCTGTATCTACCTGACAGTCTCAAAGCTCGCGACGTAGAAGATGCAGTTTTGTATCAGGACGAAACCCCTCCGTTAATTGAGGTGGCCCGACTCATAGCTTGGGGGCTTTGTAACCCTGCCCAAGTGGCAAAGCTCCTCGCAAGTGGTTTGCTTCGTTTTCGGCTTACTGAGTTGGGAATGATTCATCGGGATCGTCTTCGTTTATCAAGGCTGGATACTTACCTTAATAAAGTTATGGAAGATGCACCTCGATCACGGGAGTATCAGGTACTGAACTCTGATGGATCCAGGGGAAGCGAGTGGGCTGTTCGGCTACTCCGTGCTCAGAGACGTTCCTATCACCCATTTCGTTTTTACTTCCTCTGCCACCTGCTAGGACTTACCCCCGAGAGATTTACCGAGTCGGACTTCGCCTTTACGTCTCAAGATCCATCGACTCGTGTTGGCACCAAGCGAATGCCTATCCTACCGCTACGCACCCCTAGCGATTCCGAGGTGAGCGCTCAACGAGAGCGATTCGTTGCCTGTTCCGAATCAGTACGAGTTCATGATCGGGTCGGGTATATGTGGTTATACCGGAATGATCGGAGCTGGCTGACGGAATACATCAGATCCCATCGAGTGCCAAATATTGGGCGTTCGCATGTGGATTGGGCTGCCAGAGATGCTGAACTTACGGTTGAACTGCAAAAAGCACATGACCACCTTCTCCAATCCAAGGATCGGCCGGTGAGGATCTCTCGTGCTGTACTTTCCCGTTCAGTTCCGCGTCACTACGATTTTCTGCGACTACCCGGAAAATTCCCTCTTTCTAGCCAGGCAACGGTGCGTCTAGTCGAGACCGAGCACGATTTTCAGTTGCGTAAGCTTCGTTGGGTGCTAGCAAATTCTCCTTATCCGGGCCGTCTCGCCTTTTCAGTCTTGCTGCGTTTGGCGGGAATTCGCATCAGGCATGTCTCGGACGTTGAGCTCCAAAACCTGTTACAAGAGATCCCATGCATGTAGCTAATCTGCTACCAAACTGTCTCAATACCTCCAACGGACCTACCTAGTCTATTCGCGAACTAAGAAATGGTTCTGTCAGCGAATCGGTTCGATGCTCTTCAATTTTACCGGCCAAAAGCACCTCCCTTGCCGACGGATAGTGTCGAAGTAGCCGGATAGCTTCTTTGCGTATGCGTTCTTCGACAGTGGGGTCGGTGGACAAATCGAGCAGGAACTCCTGTGTTTGGACAATTGCTCGTGTCCGTTCCTGTGGCAAGGTCACGTTAACCTCCTGAGGCTCACAGCCGATCTTCGCAAGGGGACAACATGCAAATATAGCCGTTGGTGCGAACTATAGCTGGAACGATTGCACGAGCCTGAGGAGTCGTAACAAGCCATGGTTGCTACATCCATAACCGACGGCCATCCTTCCCAACGCGGATGAACCTTGTTTAAATGGCCCGCGTATTCACTGCATTCCCAAATGGGTTGTCGACAGACGCTCTTACAGCAGTCGAACGAGTGACAACCCAACTCATCTCCTTATTGTGAATCAATGCAAGGAGCCGATGGCTTGGTGGAGGCCCGGCCTTGAAAGCCCGATAGAGGCTGGGCAAGCACAAATTGATTCGCGAGAGTGCGGAGCAATTCCTACTGGAGAGGTCATGGACCCAACCGCTCGAATCTTCGAGTCATGTTCGAAGTCGATTTAGCGGCACAGGTGTCGATAATCGCAGGCAACGAAATTTTCCAGGGGAGGTTAAGCTTTTTTGCTGTAGGCCGTATGCTTCATTTGAAGTAAAAATAATGCATGGTGGAGTACCTACGTCAAAAAAATCTCAGCGCCTTGCAAAGGTTATAAGCAAATCGTTATTCGTTAAACTGAAAAGTTGGCAGAAAGCAAAGTGAGTCGATCAGGTCAAGTCAAGCTATTTCCATGTCCGTTCCCTGACGAAAGTTTAGAGTCAATAGTTTTTAGGTATCACTTACTAACTGGTTCAAACAGTGAAACCGCCACATCAACTTCTTTATTTAATGTGCACTTTGCTCCTGGGGAATATAATCGAGAACACCTTCGCGTGCTTGTGGATAAATTGTATGGGGTTGGTAATGACAGGTATAATTCATTTTTGATTAATCATACTTATTATAGGTTAACTAAAAACTTTAATTCAGGAAGTATGTTAGGGCCGATTCGAGATGGTGGGTGGCGAATTACAAACTTCGGGTCGTCAAAATTTTGTCCAGAATGCATAAGAAATGATATTGAGGTTTTCGGTGTTCCCTATATTCATAGATCGCATCAGCCATATTTAGTTGATTTTTGCTGGGAACATCATGCGAAGCTGACTGCTATTAAGGGTAGACCGTCGCGTGGTAATTATCTGTGTGCAGAAGACTTCTATCAGTGCCTGACAGAAATTGCTAACCAAGAGGTTGCTAAAACGAAGTCTAGGTTCCAAATTAGAGTCGCAATATTTGTACACAAAATTCTGAATAATGATCTTCCTAGAATAGAGCGCGTTGACTTAGTTAGATCGGTTGACTATAAATTGTGGCGTTCCGGTAAAATAAAGAAAAAAGTTAACTTCAGTGGCAGAGTGCCAAAAAAACATAGGAATCGCTGGGTGGTGGATTCGCTTACTAAATCCTCAATATACGGCGAATCAACAGAGCTATTTTCAAATAGTGTTTCAGTTTCGGTAATGCTGCTTGCTTTTTTTTATAGTTTTGAGGAGTTCCGGGAAGCAGTATTAGACGCTATTAAGTATCGTGATGTTTCTCAATTTTCAGGTTTTGTGAAAAATAAAAGTCTAGTATGGTTCTATCGCAGACATGCTTTGGCTCTGGAAAAAAGTCGTGTTAATATCGAGCCTATAAGCCAGTGGCTATCAATAAATGATAAAGACTGGCATGAAGAATATATTGCAGTTGTTAATAGGGTTCCGCCCGTTAAAGATTATTTTGAAGGATGTTTAGACGAGCTAAAAAGTTTTGCTTATGAATCAACATACATAACCCGTTAATAGAAATACCAGTTAACAATAATGTCTGCTTAGTGAATACCAGAGGCGAGTCATTGTTGGTCTTCGAAGCCTACGAAGCCAAGGAGGAATCACTGCATCTTTGGAAAAGTGCAGTGAATGGAGGCGGTGGTGAATCCAGCGCCTCACCCACATTTAAAATTTTCCAATTATTTTTTTGTCAAAATTTACCACTATTTTTTATGAAGTCGTAAAGACAAACAGCTTTAGCAAAATCGCTGACTTGGTGTGAGGTGTCCGCATGTTTCTTTAAAATTTCAAATAGATCTTGCTGGCCAACTTTAATCAGTGCGGGCTCCATATATGGTAGCATTCTTAAAAACAGGTTGAATTGAAGTTCTTTGTAGAGTTCGTTCACGCTTGTCTTTAATTGCGGTATTGTTTTTGATCGTCGCAGTTCATATCCTTTACTGCGATAGTCATCAATTGTAAGCTTGTACCTTATGATGGCTCCTTCACATAGGTTGCTGGCTTTATCCGTCAATTCGCCAGTGGGCGTGATGCAACCTGCTTTTTTAAGGTAATAAAAAATCGGCAGTCGTTGAGTACCCTTTGCAAGCTTTGGGAAAACGCTCATAACCACGTCGAGAGCATCGTAGTTACCAGTTTCAAAAATCACCTCTCGGAGAAGGTGGCTTCGTTCCAGGCCAATAAGCCCTTGTTTTGCGATAGCCTCACCTTTTTTAACGGTAGAGATGGCGCCATATCCAACCACAAACTCGGTTAGCGATTCACTTTTCTCCAGATCCTGTTCCTGCCTCACATAGAGCTGTCCCTTTGGGTCATCTGTAATAACCAATTCATAAAGCTCATCCTTGATTGTCCTAAAAATATGCGCCGGGATGCGCTTTTTAGTCTCAGCAAGAACCTCGAAGAGTTCTGTGAAACTACTCGCGGTGATGAGCTTTACTGGAATTCTCTTATGGATGACAGAGTCGGTGATCGTAGGGCCGTCGAGCTCTTGTTTCCATTCAACAAAGATAAGTTTGTCTCGCAGGAAGTCGAGACTCTTTTCGGGGAAGCAGCTGATTATATCTTCAAGTATGTCTGCAATATGCGGGTCTGTTAGCGAGTAACCAAGGAAGATTACGGGGCGCTCGATAAAAATTGTCAACAGCTTAGATGAAAGGTAAGGGTTTTTTCTTCGGTATTCCTCATAATCGCCGGAAGTGAGCACCAACGAATTTGGCTGTGTGGCGCAGCCATGTATTTTATAAATCTCAGCAATACCGTGACTTCTACCGGCAATAAGGCCGTCTTGGCCGATGAAACTTGTGAATTTCGGAAACAGCTGCTCGATCAAACAGTCCCAGTTTGTGGTGATCACACCGTCGATATTAGCTTTTCGCAACAAATCTAGTTCATGTTTAAGCTCGGCATTAATATTTTCATGCGCTGACTTTAAATACTTCGATATTTCAATCTTTAATATTGAGCTGTCGTTAATTAAGTCAGTTTTAAATTCTTGTGCGGTCTGCTCCGAGCCAGGTAGCTCCCACCATTTATTGCAATAGGTCTCGGCAAGGAGTTGGGCATATTTTGGAAGGTCTCCGCTAGAGTTGGTTTTCAGACGCAGAGAGTTCTCACCTATGAAGTCACAGAATTTTTGGAGCAGTTGCTCCCAGCCTTCCACTCCTAAATACCGACGAGACATTCCTGATCCGATGAACAGCATCGGCGAAGCTTCGAATTTCTTGAAATGCTTATTTAGGTTTTCCTTGAAGGGCATTCTTACCTCTCCATTTTTTTGTGAGCTACATGTCAACCGGGCGGAAACTGTCTTGGTATGCTCGTAACTCCAGTTCCTCTGCCTCACAGTAGCAGCTTCAGATTCTCCTCTTACCAGTGAATGGCAATTGGAAGCGAATGGCCACTATAAATTGATTCCTGATGAAATCCTTGGGATATTTCTGTAAGGCCATCCGGATGGTATCGGGTCTGTTTTCACACTGACGTGGTTGTAGCCACCGCAGCCAGTCCAATATTAGAGTGCAAAGACTCAGGTTCTCATTCGGGGCAGCGAATCCTGTGATGCTATGAGGTAGCTATCGATCCTGAACGGTATTTTGAGTGGACGGTAAGTGCCAAGTGGCAATGAAGCACATCAACAAAAAGCCGCACATCACTCCAAGCATTACCGACGCACCATACCGCTCCAAAATGAAAGCTGCGGCGATCGGGCCGCAAGCTTGGGCGACAAGAACCGGCCGTGCGAGCAGTCCCATCCGTACGCCATAGCCTTGAGGTCCAAACAGGGCCAACGGAAGAGTACCCCGAGCGATGGTGAGAATGCCGTTACCTGCGCCGTAAAGTGCAATGGCCCCGAAAGCCAACCAGGGCAGACCCGAGATCAGCAGTGCAAGCCCAATCAAACAAAGCAATACACCAGCCCGTGCAGACCAGGTCGGGTGGAGATTTCTACCAATGGAAAACTCCGCCAGCCGCGCCACAACTTGCGAGGGACCAATCACCATGCCGATGGTCAATGCCACAGCAGTCGCGATTCCCAATTGCTTGAGGGCATTAAGTAGGTGCACTGAGATGCCAGATACCACCAGAGCCAGAATCGTCAGAATGGCGCCAATCAACAAGAGCAGGTGATTGGTAACGGGACGAAGCTCTGACGCACCGGGTGATGTGTTTATGACGGGATGGGGCGGTTGTTTTGTGCTTCCAGGAATCAACAGGGCGTGAATAGGGAATCCGATTAGCAAGTGAGCCGCTGCAATGACGCAGCAGGCGCTCCTCCAGCCGATCCAACTCTCCAGACCCGCAATCACCGGCCAGCCGATGGTGCTGGCGAACCCGCCTAACAGGGTCAAACCGGTAATTGACGTTCGAGCCCCCTCACCAAACAGTCGTCCCAAAGTTGAAAAAGCAGCGTCGTATAAACCTGCCGCCATGGCGAAGCCGATCAGGGTCCATGCGAGGTAGTAGGTGGCAATGCTGCCCGCTAGTCCCATCAATAGCATGCCGAGTGCCAACAGCAGTGAACTGGCGGCCAGGACTGAGCGTCCGCCATGGCGATCAATCTGACGACCCACTGCCGGTGAGGAAGCTCCCGCTACCAGAAGCCCCCAGGACAAGCCACCCACCACACCGGTGATGGACCACCCGGTTTCTTTAGCTATTGGAGCCGCAAGCACGGCGGGCAAGTAATAGGTCGAGCCCCAGGCAAGAATCTGAGTGAAGCCCATCCCCCATACGAGCCTGGAGCGATTGATCGGGGGATGGATCTGCTCTGGAAGTGTCACGACCGGCGCGCTCGTTTTTAGTTGTCAGTAACAACAAACTAGCGCCTTCCTCCGGGAGCCGTCAACCCGAAGATCCGTGTTGACGATTCCGAAATACGAGGATTATTGTTGCAGCTAACAACTAATTTGTGACGGTTATGACTAAGCTTAAAAACGATCAACTGACCCAGGACTCCGAGGACTTGTACGAGGCTATGAACCAGCTTGTTCGCGTCCATCAGTTCCGTGATCGTGATCGAATCTGCTGTTACGACGTATCTGTAACGCAGTGCTACGCCGTCGAAACGCTGGTCAAAAGGGGCTCGCTGCGCCTTCAGGTCTTGGCGGAAGAAATGTTCCTGGACAAGAGCACGGCGAGTCGAGTGATCGATACGCTGGAGCGCAAAGGATATGTGTCCCGTGTCGAGGATGTTGAAGATCGGCGTGCAGTACGAATCCAGGCAACGGATGCTGGACGTGAGCTGTACGAGAAGATCAGGGCTGACCTGATTGCCGAGGAGCGAGCGATGATCGAGAACCTCTCGCCTGAAGCTAGGCAGGGAGCGTTGAGCTTGCTTAGGCAAATTACACGGGCCACGGAGATTCGTTGCGGGCTTGTGAGCGAGTGCTGTCCAGCTGTGAAAAGCGTGGATTGAAAAAGGGAGGATTTTCCCTTTTTTTGCCAAAAATGTTGTTACTACCAACGTAATGGAACGCCAACAATGCAAGTTCGTTTAGCTGAAGCCAAAGACACCGTTTCTATAGCTGCCATCTACAACCAAGGGATTGAGGAGCGTAGTTCTACGTTTGAAACGACTCCTCGCAGTCCGGCAGACATGCTTGATCGCATCAACTCAATAGGACGTTATCCAGTGTTGGTCATGGTCAATGAAGACGATCAGATTGTTGGATGGGCTGGGCTCAGTAGCTATCGCGCTCGTGCCTGTTACGACGGCATTGCGGATTTCTCCATCTACCTGGATCGCAGCATTCGCGGCCAGGGGCTCGGCAAGCAGCTGCTTCAGTCACTGCTGAAAGAAGCCGAAGCTCGCGGATTCTGGAAAGTCCTTTCGCGCATTTTTACCTTCAATCACGCCAGCCTCGCACTGTGCGAAGCCTGCGGTTTCCGCCAAGTGGGTGTGTATGAAAAACACGCCTGCCTGGAAGGACGCTGGCTCGACTGCGCAATTGTTGAGCGCCTGTTTCCGGTCAATCAACCAGCCTGAAGAAGGAGTCGATCATGGAAAACAATCATCTTCCCGTCGCCATCATTGGAGCAGGCCCGGTGGGCCTTGCCGCAGCTGTCCACTTGCTGGCCAGAGGTATCACTCCGCTGATTCTGGAAGCCGGTCCTAAAGCTGGGTCCAGTATTGAAGAATGGGCGCACGTGAAGATGTTCTCTCCATGGCAGTTCAACGTGGACAAGGAAACGGGCAAGCTTCTGATGGCCGATGGTTGGAATCCACCACAGGAGAACGAATATCCAACAGGTCGTGAACTGCTGGATCGGTTTGTTCGACCTCTCGCAGACCTCGAACTGATTAAGCGTAACTTGCAGCTTAATACCCGTGTTCTGGCAGTCACCCGCGTCGGTCAGGATGTGATGAAGACTCAGAGCAGATCGACGGCTCCTTTCTTGCTGCGTGTTGCAGGGCCAGCAGGTGAGAAGGATGTGTTGGCCAGCGCCGTCATTGATGCATCGGGCACCTACCTGACGCCAAACTGGATGGGCGCTCATGGCATCCCAGCCTTGGGTGAAATCGCCCAAGCAGCGCACATTGCGTACGGCATTCCGGAGGTACTGGGTAGTGCCCGGAATCGATACGCCAACAAGCGAGTGCTGGTGGTAGGTGGTGGTCATTCCGCATTCAACGCTCTCCAGGATCTGGTGCTTCTAACTCAGGAGGCGCCCCAAACCAAAGTGCTTTGGGCGATCCGGGGAAATCCCCTTGAGCGCATTCTGGGTGGTGGTGCAAATGATCGGTTGGAAGAGCGCGGAAAGCTCGGCCAGAAAATTCGCCAGTTGCTGAATGACGGCGTGATCGAGTTGTTCAAAAACGTCGCTATCGATCAGGTTGTTGGCGATGGGCAAGGGTTGGTCGTGAAGACGGGGGAGCAGTTGCTTCCACTGGTGGACGAAATCATTGTGGCGACTGGATTCCGCCCAGACCTGAGCCTGCTTGCTGAGCTACGCGTATCACTTGATCCCGCTACTCAAAGCCCAATGCTGCTTGCTCCAATGATTGATCCCAACGAGCACAGTTGCGGTACGGTCAGACCCCATGGTGCGGTAGAACTGGCCCATCCCGAGGAAGGTTTGTTCGTTGTGGGGATGAAGAGCTATGGCCGGGCGCCTACGTTCTTGTTGATGACGGGGTATGAGCAGGTTCGGTCTGTTGTCGCGGCATTGGCGGGTGATTGGGATGCGGCCAAAAGGGTTGAGCTGGTCCTCCCGGAAACCGGCGTATGCAACTCGGATTTCGATGAAGTCGATGATCGCTTGAAAGCTTCGGCAAGTCAGGTGCCATGTTGCGGCGCTGGTGGGGGAATCCCTGAGGTCGCACCTCGTACCTCGCCGGGTTGTTGCAAAGCCTAGTGCACTGCCACTGAGCCCGCCGTCGATGTCCGGGGCGGGTTAGGGGCGACCTTCTTATTTCTACCGCATGACCAGGTAGTCCTTGAGCCCGAGGGGCGACCTTTTTCTGCGTGAATGACAGATTAATTACAAAAACCATATATATACCAGCGCAGATAATTGAAGATAAATGGAAAGCTATTTACGTGGCTAACGCTGTAATAGAGGGCTTTCATTGAAGGTGGTCGGCGGGAACCAATCGTTTTGATGGATTACTGTGTCGTTAGCTCTTTACGTTGCATACGAAAAATCATATATTCGTAAAACCGTATATGAGCTGAGGCTTCACAATGACCAGCAAAGCCCGTGTCCTGTTCGTCTGCACCGCCAACGCTGCACGCTCTCAGTTGGCCCAAGCGTTGTTGAGACATACCGACTCAGAGCATTTCGAGGCATTCAGTGCCGGCACAACTCCGACTCAGGTCGATCCGCGTACCTTTGAGGCGCTCTCACACATTGGTGTGAGCAGCGAAGGCTTACGCAGCAAGTCGATAGACGAATTCCGTGGTGAGCATTTCGATTACGTCATTACCTTGTGTGATAAAGCCGCCGCCGAATGCCTGTCGTTACCTGGCGCGGGTGAGGCGTTGGCCTGGAGTTTTGAGGACCCGGTGACCAGCACCAAACCCGATGCCTTCCGTCACACCCTTCACGAAATTCATGAGCGCATCAAGATGTTCGTCTTGGTCAAAAACAAACACTGAGAACCGATATGGCTGACCATCTGACACCGACCACTGTTTTCAAATGCCTGGCTGACGACACTCGGGTGCGCACCATGTTGCTCATCACGCGCGAAGGAGAGCTGTGTGTTTGCGAGCTGACCTGTGCGTTGAACGAGAGTCAGCCAAAAATCTCCAGGCACCTCGCACAACTACGGACTTGCGGCCTGTTATCGGACCGTCGGCAAGGCCAATGGGTCTATTACCGACTGCACCCCAATCTGCCGGATTGGGTTCATCAAGTGCTGACCACGGTGCTGGAAAGCAACAAGCACTGGTTGAGCCCCGATGCCAAACGGCTTGATGAAATGGGTGACCGCCCTGAGCGTGCAGCCGTGTGCTGTTAAAGCTGGATCGTCTGACTCCGCCTTCGACTACGAGACCGCTCGATGAAAATCTTGTTCCTCTGCACTGCCAACAGTTGCCGCAGCATCCTTTGCGAAGCGGCCTTCAATCACTTGGCACCGGAAGGCATGAAAGCCTATAGCGCTGGCAGTCAGCCTAAAGGCGAGGTGCATCCGCTGAGTCTCAAAACGTTGGAGAAAGCTGGTATTTCGACGACCGGGCTGTTCAGTAAGTCCAGCGATGTCCATGTGAACCTGGCTCCCGATTTCGTCATCACGGTGTGCGACAAGGCCGCCGGTGAAGCTTGCCCGGTATTTTTTGGACCGGCCACCAAGGCCCACTGGGGGCTTGCTGACCCTTCGGAATACCACGGGACTCAAGAAGAAATTGAGGCGGCTTTTGAAGCCACCTTGGAACAGATCAAAACCCGTATTGAAGCCTTCCTGGCTTTACCGCTATCCCAACTAAGCGCCGAACAGCTCAAGGCAGAGCTGGCCCTGATTGGCACGCTGTAACCACAGGAGCAATGATCATGAGTAAAAGCCGCCTTTCATTCCTGGACCGTTACCTGACGCTATGGATTTTTCTCGCCATGGCCTTGGGCATCGGTTTGGGGAGCCTGTTCGAAGGCTGGCCGCAGTGGCTCAACAGTCTTTCTGTGGGCACAACCAACATCCCCATCGCTATCGGCTTGATCGTGATGATGTATCCGCCTCTGGCCAAGGTTCGTTATGAGGAACTGCCGGAAGTCTTCAAGGACAAGCGCATCCTCGTGTTGTCTTTGGTCCAGAACTGGGTCATCGGACCGGTGTTGATGTTCGCCCTGGCGATCATCTTCCTTCGAGACCAGCCGGAATACATGACAGGCCTGATTCTGATCGGTTTGGCGCGTTGCATCGCGATGGTGCTGGTCTGGAATCAGATCGCCGGTGGCAATAATCAGTACGTCGCCGGATTGGTGGCGTTCAACAGCATCTTCCAGATCCTGTTTTTCAGTGTGTATGCCTGGGTCTTCCTTGGGCTGTTGCCGCCACTGTTCGGCCTGGAAGGCAGTGTGATCGAGACCAGCTTTGTCAGCATTGCCGAGTCGGTGCTGATCTACCTGGGTGTGCCATTCCTGGCAGGTTTCCTGACCCGCAAGATCCTCATCGCACGAAAAGGTGCCGTTTGGTTTCAGGAGCACTTCATTCCCAAGATCAGCCCGCTGACATTGGTGGCGTTGCTGTTGACCATCGTGGCCATGTTCAGCCTCAAGGGTGACGTGGTGCTGCAATTGCCATTGGATGTATTGCGCATCGCGATCCCCCTGACGATTTACTTCGTGGTGATGTTCTTCATCAGCTTCTGGATGGGCAGGCTACTCAAGGCTGATTACCCACGTACCACCGCACTGGCTTTCACAGCCGCGAGCAACAACTTCGAACTGGCCATTGCCGTAGCCATTGCCACCTTCGGCCTGGCTTCCCCGGTCGCCTTCGCCACGGTGATTGGTCCGTTGGTGGAAGTGCCGGTATTGATTTCCCTGGTCGGTGTGGCCCTTTGGTTGAAACGCCGCTGGTTCGATGAATCCAAGAGCGCCATTGCGCAGGACAACGACTATGTTTGATGACCATCTCCCCCAACTCGAAACCGAACTGGTCGATCTCCCATCGACAGACAAGCTCGCTATCGAAAAGACCTCCATCCACAAGCCGCGCATTTTGCTGCTTTATGGATCGACCCGTGAGCGCTCCTTCAGCCGTCTGCTGGTAGAGGAAGCCGCTCGGCTGCTGGAGCACTTCGGCGCCGAGACGCGGATTTTCAATCCGTCCGGTTTGCCGCTTCCAGATGATGCGCCCGATGATCATCCACGCGTGAAGGAGCTGCGCGATTTGGTGTTGTGGTCTGAGGGACAGGTCTGGTGCTCCCCAGAGCGTCACGGAAATATGAGCGCAGTGTTCAAGGCGCAGATTGACTGGGTGCCATTGGCCATGGGCGCGGTACGCCCGACCCAGGGCAAAACCCTCGCCGTCATGCAAGTATGCGGTGGTTCCCAGTCGTTCAACGTGGTCAATCAGCTGCGAGTGCTGGGCCGTTGGATGCGCATGTTCACCATCCCCAACCAATCCTCCGTGCCGAAGGCCTATATGGAATTCGACGACAACGGCCGGATGAAACCTTCTCCTTTCTACGACCGTGTCGTTGATGTGATGGAAGAGTTGGTGAAATTCACGCTGCTGCTTCGCGACCGCCAGGACTATCTGGTCGACCGTTATTCCGAGCGTAAAGAGTCAGCAGAAGAACTCATGAAACGTGTCAATCAGCGCTCCATCTGAGGTTTTTTCACCGTGCAACAACACCCATATTCCGTAATGCCGCTGGCACAGTTCAATGGCCAATTGATCTTCACCCCGTGCCCAGGCACGAAGGGCACCAAGCCTTTCGAGGCGTTGCAAACCCTCAAGGACGCAGGCGCATCGGCGTTGCTGACGCTGATGCCGACCGAGGAGTTGCTTCAGAACGAAATCGACCTGCTGCCCGAAGAGTGCCAGCTGCTTGGCATGGAGTGGTTTCACCTGCCCGTAGAAGACGATCAAGCTCCTGGCGAAGCATTTAAAGCCGCATGGGAGCTGCACCACCCACGACTCAAGCAGCTGCTGACCGAAGGGAAAACCATTGCCATCCATTGCAAGGGTGGCTCGGGGCGTACTGGTTTGGTCGCCGCTCAACTGTTGATCGAAAGTGGCGTGCCATTCAGCGATGCCATCCGTGATGTTCAGTCATTGCGTCCACGCGCCATTCAACATCCTGCCCATGTGGAATACATCGGTCAGTTCGACACCCAGTCGAACTCCCTCTGACAACAGATACAGAGCACAACAACATGACTATCAAAGTTGGCATCAATGGTTTCGGTCGGATCGGTCGCCTCGCTCTGCGAGCAGCCTGGAACTGGCCAGAGTTTGAGTTCGTACAGATCAACGATCCGGCTGGTGATGCAGTCACCCATGCGCACCTGATCAACTTTGACTCTGTGCACGGTCGTTGGCACAGCGAAGCCAGCGCAGAAGGCGATCAGGTAGTGATTGGCGGCAAGCGCATCAAAGTCACCGCAAACAAAGCAATTGCCGACACCGACTGGTCGGATTGCGATCTGGTGATCGAGGCCAGCGGCAAGATGAAAACCGTGGCGCTGTTGCAGGCCTATCTGGATCAGGGCGTTAAACGTGTGGTGGTCTGCGCTCCGGTGAAGGAAAAAGGCGCGTTGAACATCGTCATGGGCGTCAACCACCAGCTGTTCAACCCGACTGAACATCGCATTGTCACCGCCGCTTCGTGCACCACCAACTGTCTGGCGCCCGTGGTGAAAGTCATCCACGAGAAGCTGTGCATTCGTCACGGCTCGATCACCACCATTCACGACCTGACCAACACCCAGAGCATCCTCGATCAGCCGCACAAGGATCTGCGCCGTGCGCGTGCTTCCGGCATGAGCCTGATTCCGACCAGCACCGGCTCGGCCACTGCCATCGCCGAAATTTTCCCGGAGCTGCGTGGACGCCTGAATGGTCATGCCGTACGCGTGCCGCTGGCCAACGCTTCGCTGACCGACTGTGTCTTTGAAGTCGAGCGAGCCACCACGGTCGAAGAGGTGAACAAAATGCTCAAGGACGCTTCCGAGAACGAACTGAAAGACATCCTCGGTTTCGAGGAGCGTCCACTGGTGTCCATCGACTACCGTACCGACCCGCGTTCTTCGATCATCGATGCGCTGTCTACCATGGTCATCAACGGCACCCAGGTCAAACTCTATGCCTGGTACGACAACGAATGGGGCTATGCCAACCGTACCGTCGAATTGGCGAAAATGGTCGGTCTGGCAGTCTAAGGAGCGGTCATGAAAGCGTTGTCAGCCCTCGCTCCGGAAGTGCGGCAGTACCTGCTCGTCACGGGCAACTACTGGGCCTTCACCCTCACCGACGGCGCCTTGCGCATGTTGGTGGTGTTGCACTTTCACGCGTTGGGCTACAGCCCACTGCAAATCGCGGCATTGTTTTTGTTCTACGAACTCTTTGGCGTGATCACCAATCTGGTGGGTGGTTATCTCGGTGCCCGGTTGGGGCTGAACCGAACCATGAACATTGGGCTGGGCATCCAGGTCGCGGCGCTGCTGATGCTGACGGTTCCTGTGGCTTGGCTGACCATCCCATGGGTGATGGGCGCTCAGGCGCTGTCGGGGATTGCCAAAGACCTGAACAAGATGAGCGCCAAAAGCTCCATCAAGCTTCTGGTTCCGGATGGGCAACAGGGCAAGCTCTACCAGTGGGTGGCGATCCTCACCGGCTCGAAGAACGCACTCAAGGGTGTTGGCTTCTTTCTTGGTGGAGCCTTGCTGGCACTCATCGGCTTCAAAGGCGCCTTGTTGGCCATGGCGGGTGTCCTGGCGCTGATCTGGATCAGCAGCTTGATTCTGTTGAAAAAGGACTTGGGCAAGGCCAAAGCCAAGCCAAAGTTTCGCGACATCCTGTCCAAGAGCCGAGCGATCAATATTCTCTCGGCGGCACGGATGTTTCTGTTCGGCGCCCGCGACGTCTGGTTTGTGGTGGCCCTGCCGGTCTACCTGAGCAGTGTCTTCGGTTGGGATTTCTGGGAGGTTGGCGGCTTTCTGGCAGCCTGGGTAATTGGATACGGCATCGTGCAGTCCTTTGCGCCCAACATCACCGGCAAGAAACGTGGGCATGTACCGGACGGTCGTGCGGCGTTTCTGTGGGCACTGGTTCTGGCGGGTCTACCTGCGGCCATTGCGCTCGGGCTGAAATCCGGTTTGTCGCAGCAGGCGGTGCTGCTCGGTGGATTGATGGTCTTTGGTGCACTGTTCGCGGTGAATTCGTCGCTGCACAGCTATCTGATCGTGTCCTACGCCAAGGAAGACGGTGTGTCGCTGGATGTGGGGTTTTATTACATGTCCAACGCCATGGGACGGTTGATCGGCACGGTGCTCTCGGGCTGTGTTTATCAGGTGTATGGGCTGGGCGCGTGCTTATGGATATCGAGTGCATTCGTACTGCTTGCAGCTTTAATTTCAATTGCATTGCCTCGTCATGTGCCTAGTGAATGAACGCTTCGGCCGATTGCTGCCTTTGGCGAGAGGTTGCTAACGATCCATAACTGCCGGTCGCAGTCGCCAGAAATTGAGCACCCAGACTATTCCCCATGTTCAGACCGTTTCTGAATTGCTTATATCCCCCCCAGGGGGATAATATTCGCGTAATTCATTAGTCGCGAAGACTCAAATTATGAGTGAGCACGAACACACGCATCCACACGTCCACCAAACTCATGATGCGATTATCAAACGCCTCAAGCGGGCAGACGGTCATTTGCGTGGAATCATCACCATGATCGAAGAGGGGCGTGAGTGCGTAGACATTGCTCAGCAGCTCCATGCTGTGGAAAAAGCCGTATGTCAGGCAAAGCGCACGCTCATCCAGGATCACATTGATCACTGTCTGGAGGACACCGTCTCGGCATTGAACAATGGCGAGCGAGCACCACTGGAAGCCTTCAAGCAAATCACCAAGTACCTCTAGGTCAGACATGCCCAATTTCGCTGAACTGCTGCAACAAGGCGGGGCTCACGCCTGGCTGTATTTCCCGAGCGCTATCTTGCTCGGTGCCTTGCACGGCCTGGAACCGGGCCACTCAAAAACCATGATGGCAGCATTTATCGTCGCCATCCGTGGATCGGTGAAGCAGGCCGTTTTGCTGGGCTTGGCCGCAACGCTCTCGCACACGGCAGTGGTGTGGTTGGTCGCCATCGGTGGCATGTATCTGGGCAAAGGTCTGGACGCCCAAACGACTGAGCCGTACTTCCAGCTAGCGTCCTCTGCGCTGATCATAGTAATTGCACTCTGGATGCTGTGGCGTACGTGGCGCGGCGAACAGATTTTCAAGTTCGAGCAAGGTGATGATCACCACCACGGCGACCATGACCATGGTCATCACGATGAGACTCAACACATTGATACGGGCCACGGGCGAATCGAACTGTCGATCTTTGAACAGGGAATGCCCCCACACTGGCGCATGAAGGCGTTGAGTGGACATGCCTGGTCAGCGGCAGAGGTACGACTGTCGACTACCCGTTCAGATGGCAGCATTCAAGCGTTCTCGTTCGTCGAGCGCGAAGGTTTTCTGGAATCGACCACCGATATTCCTGAGCCTCATGACTTTAGTGCTCGTTTGAGTCTTGGGCATGCGGGTCATTCCCATGATTACGATTTGGATTACCAGGAGCACGGACACAGTCACGAGCACTCCGAGCTGGAAGGCTTGGAACTGTCGATAGATGGGTATCAGGATGCACATGAGCGTGCCCATGCCAACGATATCCGTAAGCGCTTCACCAATCGTGAGGTCACCACTGGCCAGATCATCATGTTCGGTTTGACCGGGGGACTGATTCCTTGCCCTGCGGCTATCACCGTTCTGCTGCTCTGCCTTCAGGTCAAAGAAGTCGCGTTGGGAGGCATGCTGGTACTGTGTTTCAGCCTTGGTTTGGCTCTTACATTGGTATCCGTCGGTGCGGCGGCGGCCATTGGCGCTAAACAAGCTTCCAATCGTTGGCCTTGGCTTGGCGCAGTTGCGCGTCGCGCACCTTATCTGTCCAGCGTGCTGATCATCGGTGTTGGATTTTACGTGGGGGTTCACGGCTGGATTGGCTTGAGTGCTGCCTAGGCCAGTTTAAACCACTGGCAGATCTGGAATCAGCATGTCAAAAGCTTCTATTTTGTACCGATAATGCTGGCTTAATTCAGGTCCGGTGATATCGCCGGAGCTAGGGCTCTCGGCAGGTCGTTATGCCCAAGCCTCCAATTGTAAGAGCCATTTGCAGCGACTACACTCCAGCCCATGAAACGCTATCTGCGGTTTTGCATCATCTTCCTGATTAGCTTGGCGCTTCCCCTCAGCGGGATGGCGGGCGTTCAGGCACCGACAGAACCTTGCCCAATGAAGACGATGGGCATGGCGGTGATGGACGACATGGGGATGGACTGCTGCAACGATATGAAAAGCCCTGTCGAGCACGGCAAACCTTGCAAGCCGGGTCAAGAATGCAAGACGGGCGGCATGCTGCAAGTCTCGATCTCCAAGCCTCCGGTAACCGTATTCAGCCCCGTAGTGCTTTCTTTCCTTAGCGATTCCCTACCTGTTCAGACCCCATCCGGGGTATGGCGACCCCCTCGCGTTTGATTCCTGTCCCACATTGAGCCTCGTTCCGCGTTAGCGGGATGGACTAGCTGCGCGCTTGTCTTTTGACGCGTGCGGTGGATGATCACAGGAATCATAAACATGAACCCCAAGTGCTATTGCACAGGTTGGTCCCTCGTGGCCGGTCTGGCGGCAAGCGTACTGGCATTGCCGAGCTTCGCTGCTGCTTTGACACTCGATGAAGCGTTGCGGCTGGCCGAAAACAATGCACCGTCGCTGACCGCACAAGACGCCAAAATTCAAGCTGCCAGCAGTGCAGTTATTCCAGCCGGAGAACTACCTGACCCCAAGTTACTGCTGGGTGTGCAGAACTACCCCGTTGGCGGTCCGGATCGCTGGAGCATCGACCAGGACTTCATGACCATGCAAATGGTCGGAGTCAGGCAGGAGATGCCCAACAGCGACAAGCGCAAAGCGCGGATTGAGGTCGCCGATGCGGCTGTTGATCGCGCCGCTGCGGAGCGTCGAGTCGAACGTCTGAAGGTACGCCAGTCCACGGCGTTAGCTTGGATCAGTAGCTACTCGGTTGAGCGCAAAGATGCGCTGTTCCAGGACTTCTACAAAGAAAACCGCCTGCTGAACGACACTGTCCGGGCCCAGATTGCCGGTGGCCGCGCTCAACCCGCCGATGCGGTGACGCCCAAGCAAGAGGCGGCTCAACTGGCCGAGCAACAGGACGATCTGATTCTCCAGAGAGCGCAGGCCCGAGCAGCCCTCAAACGCTGGATTGGCTTAGCCGCCAACGACAAGCCTGTGGGCAGCTTGCCTGAATGGCCGGTCGATACCTCCGGCTACGCCCATAAACTGCAACACCATCCCGAGTTGGCGGCGTTTGCGCCGATGACCCGCGAGGCGCAAGCCAAGGTTCGTGAAGCCGTGTCGGAGAAGCAGTCAGACTGGAGCTGGGAGCTGGATTACCAGCACCGTGGCCGTGAGTTTGGCGACATGGTCAGCGTGCAGTTTTCCTGGGATTTACCGCTGTTTCCTGATTCTCGTCAAAACCCCAAAATCGCCGCCAAACAAGCGGAACTCAGACAGCTTGAGGCTGAGCGCGAAGCCCTGTCTCGCGAGCACACCCAGCAACTGGAAAACGAACTGGCTGACTATGAGCGCCTGAATCGTGCTGTGCGCCGCAACCAGGAAAGCCTGTTGCCGCTAGCCACGGAAAAGGTCGAACTCAGCATGGCCAGTTATCGCTCGGGCAAAGGCGATTTAAACGCCGTTGTTGCCGCCAGGCGTGAACTCATCGAAGCCCGTCTCAAACAGATCGACGTGGAAGAGCAGCGAGCGCTGACCAGTGCGCGGCTGTATTTTGCTTATGGGGAGTCCAGCCAATGATCCTTAAAAAAGGAAACGGGGCATTGCTGGTGGGCATCTCGCTGGCATTGGGTGTTGCCGGTGGTTACTGGTTCGCTCAGCAGCGCATGAGCGAAGTACCCAGTACCGCCCCGGAGCAGGCCATCAATTCACCGGACGAACGCAAAGCTCTGTATTGGTACGACCCGATGTACCCGCAGCAAAAGTTCGATAAGCCGGGTAGGTCCCCTTTCATGGACATGCAATTGGTCCCCCAGTACGCCAACGGCGCAGGGGATCGGGCGACCGTCAGTATCGATCCAAGTCTCACCCAGAATCTCGGTCTTCGTTTTGCAACAGTCAGTCATGGGATCTTTGACTCCAGCCTCGATGCGACCGGTGTCCTGGCATTCAACGAACGGGATGTCGCCGTGATACAGGCTCGCACTCCTGGCTTTGTGGAGCGGGTCTATGCCCATGCTCCAGGCGATGTGCTCAAAGCCAACGCGCCTTTGGCGGATATCCTGGTGCCGGAATGGGCCGCTGCTCAGACAGAGTTCCTTGCCCTGAAGCGCAACGGGGATGCTGCTCTATTGGATGCGGCCCGCCAGCGTCTAAAGCTCACAGGGATGCCGGCAGCACTGATTACTCAGGTAGAGCGTGGCGGCAAGGTTCAGCCGTACCTGACTCTGACCAGTCCCATTGGCGGTGTGCTGCAAGAGTTGAACGTACGTGCAGGTATGACCGTGGCCATCGGCGATACCCTGGCACGCGTCAATGGCTTGAGCAGTGTCTGGCTAGCCGTGGCCGTTCCAGAATCGGATACCGGATCGATCACCGTGGGACAGGCTGTCGAAGCGCGTCTGCCAGCTTTCCCAGGGACAATACTCAACGGCAAGGTCAGCGCGATTTTACCAGAGACCAATCCGGACAGCCGCACTCTTCGCGTACGTGTCGAGTTACCCAATCCGGACGGACGCCTCAGACCAGGTTTGACGGCGCAGGTACGTCTGAATCGTTCGACCGAGCAGAGAGTGTTGTGGGTGCCGAGCGAGGCGGTGATTCGCACGGGCCGACGTGCCTTGGTGATGCTCGCTGAAGACGGTGGCCGCTACCGGCCGGTGGAAGTACAACTCGGGCAGGAAAGCGATGGCAAGACGGCGATATTGAAAGGCCTGGAAGAAGGTCAGAAGGTGGTGACGTCTGGCCAGTTCCTGCTCGACTCAGAGGCCAGTCTCAAGGGTGTCGTTGCAGGCGCAGGGGAAGCGTCACCTCCCGGCGCAGCAGCCTCTGCGTTGCATGAGGCTGAGGGGCAGATCGTCGAGATCAACGACAATGAAGTCACGCTCGCCCATGGCCCCTTCAAGACACTCGGCATGCCTGGTATGACGATGACATTCCCACTCGCCAATCCGGCGCTGATGCAAGGCCTCAAGCCGGGCGACAAGGTTAGGGTCGCGGTGAGCCAGACCGACGACGGCTTGCGTGTTGAACGTCTGGACAAGTCGGGGAGCCAGCCATGATTGCTTCCCTCATTCGTTGGTCAGTGGCTAACCGGTTCCTGGTGCTACTGGCGACATTGTTCGTCACGGCCTGGGGCATTTGGTCGGTGCAGAGCACGCCCATCGATGCTTTGCCGGACCTCTCTGATGTACAGGTGATCATCCGTACTCCCTTCGCGGGACAGGCACCGCAGATCGTCGAGAACCAAGTGACCTATCCGTTGGCCACCACCATGCTCTCGGTGCCGGGGGCCAAGACCGTGCGGGGTTATTCCTTCTTTGGCGATAGCTTTGTCTATGTACTGTTCGAAGACGGCACTGACTTGTACTGGGCGCGTTCGCGCGTGCTGGAGTATCTGAGCCAGATACAAAGTCGGTTGCCGGCCAGCGCCAAGCCGGCCTTAGGACCGGATGCAACGGGGGTGGGTTGGATCTATCAGTACGCACTGGTGGATCGCAGTGGCGGACACGATTTGGCCCAACTGCGCGCACTTCAGGACTGGTTCCTCAAGTTCGAACTCAAGACCCTGCCTAATGTCGCGGAAGTGGCCACCGTGGGGGGCATGGTCAAGCAGTATCAGGTGCAGCTTGATCCGCTCAAACTGGCCAGTCTCGGCATCACTCAGGCTGAGGTGACTGAGGCCATCGGTAAGGCCAATCAGGAAACTGGTGGCTCCGTGTTGGAGATGGCGGAGACCGAGTTCATCGTACGCGCTTCCGGCTACCTGAAGACGCTCAATGACTTCCGGGCGATTCCACTCAAGCTGGGGTCTGGGGGTGTGCCGGTGACCCTTGGCGATGTCGCCACGATCCAGTTGGGTCCGGAAATGCGGCGTGGCATCAGCGAACTCGACGGCGAAGGTGAAACCGTCGGCGGCGTAGTGATTTTGCGCAGCGGCAAGAATGCTCGCGAGACCATTGCGGCGGTCAAGACCAAACTCGACGAACTGAAAAGCAGTTTGCCGGCCGGGGTGGAAATCGTCACCACCTACGACCGCAGCAAGCTGATCGACCGCGCTGTGGAAAACCTCAGCCACAAGCTCATCGAAGAGTTCATCGTCGTTGCGTTGGTGTGTGGGATCTTCCTCTGGCACTTGCGTTCATCGCTGGTGGCGATCATTTCGCTGCCGGTTGGGGTGCTGATTGCCTTCATCGTCATGCGCTACCAGGGCATCAACGCCAACATCATGTCCTTGGGCGGGATAGCCATCGCTATCGGCGCCATGGTCGATGCCGCCGTGGTGATGATCGAGAACGCCCATAAAAAGATCGAGGCCTGGCACGCGGCCAATCCTGGGGCGGAGCTGAAGGGTGAGCATCATTGGCACGTGATGACCGAAGCAGCGGCAGAGGTGGGGCCGGCACTGTTCTTCTGTTTGTTGATCATCACCCTGTCGTTCATTCCGGTGTTCACGCTGGAAGCGCAAGAGGGGCGTCTGTTCGGCCCTTTGGCTTTCACCAAGACCTACGCCATGGCCGCAGCGGCGGGATTATCAGTGACCTTGGTGCCTGTGCTGATGGGTTACTGGATTCGAGGGCGAATCCCCAGTGAACAACAGAACCCGTTGAACCGATGGTTGATTCGGATCTATCAGCCCGCCCTGGATGCGGTGCTGCGTCGACCAAAGATCACGCTGCTGGTGGCGCTATTGGTTTTTGTCAGTTCGCTATGGCCAATGTCGCGCTTGGGTGGCGAGTTTCTCCCCCCGTTGGACGAGGGTGACCTGCTCTACATGCCTTCAGCACTACCGGGACTGTCGGCGCAGAAGGCGGCGCAGTTGCTGCAACAGACCGACCGCCTGATCAAGACCGTGCCCGAAGTCGAACACGTTTTCGGTAAAGCGGGGCGTGCCGAAACAGCCACCGACCCGGCACCGCTGGAGATGTTCGAAACCACCATTCAGTTCAAGCCGCATGCGCAGTGGCGCCCGGGCATGACCCAGGAAAAACTGGTGGAGGAACTGGATCGGGTGGTGCGGGTTCCAGGGCTGACCAATATCTGGATTCCGCCGATTCGCAACCGTATCGACATGCTGGCCACGGGGATCAAGAGCCCGATCGGTGTAAAGGTTGCCGGCACTAACCTGACAGAGATCGATGCCGCCACTCAGGCAGTCGAGCGTGTGGCCAAGGGGGTACCTGGTGTCAGTTCGGCTCTGGCCGAGCGACTGACCGGTGGCCGCTACATCGATGTGGATATCGACCGCAAAGCTGCCGCCCGCTACGGATTGAACATCACCGATGTGCAGTCCATCGTCGCCGGTGCCATCGGCGGTGAAAACGTCGGGGAAACCATTGAAGGGCTTGCACGCTTCCCGATCAACGTGCGTTACCCACGAGAGTGGCGTGACTCGGTCGGCGCCCTGGAGCAATTGCCGGTCTATACCCCTCTGGGGAGTCAGATCACCCTCGGCACTGTGGCGAAGGTCAAGGTCACGGACGGTCCGCCGATGCTGAAGAGCGAGAACGCACGCCCTTCAGGCTGGGTGTACATCGATGTGCGTGGTCGGGACATTGCCTCGGTGGTCGCTGATCTACGCCGGGTGGTCAACGAGCAGGTCAAGATGCAACCGGGCATGAGCCTGAGCTACTCCGGCCAGTTCGAGTTTCTCGAAAGGGCCAACGCACGCCTCAAACTGGTGGTACCGGCCACGCTGTTGATCATTTTCGTGCTGCTCTACCTGACGTTCGCCCGCTTCGATGAGGCCTTACTGATCATGGCCACTCTGCCATTCGCACTGACTGGCGGAGCATGGTTCCTCTATTTGTTGGGGTTCAATCTGTCGGTTGCCACCGGGGTCGGGTTCATTGCATTGGCCGGTGTGTCGGCCGAGTTCGGTGTGATCATGCTGCTCTACCTGAAGAATGCCTGGGCCGAACGTGAAGACCTCGGTGACAGCTCTGAGCGCGGGCTGGTGGCGGCGATTCGTGAAGGCGCCGTGCAGCGCGTTCGACCCAAGGCCATGACTGTGGCCGTCATCATTGCTGGCCTGTTACCCATCCTATTGGGCAGCGGTACGGGCAGCGAGGTGATGAGTCGCATTGCTGCACCCATGGTTGGCGGTATGGTCACGGCACCCTTGCTTTCCCTGTTTGTCATCCCGGCAGCCTATCGCCTAATGCGTCGGCGCCATCTCCCAGTTGAACCCACTACCTCTCAAGGAAAAGTCGTATGAAACTGACCCTGATCGCAGTTGCAAGCACCGTCGTTACCCTGTCTCTTTCTGCCCTGGCAGAAGACATGCCGGGCATGAAAATGGACGGTATGGAGGGCATGCAGATGAAGCAAGATGCAAAGCAGGCTCCAGTCGCCAAAGCAGAGGGCACAATCAAGTCTATTAACTCTGAGAAGCACACTGTGACTATCGCTCATGGCGCCGTGCCGGCGGTGCAGTGGCCTGCTATGACCATGGCTTTTTCCGCAACGGAGGAACAATTGGCGGGTCTAGGCGCTGGAGATCAGGTTGTTTTCGAATTCAGGTCTGAAGGCGCGAAAGCCACGATTGTATCGATTAAAAAAATGAAATAACCATGAGGTGCCTAGCCCCCTCCCACACGATGTAGGTAGGAAGGGGCTTGGTGCCTGTTGAACGATTTTGCTATCAACCAACCGCGATCACGTTAAAACGCCGCGACTTGAAGCTGATCGTCTCTTTGAACTCCTCCACCTTCCCGATGCGACGAATACTCGCCCAGGTGCCTTTGTAATAAGGCACAACGTTGCGGTCCGTCCATGGCGTAGTCAAATTCCCCATCACACCGTTGAAGTGCCCAAATTGCATGAAGGTTTGATTCCGTTTGATGTCAGGCTCCACATAGGCCAGCGCATAGGACGAACCGTAGTCGTTGAACACTTCGACCACATCCCCAGATTCAATTTTCAGCGCCTGTGCGTCATCGGGATTGATCTCCAGATAAGCCATCGGCACGCGCCGCTGCACAAAATCGTTGTACTGGTCGTGGTAGAGGGTTTGCCACACTTCGTTGATGCGTCCATTGTTGACCCAGAACTGGTGTTTCTCCTTCTGTTCCGCCACTGGTTTTGGCAATCCTGGCCATGTAGCTGGCTTGAACTCTGCCTTGCCGTCCGGGGTGTCGAACTTGTAATCGGTGTAGAGCATTTCGGTGCCGATCAGCTTGCCGTCTCGGTATTCTTTAGCCGGTAGCTGGACACCATTGTTGCCCATGGCTTTCAGCCGTTCGTAGGTGACGAGATTTCCAGTGGTCCCACCCTGACTGTCGATGGGGCCAGCGCCAGGTTGGCCAGCCATACGGAAGCCGTCATTGAAGGCGTCCTCCTCGCTATTCCAGTCGAACCCTGAAAAGCGCGTCGCCATGTCCTGTTTACCTTCGTCCGTATACATCTGCCGAAGGGTGTTAGCGATAGCCGCTGCGATCAGGCAATCGGCTTTCGCCGAGCCGGGAGGATCCATGAATTTTTGTGACAGCCGCATCCTGCGTTCACCGTTCATCGAGGTGAGATTCATCTCGCCCGGATGGGCTGCCGGTAGCATCACATGGGCGGCTTCTGCCAGCTTGGTGGGGTAGAGGTTGATATTGGCGAAGAAGAGACCGCCTTTGTTTTTCACCGCGTCGTAGACTGCATCCACCATCTGCGCGGTTGTACCGCCGCGAACGTTGGCCATGGCCTCCCTGACGATGCCGGCGCGCTTCAGAATGACTGCACGATGTTGCTCAGCATTTAGCGTGGTCTGGAATGGGTTGGCCCCCCAAGCCGTGTACATCATTCCCTTACCGTTGATGATTTCCTGATCCACATAGATCTTGGTATTGCCTGGATAAGGGGGGCGTGTGTAACCCTCTTGATGTCCACCCATTCGCACCACTCCTGTACCTCGTCGGCCGACGTTGTGGGTGGCAAGCACCAAGTCGACCAAGGCAGACTGAATGAGGTAGTTGTCATTGCCCCAAATAATCCCTTTTTCGTAGGCGTGCATGGTATGCGGGCGATGGCCAGAGGCCTTGGGTTTGTAAGCCCATTCGGCCGCTTGCTTGAGCTTGTCCACCGAGATCCCGGTAACGCGACTGGTTTCTTCGAGCGACATTCGATTGGCTTGAAGTGCCTGGTCAAACGCTTTGGTATGGGCCGCGATAAACTCCTCGTCATGCCATTTTTGGTCGACCACGTAGGTCAGCAGACCATTGAACAGAGCGATATCCGTTCCCGGTTCGATATCCAGGTGAAGCACGTTGTCCTTACCGGCTGCTTGCTCCGCTATAGAGATGGTTGGTGTCCTGCGAGGGTCGACAAAAATCAACTTGGCTGGAGCAACGGTTTCCCCTGGGAAGCGCTGTTTACGTTTGTCGAGCGTCTGCCCCTGTAAATTGGGCAGCCAATGCGCCAAGAAGTAATTGGTTTGTGTTTCGTACGAGTTGCAACCGATAGCAACGATGACGTCGGCCAATTCGGCGTCTTCATAGCTGTTGTTGAGTTCGCCAATGCCCATCTCGCGTGTGGCGTGGCACTCGGAGTTATAGGCGGGGCGATTGTGGATACGTACCAATGGTGTTTGCAGTGCCATGAACATCAGCTTGCCGGTGCCCCAGGTATTCTCGAATCCGCCTCCGGCACCTCCGTGATCGAAGCAGTCGAAGGCGAGCGAGGCAGGCCCATCATTATCAAGAATCTTCTTGGTCACCCCGGCGTAAAGCGCCAACGCATCATCCCAACTGGTGTCCACCCACTGATCAGCCACATAAACGCGTGGGCTGCGTAACCGCTCCTTGCCTACGCCATCGGGGTTGTACATGACCTTGGCCAGCTGTCCTCCCCGTGTGGACGAGAGACCTTTGTTAACGTCGCACTGCTTGTCCGGCACGATCATGATGTTGTAGCGCTTGCCGTCCTTGTCAGTGATCGTGTTCTGCATCGCAGGCGTCATGATGATGGCCATGGGAGGTAACTGTTTGCGGAAGTCGAGCCCGAGCGCGTTCTCATCAGGGGCGCGTCCACCTTCCTGATTTTCCGGCCACTTGTAGACGTGATAGCCGCAACCCACGATGCAGAAGTGGCATGTCAGGTTGGTCTTTTGGGCATCTGTCGGAGGCAGTGCCATACGATCTTTGTTGGTTGCCATTTTTAATCTCCTTATCAAAGGAGGTTGGACTGACGTCCGTAGATCAACCCTTCAACGGCAACTGCACGTACCGAATCGTCATTGGGGTTGTACTCAAGCACTATGCTCGGCAGGTTCTCGGTGGCTTGGCCGGAAACCATTTGGCCAATATTCTCAGGGTCGAAAATGCTGAAATGACAGGGGCATTTGAACAGCTTTTGCCCTGGGTCATAGGCCACCGGACAGCCCATGTGTGTGCATAGCGTGCTGTAGGCGACAATGTCGCGCTCTGGGCCGACACCACCTGGAACGGGAGCGCCCATCTTGATCAATGCGCAAGGTGAGGCCGCGTCGGGATAGGCGAATAAGACTGGTGTGTTGACCTGCAATTTCTGAGCTTTGGTGAGGGGCTTCATTTGGTAGGGGAGGTTTACTCGCCCCTCTACCGTTGGCTTAGTTGTTGCCGCTTGAGTGAGTTCGGGCAGTCCTATCGCTACGCTTGCCGCAACCCCGCCGCCCACCTTCAAGAAGAGTCTTCTGGATATCGATGCCATCTCTGCCTCCGCATTACGCTTGCGATGCAGTCGGCCCTGTCTGTGTCGTAAGCGACGATAACTTCAACCCATTGAGCATAGTAGACCGTACGTTTTTTGCCGAATTGTTCGAGCTATGCTTGCATCGCACATGATTGTGCGGACATTTCCAATTAGCGAGTTGCTACGTTGTCTGGTTATTGGCGCGGTGGTGTTCTGCCATTCAGAAACGATTTAACGCATAGGCCAGTTGTAACTGAAGGCATCCGGTTGGCACACGGACGTTCGAACTCTGTGACAAAGCTAATTGTTTCAAAAACAACCTGAAAAATCCCAGTGGAGGGTCTTGTGACAAAGCTATTATCAGGATCAACGTCGCACCTATGTCTAGAGGCGTTGAGTTATCTAGCTGGCTGAGACAAACCTAATTGTTTCGGCACACCTTAAAAATCGCAGCCTTTTGGTTGCGATTTTTTTTATCTGAATCGAGGACACGCCCATGGACCGCTTCCAGGAAATGCAGGTCTTCGCCGCCGTCGCCCAGGACCAGGGCTTTTCGGCAGCGGCGCGGCGCTTGGGCCTGTCGGCCGCCAGTGTTACTCGGGCGGTGGCGGCGCTGGAGAAGCGCATTGGCACGCAGTTGCTCACGCGTACTACCCGCAGTGTGTATCTAAGCGAGGCGGGGCAGCGTTATCTGGAGGACTGTCGGAGAATTCTGGCCGAGGTGCAGGAAGCTGAGGATTCGGCGGCGGGCAGTCACGCCCAGCCCCGTGGGCAGCTGACGATCACGGCGCCGGTTTTGTTTGGTGAGTTGTTCGTCACTCCGCTGATGGTGAGTTTTCTCACGCAATTTCCCGACGTGACGATCAATGCGCTGCTGGTAGATCGGGTAGTGAGTATCGTCGAGGAGGGGGTCGATGTGGCCATCCGCATCGGTGAGCTGCCTGATAGCAACCAGCATGCGATCCGGGTGGGAGAAGTGCGGCGGGTGATCTGTGCATCGCCGCGGTTTCTGGCTATCCATGGCCGGCCAAAACATCCACAAGAGCTGGCTCAGGCGCCAATTATTGCGACATCCGCCATTGGACAGTTAAAGCACTGGCCCTTCCTCGAGCGGGGCGAGCCGCTGAGTGTGCGGGCAGAACCGCGTCTGACGGTGACGGCGAATCAGGCAGCGATCACCGCCGCCGCGCTTGGGCTGGGTTTCACCCGGGTTCTGTCCTATCAGTCGGCGAGCAAAGTGGCGGCAGGGGAGCTGGAGATCGTTCTGGCGGATTTCGAAATGCCGCCATTGCCCATCCATGTGCTCTACCAAGGCGGGCACAAAGCTGCGGCGCGCGTTCGCAGTTTTGTCGACTTTGTGGTGAAGGCACTGCGCGAGCATTCCGCTTTGCAGTAATGATGGTTTGTTTCACTGGATGAAATAATTGATTGCGTTTGCTGGGTATTCTGTTGTTTTGGTGACTGGTAGAAGATGGCCGCCATCGGTGCTGATCTCTCCCGACTAGCGCCACTGACCTGCGGAGTCGACCATGCAAGCCATCAAACTCTACAACTTCCCACGTTCTGGCCACGCGCATCGTGTGGAACTGATGCTTTCGCTGCTGCAACTGCCGACCGAGCTGATCTTCGTCGACCTGGCCAAGGGCGAGCATAAAAAACCGGAGTTCCTGGCCCTCAACGCTTTTGGCCAAGTGCCGGTGCTGGACGATCAAGGTGTGGTGCTGGCGGACTCCAATGCGATCCTGGTCTATCTGGCGCAAAAATACGGGAACGGTCGCTGGCTGCCTGCCGATCCGGTTGGTGCTGCCAAAGTGCAGCGCTGGTTGTCGGCCGCTGCCGGGCCAATTGCCTTTGGCCCCGCCCGGGCCAGGCTGATCACCGTTTTCGGTGCGCCGTACAACCCTGATGAAGTGATTCCTTACGCCCATAGCGTGCTTAAGGTGATCGATACGGAACTGGCCGACACAGCTTTCCTGGCTGGCAGCGAACCGACCATCGCCGACGTGGCTGCCTACAGCTACATCGCTCATGCACCGGAAGGCAATGTGTCGCTAGACGACTACGCCAACATCCGCGCCTGGCTGGCAAGGGTCGAAGCCTTGCCCGGTTTCGTCGGCATGCCGCGTACTGTCGCCGGTCTGCAAAAAACTGCCTGATGTTTTTCGCCCGACTTTGTCGGGCCCTTCACGCTGTGCCAATGGCGCAGGGGAGAAGCCGCAATGGACCATTCACCGTGGCATGCTGGCGAAAAAGAGTTGCAGGCTCACATCGGTGTCAGTGAGCGAATGGACGTACTGGGGCGCAGGGTGATTCGCGACCAGATGCCGGATCAACACCGCACCTTCTATCAGCAGCTTCCGTTCATGTTGTACGGCGCGGTGGATGCTGACGGTCGCCCTTGGGCCAGCGTGCTTGAAGGTGAACCGGGTTTCGCTCACTCACCCGAACCAGGATTGTTGCAATTTAGCAGCTTGCCGGCTGCCGATGATCCCGCGCAGTTGAGCGCGGGGGCGGCGATCGGGCTGCTGGGCATTGAATTGCATACCCGGCGCCGCAATCGCATCAATGGCCATATCGGTGCAATGACCGCCAGCGATTTTGCTGTGACGGTGGATCAGTCCTTTGGTAATTGCCCGCAGTACATCCAATTGAGGCAGTTCCGTTCGGTACCCCTGGCGGATCCGGCAACACGTCCCGCGCAGCAATTCAATGAACTGGATGAAGCGGCCAAAGGCATGATTGCCGAGGCGGACACCTTCTTTGTCGCGAGTTTCGTTGACGTCGATGGCGTACGGTCGGTGGATGTTTCCCACCGTGGCGGCCAGGCGGGTTTCGTCCAGGTGGAAGGGAATCGGCTGACCATCCCGGACTTCGCCGGCAACCTGTTTTTCAATACCTTGGGCAATCTGCTGATCAATCCAAAGGCCGGGTTGCTGTTCATCGATTTCAATTCCGGTGATCTGCTACACCTCAGCGGGCGCACCGAAATCATTCTTGATGGTCCGCAGGTTGAGGCATTTCAAGGCGCCGAACGTTTGTGGATGTTCCACGTGGAACACGTTGTGCGTCGTCCCGCTGCTCTTGGTTTGCGCTGGCGCTTTGACGGTGTTTCTCCCACCAGTTTGCTGACGGGGACGTGGGAGCAGGCCAAGGCGCGCTTGCAAGCCAAGACCTTGGGCGATCAATGGCGGCCGCTGCGGGTGGTACGGATCGAAGCCGAAAGCCAACACATCCGCTCGATATACATGGAGCCAGCCGACGACGCCGGGTTGCCGTTGTTTCAGGCCGGGCAGCATTTACCGCTGCGCTTCAATATTGATGGCGAAACCCATATCCGCACCTACAGTCTGTCGAGTGCGCCATCGGATGACTTTTTCCGTATCAGCGTGAAGCGTGATGGGCGGGTGTCTTCGCACCTGCATGAACAGGTTCGCGTCGGTGACCTGTTGGAGGCTCGTGCGCCCCAGGGGCATTTCACCGTGGCGCCCCATGAGCGTCGGCCACTGGTGTTGTTGGCCGCTGGCGTGGGGATTACGCCGCTGCTGTCGATGCTGCGTGAGGTGGTCTATCAAGGCTTGCGCACCCGCCACATCCGGCCGACCTGGTTTTTCCAGAGTTCGCGCACGTTGGCCGATCAGCCGTTTCGTCCAGAGGTGGACCAATTGCTCGAGCGTGCCGGCGACGCGGTCAGGGTGGTGCGCCTACTCAGTCAGCCTGAGCCGGAGGCGCTGGAGGGCGAGGACTTCGATTTGACCGGGCGAATCGATATCGCTCGGCTCTCGGAACTGCTTGAGGTGGAGGACTATGATCAGCTGGATTTTGTGCTCTGCGGGCCCGGCAGTTTTACCCAGGCGTTGTACGACGCCTTGCGCGAACTGGATATCCGCGACGCGCGGATTCACGCTGAAACCTTCGGTCCCTCGACGTTGCGCCGTCGGCCCGACCCCGACGCCGTAATCATCGAACAACCGCCAGCGGCGACCACCTCGGTGCCGGTGGTGTTCCAGCGCTCAGCCAAGGAGGCGCGCTGGCAACCGGACGGCGGCACTCTGTTGGAGCTGGCGGAAAGCCGCGGATTGCACCCGGAATTCAGCTGCCGTGGCGGCTCTTGCGGCACCTGCAAGACCCGGCTGATCAGTGGCCAGGTCAATTATCCACAGCCACCCGCGGAGGTACCGGACGAAGGTCAGGTGCTGATTTGTTGCGCAGTACCGGCTCAAGGCGCGCAGCCTCTGGTCCTGGACCTCTGAGGGATCATCGCAGGAGCCATTGCCCATTGGTCGATGGCTGAGTAGGGTAGGGGGAGTACGAAAAAGGGCCGAGAAAGGCCCTTTGTGCATTTCAGGGACAGGCGTTTTCTCATGGTTTTTTTCACCCGCGCGATCGTCTCGCTGATGACGCTTGCGCTGCTCAGTGGTTGCGAGCAGCACGATGATGCCCCGCCACTCGATCAGCAACTCTATGTCTGGCAACGGCAATGGACTCCGGCGCATGACACTGCGTTGCGAGACAGCCGCGCAGACTTTTCCACCTTGCGGGTGCTGGCATTACAGGCCTTCCCTCAGGCAGGCTGGGGTCGCGCGCGGATTGATCCGGCGCTGCTCAAGCGCGATGGCAGGCCGTTGATTGCGGTGGTTCGCCTGGATGGCCAGCTCAAGTCGCTGGATCAGGACGAGGTCATGGGGCAGATCCAGCAACTGATCAGCGATTGGCAGGGCCAGGGACTGATCCTTACAGGGATAGAAATCGACCACGATGCGGGCAACGCCCGGCTACCCGCCTATCGTGAGTTTCTTGCGCACCTGCGCTCTGTGCTGCCGACGTCCATGGTCATGAGCATCACCGCATTGCCGGCGTGGCTCGACAGTCCTGAGTTGCCGGCGTTGTTATCCACCGTCGATAGCAGCGTGTTGCAGGTGCATGCCGTGAGTGATCCTCGACGCGGTTTGTTCGATCCGGACCTTGCTCGCCAATGGGCAATGGCCTGGAGTCGCATCACGTCGAAACCCTTTTTCCTGGCCCTGCCGGCCTATGGCGTCGCGTTGTTGCCAAGTGTTGGTGGCGCTCCCATCGTGGAAAGCGAAGTAGCGATTGAACGTCACGGCAAGCGCCGGGAGTTGTTGGCTGATCCACTGCAATTGAGCGAGCTGGCTACCCGGTTGCGTGCCGATCCGCCGGCTCATCTGGCCGGGCTGATCTGGTTTCGCCTGCCGTTGGCCAACGACCGTCGAGCCTGGAGCCTGACGACCCTGCGCGCGGTGTCCCGCGGTGAGGTCCTTGAGAGTCAACTGGCACTGAATCTTTCAGAGCACGAAGGTCTCTATGACATCGCTATCACCAATGTGGGCAACCTCGACAACACCTGGCCCGAGCGCGTGACGCTGGGTGTACAGGGCTGCGAGGGCGCCGATGCGCTGGCCGGTTATACGTTGCAACAAGAGCCGAACCTGCTTACCTTCACCCGCCTGCGCGACGGTCGGATAGCGGCTGGCGGACAGCGCGCCATCGGTTGGGCACGCTGCGCAACCATTGATCAAGGAGCTTCGAATGTTCACCCGTAACTGGCCCCGTCACTTGCTCTGTCTGAGTCTTGGCCTGCCGATGGCGGCCATGGCGTGCGGGCCGGATTTCCCCATGCGGCTGCTGGACAATCGAGGTCAATCGTTGGCGGAGTTGCCGGAAGGCAATTTCAGTTTCGAGGTGAGTCGCCTCGGTCATGGGATTGCCGGTCTCAAGCCTGTCACGGCAGCCACCCTCGACCCTGGCGCAGCCTATGGTGAAACCTCCGATCACGCACAGCAGCGGGATCAGGCCGAGCAGGCAGGTTTGACCCATGAACAGCAGGCGCAGGTGAAACGGTTGCGTGGGCTCGCCGATGCCCGCCAGGTTGAAGCACAGGGCGCGAGCCTGCCCGCCGAGCTCAAGTTGTATATGGCGGGCGCGGTGGCGTTCAATGCCGGCGACCATTCGCTGGCTGCCGAATACTTCCGCCAGGTGCTGGCACTGCCCGCCGATCAACGAGCATTGCGCAGCACCTGGGCTGCCTACTCGCTGGGGCGGGCGTTGTTTGCCATGAGTTCGCAGGCCGATGCGGCTCCCGACCTGCTGGAACAATCGCGCAAAGCGTTCGAACAAACGCGTCAGCTGAGCATCGACGGCTTCAGCGACCCATTGGAATTGGGCGTCGCCAGCCTCGGTGAAGAAGCCCGCGTGGCCCGGACGGCGGGTGACTGGAACCGCGCCATCGAACTCTATGCCACGCAAAACCTTCAGGGTTCGGCCGTGGGTTACACCTCGTTGAAGCTGTTGATGGCTGACCTGGCTTCGATGCCCGAGGATCAACTGGCCATGCTGCTCAAGGGAAAGCCCGTGCAGCAACTGGTGACCGCCTCCTTGATCAGTCGGCTGGGCTGGTCATTCGGTGATCAACCACCAAACGAGAAAAAACTGATCAAACTGTTGCAGGACAGCACGCGCGGCAGCCTCGACAATGCGGACCGTCTCGCAGCGATGAATTATCAACAGGGCGATTTCAGCAGCGCCAAAGCCTTTCTCGAGCATGCTGGCGATGGCGGCCTGGCCTGGTGGCTGCGGGCCAAACTGGCGGTGCGCGATGGTGATAAAGCGGCGGCGGCTGCAGCGTATGCCAAGGCAGCCAAGGCCTTCCCGCAGAATGAATCGTGGGGCGATCGGAGAACGCCGGACTTCGATTTTGAAACCCTGCAACCCAAATGTCGGGTGGAAGGCGAAAGCGCGATCCTGGCCCTGCAACGCGGGGATTATCTGCAGGCGTTCGACCAGTTGTACCGCAGCCAAGGCATCTATTGGTTCGATGCGGCCACTGTTGCCGAGCGTGTCCTGACGCTGGAGGAACTCAAAAACTACGTCGACACCCAGGTTCCGGCTCCGCCACCACTCAGTCAGCAGGACCTGGACAACTATGTACCCCTGCCGGTGGCTGCGAGCCTGCGCAATCTGCTTGGGCGGCGTTTGCTGCGCGAAGGGCACTACGAGCAAGCGCCGGCTTATTTCGATAACGATGGCTTGCGCCACAAAGCCAGGTTGTACGGCCAGCAACGCATGGCGGCTGATTCGGCATGGTGGCCGACGCGACGTGCCGCGGCACTGTTCAACGCGGCCTGGACCGCGCGCGAGTGGGGGATGGATATCCTCGGCTACGAAATGGCGCCGGACTATGCCACGTTAGGTGGCAACTTCAGTCTTGAGAGCACTGAACTCAAGGTCGGGCCGCTGGTAGCCGAGGACGAAGTGAAGCGTCAGCAAGCCAGTGCCGCCCAACCCGATCAGCGCTACCACTATCGCTTCGTGGCAACCGCACTCGCCAGCCGAGCAGCCGACAATCTGCCGCACACCAGCCAGGCGTTTGCCGCTGTGCTGTGTGAAGCGTCAGGCTGGAACAGCAGCCTTGAAGAGCAAAGTGCGCTCTACCAGCGATATGTCAAAGAGGGACCATTCGTGGAGTGGGCGGCGGATTTTGGGCATCAATGCCCATATCCCGACTTTGAGAACGCCGATAAGCGCTATGTCACCCAGGTCACCGACGCTGCTCGCTCGGCCCTGCGACCGTACAAGACAGCGCTGCAGATGGGTGGCTTGCTGGTGGTGATGGCGGTGGCGTTGGTGCAGGTCAAGCGCCGCCGCAAGGTGCGATAAGGTTCAAGCCTGTTGAACAAAGGTCAGCCGCACGGCGAAACCGATCAGCAGGCTACCGAACAGCCACTGTTGCAGGCGTTGGGCGCCGGGGCTGCGTTGCAGCCAACGACCCAGCGCGGCACCGGTCAAGGCGTAGGTGCTATCGAACAGCAAGCCGACACCGACCAACACCAGGCCCAGGACCGCAAACTGCGCGAGTACCGGTCCGTTGAGTGGATCGATGAACTGCGGCAGCAACACCGAGCAGAAAAGCAGCGCCTTGGGGTTAAGCAGGTTGGTCAGTAAGCCGCGGCGAATCGCTTCGCCCCAGCGTGGTTTTTCGTCCGTTGCACCTGGAGCGCTCAGGCTTGGCAGCATCGTCGTTCGCAGGCATTGAATGCCGATCCACAGTAGATAAGCCGCACCGACCAGGCGCACCACATCAAAGGTCCAAGGCGCCGCCTTGAACAATGCCGCCAACCCCAACGCCGCCAGCACCACATGACAACCGCGGGCGATCCCCAGGCCGATCGCCGTGGCCAACGCAGCGCCTTTGCCCTGACGGGCACCCGTTTGTAGCAGCAGGATCATGTCCGGGCCGGGTAACAGATAGACCACTGCCAACGCCATGAAAAACAGCCCCAATCCCGCCATGTTGCACCCCTGTTCGTTGTCGATTCAGTAGGGCCAGTCTAGAGCCAGGGAGCAGGGCATGTGCTTGCGTAGTTCGCTTCTAAAGCTGACTGATTTGGCATAACCTGCCAACAAATCACAGCTCTGCCAGCAGGATCTGCCAAACGATGAAACTGGATGCCTACGACCGCAAGATTCTCGCCGCGCTGCAACGGGATGGTCGCCTGAGCAATGTGCAGTTGGCTGAAGAAATCGGTCTGTCGGCTTCACCATGCTTGCGCCGGGTGCGGATGCTTGAAGAGGCCGGGGTGATTCGTGGTTATCAGGCCAATCTGGATCGCGACGAAGTCGGGCTCGGGTTGACCGTGTTCGTCGGGGTGAAAGTCGAGCGCCATAACGATGAACAGGCTGAATCTTTTCGCTTGGCCGTGACGGCATTGCCTGAGGTGATTTCGGCGTTCCTGGTGTCAGGAGAGTCGGATTTTCTGTTGCAAGTGGTGGTACCGGATTTACGTGCCTACGACCGGTTTCTCACTGGGTGTTTGCTCAAGTTGCCGGGGGTTAGCGATATCCGCAGCAATTTTGCGATTCATACGGTGAAGACGCCGGGAGCGTTGCCGTTGGGACATTTGCCGTCATAGACCGAGGCGACTTCTTCGCGAGCAGGCTCGCTCCCACATATGAATGCATTCCAATGTGGGAGCGAGCCTGCTCGCGAAAGCGAACGGGAGGCCTACATCTGCGTCGCCATCCCCTCCACATTCATCGCCGCCTGGCGCAAGGCTTCGGAACGGGTCGGGTGTGGATGACAGGTCAGGGCAATGTCTTCGGCGGACGCGCTGAACTCCATGGCCACGCAATACTCGCCAATCATTTCACTGACGCTGGGCCCCACGAGATGCACACCGAGGATTTCGTCGGTGCGCTCATCGGCCAGGACCTTGGCGAATCCTTCGGTTTCGTGATTGATCTTCGCCCGGCTGTTGGCGGTAAACGGAAACTTGCCGACTTTGAATGCGCGACCTTCGGCCTTCAGTTGTTCTTCGGTCTTGCCGACGCTGGCCAGTTCGGGTTTGGTGTAGATCACGTTGGGAATCAGCTCGTAATTGACCTCGCCGGCCTTGCCGACGATCTGTTCGACGCAGGCCATGGCTTCGTCTTCAGCCTTGTGGGCGAGCATCGGGCCGGAGGTGACGTCGCCAATCACCCACACCCCTGCGGCTTCGGTGC
Organism: Pseudomonas sp. SbOxS1; assembly: GCF_013416725.1. Taxonomy (NCBI): domain Bacteria; kingdom Pseudomonadati; phylum Pseudomonadota; class Gammaproteobacteria; order Pseudomonadales; family Pseudomonadaceae; genus Pseudomonas; species Pseudomonas sp. SbOxS1. Next base: position 172,735 of record NZ_JAAVXC010000002.1, read on the forward strand.
GGTGCCCCTTGTTGGCGAGCATGCCGCGTTTATCGGTGGCGAGGCCGACGTTCTCCAGCCCCAGGCCTTGGGTGTAAGGCCGGCGCCCGATGGCCACCAGCACGTAATCGGCCTCCAGCGATTCGGCGGTACCGCCTGCGGCGGGTTCGACGCTGAGCTGCACACCGGTTGCGGACGTCGTGGCGCTGGTCACTTTTGAACTCAGCTTGAAACTGATGCCTTGTTTGCTCAACGAGCGTTGCAGGGTTTTGCCCGCTTCGCCGTCTACGCCCGGGCAAATCCGGTCAAGGAATTCGACCACGGTCACTTGCGCCCCCAAGCGCCGCCAGACGGAACCCAGCTCCAGCCCGATCACCCCGGCGCCGATCACCACCAGGTGTTTCGGCACTTCTTTCAATGACAGTGCGCCGGTGGAATCGAGGATGCGTTGGTTATCGATGTCCACGCCGGGCAGGGGAGTGGGTTCGGAACCGGTGGCGATGATGATGTCTTTGCCGGTCAGTTCGGTCTTGCCGCCGGCGTTATCCGTCACACTGACTTTGCCGGGCCCGTCGATGTGGCCCCAACCCTTGATCCAGTCGACCTTGTTTTTACGAAAGAGAAACTCGATGCCTTTGGTCAGCCCGGTCACGCTTTCATCTTTCTGTTTCATCATCTGGGCAAGGTTGAGCGTGGGCTTGACCTCGATCCCCAGGTTGGCGAATTCCGCTCCCATGGCTGCATCGTAAAGTTCGGAGGCGTGCAGCAATGCCTTGGACGGCATGCAACCGACGTTCAGGCAGGTACCGCCAAGCGTGGCGCGACCTTCTACGCACGCCGCCTTCAATCCCAGTTGGCCCGCACGGATGGCTGCGTTGTAGCCACCGGGGCCACCACCGAGTATCACGACGTCATAGGTGCTCATGGATGTACTCCTGGATTGAAAGCGGGATCGGGAGGTATAAAAGTAGCCTTCGAATAAAATTACGACCGTAATATGTGCGTTTCGATGCATTTCGGTCAAGGCTTCAGCCTAGCGACAGGTTGGGAAACTTTAGATAGGGCGATTGAGTACGAAAATTTCACCGATATCGTTATATCGTAACGAAATGCCGTGTGGGCCATGATAAACACTGGAGTGGTATGCAAGTCGATCTCGAAGAGGGTGATGATGGAGCGCAGGTAGCCAGGCTACCGCGCTTTCAGCAGGCAGTTTTTCAAGGGCGACGATTGCGCCAGTTCGCCATCGGCCTCGGCGCGCTCGCGGCAATGGGCCTGGTGCTGGGCTTTTTTGTCGAGCTGTTTGCGCCGCAATCCCTTTGGCCTGCCCTGTTGTTCAATCAGTGCGCCGCGTTGCTGGTGCTGGTCGCTGGCTTGCAGTCCGCCGGGTGGGTGACGCAATGGCGTGCAAGGGCGATGAACCCCTTGGCGCCGGTGGTCGACTCTGAAGAAGCTGAAGTCCCGGTGGGTTGGTACGAGCGGCTGCTGGAGCGAATCAGTCAGCGTTGGCTGAAGCTACTCAGGCAAATCGGTGCGCCAACGCTGTGGCTGGGTGGTTGGGCGCTGCTGGCGTTGTTGTGCGTCGAACAGGCCTGGAACCTTGCTTTGCCGCCTGCAGCGCTGGGAATGTCGGCCACCATCGGCGCGGCCCTGGGGTTGTTAATGGCCTTTGGGTTGCTGGTTCTGGAACGTCAGCTTGCCCAGGAAAACAGCGCTCAATGGCCCGAGGCGGGAGCCTTGGCCCAGCTGACCCGCGTGGCAATCATCAGCCTGATACTTGGAGCGTTTTGCCTGTTGTTCGGCAATGAAACGTCGGTTTGGCCGGTGCGTCTGGCGGTACTGATCGGCCTGTTGCCGGGGTTCGTCGCCTTCGAATTGCTACTTCGTGCCGTACTGTCATTGTTCAGCCCACGTCGCGAACAACTTGAACCTGCACTGCTGGCGCGCAGTTTTGTCGCCGATATGCTGCGCTGGCCGCCGCAACCACTGCAGGCGTTGCAGCACGAATTGCACAACCGCTTCGGCATCGACCTGCGGCAGATCTGGGCCTTCACTTACATGCGCCGGGCATTTTTTCCGGTGCTGGTCGTTGTGGCCATCGTCGGTTGGTCACTCACCGGTGTTCACGAAATTCCGCTGCAAGGGCGGGGGATCTACGAGCGTTTCGGCAAACCGGTGATGGTGTTCGGTCCGGGTCTGCATGCAGGTTTACCGTGGCCGTTGGGTCGGGTGCTGAGTGTCGAAAATGGAGTGGTTCACGAATTGGCCACCAGCGTCGGCGAAACGTCGGCACCCGTGCAGGCAGATCCGGCCGAAGGCCCGGCGCCGACGACCGCCAACCGGTTGTGGGACGCCAGCCATGTGAATGACAAATCCCAGGTGATTGCCAGCAGCCGTGCCGACAAGCAGAGCTTTCAGATCGTCAACATGGACGTGCGTTTTGTTTATCGCATCGGTTTGAGCGATCAGGCGGCATTGGCAGCAACCTACAACAGCGCGGATGTGCCGACGTTGATCCGAAGCACCGCCAGTCGCATTCTGGTCCACGACTTCGCCTCACGAACCCTTGATGGTTTGCTCGGTGAGGACCGGGTAGGGCTCGCAGAGGAAATCGGCCGGGCCGTGCAGGCCGACCTGCAGAAACTCGACAGCGGCGTGGAAATTCTCGCCACGGTGGTCGAAGCGATTCATCCCCCGGCGGGGGCGGCCAATGCTTATCACGGGGTGCAAGCCGCACAGATCGGCGCGCAGGCTTTGATCGCCCGTGAACGTGGAGCCGCTGCCGAAGCCACCAACCAGGCGCAGTTGCAGGCGAGCATTGCCCGGGATCAGGCAACGGCGACTGCCCATGAAATCAATGCGACGGCCAAGGCCGGCGAGCTGAAATTCAGCGCCGAGAAAAAGGCTTACGCCAGTGCCGGCCAGGCCTTCGTGCTGGAGCAATACCTCGGTCAACTTTCCCAGGGCCTGGCCAATGCCAGGTTGCTGGTCCTCGATCATCGTCTGGGCGGCAGCAGCAATGCGCCGACCATCGATCTGCGTACATTCACGTTGCCGGCTGACCCTGCGCCGTCGCGTAAAACCGCTCAGCCAGGAGCCGCCAATTGAGCCAGTCACATACCCACGATCACGCCGACCACAGTGGCCACGATCACGGCCATGGCGGACATCACCACGGTCATCACCATCACCACCACGGCGATCCGCAGGAAGCCGGTCCATTCCCTTGGCGACGCATGGGCTGGGCGGCGTTGTTGGTCGCGTTTGCCGTGGCGGCTGCGAGCCTGGTGCAAGTGCGTTCGGGCGAAGCCACGGTCATCACGCGTTTTGGCAACCCATCGCGAGTGTTGCTGGAGCCAGGCCTTGGCTGGCGCTGGCCGGCACCGTTCGAAGCGGCGATCCCGGTGGATCTGCGACTGCGCACCACGTCCAGCGGTTTGCAGGATGTGGGCACGCGGGACGGCTTGCGCATCATCGTTCAGGCTTACGTTGCGTGGCAGGTGCAGGGTGATGGGGACAACGTGCAGCGCTTTATGCGCGCTGTGCAAAACCAGCCGGACGAAGCGGCTCGACAGATCCGCACCTTCGTCGGCTCCGCCCTGGAAACCACGGCCAGCAGTTTCGATCTGGCGAACCTGGTGAACACCGACGCCAATCAGGTGCACATCGCCGATTTCGAAGCGCAGCTGCGCAAGCAAATCGATCAGCAGTTGTTGACCACCTATGGTGTGCGAGTGCTGCAAGTTGGTATCGAGCGCCTGACCTTGCCGTCGGTCACGCTCACTGCGACGGTCGATCGCATGCGCGCCGAGCGTGAAACCATCGCGACCGAACGCACTGCCATCGGCAAACGCGAAGCGGCGCAAATTCGCTCCGCGGCGGAACGTGATGCACGAATCGTCCAGGCCGATGCCACGGTGAAAGCGGCTGACATCGAGGCGCAATCCCGGGTCGAAGCGGCGCAGATTTATGCGCGTGCCTACGCCGGCTCACCGCAGCTTTACAACCTGCTGCGCTCGCTCGACACCTTGGGCACGGTGATCACCCCGGGCACCAAACTGATACTGCGTACCGATGCCGCGCCTTTCCGGGTGTTGGTTGACGGTCCGCCGACGCTCGATAACAAACCCGGATCTCAGCCATGAATTTGGTTCCACGTGGAACAAATGAGTTGAGCAGCCCGTGGATTCAGGCCGGACGCTTGGCGTTTCTCGCCCTGTATGCGGTGACGGTGTTGGCCGCTTTGGCATGGGCGTTCTCCAATGTGCGACAGATTGATCCGCAAAATCGCGCGGTGGTTTTGCATTTCGGCGCGCTGGATCGCATCCAGAATGCCGGTTTGCTGTTGGCCTGGCCTCGACCGTTTGAGCAGGTGATATTGCTGCCAGCGGCGGACCGGGTAATCGAGCGTCGAGTGGAAAACCTGTTGCGCACGGATGCCGCATTGCAGGCCGATCGCGCGGCCAGTTTTGCGACGCCTATCAGTGACGCACTGGCAGGCTCCGGTTATTTGCTGACGGGGGATGCGGGTGTGGTGCAACTGGATGTGCGGGTGTTCTACAAGGTCACTGAGCCGTATGCCTTCGTACTTCAAGGCGAGCATGTGCTGCCAGCCCTCGATCGCCTGGTGACCCGCAGCGCCTTGGCACTCACTGCTGCACGAGATCTGGACACTATTCTGGTCGCCCGACCGGAGTTGATCGGCGCTGATAATCAGGCTGCAGAAAGGCGCGAGCGTCTGCGCGGCGATCTGGTGCAAGGCATCAACCAACGCTTGGCGCAATTGGCCGCGACGGGGCAGGGGCTGGGGATCGAAGTGGCACGGGTCGACGTGCAGTCGAGTCTGCCGGCCCCTGCGATCAATGCGTTCAACGCCGTACTGACCGCCAGCCAGCAAGCCGACAAGGCCGTGGCCAACGCGCGCACCGAGGCCGAGAAGCTGACCCAGACCGCCAATGAACAAGCCGACCGCACGCTGCAAGTCGCCCATGCTCAGGCGAGTGAACGGCTGGCGAAAGCGTCGGCTGATACCGCCACGGTAATGAGCCTGGCCAACTCCCAACAACAAGCCGCCGACCCGCAAATGTTGCTGCGGATCTACCGCGAGCGGATGCCGAAAATTCTGGGCCAGGCCGGCTCAGTCACCACGGTTGATCCGAAAGACGATTCCCGCCTGATCATTCAGGGAGCTGCACAATGACCGCTCAAACCGCCGCTGCACCGAGCATGTTGTCCTCGGCCGAACAACGCAGCGCTGCCCGTCAACTGACCCTGGCCATGCTCGCACTTGGCTTGCTCGCGCTGGGCCTCGTATGGCGCTGGTTGTCGCCGGAACAGACCGGGGTCAGCCAATTGCTGCTGGGTGTTGCTTCCGTGCTGGTGGCCGTACCAGTGATGCGTTCAGCCTGGTACAGCCTGCGGTATCCAAGCCTGCACGGCATCACCGATCAACTGATCGCCCTGGCCATGCTCGGTGCATGGGCAACAGGCGATTTGCTGACGGCGGCATTGCTGCCGATCATCATGATCTTCGGCCATGTGCTGGAAGAGCGCAGCGTGATCGGTTCGCAGGAAGCCATTCATGCCCTGGGCAAACTCACCCGCAGTCACGCGCGCAAGGTGCAGGCCGACGGCTCCATCGTCGAGGTCGACAACGGTACGCTCAGGGCTGGCGATCTGGTGGAAGTCCGTGCCGGTGATCGGGTGCCGGCGGATGGTCGGGTGATGTCCGGCCAAGCGAGTCTGGACACCGCCTCCATTACCGGCGAGTCGGTGCCGATGGAAGCGGGCGTCGGCATGGCGGTGTTCGGTGGCGCGATCAATCTCGATGGCCTGCTGCGCGTTGAAGTGACTCGGACCGGCGACGAATCGACCCTCGGCAAAGTGATAGCGCTGATGCAAAACGCCGAGCGTTCCAAGCCGCCGATAACCAGGTTGCTGGAGCGTTACGCCGGTAGCTATCTGGTGCTGGTATTGCTGCTGGCCGCAGTTACCTGGTTCATCACCAATGATGCCCAGGCCATGCTCGCGGTGCTGGTGGCTGCCTGTCCTTGTGCGTTGGTGTTGTCGGCACCCGCTACGGCGATTGCCGGGGTAGCGGTAGCCGCGCGGCACGGCATTCTGATTCGCAGCTCGGCGTTTCTCGAGGAGCTGGCAGACCTCACATCGCTGGTGGTCGACAAGACCGGAACCCTGACCTTCGGTACCTTGCGCCTGCAATCCATCGAGAGCCCGCTGGAGGATCGCAACCCCGTCTTGAAGCTCGCCGCCAGTCTCGGGTCCGCCAGCAGTCACCCGGTCAGCCGGGCGCTGGCGGGGCTGGTCGCACAAGAGCATTTTCTGTTGCTGTCGGACATTCGCGAGCGGCAGGGTTTGGGCGTGGTGGCCATGACGGAGCAGGGCGAGGCCGCGTTGGGGCGCCCGGAGTTGTTCGCCCAATTGGGCATACCGACCTCAGATGTTCCCGACCACGACGGCCCGATTGCCGGGCTGGCGCTCAATGGCAAGTTCCTCGCTTGGCTGCTGTTGGCCGACAGCGTCAAACCGGAAGCCAGGTTTGCCTTGAGCGAACTGAAGGACCTTGGATTGGGCCGGCAGCTTTTGCTCACCGGCGACCGGCACAGCGTCGCTCACACACTCGCCCGGGATGTCGGCATCAGCGAGGTCGAAGCGCAGGCCTTGCCCGAGGACAAATTGAATCGCGTGTTGAAAGAAATCGGTAACGGTTTTCGTCCTATGGTGGTGGGTGATGGCATCAACGATTCCCTGGCGCTCAAGGCTGGCGTTGTTGGTGTGGCGATGGGTGCAGGCGGGGCGGACATCGCGCTGGCTTCAGCGGATATCGTGCTGATCGGTAGCGACCTGCGGCGCCTCGGCACCTGCGTGCGCTTGAGTCGACAGTGCCGTCAGACCTTGCAAGTGAACGTGATCATCGGTTTGGGCTGGACCCTGGCAATCGTTGCTTTCGCGGCGTTTGGCTGGCTCGGGGCAGCAGGGGCGATGATCGCCGCATTGCTGCATAACCTCAGCACATTGCTGGTGTTGGGAAATGCCGGGCGTTTGCTGCGCTTTCAGGAACCACTGTTCAAGCTCAAGGAAGAGCCGTTTTAAAAATACAGAACTGTCGGCCGAATTTGCAGTCATCTAGGTGAGAGCGGTCATTTCTGCGAATTCGGCACAATGTTGGAGTCATAGAAGACCGCTATGAAATCGATAGCCAGCTATTTTTCAAGGATGGTCTAACCTCTCAGCAGACGTCTGAAACAAGGGGGATTTTCCATGCTCGCGCAACTTCCACCGGCCTTACAGAATCTGCAGCTACCGCTACGCCTGCGACTCTGGGACGGCCATGAGTTCAATCTGGGGCCGACGCCCAGTGTCACAATTGTGGTCAAGGACCCACAAATGGTCACCCAGTTCACCCATCCTAGCCTGGACGCGCTAGGAGCTGCGTTCGTCGAGGGCAAACTGGAACTGGAAGGTTCCATCAGCGATGTGATCCGCGTCTGTGATGAGTGGAGTCAGGCATTGCTCGGTGATCTCGACAGTCAGCCTGTGCGCACCCCCCACGACAAGGAAACAGACGCTAAAGCGATTTCCTACCACTACGACCTCTCCAATGCGTTTTATCAGCTGTGGCTCGACAGCGACATGGCGTATTCCTGCGCTTACTTCGAGACGGGCAGTGAATCCCTTGAGCAGGCTCAACAGGCAAAATTCCGTCATCTGTGTCGCAAGTTGCGCCTGCAACCTGGCGAGTACCTGCTGGATGTCGGCTGCGGTTGGGGAGGTCTGGCGCGGTATGCAGCCCGTGAATTTGGCGCGAAGGTGTTCGGTATTACCCTCAGCAAGGAACAACTGGCCCTGGCTCGGGAACGCGTAAAAGAGGAAGGGTTGGAGGATTTGGTCGAGCTGCAGTTACTCGACTACCGCGACCTGCCTCAGGACGGGCGCTTCGATAAAGTGGTCAGCGTCGGGATGTTCGAACACGTCGGGCACGAAAACCTGGCCGAGTATTGCAAAACCTTGTTCGGCGCGGTGAAAGAGGGCGGGCTGGTGATGAACCACGGGATCACCGCCAAGCACACCGATGGACGTCCTGTGGGACGCGGTGCCGGGGAGTTCATCGAGAAGTATGTGTTCCCCAACGGCGAACTGCCGCACCTGTCGATGATCTCTGCCGAGATCAGTGAAGCAGGGCTGGAGATCGTCGATGTCGAGAGCCTGCGCCTGCATTACGCGCGCACCCTGGATCACTGGAGCGAACGCCTGGAAGACAACCTCGAGGCCGCCTCGAAGCTGGTGCCGGATCAAGCCCTGCGCATCTGGCGCCTGTACCTGGCGGGTTGTGCCTATGCGTTTGCCCGTGGCTGGATCAACCTGCACCAGATACTCGCGGTAAAGGCCCACGCCGATGGCAGCCATGAGCTGCCGTGGACGCGAGACGATATCTACAATCCCTAGAGGATGGGCGAAATAAGCCGGGCGACCCGCATGCCGACCTGCTGCAAGCGATGGGTCTCCCGGCCTTCTTCCTTGGCGATTTCGTGAGCCTGGTCGAAGTCGTCGTTGAGCATCTGCTCCACCTGGGCGGCGAACGCCCTGTCGACCGTCAGCAGCATCACTTCGAAATTCAATCGAAACGAACGGTTGTCCATGTTGGCGCTGCCGATGGCGCTGATTTCACTGTCGATCAACACCACTTTCTGGTGCAGGAACCCGGGTTCGTAGCGGAACACCCGCACACCGGCGCGCACGGCTTCGAAGGCATAAAGGCTGGAAGCGGCGTAGACGATTCGGTGGTCGGGCCGCGACGGCAGCAGAATCCGCACATCCACCCCGCGCAACACCGCCAGGCGTAACGCAGCGAGGACCGCTTCGTCAGGAATGAAATAAGGGCTGGTGATCCACACCCGTTCGGTCGACGCGTGAATCGCTTCGACGAAGAACAGTGAACAGGTTTCGTAGGCATCTGCCGGGCCGCTGGCGAGCATTTGGCACAGCACTCCGCCGTCCGGATAAACCTGTGGCAGGATCAGCTGTGGTAATTCGCGAGCCGCCCAGAACCAGTCTTCGGCGAAGGACTCTTGCATGCAGGCCACCACCGGCCCCCGAACTTGCACATGGGTATCGCGCCACGGTGCCAGCGGTGGTTTCTCGCCCATGTATTCATCGCCAACGTTGTGGCCACCCACGAAGCCAAGGATGCCGTCGACGACCACGATCTTGCGGTGGTTGCGAAAGTTGACCTGGAAGCGATTGAGCCAGCCGCTGCGGGTGGCGAAGGCTTTGACCTTGACGCCGCCATCGCGCAGCGACTGGACGTAAGCGTGGGGCAGGGAGTGGCTGCCGATTCGGTCGTAGAGCAGGTAAATCACCACGCCTTCGCTGGCTTTGTGCAGCAGCAGGTCACGCAGGCGTCGGCCCAGGCGGTCGTCGTGGATGATGAAGAACTGGACCAGTACGGCTTCCTTGGCCTGGCTGATGGCGTGGAAAATCGCCTCGAAGGTTGCCGGTCCATTCACTAGCAAGCGCACCTCATTGTTTGCCAGGCAGGGCATGCGCCCCAGTTTCGGCATCGCCCTCAGCGACGCGTAGGCGCTGGATGCGCGAGCGGTGAGGGCTTCCTCCACCCACGGTCGCCAGTTGAGCTCGGAGACAGCCTTGCGCATCTCCTCGTTGGCCTGGCGCCGAGCCTTGATGTAACCGTCGAAGGAACTGCGGCCGAATACCAGGTAGGGGATGAGTGTCAGGTAAGGCATGAACAACAATGACAAGGCCCAGGCAATCGAGCCTTGGGCGGTGCGGACAGTCAACACGGCATGGATTGCCGCAATCAAGCCCAATGAGTGCAGCAGCGCGATGACATAACCAAACACATGCGGTCCAAAATAATCCATGGGGGGCAGCCTTGCTCCTGAAGATTCAATGCTTAACAGACCATGTTCCGTGCAGAATGTCGCTATTTAATTGGCCCATGAACCGAAGCCCGCCGGCGACGTCTAACGGCCACTACTGATCAGGAGTTACTCGATGAACGTTCGTCTTCTGGGTTTGGCCATGGCATTTGGTTTGGCACTTCCTGTGGCTGCTCAGGCGCAGATGCTTCAGCCAGGTTTGTGGGAATTGACCTCGAGCAACATGAAAGTCGACGACCAGAACCTGCCGGATCTGCAACTGATCCTGGGCCAAATACAAAGCCAGATGACCCCTGAACAGCGCGCGCAGCTGGAAAAACAGGGCATCACCATGGGTGGCAAAGGGATTCGGGCGTGCTTGACCCCAGAGCAGGTCAAGAGCGACAACATTCCGCTGACCGACCCGCAATCGGGCTGCAAACAGGAAATCACCGAGCGCACCGGTAACCAGTGGAAATTCCGCTTCAGCTGCCCGAAAGCGCAGGGCGCGGGTGTCGCCACCTTCCTCAGCGATCGCGAGTTCACCACCAAGGTCAATGGTACGTTCAACGCCACCGGCATCCAGCAGAAGGGTAGCCTCGATACCCGCGCGGTCTGGCTGGGACAGGACTGTGGCACCGTGAAGCCAAGAGCCTAAACGTTATCGGGCTAGCCTTGCTCTTGTTTTGCAGGAGCGAGGCTTGCCCGCGAAGACGTCCGTTCAGCCACCTCAAATCCCCGACTGACCCAACCACTCACACACCGCCTCAACCTTCATCCTGCCAAAATCCTCCCCGTTGCGATTGCGCACGCTGACAAACCCGCCAGCCTTTTCCTGTTCGCCGATCACCACCAGGTACGGCACTGTCTGGCTGTGATGCCGAATCTTGTGGCGAACTTTTTCGTTGCGCAGGTCCGCCAGGGCGCGTACGCCACTGCGGCGCAGGCGTTCGGTGACCGCGTGGGCGTAGCTCGTTTGTCGGTCATCCATGCTGACCACCACCACATGGGCCGGCAGGCGCCAATGCTGCAGCTCCTGGTGGCTCGACCAGCACGTGCCATAGATGCGTTGCTGCAAGGTACCGTTGATGTGATCGAGGGCAAACGCCTGCAAGACCCTGGTGGTCGGGACATGCGGGCCGCTCGTCAAATAGTCGGTGTCTGCGAGGCGATACAGCGACAGATCGGCGCAAGACGGGGAGTGACTGCGACTGCGGCGAATCGAATGGTTGGCCGCTGCCAATGATTGCATGCGCGCTTCGATCAGCGGCAAATCAGCGGCCTTGATTGGGCGCTCGACAGCGAACTCGCAATAGAAGCCGTCACCCAGCGCCGAGCCGGTTCGCAATTGAGCATGGGGATGCAATTGCTTGACCGCCATCGCCAGTATCAGCGAACAGGAGCGCCGGAGAATCTCCAGGCCGTCGGGCTCCTGGGGCGTAACGATACTGACCCTGGCATTGGCCCGGATCACGAACTCACAGTCTACCAACAGGCCGTCCACCCGACCCGCTACCGCAGCGTTGGCCAGCCCGGGGCCAATACTCGCGGCAACTTCATGCACGGAGAGCGGTTGATCGTATTCACGCAATGAACCATCGGGCAGAGTGATCTGGATCATGATTGTTGTTCTCGAATGCTTCGATCACATGCGTCAGCGGATTAACCTTAGATCCAAACCCTGGTCGCTGTCATGTAGACGTTTGTCGTGCCCGCTCAAAACTCTTTCTGCAAGGCCCTGTAGTCGCGCAGAAGAGTGATTGTCGATGCGCGACACATCCTTGGTCCATATCCCGGCGCAAAGCCTGGAAACGCATTATGCGACCTCCCAGTTCCAGCGACTTTCAGCGACGGCATCGTGGGCATGCAGGCTTTCAGCGTGGATAACGCGTATCTGGAAGCCGCTGATACCGGGTGAGCGTTTCAGGGCCAGGTTCAAGCGTCGAGCGGCGTCTTCGCAAAACATCAGGTTCTGCCCATTGGCCAAGGCGAACGCCTGTTCATCAGCGCGCTTGACTGCGGTCTGCACCGCGGTGCCGAGCGCCGCTTCGGCGTCGTTGATCACTGCGATCAGTGGCAACTCCTCTACACACTCGTGCAAACGCAGACTCAATTGCGCCGTGCTGCGTTGACTGTGGGGCGTTGCGACGATGCCTTCAGCGGAGCCGAGCCAAGCCAGCACCTCGGCGTGATGCAATGTCCGGTTGGCAAAATCATCGACGAATTGCTGCTGAATCAGTTGCCGGGAAAGCGCCGCTGAACAAGGACAGGTAGAGGAATAAGGCAGTGCGATTTTTAGTTCCACGTGGAACATCTGGTTTTTCAAACGGGCTTCGATGCTGACGGGATAGCTTTTCCAGCCGGCCAAGGGACTAAGCAGAGCTGGTCTTTTCAGCAGCATATCGGTGTGAATGATCAGGTAGGCGTTGTTTGATAGCCCGTCGTGACTGCTCAGGAAACTGTGCAAAACCCGTCGCAGCAGCTTGGGTGTGAGCGGCTCTTGCTCGAGCGTTTCCAGCGCCAGGTACAACCGTGACATATGAATACCGCGTGCCTCGCCGTTATCGAGACTCACGCCGGCATCGGCCGTTGCAGGCGATTTTTTGCCGTCGAGCAAAACAGGAAGAGCAATGCCACACATGCCCACCCACTCCAGTGGCAGGGCTTGGCGTGAGGCCTGCGTGGCGATGTCCGGCAGAGTCAGTGCGTTCATGAGAAGATCCAATGTGGAGGTCTTCGTGCAATGTTATATGATAACAATGCAGCAGCGATACCCTCTTCCCTGAATGGGCATCCCCATGAGCTCGCCATCGGCCAATAGCGTTATCGCTTTGGTGCAAGAACAAAAAAGTCCAGAGCTCAGCAACCCGCGAGACGGCTGCAGGTGAACTTGGCGCTGCTGCCGCCAGAGCTGGAAAACCGGTTGATCGTGGTCCAGCCGACACGTCGGTTATAGCCGACCCACGCTTCCCCATCGGAGGCTATGCCGGTGAAAAACGTCAGTTGACCGTAGCGGCTGTTGGTCTGTGCCCAATGCCGTTTCCCGACGGTTTCAAAGCCCCGTAAATACATCGTGCTACCGGCAGTGTTGACGCTGTAGGCGTTGCCTTCGCCATCCACACAGGCCAGCAGGTTGGCGCTGCGGGTGCAGTTGGCCAAGGGCTGATCTTGCGCCAGGGCGTCGACCGCAACGAACAGTGAAACGCTCAATAGCATTGATTTGAGGGCATGACGCATAGCGTTTCTCGGTAACGGGACAGGCTCCAGCATCCAGCCCTTTGTCTTGGTGGGCAAGAGGGAAGTGGCTTGCTTGCATTGTTATATTATAACATTAAATGCAGCCCGGCGATTTGACCGGGCACCCTGTGAGGAACCTCTGATGCCAAATCGCCTTCCCGTGACCGTCCTCTCGGGCTTTCTTGGGGCCGGAAAAAGTACACTTCTTAATTACATACTACGTAATAGAAATGGTTTGCGCGTTGCTGTCATCGTCAATGACATGAGTGAAATCAACATAGACGGCAGTGAGGTCCAGCGCGATGTCAGTCTCAATCGTGCGCAAGAGAAACTCGTAGAGATGAGCAACGGCTGCATTTGCTGCACGTTGCGTGAAGACTTGCTGAAGGAAGTCAGCTCGCTGGCCCGGGAGGGGCGTTTTGATTACCTGTTGATCGAATCAACCGGCATTTCAGAGCCGCTGCCAGTGGCGGAGACATTTACCTTTCGCGATGAAAACGGCCAGAGCCTCACCGACATCGCCCGGCTCGACACCATGGTCACCGTGGTCGATGGCATGAATTTCCTGCTCGACTTCCAGGCTGCCGAAACCCTGGCTTCCCGTGGCGAAACGCTGGGCGAGGAGGATGAGCGGGCGATAACTGATCTGTTGATCGAGCAGATCGAATTCGCCGACGTCATCCTGATCAGCAAGATCGACTTGATCAGCAGCCGCGAACGCGAGGAGCTGACGGCCATCCTCAAACGCCTTAACGCTCAGGCGCAGATCATCCCGATGGTCATGGGCGAAGTGCCGCTGGAGAAGATCCTCGATACCGGTCGCTTCGACTTCGAGAAAGCGGCGCAGGCGCCGGGCTGGTTGCAGGAGCTGCGCGGCGAGCATGTGCCGGAAACCGATGAATATGGCATCGCGTCCTACGCCTACCGCGCGCGTCGCCCGTTCCATCCGCAGCGCTTCTTCAATTTCATCGACGGCCCGTGGCTCAATGGCAAGCTGCTGCGCTCAAAGGGTTTCTTCTGGTTGGCGAGCAAACACACCGACGCCGGCAGCTGGTCCCAGGCCGGTGGGATGATGCGTTATGGTTTTGCCGGGCGCTGGTGGCGTTTCGTGCCGAAGGACCAGTGGCCGCAGGACGAGGAAAGCACAGCCGCCATCTTGAAGAACTGGGACGTTGATAGCGGGGATTGCCGGCAGGAGCTGGTGTTCATCGGCCAGGACATCGATTTCATGCAGCTTGCCGCCGAGCTTGCCGATTGCCTGTTGAGCGATGAGGAGATGGCGCTGGGAGCAGAGAGCTGGTGCTCGTTGCCTGATCCGTTCGGCCCTTGGTATGAAGAGGCCGCTTGACCCTCAAGGCTTGAGCCAGGTCCCCTGGCTCTGGGCTTCGCAAAACGGCTTCAAATACGCCGCATCCGTGGCGACGCCGTAATAGTGAATATCCTGCCGGTAAGGCATATTGGCGACTTGGGCGTTGCTGCACACGCCGAACGCCCCGCCAGGGCATTGGTCGACGTACTGCACCTCGACTTTCTGCCCTGCAAGGCTGGGCTGGCAGAAGCCTTCGGCAAAGAGTTTTTGCGGAATGTTGCGGTTTTGCTGGCAGACTTTCACGTCCAGCCGTTCCGCCTGGCTGTGGACCACGCAAGCCTGGGCCAGCGCCTCGCCGCTATTGAGCGCCAGCAGCAACGACATGCCTATCCACCGCATCCTTACCTCCCAAGACACCTTCGATCATGTTGCAGAACATACCCACCCATGTCATCGCCGGGCCGTTGGGGGCCGGCAAGACCAGCCTGATCAGGCACCTACTGGCGCAACGTCCCGCTGGCGAGCGTTGGGCGGTGTTGATCAATGAATTCGGGCAGATCGGTATCGATGCCGCGTTGCTGACCCGTGACGCCGATGGTATCGCACTGGGTGAAGTGGCCGGAGGCTGTTTGTGTTGCGTCAACGGTGCGCCGTTTCAGATCGGCCTCGGCCGACTGTTGCGCAAGGCGCGACCGGATCGACTGTTCATCGAGCCGTCCGGGCTGGGGCATCCGGCGCAGTTGCTCCGGCAGTTGCGTGACGCGCCGTGGCAGGGTGTCCTGAGTGTCCAACCCTGCGTCCTGGTACTGGACGCCCTGGCGCTTGCCGCTGGCAAGCCGCTACCGCCGGCGCAACAGGAGGCGCTGGAGAGTGCCGGCCTGTTGCTGATGAACAAGTCGGAACACCTTGATGAAACCGCTCGCCAACGCCTCGCCGCGCAGTTGCCGGTACGCCCGTTGTACTGGGCGCACCACGCAGCCTTGCCATTGAGCCAGTTGCCTGGCCTGGACGCTCAGGCGGTGGCGGGTGTGGATAACTTCGTGGCGCCCAAGGGGCTGGCGCAGTTGCCGGCGATCTGGACCGATCCGGCGTTGCCGATTTGCTTGAGCCAGGCACAGGAGGGCGGCTGGAGCATTGGTTGGCGCTGGCATCCAGGCCAGACCTTTGACACTGACAGGATCGATCGGTGGCTCGCAGGCCTTGAATGGCGGCGGGCCAAGTTGGTTATCCACGGCATCGAGGGCTGGGTGTCGGCGAATGCGCTGGATAACGCGGTGCTGGAATGGAAAAGCAGCGAATGGCGGCAAGATTCGCGGATTGAGCTTATTTTTAGTGAGTCGCAGGATGTCGAGGGGCTGAAAAGAGGCCTGGACGGCTGTCGCTTGGGGTGAAGATCAAACGACTCAAGGCCGCCACTTGGTATGTTCCTGGCGCCACTGGCTCAATTCGATCACCTCGGCACGTGGCTTGACCACGTCGACCACCGAGGGGGTGTCGTCGAATGGCACGGGATAAGGCGCCAGCTCGATCTGTGCGCTGTGCGGGCCGAATTGTGTGATGGTACCGTTGTGGCGGGTTTCGCCCGTCACGGTGAATTCGAAGTTATACACACGGGCCAATCGTCGCCGGCCATTGGCATCCTTGATGAAGGCGATTTTTTTCAATGCCACGTTGCCATCCAGCAGCTCGATCCCGAGCTTGGCGCAATGCTGCTTGACCCGCTCGAGTGCGTGTTCGCGCAAGCCGTGGTTGTGCCAAAGCCAGGCACCCGCGGTAGCGAACAGCATCAGCACTAGAATATTTCCGAGGGTCAGCATCAACAGGGCGCTCCAACAAGATAGTGTCAGCTTAACTGTGTCGCCGGTCTGTCGTACAGGCTGCGTTTAGTCGCATACTGCGTGGCTCGAATTTCAATCGTTTTACGGATAACTCACCGCATGAAACGTACGCCCCATCTGCTCGCTATCCAGTCCCACGTGGTGTTCGGTCACGCCGGCAACAGTGCCGCGGTTTTCCCGATGCAGCGGGTCGGGGTGAATGTCTGGCCGCTCAACACCGTGCAGTTCTCCAATCACACCCAGTATGGCCAATGGGCGGGTGAGGTGCTGGCGCCGCACCAGATTCCCGATCTGGTCGACGGTATCGCGGCCATTGGCGAGCTGGGCAATTGCGATGCGGTACTGTCCGGCTACCTCGGCAGTGCAGCCCAGGGCAGGGCGATACTGACGGGCGTGGCGAAGATCAAATCGATCAATCCCAAGGCGCTGTACCTGTGTGACCCGGTGATGGGCCATCCGGAGAAGGGCTGCAGCGTCCCGGCGGAAGTCAGTGATTTTCTGCTGGAGGAGGCTGCCAGCGTGGCCGACTTCATGTGCCCCAATCAACTGGAGCTCGACAGCTTCTCGGGACGCAAGCCGCAGTCGCTGTTCGATTGCCTGGCGATGGCGCGTGCGCTGCTGGCACGCGGGCCGAAGGCGGTGCTGGTCAAACACCTAGATTACCCTGGAAAAAAGGCGGATGTCTTCGAGATGTTGCTGGTGACGGCCGAAGGCAGCTGGCATCTGCAGCGTCCGCTGCTGGCGTTTCCGCGTCAGCCGGTGGGAGTTGGCGACCTGACGTCGGGGTTGTTCCTGGCTCGTGTCCTGCTGGGCGACAGCCTGGTGGCGGCTTTCGAATTCGCAGCGTCGGCGGTGCATGAGGTGTTGCTGGAAACCCAGGCCTGCGCCAGTTACGAGATGGAACTGGTTCGGGCTCAGGACCGGATCGCCCATCCGCGGGTGCGGTTCGAGGCAACCCCTATCAGTTTGTAATCCGGTTACGGCTAAAAAGATCGCAGCCTTCGGCAGCTTCTACAAAAGGCTGCGATCCTTTGCTTTAAGCGTCGCCCTTGATTTCCTGATAACGCTTTTCCAGCTCCTGACGAATCTGACGGCGTTGTTGGGCCTGCATATAACGGCGCTTGTCTTCGCTGTTTACAGGTTGCAGCGGCGGCACCGGCGCGGGCTTGCGCTGGTCATCCACCGCAACCATGGTGAAGAAGCAGCTGTTGGTATGGCGTACCGAGCGCTCACGGATATTCTCGGTCACCACCTTGATGCCCACCTCCATGGAGGTGTTGCCGGTGTAATTGACCGACGCCAGGAAGGTCACCAGTTCACCGACATGGATCGGCTCGCGGAAAATCACCTGGTCTACCGACAGGGTCACCACGTAGCGGCCGGCATAGCGGCTGGCGCAGGCATAAGCGACTTCGTCGAGGTACTTGAGCAGGGTGCCACCATGAACATTGCCAGAGAAATTGGCCATGTCGGGGGTCATCAATACTGTCATCGACAGCTGGGCGTTTCCGGGTTCCATAGCGATCTCACGGGTCGAGGCAAGGTTTGAGGGACGCACCTCTGCGGGCGCTTCAGCGGTTTTTTTCAAACCAACAGATATCGGGACGCCACGCGGACGACCGCCGTCACGCCTAATCGATCTGTTTCCATATATTGCACCGCCTTTGCGCCGGAAGTCGCGGTGTTACCCTGCAAAAGCCCAGACCAAGGGAATAGTCCTACACGAGAAGCAGATTTTTACACTGCTCAAATCGGAGACTTCCTGCGTCCGGTGATCAAGCCATTGCACCCAAGGAGCCCCACGCCATGCATGCCATCAGTTTTATTCAGGATCTGGCAGTGATCATGTTGGTCGCAGGCGTGGTGACCGTACTTTTCCATCGGTTCAAGCAACCGGTGGTGCTGGGCTACATTGTGGCCGGCTTCATCATTGGCCCGCACACTCCGCCGTTCGGCCTGATCCACGACGAAGAAACCATCAAGACTCTGGCGGAGTTGGGGGTGATTTTCCTGATGTTCTGCCTGGGCCTGGAGTTCAGCCTGCGCAAGCTGTTCAAGGTCGGTGCCACGGCGTTTATCGCGGCGTTCCTGGAAATCGTTCTGATGATCTGGATCGGCTACGAAATCGGCCGCTGGTTCGATTGGAACACCATGGACTCGCTATTCCTCGGGGCGATCCTGGCCATTTCCTCGACCACCATCATCGTCAAGGCGCTCAATGACCTGAAGATGAAAAACCAGCGCTTTGCGCAGTTGATATTCGGCGTACTGATCGTCGAAGACATCCTGGGTATCGGCATCATCGCCTTGCTGTCGAGTATCGCGGTCAGCGGCACGGTCAGTTCGGGCGAAGTGTTCTCCACTGTCGGCAAGCTCTCGCTGTTCATGATCGTCGCGCTGGTCATTGGCATCTTGCTGGTGCCGCGCCTGTTGGCCTACGTGGCCAAGTTCGAAAGCAACGAAATGCTGCTGATCACCGTGCTGGGCCTGTGTTTTGGTTTCTGCCTGCTGGTGGTCAAGCTTGAGTACAGCATGGTGCTCGGTGCGTTCCTGATTGGCGCGATCATGGCGGAGTCGCGACAGTTGCTGAAAATCGAGCGCCTGATCGAGCCGGTTCGCGACCTGTTCAGTGCGATTTTTTTTGTCGCCATCGGCTTGATGCTCGACCCCATGATATTGCTGCAATACGCCTGGCCAATTGCGGTGATCACCGTGGCGGTGGTGCTCGGCAAGATGCTGTCCTGTGGCCTTGGTGCCTTTATCGCCGGCAACGACGGACGTACCTCGTTGCGCGTCGGGATGGGGCTGTCGCAGATTGGCGAATTCTCTTTCATCATTGCAGCGCTGGGCATGACCCTGCAGGTCACCAGTAACTTCCTTTACCCGGTGGCCGTGGCGGTCTCGGTGCTTACCACGCTGATGACGCCCTATCTGATCCGCGCAGCCGACCCGCTGTCGATCAAACTGGCCGCGGTGATGCCGCAACGGCTGGCTCGGGTGTTGGGGATGTATGGCGAATGGCTGCGCAGCATCCAGCCGCAGGGCCAGGGTGCGTTGCTGGCTTCGATGATTCGGCGGATTTTGCTGCAGGTGGGGGTCAATCTGGCATTGGTGATCGCGATCTTCTTCGCGGGCGCCTACTTCGCCGAAGGCATGTCCACTTACCTGCAAGACTGGATCAGCGACCCGAGCTGGCAGAAAGCGTTGATCTGGGGCGGGGCGCTACTGCTGTCGCTGCCCTTCCTGATTGCCGCGTATCGCAAGCTCAAGGCGCTGTCGATGTTGCTGGCGGAAATGGGCGTCAAACCGGAGATGGCGGGCCGTCACACGCAGCGAGTGCGCCGGGTGATCTCCGAAGTGATCCCGATCCTCTCGCTGCTGGTGATTTTCCTGCTGTTGGCAGCCTTGTCGGCCAGTATTCTGCCGACCAACAAGTTGCTGGTCCTGATCGCCGTGGTTGCGGCCGCCGTGGCAGCACTGCTCTGGCGCTGGTTCATCCGAGTGCACACCCGGATGCAGGTGGCCTTGCTCGATACCCTGGAAAACCACAAGGATTCGCCGGGGCATTGATCATGTGAGGGGCGTCGAACGGCTCAGCTTTCCAGCCAGACGTCCCGCGCCCAGTGCCAGACCGATTCCCAGGTTTCTTCGGCGATCAGCTCTTCTTCGGCCTGCCAAAGCACCACGGTGCCGTCTTCTTCGACGCAGTAGTAGTCGTCGCCGTCCTGGCAGATCGGGATCAGGCTGCGATCGACGCCGGCATCCCAGGCGTTGGCGGCTACGTCCGGCAGGTAGGTGTGGGATTGCGGGTCAGTGACGGTGACCGGCTCCAGGCTGCCATAGACCACGTCGCTGACGGTCAGCAGGAACTCTCTGAAGACGAACGGAATGTCGATGAACAGCTGTTCTTCGATTTCGACCAGCAGATCTTCGTCGGGCAACTCCAAGGGGACCGGTACCGGTTCGTTGGCTTCACGCAGTTGTTCGATGATTTCTTCCACGTCCGGGATCCTCTTGCTTGTATGGCGCGGTTTATATGGGGCGGTTTATACAGTAGCTCGCTATAGATGCAACCGCGAAATAGAAAACCCCAGCCGAGGCTGGGGTTTTTATTACAGCAAATGAAGCGCGGAGGGGAATCAGCCGTTCTGGCGGATACCGGCCACCAGCCAAGGCTGGTTTTCGCCCTGTGCACGTTCCATGTTCCAGCTTTCGCTGAATACTTCACCCTGGTCGAAACGCGAGGTTTTCGACACGCCGCTGAAGGTCAGGGTGGCGATGGTCTTGTCGGCGCGATCATCCACACCGTCCAGTTGCACATTGAGGTTATCAATGTAGGTGGACTGGAAGCCGTCACCCAGGTCAGCACGTTCGCGCTTGAGGAATTCCAGCATTTGCGGGGTCACGAACTCGGCGATCTTGTCCATTTCGTTCGCGTCCCAGTGTTGCTGCAGGGACTGGAAGTGATTGCGCGCGGCTTCGATGAAGTTGTGTTCGTTGAACCAGGCTGGAGCATTGATTACCGGACGAGCGGCAACCGGTGCTGCCGCGCCGCCGAAGATCGAACCGCCAGCAGGCTTGGGTTCGAACGCTTCACGTTGCATCGGCGCGTAGCCTGCCGGAGCCATTTGCGGCTGCTGCTTGCGACGACGAGCGGCGATGAAGCGGAAGACCAGGAACGCGATGACCGCCATGATCAGGATGTCGAAGATCTGCATGCCCTGGAAACCGTCGCCCATGAACATGGAGGCCAGCAGGCCACCGGCTGCGATGCCGGCCAGAGGGCCGAGCCAGCGCGAAGCGCCACCGGCCTTGGCTGCGGCGCCAGCGGCACCGGCTGCACCAGCGGTCGCTGCAGCGCCGCCCATGCCTGGAGAAGAAGGAGCCATCTGGCTGGTCTGGTGTGTCGGCGCAGCGCCTGCGCTTTTGCCACCACCAAAGCGCTTGGCGGCATTGGCGTCGAGGCTCATCGTCAAGCCGATGCACAACGCCATGGCGATGCTAAGAAAACGTTTCATAAAGGGAATTCCCATTTGTGGAAGGCACGCGCGCCATGTTGCACAGCTGAAGTGTTACTGGCTAGCGGCAGAGTGTTTCGAGCTTTTGCCTGACAGGTTGCATTCAGCTTCAGTCAGCGCAATAGGGCTTGTTAACTTTGGTCTGTAGGAAAAGTGGATAAGTTCTGTAGGAAAGGGCATCTAGCGTCGCAGCGCGAGCATGATGACGCCCGCCGTGATCAGGCCGATCCCACTCCATTGGCGCAGATCGAGCCTTTCGCCCAGCAGGACCACACCCAGCACGGCCACCAACACCACGCTGAGTTTGTCCACGGGGGCGACCAGTGAGGCCGGGCCGACCTTTAGTGCACGGAAGTAGCAAATCCACGACGCACCGGTGGCCAGTCCCGACAACAACAGGAACAGGTAGCTCCTGGCAGAGATCGATCCTAAAGACTGATATTGGCCCGTGGCGTACAAAATCAAGGCCAGGCTGACCAGTACCACCACGGTGCGTAACAGGGTGGCGAAGTCTGAATTGATGTTTTCGATGCCGATCTTCGCGAAAATGGCGGTCATTGCCGCGAAGGCTGCGGATAGCAGGGCCCAGAATGTCCAGGAAGAAAAGAAGCCTGAGCCCATGAATACCTCTCCGATGATCGCTCCCACGCTCCGCGTGGTAGCGCCGCCATGGACGCTCTGCGTCCACTGTGACGCAGAGCGTCACGGGATGCATTCCCACGCGGAGCGTGGGAACAATCAATAGTCAGTGCGACCT
This sequence comes from Pseudomonas sp. SbOxS1, assembly GCF_013416725.1. Classification (NCBI taxonomy): domain Bacteria; kingdom Pseudomonadati; phylum Pseudomonadota; class Gammaproteobacteria; order Pseudomonadales; family Pseudomonadaceae; genus Pseudomonas; species Pseudomonas sp. SbOxS1. Next base: position 194,769 of record NZ_JAAVXC010000002.1, read on the forward strand.
TAAATAGCTTCCAGCTTGGCGTAACCCAGCATCAGCCACTTGCTGCCTTCGCTGAAGTTAACCTGCACCCGAGCCGCCGCCCCGGCACCTTCGAAGTTGAGGATCACACCGTCACCGAAGATCGAGTGGCGTACCGTCTGGCCCAGGCTGAAGCCGGTCTGCGGAATTTCGCTGCCGCTGAACAGGTTGCTGCCACTCATCGACTGGTTGCCGCCATACGGACGGCTGACGCTGTTGGACAGCCGCACTTCCTGAATCAGGCCCTTGGGCACTTCGCGTACGAATCGCGAAACCTTGTTGTAGGTCTCGCTGCCGTATAGGCGTCGGGTTTCAGCATAGGTCATCACCAGGTTCTGCATGGCCCGCGTGATGCCGACATAGGCCAGGCGACGCTCTTCCTCAAGACGGCCGGGTTCTTCCAGGCTCATCTTGTGCGGGAACAGGCCTTCTTCCATGCCCACCAGGAACACATAGGGGAATTCCAGGCCCTTGGCGCTGTGCAGGGTCATCAATTGAATGCTGTCTTCGTGTTCGTCGGCCTGGGTATCGCCGGCTTCCAGCGAGGCGTGACCGAGGAAGGCCGCCAGTGGCGTCAGGTCCTCGTCCTCTTCGCTGTTTTCGAAGTTGCGCGCCGCGCTGACCAGTTCCTCAAGGTTTTCTACCCGGGCCTGGCCCTTCTCGCCTTTTTCCGCTTCGTGATAGGCGATCAGTCCCGATTGTTCGATGACGGTCTGGGTCATCAGGTGCAATGGCATTTCCATGCACTTGGCGGCAAGGTTCTCGATCAACTCGATAAATGCGCCCAGCGCGCTGGCTGCCCGGCCGGTAACGCCTTTATTGGCCACCAGCAGGCGCATGGCTTCCCACATCGACACATCGCTGTGGCGGGCGTGGTCGCGGATCGCTTCGACGGTTTTCTCGCCGATGCCCCGGGCCGGCACGTTGATCACCCGTTCCAGCGCGGCATCGTTGCCACGGCCTTCGAGCAGGCGCAGGTAGGCCATGGCGTTCTTGATTTCTGCACGTTCGAAGAAGCGCTGGCCGCCGTAGATGCGATACGGAATGCGCTCGCGCAGCAAGGCTTCTTCCAATACGCGCGATTGGGCGTTGGAGCGGTACAGAATCGCGATATCACTGCGAGTCAAGCCGGTTTTCAGCGCACTTTCGATGGTTTCGACAACGTAGCGAGCTTCATCGTGTTCGTTGAACGCGGCGTACAGGTTGATCGCTTCGCCGTCGCCGCCATCGGTCCACAACTCTTTGCCCAAACGCCCGGTGTTGTTGGCGATCAGGGCGTTGGCAGCCTTGAGGATGCCGGCGGTGGAGCGATAGTTCTGCTCCAGGCGAATGGTTTCAGCGTCCGGGAAGTCTTCGGAATACTGGTAGATGTTCTCGATTTTCGCGCCACGCCAGCCATAGATCGACTGGTCGTCGTCGCCGACCACCATCAGGCTATCGCCACCTTTGGCCAGCAGGCGCAACCAGGCGTACTGCACGGCGTTGGTGTCCTGGAACTCGTCCACCAGGATGTGCCGGAAGCGCTTCTGATAGTGCGCCAGCAGGCCCGGGTGATCGCGCCACAGGTCGAGCGCGCGCAGCAGCAACTCGGAGAAGTCGATCACGCCGGCGCGCAGGCAGGCGGCCTCGTAGGCTTCATAGATGCCGCGCATGGTTGCCAGGAACAGGTCGCCGCTGGCCTGGATGTGTTGCGGGCGCAGGCCTTCGTCTTTCTGTCCGTTGATGAACCATTGGGCCTGGCGGACGGGCCAGCGCTGTTCGTCCAGGCCGAGTTCGCGGATCACCCGCTTGACCAGGCGTTGCTGGTCGTCGCTGTCGAGAATCTGGAAGGTCTGGCTCAAGCCTGCTTCCTGCCAGTGCGCCCGCAACAAGCGGTGCGCCAGGCCGTGGAAGGTACCCACCCACATGCCAGCCGGGTTGATACCCATCAGTTGCTCGATGCGCTGGCGCATCTCGGCAGCAGCCTTGTTGGTGAAGGTCACCGACAGGATGGAGTGGGGCGAGGCGTTTTCGACCTGGATCAACCAGGCGATACGGTGCACCAGCACTCGGGTTTTACCGGAACCAGCACCGGCCAGGACCAACTGACGACCCACGGGGGCAGCTACGGCCTGGCGTTGGGCATCGTTGAGGGAGTTCAGCAGAAGGGAGAGATCATCGCGCATCGGGGCATTCTATGGGGCTGCGTCACCACGGGCAAACCCCGCTTCGTTTTAGCCGATGAAAGTTACGCGCGGGACGACCGGTCAGTCATCGGTTGCAATCGTTTGCCGGCCCCGTCTGACGGCATTTTGCCACTGCTGACGGCTGATACTTTGGTCTGTTTTTTGATCAGGAGCAGTTTGGTCCGGGCATTGGCTTGTGTATGCTCCGTCCACGTTTCGGGCACATGCTCATCATTATAAGAACAAGAACACTGCCTATGACCCTCAGCATCGACCTGTCGGGCCCTACTGTGGAGCCCCGGGTGATCCGTAAACAATTCGCCATGGAAATGGCGGTCGAACGCACGCGTCTGCTGTATCAGGGTTCCTTGCTGCCCACGCTGTTCATGTTGATCAATGGCCTGGTATGCGCCGGATTGCTCTGGAGTCCGCAGCGTTATTTCCTGGTCAGTGTCTGGCTGGTGTGGTTGCTGTCGCTGGTCGCATTGCGGGTGATCCAGGTGGCGGCCTTCGATTCGGCGATTCCCAACCGCCAGGCGCATCCGATCTGGCGCCGCATGTTTTTACTGGGTTCCGGGCTCACCGGCCTGACCCTGGCCGGTGCCGGCATTGCCCTGGTTCCCGCCGATAACTTCATTCAACAAGCGTGGGTGTTCGGCCTGATCGGTGCCGCAGCGCTGTCGGCCAGTGTGGCCTACGCGGTGAGTTTGCCGGCGTTCCTGTCCTTCACCTTGCCCTGCCTGTTGCCGGCCATTGCCTATATGTTCTGGGGTGGGGACGAGCACGGTTGGGGCTGGTTCGGCCTGATTCTGCTGGGTGCGCTGAGTGTGGTCGCCTGGCAGGTGAATCGGTTGATCGATCGCGGCCTGTTGCGACGCTTCCAGAATCAGGCGCTGATCGAGAATCTGCAGCAGGCGCAGAACTGCAGCGACCAGCTCAATCAGAAGCTGGCCAGGGAGATCGATCAGCGTCGACGTGCCGAAGACGAATTGCGCGAAATCCAGGTCGACCTGGAAAACCGTGTCGCCCAGCGCAGTCTGGAGCTGGAGGCGGCCAGCCAGGCGCTGAGCCAGAGTGAGGCGCGCCTGGCGCTGGCATTGAAGGCCAGCGAGCTGGGGTTGTGGGACTGGAACCTGCAAACCGACGAAGTCCATCACACACATATCCTGGAACTTTTTGGCCTGGCGCCGGAACAGGTAACGGCATTACTGCGCCACCTTAAACCACGCCTGCACCCCGACGATCTTCCTGCACTGAAAAGGGCGCTGGTCGAGCATTTGAAAGGCCGCACCGAGGATTACCAGATCGAGTACCGCGTGCGGCATGGCGATGGCCACTGGGTGTGGATCGAGGACCGCGGGCGGGCGGTGGAGCGCGCCGATAACGGCCGGGTGATTCGCATGGTGGGCACGCGGCGCGATATCAGTGTCGGCAAGGCCCAGGAAGAACAACTGCAGTTGGCGGCGACGGTGTTCGAGGCGGCCAGCGAAGGCATCGTGATTTTCGATCCGAATTACGCCCTGATCGCGGTCAATCAAGCCTTCAGCCGGGTGACCGGCTATGAAATCGAGGAAATTTTGGGGCGTAAAGTGGTCGATTTGCCCTGCAGTCGCGATGCTCGTCGGCATTACGGTGCGATCCATCAAGCGCTGGAGCAGCACGGCAGTTGGCAGGGGGAGCTGGTCGAAACCCGCAAGAATGGCGAAATGTATCCGCAATGGCTGCAATTGACCGCAGTGCGCGATGCTCGGGGAAAAGTCAGTCATATCGTGGGCTTTTTCGCGGATCTCTCGGCACGACGAGAATCCGAAGAGCGCATGCGCTACCTGACCCATCACGACGAACTCACGGGCCTGGCCAATCGCTCGATGTTCCGCGAACGGCTGAGCGAGGCGCATCAGCGTGTGCGTCAGGGCGGGTATCGCAGCCTGGCGTTGTTGCACATCAACCTGGATCGCTTCAAGCAGCTCAACGACAGCCTGGGTCATGAGGTGGCCGATCAACTATTGCAGAAGATGGCCCGGCGCCTGGTCAACGCATTGCCCGAGGCAGACACCATCGCACGTTTGTCCGGCGATGAATTCGCCGTGCTGTTCAATGCCTATGGCAACCTTTCCAGTCTGGCGCGGGTGGCGACTCGCTTGTCGGCCAAATTGCGTTTGCCGCTGACCGTCGAGGGGCATGAGCTGGTGGTCAGTGCATCCATGGGCATCAGCCTGTTGCCAGACAACGCCCGGGAAATATCCGCATTGGTCAGTCAGTCGAACATGGCCATGCAGCACGCCAAGCATTTGGGCGGCAACAATTTCCAGTTCTACACCGATAGCCTGCAAGCCAGCACCCTGGAGCGCCTGCAGCTGGAAAATCACCTGCGTAAAGCGGTCGAAGAGAAGCAGCTGAAGGTGTTTTACCAACCGAAACTGTGCCTCGCCACGGGCAAGCTCAATGCCGCCGAGGCCCTTGTGCGCTGGGACCACCCGACCATGGGACGTGTGCCGCCGGGGGATTTCATCGGTCTGGCGGAGGAGACCGGGTTGATCGGCCCGATCGGCGAATTCGTCTTGCGCCAGGCCTGCTGGCAAGCCTGCGAGTGGCAGCGCCTGGGGCTCGAGGGGATCCGGGTGTCGGTCAATCTGTCGGTGCATCAATTGCGCCAGGGCAAGCTGGTCAGCCTGGTGCGCCAGGTGCTGGAAGAAACCGGGCTGGCACCGCATTACCTGGAGCTGGAACTGACCGAAAGCCAGCTGCTCGACAGTGTCGAGCACATTATCGCGACGTTCCAGCAACTGCGTGATTTGGGGGTGAAGTTGGCGATCGACGATTTCGGCACCGGGTATTCGTCCCTGAGCTACCTCAAGCGCATCCCGGTGGATTACGTGAAGATCGATCAGGCGTTTATCCGGGGGCTGGGAGAGGGTACGGAAGACGCGGCGATCACCCGGGCGATCATTGCGATGGCGCACGGCTTGAAATTGAAAGTGGTGGCTGAAGGCGTGGAACGGCAGGAGCAGCTTGAGTTTTTGAAAGCTGAGCGTTGTGACGAAGTGCAGGGCTATCTGATCAGTCGGCCGGTTGAGGCCGATGCCCTGGCGGGTTTGCTACAAGCGCAATGCGTAACGTGAGCGACGAGGTTTCCCGCCAGGCACCTGGTGTGTCTGGCGGGAAGTTCTACAGCGCGGAATAAATGCGGCGCTTAGTGGGTAATCAGTACTTTATCGATATGGTGCAGCAATTTGCCTTCGTAGAAGATGCTGACGCCGGTGACATTCGAGTTGCCCATTTTTTTGTATTCGACAAACTTGTCTGTTACGACCTGCAGCGAAATATCGTTGGAATGTTCAAGTTGCAATTCCAGGCGTAAATCAAAGGATTTGTCTTGCATTGCACTCATGACCAGTTTTGGCGTAATTCCCGTGTGGGCAACCGTTACGGTGCCAAAAGTGCGGAAAGAGGCTGCGCCGGGCATTCGGTCGATTTGTGCGGTCCAGTCTTTGGTTTTAATGCTCATGATATGTAACTCCTGTAATCAAGTTTAGTTGCATCCTGCCAGAGCAAGATATCTAACTGGACTTTCATTTGGGAGTTATAGTTGCATTGTATTTGTAAGGTTGTATGAAGTTTGGCTGTAAGTGCGGATTGTTCGGTAAGTTTACCGCGGCTCAAGTTCTCGAAAAAACCTGGAGAGACTTGAGCGCGCTAATTGCGTGGATTTGATGTATCAGGCGAGCTCGCCACACAGGTCCAGTTCAACAAGCCGCCGTACCTCAGCGGTTTCAACTCCTGCACCCAGCAAGCCATGCAGCTTGCCAAACGCCGCTTCACGGGTCATGCCGCCACCTGAAAGCACGCCGGCAACCCGCAAACGACTACCCGCCTCATAGACATCCAGCTCTACGCCACCCTCGTGGCACTGCGTGACTGCCACCACCACGACTCCCGTGTCCCGTGCCTTTTCCAGGCTGGCAAGGAATCCCGGATTGTCGCTCGGTCCAGTACCGCTGCCGTAGCACTCCAGCACCAGGCCCTGGATACCGCTATCGATCAGGCCGTTCAGAATTTCGGCGCCGATGCCGGGAAACAACGGCAGCACCGCGACGTTCGACAGTTTCCTGGGTTGGTTGTAATTCAGTTGCGCCGGAATCGAGGGCGCTTTGACACCACCACCCTGACGTTCCAGTCGCTTGAAAGGATGTCGGCCGAAACTGCGCACTTTGGCGCAACGGGTCGGGTCCAGCAGTTCGCCGTGGAAATACAAGTGCACACCCGACGCCAGGCCTTGGCCCAATGCAACCAGCGCGCCGCCGAGGTTTTCCCAGGCATCGCTGTCGGCGACGCCGGCCGGCAGCATCGAGCCGGTAAAGCAAACGCGGGCGTGCAGGCCGAGCAGTTGAAAACTCATGGCGGCGGCGCTGTAGGCGAGGGTGTCTGTGCCGTGCAGGATCAGCACGCTGTCGCAGCCCTGGACATCCACGGCATCGACCACTGCTTCACGCAGTTGCTGCCAATACGCCGGGGTCATGTTGGCGCTGTCGATCAGCGGCGACATCTCGCGAAAGCGCCATTGCGGTACCACGAGATCAGGCTGGCTGTGCAGGTACTCACGCATCCGCGCTTCGAAACCGGATGCCGGCGCCAGGCCGTGGGCGCTGGCCTGCATGCCGATGGTGCCGCCGGTGTAGAGCACCATGACGTGCTGGGCGGCAGGGTAGGTCGAGGAATTCATGGAGGCACTCCGAGAACGATGATTTCCTGTGTGGGAGCGGGCTTGTTCGCGAAGATGGAGTGTCAGGCGACATTAATGTTGCCAGATACACCGCTTTCGCGGGCAAGCCCGCTCCCACATGGGGTTTCGCACTTTAACCGATCAGCGATGCGCTGCGGGTACGCCTTGCGTGGCACCGGGGGCCTGTAGGAGCGAGCTTGCTCGCGAAGGCGTTTTTTCAGGCACATTCATGTTGAATGTGCCTCCGTCTTCGCGGGCAAGTCGAATCGTCGAACCGCCACTCCTACAGGGCTCTCGGTGTTTTCAAAAAATAAAAAAAAGGGCCTGGAGAGTGATCTCCAGGCCCTCAAAAGGTGAGAGGTGTCTAGTCCCTCGACCTGGTGAGCGGTGCTACAGCGTTGGTTAAGCCTTCAGAGGCACCAGACGCGGGGCAATCATGTTTTCCGGGCGCAGGATGTCGGCGAGCATGGCTTCGTCGAGCAGACCTTCTTCGCGCACCAGTTCCAGCACGCCGCGGCCGCTTTCAAGGGCGATACGGGCGATGCGGGTGGCGTTTTTGTAGCCGATGTACGGGTTCAGTGCGGTGACCAGACCGATCGAGTGTTCGACCAGTTCACGGCAGCGCGCTTCGTTGGCGGTGATGCCGACGATGCAGTGTTCGCGCAGCATGTCCATGGCGCGTTGCAGCAGGCGGATCGAGTCGAGGATCTTGAAGGCGATCAGCGGCTCCATCACGTTCAGTTGCAGTTGGCCGCCTTCGGCTGCCATGGTCAGCGCCAGGTCGTTACCGATGACTTGGAAGGCCACCTGGTTCACGGCTTCCGGGATCACCGGGTTGACCTTGCCTGGCATGATCGAGCTGCCTGGCTGACGCGCTGGCAGATTGATTTCGTTGATGCCGGTGCGTGGGCCGCTGGACAGCAGGCGCAGGTCGTTGCAGATCTTCGACAACTTGACCGCGGTGCGCTTGAGCATGCCGGAGAACAGCACGAAGGCGCCCATGTCGGAGGTGGCTTCGATCAGGTCGGCGGCTGGAACCAGCGGTTGACCGCTGATCAGGGCCAGACGCTGTACGGCCAGGGCCTGATAGCGCGGGTCGGCGTTGATGCCGGTGCCGATCGCGGTGCCGCCCAGGTTCACTTCGGTCAGCAGTTCCGGAGCCAGCGTCTTCAGACGGGCCAGGTCTTCGCCCATGGTGGTGGCGAAAGCGCGGAACTCTTGACCCAGGGTCATCGGCACGGCGTCTTGCAGCTGGGTACGGCCCATCTTCAGGACATGGTTGAATTCTTCACCCTTGGCCGCGAATGCCTGAATCAGGCTGTCGAGGCTGGCCAGCAGCGTGTCATGACCCAGCAACAGACCCAGGCGGATCGCCGTCGGGTAGGCGTCGTTGGTCGACTGCGCCATGTTCACGTCGTCGTTCGGGTGCAGGTACTGATATTCGCCTTTCTGGTGACCCATGGCCTCCAGCGCGATGTTGGCGATGACTTCGTTGGCATTCATGTTGGTTGAAGTGCCAGCGCCGCCTTGAATCATGTCCACCACGAACTCTTCGTGGAAGTCGCCGCGGATCAAACGTGCACAGGCTTCGCTGATGGCAGCGTGCTTGGCTTCGCTCAGGTGACCCAACTCGCGGTTGGCGTCAGCGGCGGCCTGTTTGACCATGGCCAGACCGACAACCAGTTTCGGGTAGTGCGAAATCGGAACGCCTGAAAGGCGGAAGTTATTCACCGCTCGCAGGGTCTGGATACCGTAATACGCTTGAGCCGGTACTTCGAGAGCGCCAAGCAGGTCATTTTCTGTGCGGAATGATGCAGCGGAGGACATGATAGAAATCATCTCAATATGGACCCGGGCTGTGCCGGAACACTGCAAATGCTAGGCTTGTGGAGAATTTTGGGCCAATGCTGTTAAACACTGGCCTATGCACATTCGGCATAATGCCCGTGTGACGCCGTGTTGACGGCGAGCGTGTGACCTAAATTGGTGCGTGTCCGGGAGGACGTGATGAATCTGGAAAGTAAATGGCTGGAGGACTTCAGTGCCCTGGCCGCCACCCGCAGCTTCTCCCAGGCAGCGGAACGCCGCTTCGTGACTCAACCGGCCTTTAGCCGCCGAATCCGCAGCCTCGAAGCCGCGCTGGGATTGACCCTGGTCAACCGTTCGCGCACGCCGGTCGAGCTGACGGCGGCGGGGCAGTTGTTCCTCGTCACGGCGCGTACTGTGGTCGAACAGCTCGGCGAAGTACTGCGCCACCTGCATCATCTGGAAGGCGGGCAGGGCGAAGTGATGCAAGTCGCGGCGGCGCACTCACTGGCGCTGGGATTTTTCCCGCGCTGGATCGCGCAATTGCGCAATGAGGGCCTGAACATCGCCACGCGACTGGTCGCCACCAACGTGGGCGATGCGGTGCATGCGTTGCGCGAAGGTGGATGCGACCTGATGCTGGCGTTCTATGACCCGGATGCGGCCATGCAGATGGACCCGGAAATCTTTCCTTCCTTGCACCTTGGGCACACCGAAATGCTCCCGGTGTGCGCGGCAGATGAGCAGGGAAACCCCCTGTTCGATCTGGAGGGCGAGGCCAGCGTGCCGTTGCTGGCCTATAGCGCGGGCGCGTTTCTCGGGCGTTCGGTCAATGGATTGCTGCGCCAGCGCGCGCTGCGCTTTACTACGGTGTATGAAACGGCCATGGCCGACAGCCTGAAAAGCATGGCACTGGAAGGGCTGGGAATTGCCTGGGTCCCGCAACTGAGTGTGCGCGCCGAACTGGCACGCGGTGAGTTGGTGGTCTGTGGCGGTCCGCAGTGGCATGTGCCGCTGGAGATTCGTTTGTACCGCTGCGCGTTGGTGCGCAAAGCCAACGTGCGGTTGTTGTGGCGCAAGCTGGAGGGCGGGGCAGCGCAGGGCACGACCAATTAACGATGCCTTTGTAGGAGCACAGCTTGCTGGCGATGGCGTCTTCGAAATCGCCATCGCCAGCAAGCTGTGCTCCTACAGGGGGCGGGGCGATGGCGAGTATTTCTACTGACCTGAAAGTCAATAAAACCGGTGCTTTGCGCCGTTTGACAGATGGTCGCAATGGGGGCTGTTTATCTGCCTCATTGAGGTATACTGCGCGGCCTTCGGCCGGTTCGCCTGGCCATAATTCGTACAATCAAGCCACGCATTCTGCGTGGCTTGTTGTTTTTTGATGCGCCTGCGGGCGCCCAGAGAGAAGAGGCACGACGATGAGTGCATTGGTTGGCGTGATCATGGGCTCCAAGTCCGATTGGTCCACCCTTAGCCACACCGCCGATATGCTGGAAAAGCTCGGCATCCCTTACGAGGTGAAAGTGGTCTCTGCCCACCGCACCCCGGACCTGCTGTTCCAGTACGCTGAAGAAGCCGAGGCGCGTGGCATCGAGGTGATCATCGCCGGTGCCGGTGGTGCAGCCCACTTGCCTGGCATGTGTGCGGCCAAGACCCACCTGCCGGTGCTGGGCGTGCCGGTGCAGTCGGCGATGCTCTCGGGCGTCGATTCCCTGCTCTCGATCGTACAGATGCCAGCAGGCATCCCGGTTGCCACCCTGGCCATCGGCAAGGCCGGCGCGATCAACGCAGCCCTGCTGTCGGCGAGTATCCTGGGCGCCAAGCACCCGCAGTTCCACGCGGTGCTGAAAACCTTCCGTGCTGAGCAGACAGACAGCGTCCTGGAAAATCCAGACCCACGCATCGCCTGAGGTTGTTGACGATGAAGATCGGTGTAATCGGTGGCGGCCAGTTGGGTCGCATGTTGGCGCTGGCGGGTACTCCGCTGGGTATGAACTTCGCTTTCCTCGACCCGGCGCCGGACGCGTGTGCCGCCGCGTTGGGCGAACACCTGCGAGCCGATTACGGCGACCAGGATCACCTGCGCCAGCTGGCCGATGAAGTCGATCTGGTGACCTTCGAGTTCGAAAGCGTTCCGGCGGAAACCGTGGCGTTCCTCTCGCAGTTCGTGCCGGTTTACCCGAGCGCCGAAGCCCTTCGTATTGCCCGCGATCGCTGGTTCGAAAAGAGCATGTTCAAGGACCTGGGGATTCCGACCCCGGCGTTCGCCGACATTCAGTCCCAGGCTGACCTGGACGCTGCCGTAGCTTCCATCGGTCTGCCCGCCGTGTTGAAAACCCGCACCCTGGGTTACGACGGCAAGGGCCAGAAAGTCCTGCGCACACCTGAAGATGTCGTTGGCACTTTCGCCGAGCTGGGCAGTGTGGCTTGCCTGCTGGAAGGTTTCGTACCTTTCACCGGCGAAGTCTCGCTGATCGCCGTGCGTGCCCGCGATGGCGAAACCCGGTTCTATCCGCTGGTACACAACACCCACGACAGCGGCATCCTCAAGCTGTCCGTGGCTAGCACCGATCATCCGTTGCAAGCCTTGGCCGAAGATTATTCCAGCCGGGTGCTCAAGCAGCTGAATTATGTTGGCGTGATGGCGTTCGAGTTCTTTGAAGTCGACGGTGGCCTGAAAGCCAACGAAATCGCCCCGCGTGTGCACAACTCCGGGCACTGGACCACTGAAGGCGCCGAGTGCAGCCAGTTCGAAAACCACCTGCGGGCGGTTGCCGGTCTGCCGCTGGGTTCGACCGCCAAGGTCGGCGAAAGCGCGATGCTGAACTTCATCGGTAAAGTGCCGGAGACTGAAAAAGTCCTGGCCATCGCCGATTGCCATCTGCATCACTATGGCAAGGCGTTCAAGGTCGGCCGCAAAGTCGGTCACGCCAACCTGCGTTGTGCAGACCGCGAAACGCTGGCCGCGCAGATCCTCAAGGTCGAAGCGCTCATCGCCGAGTAAAACAGTTTCATGTGGCAGCGGCGGAACCATTGCGGGACCGCCGTTCTCTCATGGCAGGATGCCAAAGTCTGACTAGGCTTTGGCATAGCCACTTCATTCAGAGGGAAATGCCATGGGAATTATCGGAACCATCTTTATCGGCTTGATCGTTGGCCTGCTGGCTCGGTTCCTGAAACCGGGCGATGACAGCATGGGCTGGATCATGACCATCCTGCTCGGTATCGGCGGTTCGTTGGCAGCCACTTACGGCGGCCAGGCCCTGGGTTTCTATCAAGCGGGTGAAGGCGCAGGCTTCATCGGGGCACTGGTGGGCGCCGTCATCTTGCTGGTGATCTACGGCCTGATCAAAAAGAACTGATCCAAGCGACAAAGTCCTCTCGGCTGTGCAGTCCGGGAGGACTAGAATGCTCGGCGATTTCCTTAACCCTACCGGGCATTTTCATGCGACGTCTTCTGCTGACTCTTGTTTTACTGAGTTCGGGCCTTGCCCATGCCGGCGAACTGCCGGAAACCGACTGGCTCGAACTGATGCCCAAGTCGGACCAGAAAGCCCTCGAGGCCATGCCCGAAATCGACCACGACTCCCCGGAAGCCAATGGCACCTTCACTGAAAAAGGTGGCATGAAGCAGAGCAAGGGGTTGCCTGCGGTGATGTATTCAACCAAGACCGTAGCGTCGATGAACGACAAGGACATCCGTATCGGTGGTTATCCGGTACCCCTGGAGTCCGATGCCAAGGGCCGCAGCACGCTGTTTTTCCTGGTGCCATACCCGGGGGCCTGCATCCATGTACCGCCGCCACCACCCAATCAACTGGTGCTGGTGCGTTATCCCAAGGGCTTGAAGCTGGCTGATATCTACACGCCGCTGTGGGTGACCGGCACGCTGAAGATCGAGAAGGTCAGCAATGACCTGGCGGATGCGGCGTATGCGCTGGATGCGGCGAAGGTGAGGGTGGTGCAGGAGTCGGATTTGTAGAAACTCAAACCTGTGGGAGCGAGCCAGCTCGCGAATAGGCCATCACATTCAACATCTCTGTTGACTGTCATGCCGTCTTCGCGAGCAGGCTCGCTCCCACATGGGTGTTGTGGTGTTACAGGGGTTTGCTGCTGATGCTCACGCCCAGGGTATGACTGGCACCTGGCGCCAACATCACCACATCACCCATCACATTCGCCGTTTCAATGCACAGCATGCGCTGCCAGCCATCGTTGGCCATGTCGCTGAACGTCGCGGCGCGCTCGGTCCACGGGTTCCAGATCACTGCCGAGCGTGAACCGGTACTGGTCAGTTCGATGCGCCGCTCCCAGGCCGGGTCGACAATGCTGAGCCGGGGCGGCGTATCGAGGTAGATGCGATCGGTTTCGCCGGTAAAGTGCAAGTCACCGGACTGGGGCACGGTTTTCCAGTCGTCCAGCGTCTCGATATAGCTCAGGCCGTCCAGCCCTTCGACATGCACATTGCGCACATCGCTGACCGCGAAATAGCTGTGCAGCGCCTGGCTGATCGTGACGGTGTCGGTACCCTGGTTGAGACTGGTCAGGCTGATATGCAGCTGCTCGTCCAGGCGAATGCTCAACTTCAGGCCGACCTTGTGCGGCCAGCCTGGCAAGCCACCTTCGGGACAGGGCAGGAGGAACTCGATCTTCAGGCTTTCGCCCTCGGCCTCAATGCCGCCCAATTCCCAGTCGATCGCCCGCACCAGCCCGTGAGCGGCGGCGGGTTCGTCGCTGATGCGCATCGCCTGGACGCTCTGCGGGTTGCGCGCCAGGTTACCGAACCACGGCCAGCACACCGGCACGCCGGCGCGGATGCTTTTGCCCGCCTTGAAGACGGCCTCGTCGTTGAGCCAGATCAGCGGTGGCTGGCCAGCCAGTTGATAGCTGAGGATGTGCGCACCTTGCTGGGCCACCAGCAGTTCGGCCTGGCCGTGGCGGATGCGCCAGCAGTTCAGTTCATCCAGTTTGACGGCTTCAACGTTGGGCGTGCTCATGGGACAGCTCTCGATCAGTAACAATGACTGCAATGGACCGCAAAACGCTTGTCGGGTTTAACGCAGCCCGGATTTAACGTGCTCTGGGCGGAACCGAACGAGTACGGCCGCTGCCATCGATGGCAACGAACACAAACACCGCTTCGGTGACTTTTCGCCATTCGCTCGACAGTGGGTCGTCGCTCCAGACCTCGACCATCATCTGGATCGAGCTGCGGCCGATTTCCAGTGCCTGGGTATAGAAGGAGAGCTGGGCGCCCACTGCAACCGGAACCAGAAATGCCATGCGGTCGATCGCGACAGTGGCCACGCGACCACCCGCCACCTTGCTGGCCATCGCAGTACCGGCCAAGTCCATCTGCGCCACCAGCCAGCCGCCGAAAATATCGCCAAAGCCATTGGTTTCGCGAGGAAGCGCGGTGATTTGCAGGGCCAGGTCGCCTTGCGGGATCGGATCTTCTTGTTCGAGCTCTATCATGCCGGGGGTGCCTCTGACCCGTGACTCTTCGTGTGTCTTTCAGTGAATAGCCGTCTTCAGGAAAAACGATTCATCCCCGAACATACAGCGTTCGTCACGTTTTTCGTCAGGCGCCTAAAGGGAAACTCTGCGAAATCGCCTATGAACCTGACAGGCGTTTTCGCACAGCAACCCTTACAAGTTATTACTTAATTGCGAGTATATCGGTCGGTAGACTCCGATACGACCATCCGGTTCTCATTTTGACCATCAAATACGCACCTCTATGTGCTTTTTCGAACAATTTGCTATCGTGCCGGTCCTGCCCGAGCCCTTGCCAGCGTTGTTGGGGCGGCAGATTTGACTATAAGAGATGCCTTGCCATGACCACAGCGCCCTCGAGTATCGCGCAGCCTTCCCAATCCGCACGTCCGTTGACCCGCAACGATTACAAGACGCTATCGCTGTCGGCCCTGGGCGGCGCGCTGGAATTCTACGACTTCATCATCTTCGTGTTCTTCGCCACGGTGGTGGGCAAGCTGTTCTTCCCGGCGGACATGCCCGAGTGGCTGCGCCTGATGCAGACCTTCGGCATCTTCGCCGCCGGCTACCTGGCGCGGCCACTGGGCGGCATCGTGATGGCGCACTTCGGCGACCTGCTGGGGCGCAAGAAGATGTTTACCCTGAGCATCTTCATGATGGCGGTGCCGACCCTGATCATGGGCCTGTTGCCGACCTATGCGCAGATCGGCATGTGGGCCCCGATCCTGTTGCTGCTGATGCGGGTGATCCAGGGCGCGGCCATTGGCGGTGAGGTGCCGGGAGCCTGGGTCTTCGTTTCCGAGCACGTACCGCAGCGGCACGTCGGCTATGCCTGCGGCACCCTGACCAGCGGCCTGACGGCGGGGATCTTGCTGGGTTCCCTGGTCGCTACGGCGATCAACAGCGTTTACACGCCGGTTGAAGTGGCGGATTACGCCTGGCGGATCCCGTTCCTGCTCGGTGGTGTGTTCGGTCTGTTCTCGGTGTACCTGCGCCGTTGGCTGCACGAAACCCCGGTGTTCGCCGAGCTGCAACAGCGCAAGGCTTTGGCCGAAGAAGTGCCGCTGCGCGCGGTGCTGCGTGACCATCGTGGTGCGATTGCCATTTCGATGCTGCTGACCTGGCTGTTGTCCGCCGCCATCGTGGTGTTGATCCTGATGACCCCGACCGTGCTGCAAACGGTCTACCACTTCGCGCCCACCACTGCGTTGCAGTCCAACAGTGTGGCAATCGTGTTCCTGAGCATTGGTTGCATCATTGCCGGCGCCTTGGCGGATCGTTTTGGCGCGGGGCGTGTGTTCGTTGTTGGTTGCACGGCGTTGCTGGCCAGTTCCTGGACCTTCTACCACAGCCTGGCTGACCATCCCGACTGGCTGTTCCCGTTGTACGCCCTGACCGGTCTGCTGGTGGGCACCATCGGCGCGGTACCGTACGTGATGGTCAAGGCGTTCCCGCCGGTGGTGCGTTTCAGCGGCCTGTCGTTCTCGTACAACGTGGCCTACGCGATTTTCGGTGGCCTGACGCCGATGATTGTCAGCCTGCTGCTCAAGGAAAGCCCGATGGGGCCGGCCTATTACGTGGCGGTGCTGTGCGGGGTCGGGATTTTGGTGGGTGGGTATCTCTGGAAGAAGGGTCGCTAATTTCGACTTTCCTGTCGTCTGTACCGGCTCAATCGCCAGCAGGCTGGCTCCCACATTGAAATGCATTCCAATGTGGGAGCCAGCCTGCTGGCGATTGGAGCGCCATGAATCATCCAGTAAAAACTCGAATACTGGCCTTTCATCCAATTGTCATATTTCAGCCATAGAGTGTTCACACGGCCTGCTGATACTTGGCCCCGAATAACACACCCTATCTGCTAGGAGTAAGGCATGAAACTGAAGCGTTTGATGGCGGCAATGACTTTTGTCGCTGCTGGCGTTGCGACTGCCAACGCGGTTGCCGCTGTTGACCCGTCGATCCCGAGCTACACCAAGACCACCGGTGTGTCGGGCAACCTGTCCAGCGTCGGCTCCGATACCCTTGCCAACCTCATGACCCTCTGGGCTGAGAACTACAAAAAAGAATACCCGAACGTAAACATCCAGATTCAGGCCGCTGGCTCCGCCACAGCGCCACCTGCGCTGACTGAAGGCACCTCCAACCTGGGCCCGATGAGCCGCAAGATGAAGGACACCGAACTGGCTGCCTTCGAGCAGAAGTACGGCTACAAGCCAACCGCTATCCCGGTTGCCGTGGACGCCCTGGCGGTGTTCGTGCACAAGGACAACCCGATCCAGCACCTGACCATGGAACAAGTCGACGCGATCTTCTCGTCCACTCGTCTGTGCGGCGCTAAAACCGACGCGAAAACCTGGGGTGACCTGGGCGTGACTGGCGACCTGGCCAACAAGCCGGTGCAACTGTTCGGTCGCAACTCGGTATCCGGCACCTATGGCTACTTCAAGGAAGAAGCCCTGTGCAAAGGCGACTTCAAGCCAAACGTCAACGAACAACCAGGTTCGGCTTCGGTCGTGCAGTCGATCAGCTCCTCGCTGAACGGCATCGGTTACTCGGGCATCGGCTACAAGACCGCTAGCGTGAAGACTGTGGCCCTGGCCAAGAAAGGCTCCACTGACTTCATCGAAGACACCGAAGAAAACGCCCTGAACGGCAAGTACCCGCTGTCGCGCTTCCTGTACGTATACGTCAACAAAGCCCCGAACAAGCCTCTGGCCCCGCTGGAAGCCGAGTTCGTGAAGCTGGTTCTGTCGAAACAGGGCCAGGAAGTTGTGGTGAAAGACGGCTACATCCCACTGCCAGCCAAGGTTGCTGCAAAAGCACTGGCTGACCTGGGTCTGCAAGAAGGCGGTACCGAAGTCGCAAAAAAGTAAAACCCTGATCCGGGGCTAGCCCCGGATCTGTAGGAGTGAGCGGGCGGCGTTCCGACTTGCCCGCGAAAGCGGTGGTTCATTCAGCATTGATGGTGAATGTAATGACGCCTTCGCGAGCAAGCTCGCTCCTACAACCCCCCAAATTCTCGCTCCGCTGCCGGTTTCACCGGGTGGCGGATTTGTTGCGTCACTGCACTGTCATCTTTCTGTCATACAGGATCGCTAGGGTGTGCGAATGAATGATCTGGCCAATTCCACAATGACTACAAATCCCCCCAAGCGAATTGATTTCAATACGCCTGAGCTACAACGCAAGCGCCGCATCCGCGCGCTCAAGGATCGCCTGACCCGCTGGTACGTCCTGGTGGGCGGCCTAGCCGTTCTCGGTGCGATCACGCTGATCTTTTTCTTCCTCGCCTACGTCGTTGCGCCCCTGTTCCAGGGTGCCAGCCTGACGTCCAGGGACGCCATCACGCCGGCCTGGATGCAAGACGCCGGCAAGCCGTTGATGATCTCCCTGGAAGAGCAGAACCAGGTCGCGATGCGGGTTTCCGACAAGGGCCAGGCGCTGTTCTTCGATATCGACAGTGGCGCTGAACTCAAGCGCGTCGATCTGCCGCTCCCGGCCGGTGCCACCGTGACGTCCATCGGTGACGACCAGCCAGGTCAACCGCTGGTGGCGGTGGGCTTGTCCAACGGCCAGGCCATGGTGTTCCGTCACACCTACAAAGTCAGCTACCCGGACGGCAAGAAGACCATCTCGCCGGCCATTGAATACCCGTATGGCGAATCCCCGATCACGTTGAACGAGTCGGGCGGTGCGCTTGAACACGTCAGCCTCAACGCCAACGATTCGACCCTGATGCTGGTGGGCGCCACCGGTTCGCAACTCAATGTTTTGTCGCTGACCAGCGAAGAAAACATGATGACCGGCGAAATCACCAACGAGCAGAAGCGCATTGATCTGCCGCAGATGACTGAGCCGGTGAAGAACATCTTCGTCGACCCGCGTCAGCAGTGGTTGTACGTGATCAACGGTCGCGCCCAGGCCGACGTCTTCAGCCTGCGCGACAAGAGCCTCAACGGTCGCTACAAACTACTGGAAGATGGCGAAGCTCAAATCACCGCCAGTACGCAACTGGTGGGTGGCATCTCGCTGATCCTCGGCGACTCCAAAGGTGGCCTGGCCCAGTGGTTCATGGCCCGCGACCCGGATGGCGAGCAGCGTCTGAAGCAGATCCGCACTTTCCAGATGGGCACCACGCCGATCGTTGAAATCACCGCCGAAGAGCGCCGCAAGGGCTTCGTCGCCCTCGACGCCTCCGGCAAGCTTGGCGTGTTCCACAGCACCGCACACCGTACCTTGCTGGTCGACCAGGTAGTCGAGGGCCAGGGCCTGTTCGGTCTGTCGCCACGGGCCAACCGCGTGATCGTCGAAGCCGGCGGCAAGTTGCAACCATTGCTGCTGGACAACCCGCACCCGGAAGTATCGTGGAGCGCGTTGTGGAGCAAGGTCTGGTACGAAAACTACGACGAGCCTAAATACGTCTGGCAATCGACCGCCGCCAACACCGACTTCGAACCGAAACTGAGCCTGTCGCCGCTGACCTTCGGTACCCTGAAAGCCGCGTTCTACGCCATGCTGCTGGCCGCTCCCCTGGCCGTCGCCGCCGCGATCTACACCGCGTACTTCATGGCCCCGGGCATGCGCCGCAAGGTCAAGCCGGTGATCGAGCTGATGGAAGCGATGCCGACGGTGATCCTCGGTTTCTTCGCCGGCCTGTTCCTCGCACCTTATGTGGAAGGGCATCTGCCAGGCATCTTCAGCCTGCTGATGTTGCTGCCGGTCGGCATCCTGGTCGCCGGTTTCACCTTCAGCCGCCTGCCGGAATCAATTCGCCTGAAAGTCCCTGACGGCTGGGAAAGTGCCCTGCTGATTCCGGTGATCCTGTTCGTTGGCTGGCTGTCGCTGTACATGAGCCCGTACATGGAGAACTGGTTCTTCGGCGGCGACATGCGCATGTGGATCTCCCACGACCTGGGCATCACCTACGACCAGCGCAATGCCCTGGTGGTCGGCCTGGCCATGGGCTTCGCGGTGATCCCGAACATCTACTCCATTGCCGAAGACGCCGTGTTCAGCGTGCCGCGTGGCCTGACCCTGGGTTCCCTGGCCCTCGGTGCCACGCCGTGGCAGACCATGACCCGCGTGGTAATCCTGACCGCCAGCCCGGGCATCTTCTCGGCGCTGATGATCGGCATGGGTCGTGCGGTGGGTGAAACCATGATCGTGTTGATGGCCACCGGTAACACCCCGGTCATGGAAATGAACCTGTTCGAAGGCCTGCGCACCCTGGCCGCCAACGTCGCGGTGGAAATGCCGGAGTCGGAAGTCGGCGGCAGCCACTATCGCGTGCTGTTCCTCTCGGCGCTGGTGCTGCTGCTGTTCACCTTCATCATGAACACCCTCGCGGAACTGATTCGTCAGCGTCTGCGCAAGAAATACTCGTCGCTTTAAGAAAGGTAGAAGTCTGTGAAACAGAACTCCCTGAAAGGATGGTTCAAGAGCGGCGCCCCGGGCGTCTGGATCAGCGGTGGCGCGGTGTCCATCGCGGTCATCATGACCATTGGCCTGCTGGCGGTGATTGCCGTGCGTGGCCTGGGTCACTTCTGGCCGGCGGATCTGATCCACGCCAGCTACGACGTGCCGGGCCAGGCCAATCACCTGGTCGTTGGCGAAGTGGTGCAGAAGGAAGAAGTGCCGCGTGCGCGCCTGAAGAGTGCCGGCCTGCCGGTGCCTGACGAAGGCCCGGAGTTCATGACCCGCGAGCTGATCAAGGTCGGCAACCGTGACCTGAACGGCACCGATTTCACGTGGATCGTCGGCGAGTGGCTAACTAACCAGAAGACACCAGTCGAACTGATGGCGCTGGAACGCCGCGAGTGGGGCAACTTCTACGGCTACCTGGTCAACGTCAAACAGGACGGTAAGGTCATTGCCGAAGGCGAGGCCGCATGGCCTGAGCTGCAGGCGCGGATCGAGCGCGTGAATCAGCTGGCTGGCCAGCTCAAGACCCTGGAAAAAGTCGACATCGGCGCGATCAACGCCGGTCTCGAACGCATCCGCCTGCACGGCCGCAAGCTGGAACTGGACGGCAAGCTCGACGCCGCCGCGCAAGCGGACATGGAATCCGAGCGTGCCGAGCTCAATGCCCGTTATCAGGACGTTGAAGCACGCCTGGGTGATCTGCACGCGCAGTTCAACCGCGACAGCCTCACTGCCCGCGATGCCAACGGCAAGGAAATCGAAATTGGCCTGGGTAAAGTGGTTCACGCCTACCAGCCGAACGCCATGGGCACCTTCACCAAGATCGGTTTCTACTTCAGCAAGGTCTGGGAATTCCTGAGCGACGACCCGCGTGAAGCGAACACCGAAGGCGGGATTTTCCCGGCGATCTTCGGCACCGTGATGATGACGTTGATCATGGCGATGATCGTGACCCCGTTCGGCGTCCTGGCTGCGGTGTACCTGCGTGAATACGCCAAGCAGAACACCCTGACCCGGGTGATCCGCATCGCGGTGAACAACCTGGCGGGCGTTCCGGCCATCGTCTACGGCGTGTTCGGCCTGGGCTTCTTCGTCTATGTGCTGGGTGGCTCGCTCGACCGTCTGTTCTTCCCTGAAGCCTTGCCGGCGCCAACCTTCGGCACGCCGGGCCTGCTGTGGGCATCGTTGACCCTGGCGCTGCTGGCGGTGCCGGTGGTGATCGTGGCCACCGAAGAAGGCTTGGCGCGGATTCCTCGCACCGTGCGTGAAGGCTCGTTGGCCCTCGGCGCGACCAAGGCCGAAACCCTGTGGAAAATCGTACTGCCGATGGCCAGCCCGGCGATGATGACCGGCATGATCCTCGCCGTGGCCCGCGCCGCCGGTGAAGTGGCGCCGCTGATGCTGGTGGGTGTGGTGAAGCTGGCGCCGTCGCTGCCGGTGGACGGTAACTACCCGTACCTGCACCTGGACCAGAAGATCATGCACCTGGGCTTCCACATCTATGACGTGGGCTTCCAAAGCCCGAACGTCGAGGCCGCGCGGCCGTTGGTATATGCCACGGCGCTGTTGCTGGTGCTGGTGATCGCGACGTTGAACCTGTCGGCCGTCTATATCCGCAACCACCTGCGCGAGAAGTACAAGGCGCTGGATAGCTAATCACCGCGGACCCTGTAGGAGCTGGCTTGCCAGCGAAGCTTTTGGCGTCAGTGAGTACGCCTTCGCTGGCAAGCCAGCTCCTACAAGGGATCGGCGCCAGACAGAGATTGAGTAAGCCGCTGGCCTGAACACCAGGCCAGGGGTCAACCGAACCGAATTTGTTAGCACAGGGAGCCTCCCATGCAGCACGAAGCACATACCCACGGCATCAACATGTCGGCCCTGGGTCGCGACAAACAGAGCCTGAGCCTCGAGCAGGAAACCGTGGCCATCGAAGTGCCTGGCCTGAGCCTGTTCTACGGCGACAAACAAGCGCTGTACGACGTCAGCATGAACATCCCGAAACAGCGCGTGACCGCCTTCATCGGCCCGTCCGGCTGCGGCAAGTCCACGCTGCTGCGTACCTTCAACCGCATGAACGACCTGGTGGATGGCTGCCGTGTCGAAGGCGCGATCAACCTGTACGGCAACAACATCTACCGCAAGGGCGAAGACGTGGCTGAGCTGCGCCGTCGTGTCGGCATGGTGTTCCAGAAGCCGAACCCGTTCCCGAAAACCATCTACGAGAACGTGGTCTACGGCCTGCGCATCCAGGGTATCAACAAGAAGCGTGTGCTCGACGAAGCCGTCGAGTGGGCGTTGAAAGGCGCGGCACTGTGGGATGAGGTCAAGGACCGCCTGCACGAGTCGGCACTGGGCCTGTCCGGTGGTCAACAGCAACGTCTGGTGATTGCCCGTACCATCGCCGTGGAACCGGAAGTGCTGCTGCTCGACGAACCGTGCTCGGCACTCGACCCGATCTCGACGCTGAAAGTCGAAGAGCTGATCTACGAACTGAAATCCAAGTTCACCATCGTCATCGTGACCCACAACATGCAGCAGGCCGCGCGGGTTTCCGACTACACGGCGTTCATGTACATGGGCAAACTGGTGGAGTTCGGCGACACCGACACCCTGTTTACCAATCCGGCGAAGAAGCAGACCGAAGACTACATCACCGGTCGTTACGGCTAGGAAAGCTGTGGTTGCTCACTGAACTGACGCTGCGGCCCACCGCACCTTACCGGACGCTCCAAGGACGCCAACATGATTAGTAAAGAAGGCCTTACCCACCACATTTCCCAGCAGTTCAACGCCGAGCTCGAGGAAGTGCGCAGCCACCTCCTGGCCATGGGCGGGCTGGTGGAAAAGCAGGTCAACGACGCGGTCACTGCGCTGATCGAGGCCGATTCCGGCCTGGCCCAGCAGGTGCGTGAGATCGACGACCAGATCAACCAGATGGAACGCAATATCGACGAAGAATGCCTGCGCATCCTGGCCCGTCGTCAGCCGGCGGCGTCCGACTTGCGCCTGATCATCAGCATTTCCAAATCGGTGATCGACCTGGAGCGCATCGGTGACGAAGCGACCAAGATCGCCCGTCGCGCCATCCAGCTGTGCGAAGAAGGCGAAGCGCCGCGCGGTTACGTCGAGGTCCGCCACATCGGCGACCAGGTGCGCAACATGGTCCGTGATGCCCTGGATGCCTTTGCCCGTTTCGACGCCGACCTGGCGTTGTCGGTGGCGCAGTACGACAAGATCATCGACCGCGAATACAAGACCGCCTTGCGTGAGCTGGCGACCTACATGATGGAAGACCCACGCTCTATCTCGCGGGTCTTGAGCATCATCTGGGTACTGCGTTCGCTGGAGCGCATCGGCGACCACGCGCGCAATATCTCGGAGCTGGTGATTTACCTGGTGCGCGGCACCGACGTACGTCACCTGGGTCTCAAGCGCATGAAGGAAGAAGTTGAAGGAACCAGCGGTGAAACCGCTAATGTTCCGGGCAAATCTGACGATAAGTAAGATTGCCCAATCAAAGCGCCCGGCCTATTGGCCGGGCGTTTTCGTTTGCGGTCCACGAATTCGAAAAGCAGCACCCCGCGATCGAAAAGTCCCGGCGTGACTGAAGGTTTCTGGCAATGTGCCATCAGCAAGGCGGTAGGCTTGCCGGGATTTTTTAAAGGGGTTATGGATGAGTAAGGTCAGTGTGTTGGTCGTGGACGATGCCTCGTTCATTCGTGACCTGGTGAAGAAATGCCTGCGCGACTATTTCCCGGGCATGCGCATCGAAGACGCGGTCAACGGCCGCAAGGCCCAGTCGCTGCTGGCAAGGGAGGCCTTCGACCTGGTGCTGTGCGACTGGGAAATGCCGGAAATGTCTGGCCTGGAACTGCTGACCTGGTGCCGCGAGCAAGACAGCCTCAAAGGCATGCCGTTCGTGATGGTGACCAGCCGCGGCGACAAGGAGAACGTCGTCCAGGCGATCCAGGCCGGCGTTTCCGGCTACGTCAGCAAACCGTTCACCAACGAGCAGCTGATCACCAAGGTCAAGCAAGCGCTGCACAAGGTCGGCAAACTCGACAGCCTGATGAGCGTAGCGGCGACCAAGACAGTTTCGGCATTCGGCAACGACACCCTGAACGCATTGACCGGCAACAAGCCTGTCGTGAGCGCTCCAGTGGCGGCTGCACCGTCCCCGGGCTTACTCAACAGCCCGCCGGTCAAGGCCCCGGTGGCGGCTGCTGGCGGTGGGCGTGGCCAAGGTCAGCTGCGGTTACCCAATGGTATCCAGCAGTGTGTGATCAAGGCGCTGAGCCTCAAGGAAGCGCTGCTGGTGGTCAAGCGCACCGACAGCCTGCCGCAGGTGCTCGACAGTGCCGTACTGGATCTGGAGCAGGGCGAGCGTGCCGAAGTGGCCCGTCTCAATGGCTACCTGCACGCCGTGGTGGCCCACGAGCCCAAGCCCGACAGCGACTGGCTGCAGCTGACCTTCCGTTTCGTCGATCAGGACGCGCAGAAACTGGACTACCTCTCCCGTCTGATTGCCCGTGGTACTGCGCAGAAACATTTCATTCCTGGCGCGTAAAATCGGGTTTGCCTGCCAGGCCGCCTTCGCGGGCAAGCCTCGCTCCTACAAGGGATTGCATATTATCTGTAGGAGCGAGGCTTGCCCGCGAAGAGGCCCTGGAAATCACCGCACATCTGTCTGAACATCTGCCGACTACCCGGGTCCATTGCAGCTGCTAGGCTCAATCCCAAACCTGACTCGACAGAATCCCGCCCATGCTCGCGCGCCTGCTGTTTTTCTGTGGTCTGTTCATAGCCTCGACCGCGGCCGTGGCCATGACCATCTACAAGTCCACCGACGTCAATGGCGTGGTCTCCTACAGTGACCGCCCCACGACAGGCTCCAAGGTGTTCACTTTCCAGGATCGCATGGACGAGCGCCTTGAGCGGCAGGTGTACCTCGTCATCACGAAGAAGGACGGGGTGGACAGCGTGTACGTGCGCAATGACCTGTACGCACCGGTAGAGATCGAGTTGAGTTTCGCCGGTTTGAAGAACGTCAGCGGCGCGCCGAGTCGACCGATTCGCCGGGTGATGCCGTTGCGCAGCAGCATTCGCCTGGCGCAGCTCACGGCGACTAAGGCTGGGAGCCCGATTGCCTACATCCCAAAGTTTGAGTACTCCCTGGGCGACCCCGCAGGCGCCTCCATGGCCTATCGCTACCCGTTGCCCTGGCGTGGCGGGCCGTTCCGGGTCAGCCAGGGCGCCAATGGCCAATATAGCCACTTCGGCCCGAAGAATCGCTATGCCATAGACATCGCCATGCCCGAAGGCACGCCGATCATTGCTGCGCGAGGCGGGGTTGTGATTAAAACCGAGAACAGTCAGAGCGGGCGTGGTACCGACGCGTCGGGCAATTTTGTGCGGGTGCTGCACGATGACGGGACCATGGGCGTGTACCTGCACCTGAAACAGGGCTCGGTCAGCGTTCGGGAGGGGCAGCGGGTGGCAGTGGGTAGCCCGTTGGCGCTGTCGGGCAATACCGGCAACAGCAGCGGGCCACACCTGCACTTCGTGGTGCAGCGCAATACAGGGATGGGGCTGGTCTCGATTCCGTACCAGTTCAATCAGCCGGTCAATGCGTTGCCCAACTTTGCGTTGGGCAAACAATGAAGGTAAGGAACAGATTGTGGCGAGGGGATTTATCCCCGTTGGGCTGCGGAGCGGCCCCGCTTTCTGTGGAGTATCAGGTCCACCATATTTGCAGGATTTGAGACGGCTTCGCCGTCTAACGGGGATAAATCCCCTCGCCACAACAGCCCTCTGGCTTCTGATTAATCGAGCATCAACACCTTGGCCAACACAATCTTCGGCCCTTTCATCTTCTTGATGATGATGCGCAGGCCTTCGACTTCCAGCACTTCTTCCTCTTCAGGAACGCGCTTGAGGCTTTCGTAGACCAAGCCTGCGAGGGTTTCGGCTTCAACGTGGTCCAGGTCGATGCCCAGCAGGCGCTCGACCTTGAACAGTGGTGTATCGCCCCGTACCAGCAGCTTGCCTGGCTGATAGGCGAGGATGCCGCGCTCGGCCTTGCGATGTTCGTCCTGGATATCGCCCACCAGCACTTCCAGCACGTCTTCCATGGTCAGGTAGCCGATGATGTTGCCGTCGGCCTCTTCGACCACGGCGAAGTGCGAGCCGCCCTTGCGGAACTGCTCCAGCAACTGCGACAACGGCATGTGCCGCGACACGCGCTCCAGCGGGCGGGTCAGTTCGGCCAGGTTGAACGACTCGGGAATGTGGTCCAGGGCCGCCAGCTCAAGCAGCAGGTCCTTGATGTGCAGCAGGCCGACGAACTCCTTGCGCTCGCTGTCGTACACCGGGTAGCGGCTGAACTTGTGGCGACGGAACATCGCCAGGATTTCCTTGAGTGGCGCGTTGAACTCCAGGGTCACCAGGTCTTCGCGGGAGTTGGCCCAGTCGACCACTTCCAGCTCGCCCATTTCCACGGCCGAAGCCAGTACGCGCATGCCCTGGTCGCTCGGGTCCTGGCCACGGCTGGAGTGCAGGATCAGTTTCAGCTCTTCGCGGCTGTAATGATGCTCGTGATGCGGGCCGGGTTCGCCTTGCCCTGCGATGCGCAGGATCTGGTTGGCGCTGGCGTTGAGCAGGTAAATGGCCGGGTACATGGCCCAGTAGAACAGGTACAGCGGCACGGCGGTCCACAGCGACAGCAGTTCGGGTTTGCGGATGGCCCAGGATTTCGGGGCGAGCTCGCCGACCACGATGTGCAGGTACGAAATGATGAAGAACGCGGTGAAGAACGACACGGCCTTGACCACTTCGGCCGAATCGACGCCCACGGCACTCAGCACGGGGGCCAGAAGGTGCGCGAATGCCGGTTCACCGACCCAGCCCAGGCCCAGCGAGGCGAGGGTGATACCCAATTGGCACGCCGACAGGTAGGCATCGAGCTGACTGTGCACGGTGCGCAGGATGTGCCCGCGCCAGCCGTGCTGCTCAGCGATGGCTTCGACCCGGGTCGAGCGCAATTTGACCATGGCGAATTCCGCCGCAACGAAAAAGCCGTTGAGCAATACCAGGATCAGAGCAAAAAGGATCATGCCGAAGTCGGCGAATATTGTTGCGAGGGTCAAGCCAGGGGAAGGGTCCATGATGGAGTTTTGCGGGTTCCGTGTAATCGAAAGGAAAGAAAAAAGTGCGCCTGAAAGGCAGGCACAAGTCAGCCAATGTAGCGGCTGACCGGGCGATTGCCTAGTGGCGTGTGCTGGCCGGTATCAGTCGGCGGTGCTGATCACCCGGGATTTGCTGACCTGGGCCGGGGCGAAATGGCAGGTAAAGGTGCTGCCGTGCCCTGGCACGCTGCTGATTTCCATCCGCGCGCGGTGACGCAACAGCACGTGTTTGACGATCGCCAGGCCCAGCCCGGTGCCGCCGGTATTGGAGTTGCGGCTGGAGTCGACGCGGTAGAAGCGTTCGGTCAGGCGCGGCAGGTGTTTGCTGTCGATGCCGATCCCGGAATCCTGCACGCTCAGGTGCGCGCCTTGTTCGTCACCCCACCAGCGAATGCGGATGTTGCCTTCGGCCTGGGTGTATTTCACTGCGTTGAACACCAGGTTGGAAAACGCGCTGCGCAGCTCCGCTTCACTGCCCTTGAGCAGGATCGTCGGATCAGCTTCCAAGGTGATTTTCTGGTTTTTCTGGCCGGACAGCTGTTGCGCGTCACCCTTGATCGATTGCAGCAAGCCGTCGATGGCCACCGGTTGGTTGTCCGACGGGTAATCGGTGGCTTCCAGCTTGGCCAGCAACAGCAGGTCGTTGAGCAAGGTCTGCATGCGCCCGCCTTGCTGCTGCATTTGCTGCAGGGCACGGGTCCAGCGCGGGTTCACTTCCTCGACGTTATCGAGCAGCGTTTCCAGATAGCCGCAGATCACCGTCAACGGCGTGCGCAGCTCGTGGGAGACGTTGGCGATGAAGTCTTTGCGCATCTGCTCCAGCTGATGGATACGCGTCACGTCGCGCACCAGCATCAGGTGCTCATTGTTGCCGTAGCGGGTGATGTACAGCTGGATGCGCATCCGGTCGTTGGTCGGTGAGGGGATTTCCAGCGGTTCGGCGTAGCTGTCCTGTTCGAAATATTCCTTGAAGCGCGGGTGGCGTACCAGGTTGGTCACCGGCTGGCCGCTGTCCTGCGGCGTCTTGAGGCCCAGCAGGGTCTCGGCAGCGCGGTTCCACCATTCCAGGTTGCCGTCGCTGTCGAGCATGACCACCGCGTCTTTCAAGGCCGCGGTGGATTCCTGGACCCGGTCGATGACCGCTTGCAGGCGCCCGCGAACGCGTTGGTCGCGACGTTGCAGATGGTAGATGTTGTCGAACACTTCGCCCCACAGGCCATAGCCATCGGGTGGCGCCTCATCGGGTTTGTGCAGGCGCAGCCATTCGTGCAGGCGCAGCAGTTGCTTGAGGGTCCAGACCAGGTAAACGCCGAGTCCCGCGGCGAGGCTCCAGCCGTAGTAGCCGGTAACCAGGCCGATCACCAGGCAGGCGGTGACCAGCAGCAGCATGTGGCGAATCAGGGTGCCATGCCAGTTTTGGTTCACTTGAAAGCGCGTCCTTGTCTACTTCTAAAACGGGGGAAATCCGGGTCAGGCTTTTGTGGAAAAGCGGTAACCGGTGCCGCGCACGGTTTGTACCAGGTTTTCGTAGGCATCGCCGAGGGCTTTGCGCAGGCGCCGGATGTGCACGTCCACGGTGCGTTCCTCGACATACACATTGCCGCCCCAGACCTGATCCAGCAACTGGCCACGCGTGTAGGCGCGTTCCTGGTGGGTCATGAAGAACTGCAGCAGACGGTATTCAGTGGGTCCCATTTCCGCCGGTTTGCCGTCGATGGTCACGCGGTGGCCAATCGGGTCCAGCAGCAGGCCGCCGACTTCAATCGGCGCTTCGCCATCGGAAGGGCCGGCACGGCGTAGCACGGCCTTAAGGCGTGCAACCAGCTCGCGTGGGGAAAAGGGCTTGGTGATGTAGTCATCGGCGCCGACTTCCAGGCCCTGGATCTTGTTGTCCTCTTCGCCCTTGGCGGTGAGCATGATGATCGGGATATCCCCGGTCAGCTCGTCGCGCTTGAGGCGGCGGGCCAGCTCGATGCCGGACGTGCCGGGCAGCATCCAGTCGAGCAGGATCAGGTCCGGCTTGCGGTCGACGATGATGGCGTGGGCCTGCTGGGAGTTCTCCGCCTCCAGGCAGTCATAGCCGGCCATTTCCAACGCAACGGCGATCATTTCGCGAATGGGCGCTTCGTCGTCGACGATCAGAATGCTCCTGCCAACCATGCCTTAATCCTCTTGTCATTTAACTGTCTTGCGCCGCATTAGATAACGGAATTATTGCAGTCGTGTGACAGTATTTTAGTCGCCCGGCGATTGTCATGAACCTGGACTAAGCTCTAAGTCCGAATCCTGACAACCACAAACGGAAGGTTTCCATGAAACACATTGCTCAATCCTGGAAGGCTTTGCTGGTAACTGCTGCGCTAACGCTGCCGACCATGGCTTTCGCCGCCGACCCCGCGATGATGAAGGACGGCATGATGGTCGATCATAAGGGGATGACCCTGTACACATTCGACAAGGACTCAGGCGGCAAGTCGATGTGTAATGGTGATTGCGCCAAGAACTGGCCACCAATGATGGCGCCAGCGGGTGCCACGGCTACAGGCAAGTGGAGCGTGATCAAGCGTGATGACGGCACCAGTCAATACGCTTACGACGGTAAGCCGCTTTATACGTTTGTAAAAGATGAAAAGCCTGGAGACATGACGGGCGATAAAATGAAAGACGTCTGGCACGTCGTTCACGAATCGCAGAAGTAACGGATTCGGCCCGGTTTGATTGCCCCGCTTTGCGGGGCAGTCATCGTTTTAGCGCAACCCGTAATCCAGCACAATCCCGACAAAAATCGCCATCCCGGCCCAGTGGTTGTGCAGGAACGCCTTGAAACAGCGCATCCGGTCCTTGCTGCGGGTGTACCAGAACTCCCAGGCAAAACAGCCCGCCGCCACCGCGAGCCCCAGATGGAACCAGCCGCCGAGCTCGAATTTCGACCCGGCCAGCAGCAGACAACCCAACGCCAACCCTTGCAGGGTCAGGATGATCACCCGGTCCGCCTCGCCAAACAGGATCGCCGTGGATTTCACACCGATCTTCAAGTCGTCGTCGCGGTCGGTCATCGCGTAGTAAGTGTCGTAGCCCACCGTCCACATCAGGTTGGCGATCCACAGCAGCCATGCCGCCGCCGGCAGTTCGCCGGTCTCAGCGGTGAAGGCCATCGGCATGCCCCAGGAAAACGCCGCGCCCAGCACCACTTGCGGGTAATAGGTGTAGCGCTTCATGAATGGGTAAGTGAAGGCCAGGGCCAAACCACCGAACGACAGCCA
Source organism: Pseudomonas sp. SbOxS1 (assembly GCF_013416725.1). NCBI lineage: Bacteria > Pseudomonadati > Pseudomonadota > Gammaproteobacteria > Pseudomonadales > Pseudomonadaceae > Pseudomonas > Pseudomonas sp. SbOxS1. The sequence goes on from NZ_JAAVXC010000002.1 coordinate 224,851, forward strand.
GATCGTTGCCGCATTGGTGCACAGCACTAGCAGGAAACTCAGGCCCATCAGCAGCGCAAAGAACACCAGCGCTTCTTTGGAGCTGATCCGGCCGCTCGGCAACGGGCGCTGTTCGGTGCGTTTCACATGGCCGTCGACCTTTCGGTCCGCCCAATCATTGATCACGCAGCCGCCCGCGCGGGTCAGCACCACGCCAAGGACGAAAATCACGATATTGGCCAGCGATGGCGAACCCTTGCCAGCAATCCACAGCGCCCACAGCGTCGGCCACAGCAGCAGGTAGATGCCGATCGGCTTGTCCATGCGCGTCAGCTGAATGAAATCCCTGGCCCGGGGATTCAAGCGGTTCAAGGACTTGAGCAGGCTCTGGTACATCAGCAATTCTCCGGATGGGCGCGGGCGGCACTCCACAGGGTCGGCAGGAAAATCTCGGCCACCAGCACACTCAAGGCGCCACGGTCGAAGCGCGAGCGGCGCGCCCACAGCCCAGGCGCTCGCACTTCACTTGGCAGCCACGCCTGCGGGTAGTGGCAAACCTCGATGGCCCGGCGCTGGAAGGCGTGATCGCAAAACAGCAACTCGCCCAGGGAACGGCTGCCCAATTCATCCATGTGCAAGCCGTCGCCCTGCAATGCACTGCGTGCCGCGACGCTGCGGGCAAACACCAGGGCTTGCCCGTGACCACGCAAATACACCTCGCGCACCCAGCCTTCACTGCCTTCGGCCAGGTCGAGCGCGGCGCATTCATCCGTGCGCAGGGTCTGCCAGCCTTCGAACAACGGCGTGACGCTGAACGCATCATTCGTCAGGTGAATAAGGCGTCTGGTCAGCGAGCCATGATCGAACAACCAGTCGAGGATAGACGTGTCGGGTAGAGGCGTCAGTTGGCTTTGAACGAGCCAGATTGGCGGCGGGCAGGGGGATTCTGTGTGTTGCACAATGAGTCATTATTGGCAGCAAAGGAGGTCGCGAGCTTACCATGTGCGCCACGAATTTTGATTGACCCGGCAGCCCATTGCGCCGAACAGGCTTGCATCTGTTGGGCCCGATCAGTAAAAAAACGCTTTGAGCTGGATGGCAACGCAGTAACCATCGACCATCCGCGCCGGCAATAGCCTGAATCCCGAGGAAATACCTGAATGAAAAAGTGGCAATGTATCGTCTGCGGCCTGATCTACAACGAAGCCGACGGTTGGCCCGATGACGGCATCGCACCGGGCACCCGTTGGGAAGACGTCCCGGCAGACTGGCTGTGCCCGGACTGCGGTGTGGGCAAAATGGATTTCGAAATGATCGAAATCGCCGCCTGAATAACTAAGGAGTAAGGAATGAACGCACCTGTCGTAATCGTTGGTACCGGGCTGGCGGGCTACAACGTGGCTCGCGAGTTTCGCAAACTCGACAGCGAAACCCCGCTCCTGCTGATTACCGCCGATGACGGGCGCTCCTACTCCAAGCCGATGCTCTCCACCGGTTTCGGCAAGAACAAGGATGCCGACGGCCTGAGCATGGCCGAACCGGGCGCGATGGCCGAGCAGTTGAAGGCCGAAGTGCGTACCCATACCCGCATCAGCGGCATCGACCCGGGCCACAAGCGCCTGTGGATCGGCGAAGAATCGGTCATTTACCGTGACTTGATTCTGGCTTGGGGTGCCGAAACCGTACGCGTACCCATCGAAGGCGACGCGGCGGATTGCGTGTTCCCGATCAACGACCTGGAAGACTACGCACGCTTTCGCGCGGCAGCGGCCGGCAAGCGTCGGGTCCTGTTATTGGGCGCCGGCCTGATCGGCTGCGAATTCGCCAACGACTTGACCCTGGGCGGCTACGAGGTGCAACTGGTTGCACCGTGCGAGCAGGTCATGCCGACCCTGTTGCACCCGGCGGCGGCCGCAGCGGTCCAGGCCGGCCTTGAAAGCCTGGGTGCGCGCTTCCACCTCGGCCCGGTGCTCAATCGCCTGCAGCGGGTTGCTGACGGCCTGGAAGCCCATCTTTCCGATGGCCAGGTGATCCCGTGCGACGTGGTGGTGTCGGCCATTGGCCTGCGTCCGCGCATCGACCTGGCTGCTGCTGCCGGCCTGCAAGTCAATCGCGGCGTAGTCGTCGACCGTCACCTGCAAACGTCCCACGCCAACATCTACGCCCTGGGCGACTGTGCCGAGGTCGATGGGCTGAATCTGTTGTACGTGATGCCCCTGATGAGCTGTGCGAGGGCGCTGGCGCAGACCCTCGCCGGCAACCCGACGGTGGTCAACTATGGCCCGATGCCAATCACCGTCAAAACCCCGGTGTGTCCATTGGTGGTATCCCCGCCGCCACGGGGTGCGGAGGGCGTCTGGACCGTCGAAGGGCAGGGTGCCGACATCAAGGTTTTATGCCGCGATAACAGCGGCAAATTGCTCGGTTATGCCCTGACAGGCGCGGCCGTGATGGAAAAACTGGCCCTCAACAAAGAGCTTCCGGCACTGCTGGCGTAAATACCGGTCGTTCTGTCGGAATCACCCCCCTTTTGCCCAAACATTGGCCGCGCCGACACTGGCGCGGCTCCTCGCTGCGTGCCATCCTCACTCCCGTCGGCCGCAGAGTAGAGCACCTGCGGCGCTTTGGGCGCTGCTCCACAGAGAGCGGCACGGACATAACAACAAAAAACCGTCAAAGGGGCTTCACTAATATGCGCAAACCAGAACTCGCCGCAGCTATTGCTGAAAAAGCAGATCTCACCAAAGAGCAGGCCAACCGCGTCCTCAACGCCGTTCTCGAAGAAATCACCGGCGCCCTGCACCGCAAAGACAGCGTGACGCTGGTAGGTTTCGGCACCTTCCTGCAACGCCACCGCGGTGCCCGCACCGGCAAAAACCCGCAAACCGGTGAGCCCGTCAAAATCAAGGCCAGCAACACTGTTGCGTTCAAGCCGGGTAAATCGTTGAAGGACAGTGTTAATCCGTAATTCGCATTCCCCGTCGCGGGGTTGCGCAATAAAAAATGGGCACGCCAACCGGGTTGGGTGCCCATTTTTTTGGTATGGACTTTAACTCCAAGGGGGTCATCCATAACCCGGTGTTTTGTGGGAAATGTCCGACAGCGTTGTGGGGCGGAGGAGCGAAAGATCGTCTGGACTCGGTCCGAACCTTCGAAAGCTCCGATGCCTCCAAACGGCAAGTTTTGAATCATTAAACACAACTCGAAAATGATGAAATCCCTTACAAAATCGAGGAAGCATCCGACGCTTTTTTAAGGTTGGCCTTCGGAAGCGCGACGGTTAGCGTGGTCACTCCCAATATTCCTCGGAGATGCACCATGCCCAAGGTCAACGAATTGCCCGGCGGATCAGCGGCCGAAAGCACTACCCCCTACATGTCCGCGACTTCAAGAAAGTTGCACCATGCTGCCACTCGCGCCCTGGACCATTACCTCAAGCCCAATGCCCTGGTCATGAGCGGGGCTCATCCACCCAGCACGATCTTTGTCGTGGCGCCAGACATCGACAACGAGACGCTATTGGCCCACGCCTGTGAGTCGTTGGCGTCGGCCAATGTGATGGCGAGTGAAATCGCCGCGATGCTCGAAGGGGCGCACCGCAGTACGATGCTGGCGCTTCAGCAGGTGATCATGCTCGGAGAGCTGGCGGTGAATCGGGTGCTGGATAACGTCGCCCCGACGCACCCTGCCTGACTCGGCAAGAGGCGGCTTACGTCAGTGACTTGGTAGTCATCGGCGTCAAAAAACCTGGCATCTCCTCCTAACGTAACTCGAAGGTGGCGTTCTGGAATTTAATCGCTACACTGCGCCGGCCGTTCATTTTTCTTTTGAGGCTTGCGCATGAAATTTCGTTTTCTGCTGTGGATGCTGGGTTTGTTGATGGGTAAGGCCAGTCGGACCAATCCGGCGTTTCAGCAGCAGCTGGGTGACAAGGAACTGGTGTTTCAGCTGCAGACCCTGGACGGGAAAGTAGCGCGGCACTTCCGAGTGAAGGATCAGCGCATAACCAGCAAGGCAGGTGTCCACGCTGAGCCGGCGTTTGCGATTGCCTTCAAGGATGCCGGCTATGGCTTTGCCACCATGCAGGCGAAGAACAAGCAGTTGGCGTTCATGACGGGGATTCAGGACAAGTCGATCCAGATCAAGGGCAACCCGGCGCTGGTGATCTGGTTCCAGGGGCTGACCAAGTATTTGAAGCCGAAGAAGGTCAAGCCTAAGGCTTAAGGTCTTTCAGGTCGCCTGCAGGGATTCATTTAGTGCACATTGAAATGTCTCAAAAGGAAACATGAACTGTCATTGTTGACAGTATCTTAACAATATTGATTAGCGCTTCATTGGTGCAGAGGTCCATGGCGGACCTCGATAGCCCGTGAAGGAGCAAGATCATGAATCAAACGAATGTAGAATCTACGGCGGGTGCGCTCGATCCGATTTTTAATGGAAATGGCATCCTGAGATTGCCGCACCCTGCGATATCCGGGTTTCAAGCGTCTGCCGTACTTACCTTGGCTGCAGGTAAGCTAATCGTTGTTATCCCGTTATTGGGGCAGGGAGCTGGGTTTGCGGTGGCTCGGTTGAATGAGGACGCTTCACTCGACAAGGACTTCGATGATAAGAAACAAGGGTTTGTTCATGTCGATCTTGAACAATATGAAGAGCTCAAGATATTCGGGATCAGTGCAGCCACGAATGGTGGATGGTTGATTTTCGGTAGCGCCACGTTGGCAACTGTCTCGGGCATGCTAATTGTTCGTCAGCTCCCGAATGGTCAGCTGGATACCTCATTAAATGGTACGGGTATTCTCCATATCCCCAACAATGAGTTTGGTAACTCCAACCACGATCCAATGCAGCAAATTATCGAAAAAAATTCCTATTCTGCCAACCAGGCTTCTCGCCCCACCTTACCGTCTTTGGTTGAGCAGGCAGACGGCAAGTTTGTTCTGCTCACCTATGGCTCGGACAATGCTGGCAAACGAAAAGGCATTGTGTTGCGCCGTAACCTAGATGGTTCACGGGATCTGACTTTCAACGGTACCGGGTTTGCAATAGTCGAACTTGCAGATGTTGCACATGAATCGAATACCGCCGCAGCCGTCGCGGTGCAAGCGGACGGGCATTTGTTGGTTTGTGGGCAATTTAACAACGGCCGAGATGATCGCGGAGCCTTTGTAACGCGTTTAGACACTCAAGGTAGGCTGGATCCCGGGTTTAACTCAGGTCGCACCGTTACCATTTCTAATACAACCCAGATTGGATTTAACTCCGTTACGGTGCGAAAAAGTGATGGCGCCATTTTGGTGGCCGGTTATGTGCAACCCGGGATTGGAGAGTCACACCAGGGTTTGATTGTGGTTCTCAATACCAGTGGCTCTTACAATCTTGTGTTCAACCGCGGGAAACCGTTGTACAGCGCGCTGACGCCTGATGGATCGGCATGGTATCGCTGTGCATGGGCGACAAGCGGATCAATCGTGGTTGCCGGAGGCACTGGCAATGGCTATCCGACAGAAATTCTCACAGCAATAACAGCGCGACTTGTTGCTGATGGTTCTCTGGACCCGACGTTCAATGAGGGAAAAGGTTTCGCCATTTTCAATGACGATGAAGGCTATGAGTCGACTCTGGACATGACGGTGATGGAGGACGGCAGGATCGTAGTTTGCGGTGCGCTGTACAACATTGTCGGGCCATGGCCTGATGTTACCGGCGGCTGGGTGCTGCGCTATCTTGCTTAGGCGAAGAGATAGTCCGGGTTGAATTCATCGCGGGCAAGCCTTGCTCCTGCCAGGGTGGAGATGACCCCTGTGAGAGCGGGCTTGCTCGCGATGCTTTTCAGCCTTGGCTAAATTGCGAAGCCAGTTCACGCAGCAACACTTCAGCCTCAAGCACTTTACTAACGACGTCTTCGGCCTTGGCACGGCTCAGGCCGAGTCGTTCCAGCAGGGCATCCGGAATGTCTTCATCCGGTCCGGAGCCAATGCCACGGCTGCGCAGCAGGCGCACAGCCAGGCAAACCAGGTTCGGGTATTCGGCGTAGGTGCCGTCGTAGCCTGGGTCGTGCTGGAAGCGCAGCGCGGTGGTGAGTTCTTCCGGCATGTCCCAGTAGCGCATCAGCCATGAGCCGATCTGTTCACGGCTGATGCCCAGCAGGTGTTGCTCGATGTAGCTGTGGCACAGGTGCGGGTTGACCTCCATGTGCCGGCAGATCAGCGAGAAATGCGGCGGGAACACGTGGGCCAGCAGCAGGTAGCCGAAGTTGTGCAGCAGGCCCGCCAGGTAGGTCAGGCCCGCTTCCGGGCGCTGGGTGCGGGGCATCGCGCGGGTCAGGCCTTCGATGACTGCGGCCGTGTAGATCGATTGCTGCCAGTACGGGGTGCTGTGTTGCGGGCGGTCCTTGGGCAGGCTCAAGGTTTTGCCCAGGGCCAGGCCCAGCGCCAGGTTGATCACCAGGTCGAAACCCAGTACCCGGACGATCGCGTCTTCCACCGAACGAATCTTGCCGGGGGAGGCGTAGTACGGCGATGCGGCCCAACTCACCACCTGGGCGGCCAGCGCCGGGTCGGTTTCGACCACGCCGGTGATGTCGTCGATGGTGGCGTTGGGGTCGACGCGCAGTTTGATGATCTTCTGTGCCGTTTCGGCCAGCGGTGGAATCTCGATGGTCGCTTCCAGTCGTTGCTGGATACGTCGGGCGGTGAACGCCTGGACGGCCTGGGAGATTTCCTCGCGGTCATCGTCAGGGCGATCGAGGTTCGGGCGGATGCTGCTCAGGTTCTCGCCGAAGTTGGCGGCACTGGCCTTGGTCAGCATGGACTTGAAGGCTTCACTGCTGATTTCCAGCAGCACGCCCGGCTCACCTGAGTTGACCAGTATCATGGGCTCGCGCAACAGGCTTTCTTCATACAGGCAGGGCGAGCTGGTCAGCGATGGCAGGCCCGGCAGCAGGCTCAGGCTGTGTTTGCCGAGCATTTTCTGCAGGCGCTCGGTCGACACGGCCGTGAGGCGGCGGCCTGTGAGTTCGGTCAGGCGATTGAGGTCCAGTAACTGGCTTTGCGGATACAGCACCATCAGCGTACCGACACTGTCATCGAGCAGCACGGCCTGGACTTTGCGCGCGGCGTTCAGGCCGTGATGGTCGAGCACTTCTTCGAAGACAATGCCCATTTTGTCCAGCAGTAGCCGAATGACCGACGGAGCGTGCGGGGCAGCGGGTGCGAGGGCAACTTCGGTCATGGTCTGTATCCGTTCCAAAACAATTTCAGGAGTATAACCAGCTTGCTCAAAACCATGGCCTGGAAACTGAGACGCTGCTCACACTTGGCCGTATTGCTGCCCATGGCGCAGCCAGCGGTCAAGTAACGGGCTGACATGGTCTGGCCAGCGTTCCAGCAGGGCTTGGGCGGCGTCGCGTACGGCAGGCAGCAGGTCGGCGTCACGCATCAGATCGGCGACCTTGAATTGCAGCAGGCCGGTTTGCCGTGTGCCGAGCATTTCGCCAGGACCGCGCAGTTCGAGGTCTTTTTCGGCGATCACGAAGCCGTCGTTGGTTTCACGCATGATACCCAGCCGCTGGCGTCCGATCTGTGACAGCGGCGGATGATAAAGCAGCACGCAGTGGCTGACCGCGCTGCCCCGCCCGACGCGGCCGCGCAGCTGGTGCAGTTGCGCCAGGCCCAGCCGTTCGGGGTTTTCGATGATCATCAGGCTGGCGTTGGGCACGTCCACGCCGACTTCGATCACGGTGGTGGCAACCAGCAGCTGCAGGTTGCCAGCCTTGAACTCGGCCATCACCGCTGCTTTTTCGGCGGGCTTCATGCGTCCATGGATCAAGCCGACTTTTAATTCGCCGAGGGCGGCGGTGAGGTCTTCGTGCGTAGTTTCGGCGGCCTGGCAGGTCAGCTCTTCCGATTCTTCGATCAGCGTGCACACCCAATAGGCTTGACGCCCTTCGGCACAAGCACCGCGCACCCGTTCGATCACTTCGACGCGCCGTGTGTCGGTGACCAGCACCGTGTTTACCGGGGTACGGCCCGGGGGCAGTTCGTCGAGGATCGAGGTGTCGAGGTCGGCGTAGGCGCTCATGGCCAAGGTTCGGGGGATCGGCGTGGCGGTCATGATCAGCTGATGCGGGCACATTCGTCCGCCGACGCCTTTCTGCCGCAGCGCCAGGCGCTGCTGTACGCCAAAGCGGTGCTGTTCATCGATGATCGCCAGCGCGAGATTCTTGAACTGCACTTCGTCCTGGAACAGCGCGTGGGTGCCGACCACCATCGGTGCGCCGCCCGCAATCTGCTCAAGCGCGGCGACACGGTTCTTGCCCTTTAGCTTGCCGGCCAGCCAGGCGACTTCGATGCCCAGCGGTTCGAGCCAGCGCTTGAACGTGATGAAGTGCTGCTCGGCGAGGATTTCGGTGGGCGCCATCAGGGCGACTTGATAACCGGCTTCCAGTGCCTGTAGTGCAGCCAACGCGGCGACCACGGTTTTGCCCGCGCCGACGTCGCCTTGGATCAGTCGCAACATGGGTTCGTGCTGACTGAGGTCGTAGGCGATTTCGTTGCCGACCCGCTGCTGTGCGCCGGTCGGGGTGAAGCCCAGGTTGGCCAGATATTGGGTGGGCAGCTTCGTGGCTTTCGGCATCGCTGGCGCGCGCAGGGCACGCATGCTCTCGCGCAGGCGTTGCTGGGACAGTTGATGGGTCAGCAGCTCTTCGAAGGCCAGGCGGTGCTGGGCCCAGTGATGACCCAGGGCGAGTTCGTCGACATCGGCATCGGCAGGCGGGTTATGCAGGTAGCGGATCGCATCGGCCAGCGGCGCCAATTGGTAATCGCGGGCCAGTTCCGTTGGCAGCCAGTCGGGCAGGCTGCTCGGACCGAGCAGGGTCAGGGTTTGCAGGCACAGCTGGCGCAGGCGCTGTTGGGTCAGGCCTTCGGTGAGCGGGTACACCGGGGTCAGGGTTTCATCCACGGGCGGCGGCTCGTCGCCGGTGAGGGCGCGATACTCCGGGTGGTAGATTTCGAGCCCCGATGCGCCGGGCCGCGCTTCGCCGTAGCAGCGAATCCGCGTGCCGCGCTTGAGGCCTTCTTTCTGTGCGTTGCTGAAGTGATAGAAGCGCAGGCTGAGCCCGCCGGTACCGTCCTGCAGGCGCACCACCAGGCTGCGGCGTCGACCCATGACCACATCGGCACCGCTGACGGTGCCTTCGATCACGGCATCCTGCCCTGGGCGCAGCGCGCCGATCGGCACGACGCGAGTGCGATCCTGGTAGCGCAGCGGCAGATGAAACAGAACGTCCTGGAGGTTTTCCAGGCCGACCTTGGCCAGTTTTTCGGCCATGGCTTCGCCGACACCCTTGAGTGCCGTCACCGACACTTGCGACAACTCGGTCATGGCGTCGCTTAACCGGCCGTTACCGGTGCGGCGGGTTTGGCCACCGAGCACAGGCGAATGGAGTCAGCGAGGATCTCAATGGCCTTCGGCCGCGGGAAGCTCGCACGCCAGGCGATGGCTACGGTGCGGAATGGCACCGGCGCCGACAGCGGGCGAACCTCGATCACGCCGGGGGCGTAGTGATGGCTGTCGACCGCCGACAGCGGCAGGATCGAAATGCCGAGACCGGAAGCCACCATGTGGCGGATGGTTTCCAGCGAACTGGACTCCACCGTGGTGTGCTTGGCGCCGTCGTTGCCCTTGGCCAGGGTCGGGCAGGCTTCGAGTACCTGGTCGCGGAAGCAATGGCCTTCGCCGAGCAGCAGCAGGCTCTTGTCGTTGAGCAGGTTGGCGTCGATGGATTCTTTCTGCGTCCATGGGTGCTGCGCCGGCATCAGGACATAGAACGGCTCGTCATAGAGCTGCAAGGTCAACACGTCGGCTTCGTTGAACGGCAGGGCAATGATGATCGCGTCGAGTTCGCCGTTGCGCAGTTTGTCGCGCAACACGTGGGTGAAGTTTTCCTCGATGTACAACGGCATCTGCGGGGCAACCCGGTGCAGTTGCGGAATCAGGTGCGGGAACAGGTACGGGCCGACGGTATAGATCGCGCCGACCTTGAGCGGCGCGGTTAGCTGGTTCTTGCCAGCCTGGGCCAGTTCGCGGATGCCTTGGGCCTGTTCGAGCACTTTTTGCGCCTGGGCGACGATGCCTTCGCCGACCGGGGTCAAGCGCACGGCGCTTTTGCTGCGCTCAAAAATCAGCACACCGAGTTCGTCTTCAAGCTTTTTCACGCCCACCGACAGGGTAGGTTGGCTGACGTGACAACGCTCGGCGGCATGGCCGAAGTGTTGTTCTTGGGCGAGGGTAACGATGTAGCGTAATTCTGTGAGGGTCATAGCAAGCGTCCATGAAGTTGCGGGCCAAGCATACCGCTTGCAATCGATAGACGCACGTTATCAGAAGGCAGGTGGCGAGTGACACAGGGCAATATCGGTTTGGCGTTTCCAGATAGACAAAAGGCACCTTTCGGTGCCTTTTGCATTTCCAGTTTCCTGGGTTGCCGGTGTGATTAGCGCCGGCGTTTGTCGATCGAGTAAACAAAGGGCGCAACAATTTCGATTGAGCCGTTGGTCAGCATGTCGGCCGGTGGCTTAGGCAGCGGCTGGGCACGGCGGATCATGTCCAGGGTCGCCCGGTCCAGATCGGCTGTGCCCGAAGCGCCAACCAGTTCGAAGGACAGGACGTTGCCTTCGGCATCCACCACGAAACGCAGGCGGTTCATGCCTTCCTTGCCCCGTGCCTGTGCGCTGGCCGGGTACTTCTTGTACTTTTGCAGGTGCGCCAGCAATGCGCCTTGCCAACTGGCCTTGGCCGCGACTTGAGCGGCGGAAGGGCCAGGTGCGGGCTGGGCGGATTTCTCCGACGGGGCCTGGGTCGGTTGCGCCTCGCTCGGTTTGGCTTCCGACGGTTTTTCCTTCGGCGGCTCGGGCTTTTTCTCTACCGGTTTGGGCGGCTGAGGCTTCGGCTTGGGTTTTACCGGCTTGGGCACGGCAATCTCGGCCTTCGGCGCTTCAGCAAGCTTGGGTATCGGCAGTTCTTCGACCGGAGCGGGCGGCTGCGGTGGCGTGACGACCTTCGGCGGTGCAGGCGGTGGCGGGGCGGGAACCGGCGCCAACTCGACCATCATTGCCTGGGGAGGCAATTCGATGGGCGGGTGGGCCGTCCAGTTCACGGCCAGCGCGATGGCCAGCGCGTGAACGCCCAGCACGATAGCCAGGCTACCGCTGTAACGCGTCAGCTTATGGCGCGTAGTGATCATTTCTTGGCTGCCGTCTCGAGTCCGACCAGGCCGACCTTCAGGTAACCGGCGGCGCGCAAGTTGTCCATCACGCTCATCAGGTCGCCGTAATCCACACCTTTATCGGCCTGGAAGAAGATCGTCGTGTCTTTCTTGCCCTGGGTCCTGGCGTCGAGCGTGGCGCCGAGTGCTTCGGCCTTTACTTCGTCTTCGCCGAGGAACAGGCGCTGGTCAGCCTTGACGCTGAGGAACACCGGTTTCTCCGGCCGTGGCGCCGGCTTGGCGGTGGACGCGGGCAGGTCGACCTTGATGTCCACGGTGGCCAGCGGGGCTGCCACCATGAAGATGATCAGCAACACCAGCATCACGTCGATGAACGGCGTGACGTTGATTTCGTGGTTTTCGGACAGATCGTCGTCTGCCCCTTCTTTCAAATGCAGGCCCATGGCCGATTACCCCACTTTCACCATGTGCGGTTGCGAGCTGCGCTCGGGCTGGTGGTCGAGGTCGCGGCTGACCAGCAGCAGGACCTGTGCCGACGCGTCGGACACCTGGGCCTTGTAACCGGCGATGGAGCGGGCGAAAACGTTGTAGATCACTACCGCAGGAATCGCTGCAACCAGGCCCAGTGCGGTCGCCAGCAGGGCTTCGGCGATGCCGGGAGCCACGACGGCGAGGTTGGTGGTCTGGGTCTTGGCGATGCCAATGAAGCTGTTCATGATGCCCCATACGGTACCGAACAGACCGACGAACGGCGCGGTGGAACCGATGGTGGCGAGCACGCCGGTGCCGCTGCTCATGTTGCGACCGCAAGCCGCTACCAGGCGCTCAAGACGGAAGCTGACGCGTTCCTTGATGCCTTCTTTCTCACGGCTGTTGACCGACAGGCGCATCTCTTCGAGGGCGTCATGGACCAGCAGGTTGGCCAGGGTGCCTTCCTTTGCCGCAGTGGCACTGGCTTCTTTAAGGGAGGCGGATTTTTTCAGCTGGGCGATTTCACCGCGCAGACGACGCTTGGCGCCCATCAACTCAAGACCCTTGGCGATCCAGATGGTCCAGGTGATGATCGAGGCGATGGCCAGGCCGATCATCACGATTTTGACGATGATGTCGGCGTTCTGGTACATGCCCCACGGCGACAGGTCATGGGCCATGCCCAGGGTGTTGTCGGCCTCCAGGACTTCGGGAGCGTTTTCACCGTTAGTGTCTGCCGGTACTGCCTGGGCAGGATCGGTCGCAACCGGTGTCACTGCCGGAGCGGCGTGGTCGGCCTGGGCAGGTGCGGCGGCAGCAGCCGGTGCGGCGGGGGCTTGTGCGTCAGCAAAAGCGGCGGTTGGCGCCAGCATCAGGCTGAGTAGCAGGGCGGCCACCGCGCTCCAGGCGCGAGGTCGTTTGGTTGGCGAAGCGGAGAGTTGATTACGTGTCATGCTGGGCCGGACCTGAGGGAAAAAGACGGTTAATGTTCTTCCAGGCCTCGTAAGGCCGAGAACAAAAGTGGTCCGCATTATTGCAAGTAATTCTTGTTAACAGAAGTAATAGAGTATCTTTTTTTCCTGCATTGCTAGCCGCTCGTCCATTGGCAGCGCTGGTTTGTCCATTTTTGAGGAGAGTTTCCTGATGTCCGCACCCTCTGTTTTGATCGCCGGTTGCGGTGATGTCGGCAGTCGTCTGGCCACGCAATTGTTGAAAGGCGGGTGGGAAGTCCATGGCCTGCGTCGTGACGTTTCACGCCTGCCCGACGGGGTTGTAGGAGTGGCCGGCGACTTGTTCAATAAAGACTGCCCGGCGACCTGGCCGGTGGGTGCAGTTGATTACCTGGTGTACTGCGCGGCCGCCACTGATCACGATGAAGCGGGTTATCGCGCCGCTTATGTCCAGGGCTTGCGGCATGTGCTGGAGTGGCTGGATGACTATGGGCAGGTGCCCAATCGCTTGCTGTTCGTTTCCAGCAGCAGTGTCTACGGCCAGCAGCAGGGCGAGTGGATTGACGAGACTTCGCCAGCCGTGGCGGCGGGTTACTCGGGGCGGGTGATGCTTGAAGCGGAGCAGATTGCGCTCAATAGCGGCATCCCGGCCAGTATCGTGCGCCTGACCGGTATCTACGGGCCGGGTCGTGAGTGGTTGCTGACCCAGGTTCGCCGGGGCTATCGCGTGGCGATCGATCCGCCGCTGTACGCCAATCGCATTCATGCCGATGACGCGGCCGGGTTGATGGCCTGTCTGCTGGAGGCGGACCGGCGTGGCGTGGCACTGGATGACGTCTATATAGGCGTTGATGACGCGCCCGCAGCGCTGGCGGATGTGGTGGGCTGGTTGCGCGAGTATCTGGGTGTGACCGAATGGGCGGACGACGCCACTGTGCGCCGCACCGGGAGCAAGCGTTGCAGCAATGCGCGGGCGAAGGCGTTGGGCTGGACACCGAAGTATCCGAGTTTTCGCGAGGGTTATGCGGCGATCATTGAAGGGCGTTGCTGACCTGTAAACGCCACAACCCCCTGTAGGAGCGAGCTTGCTCGCGAAAGCGGTCTGACAGGCAACGCATTTGTTGACTATTACGGCCTCTTCGCGAGCAAGCTCGCTCCTACAAGGGGGTGGTGTTGCTTACTGCTTCTCGAGCAGCCACTTGCGATTGCCCGGCGTGTACTGGGGCATTTCGTCTGCCTGGGCAGTATTCACCGCCTGGAAAATTTCCAGTTCCTTGCCTTTGCGCGCAAAGATCCAGGGGTTTCCCTGTCCGTTAAGTTGCAACCACATATTGTCGTTGCCACCGCTCATCGACGCACAGTCACCCGCCAGGCACAGGGCATAACGATCGGCTTCCGGCAGGCCGATGACCTGGCCGTCGGCCTGGAACTGCACGCTATTGCCTTCGCCGGGGCCGCTGACGACCTTCCAGCTGCCGCCCATGTACGCCGAGTACAGCGCGCGTTCGAAGCTGGCACCCATCGGTGCGCCATCCGGAACCGGAATCAGCGCGCGGTCGAAGACCTGCTCAGGTTCGTTGTCGCTGGCGGCCTGGCTCAGTTGCTTGCCGTCACGCTTGAGCTCGCTGGCAGAGCTGCCATAAAAGTCGACCTTCCAGGCGCCGGACTGTTCGCCCAGCAACCTGCCTTCGACATTTTCAAAGCCATTGGTGTAGCGGGCCTGACTGGCCTTGGTGTTGACGTCCCATTCCAGGTTTGGGCCGTAGGCCTGGAGGGCTTCACGCAGGGGGCCGCCTTTGGCTGCAGCATCGATCGCCGCCTGGTTGATCCAGGTGCCGCTGATGTCACGGTCGGCAGGGTTGCTGGCACATCCGCCCAAAAGCAGGGCGAGCAGCGAGAGAACAAGCGCGTTGCGCATGGTGGAATCCTTTCAGACTTTCTTTACTGCAGAGCGGTCGGCGCAGCCATGGGCTGCGCCAGACGCATTACTCGATGACCAGGATGGCATCCATTTCAACCTGCGAACCCTTTGGCAGGGCCGCAACGCCGATGGCGGCGCGAGCTGGGTAAGGCTGGTCGAAGTATTTGCCCATGATCTCGTTGACCTTGGCGAAGTGGCTCAGGTCGGTGAGGAAGATGTTCAGCTTGACGATGTCCTTGAACGAACCGCCGGCAGCTTCAGCCACGGCCTTCAGGTTCTCGAACACCTGGACGGTCTGGGCTTCGAAGCCTTCGACCAGTTCCATGGTTTTTGGGTCCAGAGGGATCTGGCCCGACATGTAGACGGTGTTGCCAGCCTTGATCGCCTGGGAGTAAGTACCGATGGCGGCCGGGGCCTTGTCGCTGGTGATAACAGTCTTGGTCATGAATGACTCCTTGTAATGGATGGGTGGCTACGCGCGCATGCGGGTGATGCGGATCACCCCGGTCAGGGCGCGCAGTTTCTTGATCACGCGGGCCAGGTGCACGCGGTCGTGTACGCTGACCACCAGTTGGACCACGCTGATGCGACCATCGCGTTCATCCATGCTGATTTTTTCGATGTTGCCGTCGGCCGCATTGACGCTGCTGGCCAGCAGGGCGATCAGGCCGCGCTGGTGTTCCAGCTCGACGCGCAGTTCGACGTTGAATTCGCCGGTGACATCCTTGGCCCATGAGAGCTGGATGCATTTTTCCGGGTTGTGGCGGATTTCGCTGATGTTGCGGCAGTTGTCCAGGTGCACGACCATGCCTTTGCCCGCGGACAGGTGGCCGACAATCGGGTCGCCCGGGATCGGCGTGCAGCACTTGGCGTAGCTGAGGACCAGCCCTTCGGTACCACGAATCGCCAGCGGGCCTTCCGGGCTCGGCAACTGTTCGCCTTCGCCAAGCAGGCGTCGGGCGACGACGTAGGCCATGCGATTGCCCAGTCCGATATCTTCCAGCAAGTCTTCGATCAGTTCCAGGCGGTATTCGGCGAGCATCGCCTTGACGCGTTCGGCCGGGATTTTTTCCAGCGAACTGTCGAAACCGTTGAGCACCTTGTTCAGCAGGCGTTCGCCCAGGCTGATGGACTCGGAGCGGCGCTGCAGTTTCAGCGCATGGCGAATGTGGGTGCGCGCCTTGCCGGTGACCACGAAGTTGAGCCACGCCGGGTTCGGCCGCGCGCCGGGTGCGCTGACGATCTCGACCGTGGAGCCGCTTTGCAGCGGTTCGGACAGCGGTGCGAGGCGACGGTTGATCCGGCAGGCAATGCAGCTGTTGCCGACGTCGGTGTGCACCGCGTAGGCGAAGTCGACCGCCGTGGAGCCCTTGGGCAGCTCCATGATCCGGCCTTTGGGCGTGAACACGTAGACCTCGTCCGGGAACAGGTCGATCTTCACGCTTTCGATGAATTCCAGCGAGTTGCCGGCTCGTTGCTGCATTTCCAGCACGCCCTTGACCCACTGGCGGGCACGGGCGTGCGTGCCTTTGGGCTGCTCGTCGCCGCTGGATTTGTACAGCCAATGGGCCGCGATGCCGTTGTTGGCCATCTCTTCCATTTCACGGGTACGGATCTGGATCTCGATCGGAACACCGTGCATGCCGAACAGCGTGGTGTGCAGCGACTGATAGCCGTTGGCCTTGGGAATCGCGATGTAATCCTTGAAGCGCCCCGGCAACGGCTTGTACAAATTATGAACAGCACCCAGCACGCGGTAGCAGGTATCGACCTTGTCGACGATGATCCGGAACGCGTAGACGTCCATGATCTCGTTGAAGGCCCGACGCTTGCCGCGCATTTTCTTGTAGATGCCGTAGAGGTGTTTCTGCCGACCGCTGACCTCGCCCTGGATGCCATCGATGGCCAGGCAGTGACTGAGGGATTCTTCGATCTTGTTGACGATTTCCTTGCGGTTGCCCCGGGCGCGCTTGACCGCCTGGTAGATCCGCGCGGAACGCATCGGGTGCATGGCCTTGAAGCCGAGGTCTTCGAATTCTATGCGGATGGCGTGCATGCCCAGCCGGTTGGCGATGGGCGCATAGATTTCCAGGGTTTCCTTGGCGATGCGCCGGCGTTTTTCGCCAGACAGCACTTCCAGCGTGCGCATGTTGTGCAGGCGGTCGGCCAGCTTGACCAGGATCACGCGAATGTCGCGGGCCATGGCCATGGCCATTTTCTGGAAGTTTTCAGCCTGGGCTTCGGCCTTGGTCTCGAAGTTCATCTGGGTCAGTTTGCTGACCCCGTCGACCAGTTCGGCCACGGTTTCGCCAAATTGCGCTTGCAGCGCTTCCTTGGCAATGCCGGTGTCTTCGATCACGTCATGCAGCATGGCCGCCATCAGGCTCTGATGGTCCATGTGCATGTCGGCAAGAATATTCGCCACCGCGAGTGGGTGCGTGACGTACGCCTCGCCGCTACGGCGGCGTTGGCCGTCGTGGGCTTGTTCGGCGTAGAAATACGCTCGGCGGACCAGGTTGACCTGGTCTTTGCCGAGGTAGGTCGATAAGCGATCGGCGAGGGCGTCTATGCTCGGCATGATGACTCCTGCCGTAAGCTTTTATCCCGCGCCGTGCTACGTCGACCAGGCATAGGCTTAGACGGCCTCGTTGGACTCGTCCTCGAATGCAGCGAAAAGCGGTTCATCTTCAACGATTTCGGCTTCGGCGATAGCTGCGTAGTCGATCAGGCCTTCAGCGATTTCACGCAGGGCGACGACGGTAGGCTTGTCGTTTTCCCATGCTACTTTCGGCTCTTTGCCGCCGGTGGCCAGTTGACGGGCACGCTTGGTAGAGAGCATGACCAGCTCAAAGCGGTTATCCACGTGTTCTAGGCAGTCTTCAACGGTTACGCGGGCCATGGTCTTCCTCGTAGCAAATGCAATATGCGCGCTGCCCGGATGGGCGAGCGGACTCAACAGTTTAAAAAATCACCAGCGATTAGGGAAGCGCTGATTTTTTGACCAAGCCCTTCAACGCGCTGCAAGTGCCAATGTAAAGCCCTTGCAGCTGTTTTGGGAAGAGCTCTTTAGCCGAGCAATTCAGCCAACAATTTGCCAAAACGTTGCTGCTGGCGTTTTTGTTGTAGCTGATTGGCGCGGAAAATCGCCTTCAGGTCGTGCAGCGCGTGGGCGAAATCGTCGTTGATCACCAGGTAGTCGTAGTCGACGTAGTGGCTCATTTCGCTGACGGCTTCACGCATGCGGCCGTCAATGATCTCGTCACTGTCCTGGCCACGATTGGTCAGGCGCTGGTGCAGGGCCTGCAACGACGGCGGCAGAATGAAGATCGAGCGGGCCTGGGGCATCAGCTTGCGTACTTGCTCGGCGCCTTGCCAGTCGATTTCCAGAATCAGGTCGTGGCCTTCGTCCAGGGTCTGCTGCAGGTGGCTTTGCGAAGTGCCGTAGAGATTGCCGAATACTTCGGCGCGCTCGAGGAAGTCGCCGTGCTCGATCATCTTCACGAACTCGCTGCGGTCGACGAAGTGATAGTTCACGCCATTCACTTCACCGGGACGCATGGCGCGGGTGGTGTGGGAGACCGAGACGCGGATCTCCGGATCGGCGTCGGTCAGGGCCTTTACCAGGCTGCTCTTGCCCGCGCCCGAAGGGGCGGAAATGATGTATAGGGTGCCAGTGCTGTGGGTCATGTCGGGGTTGCCTTACTCAATATTCTGCACTTGTTCGCGCATCTGCTCGATCAACACCTTGAGGTTGACCGCCGCCTGGGTGCTGCGCGGGTCGAAGGCTTTGGAGCCCAGTGTGTTGGCTTCGCGGTTGAGCTCCTGCATCAGGAAGTCCAGGCGCCGCCCGGCGGCACCGCCGGACTTGAGCACCCGGCGAACTTCGATGATGTGAGTACTCATGCGATCCAGTTCTTCGGCAACGTCGCTTTTTTGCGCGAGCATGACCATTTCCTGCTCCAGGCGCTGCGGGTCCATCTCGGCCTTCATGTCGGCAAAGCGGTCGAGCACTTTCTGGCGCTGGGTGGCGAGCATCTGCGGAACCAGTTCGCGCAGGGTCACCACGTCTTCTTCGATGGATGTCAGGCGGTCGTTGATCAACCGCGCCAGTTCCGCGCCTTCGCGCTCACGGCCGGCCTTGAGCTCCTTGAGGCCCTGGTTGAACAGCGCCAGCGCCTCGGCGTTCAGCGCCTGTGGGTCGGTCGCATCGCCCACCAGTACGCCGGGCCAGGCCAGCACTTCGAGCGGGTTCAGCGCAGCCGGATTCTTGATCAGGCTGGCGATGGTCTCGGCGGCTGCAACCAGTTGTGCTGCGCGCGCCTGGTCCACTTGCAGTGGTTTGCCGGTGTTTTCTTCGGTGAAGCGCAGGGTGCATTCGAGCTTGCCTCGGGACACGCCCTGGCGCAGCGCCTCGCGGACGGCGCCTTCGAGGTCGCGGAAGGACTCCGGCAGACGCAGGTGGGGTTCCAGGTAGCGGCTGTTGACCGAGCGCAGCTCCCAGCTCAGGGTACCCTGGACCCCGGCTTTCTCGACGCGGGCGAAGGCGGTCATGCTGTGCACCATGGAGGTACCTCGCAATGCAGATCGGCGCGCAACTGACGTTCCGGCCATCCGATATCAATGAATTTAAGCTGACTGGCAGCAAAGGCGCAGGATTGTAGCGCAGTGGCGTGGATGCGCCCAAACACACGGTGTGACAAAGGCCTGCAAGTCGTCGCCAGCGGGCTTTGCAGAGCCTTCGCTCGTCCGAGGAATTTTTTAGAAGTGCCCAGTCGTGGCTGGCGGCTCTATAATGCTCCGCAGTTTTCCGTCCCCGTACAGGTATCCCTTATGAAACGTCCAAGTGGTCGCGTTGCCGATCAGCTCCGCTCGATCCGCATTACCCGCAACTACACCAAACACGCCGAGGGATCCGTACTGGTGGAGTTCGGTGACACCAAGGTGATCTGCACCGTCAGCGTCGAAAACGGCGTGCCGCGGTTCCTCAAGGGCCAGGGCCAGGGCTGGTTGACGGCCGAGTACGGCATGCTGCCGCGCGCTACCGGCGAGCGTAACCAGCGTGAAGCCAGCCGTGGCAAGCAAGGCGGCCGCACCCTGGAAATCCAGCGCCTGATCGGTCGTTCCCTGCGCGCTGCGCTGGACATGTCCAAGCTGGGCGACGTCACCCTGTACGTTGACTGTGACGTGATCCAGGCAGATGGCGGTACGCGCACCGCCTCCATCACCGGCGCCATGGTGGCCCTGGTCGATGCCTTGAAAGTGATCAAGAAGCGCGGCGGCCTGAAAGGCGGCGACCCGCTCAAGCAAATGATCGGTGCCGTGTCGGTGGGCATGTATCAAGGCGAGCCTGTGCTCGACCTCGACTACCTGGAAGACTCGGCTGCCGAGACCGACCTGAACGTGGTGATGACCAGCTCTGGCGGCTTCATCGAAGTCCAGGGCACTGCCGAAGGCGCGCCGTTCCAGCCTGAAGAGCTGAACGCCATGCTGGAGCTGGCGAAAAAAGGCATGAACGAAATTTTCGATCTGCAGAAGGCTGCACTGGCTGACTGATTGTTTCGACGTATGGCAAGGAGAGCGCCATGAGTGATGAGCAGATGCTGCTTCCCACCCCGAGCCCCGAGGCTCGCCAGTGGGCGATGTTTTGTCACCTCTCGGCGTTTCTCGGTGTCTGGTTACCGTTCGGTCATCTGATTGGGCCGCTGATACTTTGGCAGTGGAAGCGTGAAACAGATCCGTTCATCGACGCTCAAGGTAAAGAAGCTCTGAACTTTCAGATCACAGTGGCCTTGGTTTCGGGTATTTGTTACCTGTTGATGCTGGTTTTGATCGGTTTTGCGTTGCTGCCGTTGGTGCTGATCGGAGCGATAGTGCTGTCCATCATTGCCGGGCTCAAGGCCAATGATGGAGTGCCTTATCGGTATCCGTTCACCTGGCGCCTGATCAAATAACGATCAACTTTGCCCCCTGTAGGAGCCGGCTCGCTCCTACAGATGGCGGCAACCAGCGAGCACAAAAAAGCCGACATCGCTGTCGGCTTTTTTGCATCTGCGAAACGACGCCTAGATGGTCAGCGTCCAGTCGTAGTCCACGATCAGCGGTGCGTGTTGCGAGAACCGTGGCTGACGTGGCAGGCGCGCACTGCGTACGAAGCGGCGCAGGCCCGGGGTCAGGATCTGGTAATCGAAACGCCAGCCGAGATTGAGCATTTCGGCCTGTTCGTTATCCGGCCACCAGCTGTACTGGTCGCCTTCACGGCTGACTTCGCGCAGGGCATCGACATAACCCATGTTGCCGACAATCTCGTCCATCCAGGCGCGTTCAGGCGCCAGGAAGCCCGGGGATTGCTGGCTGTCACGCCAGTTCTTGATGTCCAGCTTCTGTTGCGCCACATACAGCGAGCCACAATAAATGTACTCACGGCGTTTGCGCCGCTGCTTGTCCAGGTACTTGGCGAAGTCGTCCATGAGCTTGAACTTCTGGTTCAAGTCCTCATCGCCGTTCATCCCGGAAGGAAGCAGCAGGGTTGCAATACTGACTTTGTCGAAATCTGCTTGCAGGTAGCGCCCGTAGCGGTCGGCCGTCTCGAAGCCGAGACCGCTGATGACAGCCTTCGGTTGCAACCGCGAGTACAAAGCCACGCCGCCTTGGGCGGGAACTTCGGCGTCGCAGGCATAAAGGAAGTATCCATCCAGTTGGAAGGCTGGATCGTCCAGTTCAAAGGCGGAGGCACGGGTGTCCTGCAGGCAGATGACGTCGGCATTCTGTGCCTGCAGCCAACTGAGCAAACCTCGCTCGACTGCGGCCTGAATACCATTGACGTTCACACTGATGATCCGCATAAATGGCCCCAAAAATCGCGTGCGTGTATGATACACGGCGTCAACCTAATTAGCTAAATCCGTGGTATTTGGGGTTTTTTTCATGCAAGCGTATCAGCGCGATTTCATTCGTTTTGCCATCGATCGCGGCGTTTTGCGCTTCGGTGAGTTCACCCTGAAGTCCGGGCGCACCAGTCCTTACTTCTTCAATGCGGGCCTGTTCAACTCGGGCTCGGCCCTGGCACAGCTGGGTCGTTTCTACGCCGCTGCCATTGCCGAGAGCGGCATTGGCTTCGATGTGCTGTTTGGCCCTGCCTACAAAGGCATCCCTTTGGCGGCGACCACTGCAGTGGCATTGGCCGAGCATCACGGTCGTGACCTGCCATGGTGCTTCAATCGCAAGGAGGCCAAGGCCCACGGCGAAGGCGGCAGCCTGGTCGGCGCGCCGCTGACCGGCGATGTGCTGATCATCGACGACGTGATTACCGCCGGCACCGCGATCCGTGAAGTGATGCAGATCATCGCTTCCCAGGACGGCGCCAAGGCAGCCGGCGTGCTGATCGCCCTGAACCGTCAGGAGCGTGGCAACGGTGAGTTGTCGGCGATCCAGGAAGTGGAGCGTGATTTCGGTATTCCGGTGATCAGCATCGTTTCGCTGAATCAGGTGCTGGAATTCCTGGCTGATGATCCGCAGCTCAAGCAGCACCTGCCTGCTGTGGAAGCGTACCGCGCCCAATTCGGCGTTTAACGCCAATCCCTTGTGGGAGCGAGCCTGTTCGCGAAAAACGTCAACGATAACGCTGGGTGCCTGACGCCCCGCGGTGTTTTGGCGTCCATCGCGAGCAGGCTCGCTCCCACAGGGATCACAGGCAAAAAAAGACCCCGCTCAGCCAGGCTGAGCGGGGTCTTTTGGTTTGCGCTGTCGCTTATGGACGCTTGCGATTGCTGATCAGGGTGCCCACACCGGTATCGGTGAAGATTTCCAGCAGAATCGCATTCGGCACCCGACCATCAATGATCAGCGAGCTGCCCACTCCGCCCTGGACGGCTTCCAGCGCGCAACGGATCTTTGGCAGCATGCCGCCATAGATGGTGCCGTCGGCGATCAGGTCATCGACCTGCTGGGTGGTCAAGCCGGTCAGGACCGTGCCCGACTTGTCCATCAGGCCCGCAATGTTGGTCAGCAACATCAGCTTCTCGGCTTTCAGCGCCTCGGCCACCTTGCCGGCCACCAGGTCGGCGTTGATGTTGTACGACTCGCCATTGGCGCCAACGCCGATTGGCGCGATCACCGGGATGAAATCACCTTTGACCAGCAGGTTCAGCAGGTCGGTGTTGATGCCGACGACTTCGCCAACATGGCCGATGTCGATGATTTCCGGGGTGGTCATCTCTGGTGTCTGGCGGGTGACGGTGAGTTTCTTCGCACGAATCAGCTCGGCGTCCTTGCCGGTCAGGCCGATGGCGCTGCCGCCGTGGCGGTTGATCAGGTTGACGATGTCCTTGTTGACCTGGCCACCGAGGACCATCTCGACCACGTCCATGGTCGCGGCATCGGTCACGCGCATGCCGTCGACGAAGTGGCTCTCGATCGACAGGCGCTTGAGCAGATCACCGATTTGCGGGCCGCCGCCGTGAACCACGACCGGGTTGATACCCACGGCCTTCATCAACACGATGTCGCGGGCGAAGCCGGTTTTCAGCTCCTCGCTTTCCATCGCGTTGCCGCCGTATTTGATCACCAGTGTCTTGCCGACATAGCGGCGAATGTAAGGCAGCGCTTCGGACAGGACCTTGGCGGTGTTGGCGGCGGCTTCGCGTTCGAGGGTCATTCAGGGCTCCGGGTGAATCAGAACGGTAGTTGGAGATCAGGTGCAACACGCTTCAGCTGGACGTGGAAAACGTCCTTGATGCGTTGCAATTCAGCCTCGTCATCGGCCTCGAAACGCAGGACCAGCACCGGAGTGGTGTTGGAGGCGCGTACCAGGCCCCAGCCTTTGGCATAGTCGACTCGCACGCCGTCAATGGTGGTCAGGTCGGCGCCTTCGCCCCACTTCGCGTCGTGCAATGCATCAATGATGCTGAATTTGCTCTCTTCGGTCACATGGATATTGATTTCCGGCGTAGAAATATCGTTCGGGAAGGTCGCGAACAACTCTTCGGCGGTGATTTTTTCCTTGCTGAGGATCTCCAGCAGCCGCGCGGCGCTGTAAATGCCGTCGTCGAAACCGAACCAGCGCTCCTTGAAGAAGATGTGCCCGCTCATTTCGCCGGCCAACAGGGCGCCGGATTGTTTCATTTTCTTCTTGATCAACGAATGACCGGTTTTCCACATCAGCGGACGACCGCCGTATTCCTTGATCAGCGGGATCAGGCGGCGGGTGCATTTGACGTCGAAGATGATTTCCCCGTCGGGGTTGCGTGCTACCACATCCTTGGCGAACAGCATCAGCAGGCGGTCCGGGAACACGACGCTGCCGGTGTTGGTGACCACACCCACGCGATCGCCGTCGCCGTCGAAGGCCAGGCCCAGGTCAGCATTGGTTTCCTTGACCTTGGCTATCAGGTCTTCCAGGTTTTCCAGCTTGCCCGGATCCGGGTGGTGGTTGGGGAAATTGCCGTCTACGTCGCAGAACAACGGGATGACTTCGCAGTTCAGCGCTTCGATCAGCTGTGGGGCAATCACGCCCGCCGCGCCGTTACCGCAGTCCACCACGACTTTCAGGCGGCGGGCGAGCTTGATGTCCTGAACGATTTCAGTGTTGTAGCGGTCGAGGATCTCGACCCGGGTGATGCTGCCCTTGCCGCTGCTCAGGTCGTTGGTCTTGAGGCGATCATGCAGGGCCTGGATCTGTTCATTGGCCAGGGTGTCGCCGGCAATGACGATCTTGAAGCCGTTGTAGTTCGACGGGTTGTGGCTGCCGGTGAGCATCACGCCGGACTTGCCGGCCAGTACGTTGGCGGCGTAGTACAGCGCCGGCGTTGGCACCAGGCCGACGTCACTGACGTGGCAGCCGCTGTCTGCCAGGCCTTGTATCAGTTGTTCAACCAGCTCCGGGCCGGACAGGCGGCCGTCACGGCCAACGGACACATTGGGTTCATCCTGGGCCAGACTCTGGGCACCGATGGCGCGACCGAGCCAGTAAGCCGTTTCGGCGTTGAGAAATTCCGGGACGGTGCCGCGTATGTCATAGGCGCGGAAAATGCTGTCGGGGAACTTGGGGGCAACGCGCACTGGGGTGCTCATCTGGGGAAATGCTCCATATTGAAAGTGGCTGGACCTGCCTGCGAATGACTCGCGGGCAGGTTCAAACTGAAAGGTATGACGGCGTTTTTCGCGCAGAGTTCGTGGTGCGAAAAGGCCATGCCAGCGACGCGAGCGGCTTTTGTGCCGGTCAATCCCTTGATTTCAGGCGTAGAGAGAACGAATCAGTGGCTGCCGGAATGACCGAAGCCGCCGGTACCACGTTGGGTTTCGACGAACTCTTCAACCATCTCGAAATGCGCCTGCACCACCGGCACCAGCACCAGTTGCGCCAGGCGTTCGCCGACGGCCATGGTGAAGTCGGTCTGGCCACGGTTCCAGCACGAGACCATCAGAGGTCCCTGGTAGTCGGAGTCAATCAGCCCGACCAGGTTGCCCAGGACGATACCGTGTTTATGGCCCAGGCCGGAGCGCGGCAGGATCAGCGCCGCCAGGTTGGGGTCGCCGATGTAGATCGACAGGCCCGTGGGGATCAGTACCGTTTCACCCGGCTTGATCACGATGTCCTGCTCCAGCATGGCGCGCAGGTCGAGGCCGGCGGAGCCTGGTGTGGCGTACTGCGGCAGCGGGAATTCGGTACCGATGCGGGGGTCGAGGATCTTGGCTTGCAAAGCGTGCATGTAAATTAAACCTGGTTCAGACGTTCGGCGATAAAAGTGATCAGCTGGCGAGCAATCTTGCTCTTGCTGGTCTGGGCGAAGAGTGTGGCGTGAAGTTCACGGTCGATCACGCTGCAGGCGTTTTCTTCACTGTTGAAGCCAATGCTCGGGTTGGCGACGTCGTTGGCGACGATCAAATCGAGGTTCTTGTCTTTCAGCTTGCGGGCAGCGTAGTCGAGCAGGTGTTCGGTTTCGGCGGCGAAACCGACGCTGAACGGACGGTCGGGGCGTGTGGCGATGCTGGCCAGGATATCCGGGTTGCGCACCATTTGTAGTAACAAGCCGTCGCCGTTCGTAGGATCTTTCTTGAGTTTCTGTGGTGCGACGACTTCCGGGCGGTAATCCGCGACCGCTGCCGAGGCGATAAACAGGTCGCAAGGAATCGCAGCTTCACACGCAGCGAGCATGTCACGGGCGCTGACGACGTCAATGCGCGTAACGCGGTCCGGGGTCGGCAGATGCACCGGGCCCGTGATCAAGGTGACGCGGGCGCCGGCTTCAACCGCCGCTTCGGCCAGGGCAAAGCCCATTTTTCCGGAGCTGTGGTTGGTGATGTAGCGCACTGGGTCGATGTTTTCCTGGGTCGGGCCGGCGGTGATCAGCACGTGCTTGCCGGTCAGTGCCTGACGCTGGAAGCAGTCTGCCGCGCATTGCGCCAGCTCCGTGGCTTCGAGCATGCGCCCCAGGCCGACGTCGCCGCAGGCCTGGCTGCCGGAGGCCGGGCCGAAGGCCTTGATGCTGCGACTTTCGAGGGTTCGCAGGTTGGCCTGGGTGGCTGGGTCGCGCCACATTGCCTGGTTCATCGCCGGAGCCACGGCAACCACTGCGTCGGTGGCCAGCACCAGCGTGGTCAGCAGGTCATCGGCAATGCCCTGGGCCAAACGCGCGATCAAATCTGCGGTGGCAGGTGCGATCAGCACCAGATCGGCCCATTTGGCCAGTTCGATATGGCCCATCGCCGCTTCTGCCGCCGGGTCCAGCAGGTCCAGGTGGACCGGATGCCCGGACAGGGCCTGCATGGTCAGCGGGGTGATGAACTCGGCGCCGCCACGGGTCATGACCACACGCACTTCGGCGCCCTGATCGATCAGGCGGCGAACCAGATCGGCGCTCTTGTAGGCGGCAATACCGCCGCCCACGCCCAGAACAATGCGTTTCCGATACAGCCGCTGCATAGGCCTGCCTTTCATTTTCGTTGATGACTGCGTTGCGATACCCCCTCCCCAGGAGTGAAATCGCCCGCAAAAAAGATGGGCTACGATATCACAGCGACCGCTACGGAACAGCGGCGCCCACAGACAGGGAGGTACTATGAGTATTCGCGATTGGCCGACGTCGGAACGGCCGCGGGAGAGGTTGCTTGAACAGGGCCCGGGAAGTCTTTCGGATGCCGAATTGCTGGCGATATTTTTACGCACCGGCGTGGTGGGTAAAAGTGCCGTAGATCTGGCGCGACACCTGTTGAATCAGTTTGGCAGCCTGCGTTTACTGCTGGAGGCCGACCAGGAAACGTTCAGCAGGCAATTGGGCCTCGGGCCGGCGAAATTCGCACAGTTGCAGGCTGCTCAAGAAATGAGCAGGCGCCATTTGGCCGAGCGTGTGCGGGAAAAGTCGGCGCTGGAAAATCCGCAGGCGGTGCGTGAATACCTCAAATCGATGCTTCGTCATGAGCCCCACGAGGTGTTTGGCTGCCTGTTTCTCGACTCCAGGCACCAGGTGCTGGCATTTGAGGTGCTGTTCCGCGGCTCGATCGACAACACCAGCGTTCATCCGCGGCAAGTGGTCAAGCGTGCACTGGCTCACAATGCGGCGGCACTGATCCTCTGCCACAACCATCCGTCGGGTAACACCGACCCCAGCCAGGCCGACCGGCTGTTGACCAAGCGTCTGCAAAAGGCGCTGGACCTGATCGATGTGCGGGTGCTTGACCATTTCATCATCGGCGATGGCAACCCGCTGTCGATGGCGGAGTATGGGTGGATGTGAACCCCTGTAGGAGCGAGCTTGCTCGCGAAGGCGTCGTGTCAGTCAACGTACTCAGTGACTGAATGGACACCTTCGCGAGCAAGCTCGCTCCTACAGGTTTTGTGTTGAGGAGGACTACTTGATGTTGACCTTGGAGTAGTCCTGACGGCCGAACGGGCTGACCGAGTATCCCTCGACACTCTTGCTGGTCAGGGCGAAGGCGGTTGGGTGCGCCAGGGGCAGCCACAATGCCTGTTGCTGGATCTGCGTCTGGGCCTGTTCGTAGAGTTTGCTGCGCACACCTTGCTCGCCGGTGGTCTTGCCGGCGCTGATCAACTTGTCCAGGTCCTGGTTGCAATAGCGGGCAAAGTTGGTACCGGACTTGACCGCCGCGCAGGAAAACTGCGGCGTGAGGAAGTTGTCCGGGTCGCCGTTGTCACCGGCCCAGCCCATGAACAGCAGGTCGTGTTCGCCGGCTTTGGCGCGGCGAATCAGCTCGCCCCATTCGATCACGCGGATTTCGGCTTGAATGCCGATTTCCGCCAAATCGGACTGGAGCAGTTGGGCGCCGAGACTCGGGTTAGGGTTCAGCAGGCTGCCGGAAGGGCGGGTCCAGATCGTTGTCTGGAAGCCCTCCTTGAGCCCTGCCTTGGCCATCAACGCCTTGGCCTTCTCGATGTCGTGCGGGTAACCCGGCAACGTTTTCGCATAGCTCCAGGTGTTGGGCGGATAGGGGCCGTTGGCGGGTTCGGCGGTGTCTTCGAACACGGCCTTGACGTAGTTGGCCTTGTCGAAGGCGAGATTGATCGCCTGGCGCACTTCAGGTTTGTCCAGCGGGGGGTGCTGGCTGTTGATGGCAACGAACGCGGTCATGAAGGCGTCAGTTTTTTCGACTTTCAGCGTCGGCTCTTTTAGCGCGGCCTGGACATCCAGGGGCTTGGGCGACAGGGCGATCTGGCATTCGTTGCGGCGCAATTTCTGCAGGCGCACGTTGGCGTCAGGAGTGATGGCAAAGATCAACGGGTCGACCGAAGGCTTGCCGCCGAAGTACTCGGCATTGGCTTTGTAGCGAACGGTGGCGTCCTTCTGGAATCGCGTGAAAACGAACGGGCCAGTGCCGATCGGCTGGCTGTTGAGCTTCTCCGGCGTGCCGGCTTTCATCAGCTTGTCGGCGTACTCGGCCGAGTAGATCGAGGCGAAGCCCATGCTCAGGGTGGCGAGAAAGGTCGAATCCGGGTGATCAAGGGTAAAACGTATGGTCAGCGGGTCCAGCGCGTCGATCTTCTTGATCAATGCGGGCAATTGCATCGATTGGGCATGGGGAAAGCCGCTCTGGGCGACTTTATGCCAAGGGTTGGCCGGGTCGAGCATCCGGTCGAAGCTGAACTTCACGTCCTCGGCAGTCAATTCGCGCGTTGGGCTGAAGTAGTCGGTGCGATGAAATTTCACCTGCGGGTGCAACTTGAAGACGTAGGTCAGGCCATCCGGCGTGACCTCCCAGCTGTCCGCGAGGCTGGCGACCACTTTGCCGCTGGCTGTGTCGAAGTCCACCAGGCGGTTCATCAGCACGTCGGCCGAGGCGTTGGTGGTGGTCAGCGAGTTGTATTGCACCACGTCGAACCCTTCGGGGCTGGCCTCGGTGCAGACGCTCAGGGCGGCGGCGTAGGCCTGTGGGCCCAGCAGAAGCGGGGCAAGCAACAGCGGTAGGGCAGCGAGGCGCATGGTCGGGTTCCTTTACAGATCGAAGGCCCATCTGCAAGTGCAGTCTGGAAAAGGCTTACCCTAGTGGGCTGGATTGCAAATGACTATCCCCTTTTTCGTTTTCAGGGGACTATAGCCGACTGATTCTGGTGAGCGCTGGTTGGAAAAACGCTGGATTGGCCTGTCGGTAAGATTCTCTGCGACGAGCGGTCGCAATCGACGATAGCCTTGATCCAAGGCGCCTGGCGCCTGAAAAATGGGCTTTTTATCAATTCAGCGCACACCGAATGTTGTTGCTCTCCAGTCTTTCTGGTATAAAGCAGCGCTCTTTTCTAGGGGCCCGGTTCCTTCACTGTAGGTGTAGCCGGTAAGACCTCTAAAGAATCGCGGCGCCTGGCGCCACAATGACTAGAGATTAAGCGGCCAACCCATGCCGGGTTGGGCATGTGGTTTTAGAGGGCTGAGGCATGTCTAGAGTATGTCAAGTTACCGGTAAGGGTCCGGTAACTGGGAATAACATTTCCCACGCAAACAACAAAACCCGTCGTCGTTTCCTGCCGAACCTGCAGCATCACCGCTTCTGGGTTGAAGAAGAGAAACGTTTCGTGCGTCTGCGCGTATCTGCCAAAGGCATGCGTATCATCGACAAGCGTGGCATCACTGTCGTGCTGGCCGAAATCCGCGCTGCTGGCAAGATCTAAGGGAGCTAATCATGCGTGAATTGATTCGTTTGATTTCGAGCGCCGGTACTGGTCACTTCTACACTACCGACAAGAACAAGCGTACTACCCCGGACAAAATCGAGATCAAGAAATTTGATCCGGTTGTTCGCAAGCACGTGATCTACAAGGAAGGCAAAATCAAGTAATTGATTTTTCCCGACTTACGAAAAAGGCCCGTATCGCGAGATACGGGCCTTTTTTGTTGACTGATGAACGGAGAATGCCCAGCCATCAACCGCAGTACATTCGAGTAATTACCTCGTCGAAATCGGTAATGATACGAAGGCGCTCGGGGTCAAACTCCTGACTGAGAGAGTTGACTGTGACCGTAGACGCACGTGCTGCCACGCGTGCCTGCTCCCTGACTTCACGTGTCAGGTGTTTGCCGATGAGGAAGTCCGCTCGCTGCGCATAGCATCGCGGTGCGGGTTCTTCTGCATATGCCGGCATCAAGGTGGCTGTAAAAATAAGAGTCGCCAGCAGGGTGGTGGTTGAAATCCTGTTCATGTGTATTCGCTTCCTTGTGAACGATGGTGTTGAGGCTCCCTTCGCCGGGAGGGGTATCAGCATTCGCTACAGGCAACGATTTGGTGCGGTAATTATTTGTTGTGCGGCCTTTCTGTCAGTAAAAAGTAAAAGGCCCGAATCACGAGATACGGGCCTTTTTTGTTGCGCGTGTCCCTTGGCAGAGCAAATCCTCAGGCCTTCTGTTCAAACGCCACATAGATCTTGCGGCAAGGTTCCAGCACTTCCCAGGTACCCCGGAACCCGGCCGGGATCACGAAGCGGTCACCCGCGCGTACGGTTTTGCTGTTGCCGTCGTTGTCACGCAGCACAGAAACACCCTGCACGATTTCGCAGTATTCATGCTCGGTGAAATTCACCAGCCACTGGCCGACGGCACCTTCCCACACGCCGGCATTCAACTGGCCGCAAGGGCTGTTGTAGTGGTTGTACACTGCTTGCTCGGGATCGCCCTTGAGGACTTTCGCCGGGTCTGGGCGATAGCGTTCGACGGCAGTGGTGGCCTGGCTGAAGTCGACGATGTTCTGGATGCTCATTGTTGTATTCCCCCGTGATTGCGACGCGAGTGGTTGAAAGAACCAAAGTCTATGTTTATTAAAATGAACATCGCAAGGCCGTTTGCCGGCCTTATGTCAAATATATTGAAACTTCACCTGCCGCTGGTTTAGGGTGGTGGTTGCCTTCGGCCGTCAGCAGGCCGACGGGGCAGAATTCCTGACAGCACCCGCGCAGAACGCGGGTGTCGTATTCAATAAGAGGAGGACACTCGCATGACCACCCTGACTCGTGCCGACTGGGAACAACGCGCTCGCGATCTGAAGATCGAAGGCCGCGCCTACATCAATGGTGAATACACCGATGCCGTCTCCTCCGAGACCTTCGAGTGCATCAGCCCGGTCGATGGTCGCCTGCTGGGCAAGATCGCCAGCTGTGACGCCGCCGATGCCCAGCGCGCTGTTGAAAACGCTCGCGCCACTTTCAATTCCGGCGTCTGGTCGCGCCTGGCGCCAACCAAGCGCAAAGCCACCATGATTCGTTTCGCCGGCCTGCTGAAACAGCACGCCGAAGAGCTGGCCCTGCTTGAAACCCTGGACATGGGCAAGCCGATCAGCGACTCCCTGTACATCGACGTTCCCGGCGCGGCGCAAGCCCTGAGCTGGAGCGGCGAAGCCATCGACAAGATCTACGACGAAGTGGCGGCTACCCCGCACGATCAGCTGGGTCTGGTCACTCGCGAGCCCGTCGGCGTTGTCGGCGCCATCGTGCCGTGGAACTTCCCGTTGATGATGGCCTGCTGGAAACTCGGCCCGGCGCTGTCCACCGGTAACTCGGTGATCCTCAAGCCGTCGGAAAAATCCCCGCTGACTGCCATCCGTATCGCCGCCCTGGCCGTTGAAGCCGGTATTCCGAAAGGTGTGCTCAACGTGCTGCCGGGTTACGGTCACACCGTCGGCAAGGCCCTGGCCCTGCACAACGATGTCGACACCCTGGTGTTCACCGGTTCGACCAAGATCGCCAAACAACTGCTGATCTACTCCGGCGAGTCGAACATGAAGCGCGTCTGGCTCGAAGCCGGTGGCAAGAGCCCGAACATCGTGTTCGCCGATGCGCCGAACCTGCAGGAGGCCGCCGAAGCCGCTGCCGGTGCCATCGCCTTCAACCAGGGCGAAGTCTGCACTGCCGGTTCGCGCCTGCTGGTGGAGCGCTCCATCAAGGATAAATTCCTGCCGCTGGTGATCGAGGCCCTGAAAGGCTGGAAGCCTGGCAACCCGCTGGACCCGGCGACCAACGTCGGCGCGCTGGTCGATACCCAGCAGATGAACACCGTGCTGTCGTACATCGAGTCTGGCCATGCCGACGGCGCCAAGCTGGTGGCCGGTGGCAAGCGTACGCTTCAGGAGTCGGGCGGCACCTACGTTGAGCCGACCATTTTCGACGGCGTGAGCAACGCGATGAAAATCGCCCAGGAAGAAATCTTCGGGCCCGTGTTGTCGGTCATCACCTTCGACAACGCCGAAGAAGCCGTCGCCATCGCCAACGACACGCCTTACGGCCTGGCCGCAGCGGTGTGGACTGCCGACATTTCGAAGGCTCACCTGACCGCCCGCGCACTGCGCGCCGGTAGCGTCTGGGTCAACCAGTACGATGGCGGCGACATGACGGCGCCGTTCGGTGGCTTCAAGCAGTCCGGCAACGGTCGCGACAAGTCGCTGCACGCGTTCGACAAGTACACCGAGCTGAAGGCGACCTGGATCAAGTTGTAATGTGACGCGAGCCCTGGCTATGCCGGGGCTCAACGCAGATCCCCTGTGGGAGCGAGCCTTTGTGGTGAGGGGATTTATCCCCGTTCGGCTGCGAAGCAGTCGCAAAGCCAGTGCAAGCGGTGTATCGATACTCCGCTGTTGCAGGTTTTGGGGCCGCTGTGCGACCCAACGGGGATAAATCCCCTCGCCACAAAGGCTCGCTCCCACAGTGTTTTGTGCTGTACAAAAATTATCCACAGGAGCGTGGAACATGCGTTGGGCGACGTATTTCGCCGTGTTGGCGTCTGTCTTGAGTGTCGGCCTGGCCCTGGGTGTCAGCATGCCGCTGGTGTCGTTTCGCCTGGAAAGCTGGGGCTACGGCTCGTTTGCCATCGGTGTAATGGCGGCGATGCCGGCCATTGGTGTGTTGTTGGGTGCGAAGATTTCCAGTCATCTGGCGGCGCGTCTCGGCACGGCCAATCTGATGCGCCTGTGTTTGTGGGGAGGGGCCGTGTCCATCGGTCTGTTGGCGTTGTTGCCCAGCTACCCGATCTGGCTGGTGCTGCGCTTGATGATCGGCGTGGTCCTGACCCTGGTGTTCATCCTGGGTGAGAGCTGGATCAACCAGCTGGTGGTCGAAGAGTGGCGCGGGCGGCTGGTAGCGCTGTACGGCAGCAGTTATGCGTTAAGCCAGTTGGCCGGGCCGATACTGCTGGGCGTCCTGGGCACCGAGCACGATTATGGCTTCTGGGTCGGCGTTGGATTGCTGGTGGCGGCACCGTTGCTGCTGTTGGGCCGCAGTGGCGCGCCCAGTAGCGAAGCCTGCAGCGTGACCTTCGGTGATTTGCTGACCTTCTGTCGCGGGTTGCCGGCGATTGCCTGGGCGGTGTCGCTGTTCGCGGCGTTCGAAGCCATGATCCTGACGTTGCTGCCGGTGTATTGCCTACAGCAGGGCTTCACCACGGAAATCGCCCTGGCGATGGTCAGCACGGTGGTGGTGGGGGATGCTTTGCTGCAATTGCCGATCGGCGCACTGGCCGACCGGATGTCGCGCCGCGCACTGTTCACCTGGTGTGCGGTGGTCCTGCTGGTGTCGAGCCTGGCGATCCCGTTGCTGATCGACACCCTGCTGATCTGGCCGCTATGGGTGCTGTTCGGTGCCAGTGCTGGCGGGCTGTTTACCTTGTCGCTGATCCTGATTGGCGAGCGTTATCGCGACGACGCGCTGGTTCGGGCCAACGCCCACATCGCACAGCTGTGGGGGATCGGTTGTCTGCTCGGGCCGTTGATCGCCGGTGCCGGTAGCCAGTGGATCAGCGGGCATGCGTTGCCTTTGCTGATGGCGGCGGGGGCGCTTGGCCTGGTGATTCTGCTGTCGCGCCAAGGGGCGTTTGGTAGGGTGGTCGAACCGGCCTAGAGCATGCGCTCCAGCCCGACCGTATTGCTGAGCCAAGCATTGAAACGTCGCCACCAACTCGCCGGTTCCTCGGTCAGGGTGTGCATTTTGCCGTCGTCTTCGGTCACCCATACCACTTGGCCATTCTCCAGCCGCGCCTGATAACTCAGGGGCGGCGCCATGCCTTCCAATGCCAGTTCGCGCACCCGGGCCGCGAGCTCCGGGCTGTCCACCAGCACGCCAACCTCGGTGTTCCACAGCACCGAGCGCGGATCGAAGTTGAATGAGCCAATGAAGGATTTTTGCTGGTCGAAGACGATCGCCTTGCTGTGCAGGCTGGAGTCTGACTCGCCATAGGACCTGCGAGAAAACAGGCGAGGCCCGCTGCCGCCTTCATCGCCGGGCTGGCGGCGCAGCTCGAAGAGTTGTACGCCATGCTCCAGCAACGCTTTGCGATACGGGGCGTAGCCGCCATGCACCGCCGGCACGTCGGTGGCCTCCAGTGAATTGGTCAGCAACCTCACCGACACGCCGGCATCGGCGCGGCCGGTCAGATACACCAGGCCCGGCTGACCGGGCACGAAGTAGGCCGAAATCATCACCAGTTCTTTACTGACGCCATTGAGCTCGGGCGCCAATTGGGTGGTCAGCAGCAGCTGCGGGTCTGGCTCGCCGTCCGCCAGCACCTTGCTCGGTGCGTCCCACAATGCCTGGTTCCAGGCCCAGATCAGCTCTTTGCGCCAGGTATCCAGGCGCGGGTCAGTGGCAAACTTCATCAACTGCTGAAAGAGCGCATGGTTCTGCCTGCGTGATTCTTCCAAGGATTCTTCTAGTCGGGTCCGGGTGTTCTTCAGGTCCTGTGCGGTCGGTTTGCTCGACAGGAACTGTTCGACCGGTTTGCTTAAGGCGCTGTTCCAGTACTGGTCGAAGCTGTGGCCCAGCTGCTCGGCGACGGGGCCGACGCCGAGTATGTCGATATCGGTGAAATTCAGATTTGGTTCGGCATCGAAATACTCGTCCCCCAGATTGCGCCCGCCAACGATGGCCATGCTGTTATCGGCCAGCCACAACTTGTTGTGCATGCGCCGGTGTTGCTGCGACAGGTTGAACAGGCGGCCCATGGTGCGCGTCACGCCGGTGCTGCGCCCCAGGTGCAACGGGTTGAATACGCGAATCTGGATCTGGGGATGTGCTGCGAGGGTGGCGATGGTGACGTCCTGGCCGTCGCTGGTGGTGTCGTCGAGGAGAATGCGTACACGCACGCCGCGGTCAGCAGCCTTGAGCATTTCTTTCACCAGCATTCGCGTACTGACGCCGTCATGCACGATGTAGTACTGCAAATCTAGGCTGCCCTGGGCGTTGCGGATCAGTTCGGCGCGGGCGGTGAAGGCTTCGGTGCTGTCCGATAACAGGCGGAAGCCGGACTTGCCTTCGTGGGGCGCCGCCTGGGCCTGGACCGAACGACCAAATGCCGAAGCGCTCGCCGGCAGCGCCTGGCTCGGTTCGCGCTGCACGTCGAAACTGGCGCAGCCGCCAAGGAACGAAGCAAGTAACACCAGAGCAAGCAGGGGCTGTCTGACTCTCACGTGGGACCGTTCCGATTGGCGGCAGATGTTGGCATATGGACGCTGGTCTGCGCAGAAAGGTCAGTCGATCAGCCCGTCGGTCTCCGCCAATAGCTTGATGGCGGCGGCCCCGACCTTGCGCACGGCTTCTTCGATCTGTGCCGTTGGTTTGGCAGCGTAGTTCATGCGCAGGCAATTGCGATATTTGCCCGAGGCGGAAAAGATGCTGCCGACGGCAATCTGTACGCCCTGATCGTGCAAGGCGCGATTGAGTTTCAGG
This sequence comes from Pseudomonas sp. SbOxS1, assembly GCF_013416725.1. Classification (NCBI taxonomy): domain Bacteria; kingdom Pseudomonadati; phylum Pseudomonadota; class Gammaproteobacteria; order Pseudomonadales; family Pseudomonadaceae; genus Pseudomonas; species Pseudomonas sp. SbOxS1. The sequence continues at coordinate 260,547 of NZ_JAAVXC010000002.1, forward strand.
GTGTCGAAGCCTTCCGGCAGTTCGACCCACAACATGAAGCTGCCTTGCGGGCGGCTGGCGCGGGTGCCTGCGGGGAAATACCGCGTGACCCAATCGATCATCGCGTCGCGATTACGCTGGTATTGCGTACGCATCCGCCGCAAATGCGGCTCAAAATGACCGGCCTTGAGAAATTCGGCGATGGCAATCTGCGGTTGCGGCGCAGTAGAGCCGGTGCTGATGTATTTCATGTGCAGCACGCGTTCCAGATAGCGTCCCGGTGCGACCCAACCGATGCGCAGGCCGGGGGCGAGGGTCTTGGAAAATGAGCTGCACAACAGGACGCGACCGTCTTCATCGAAGGATTTGATGGTGCGCGGGCGCGGATAGCTGTAGGCCAGTTCGCCATACACATCGTCTTCGATGATTGCCACGTCAAAGCGCTGCGCAAGCGTCAACAGTGAGCGTTTGCGTGACTCCGGCATGATATAGCCCAGCGGGTTGTTGCAGTTGGGGGTCAACTGTATGGCCTTGATCGGCCACTGTTCCAGTGCCAGTTCCAGTGCATCCAGGCTGATCCCGGTGAGCGGGTCGGTGGGGATCTCCAAGGCTTTCATGCCCAGGCCCTTGAGGGTTTGCATTGCGCCATGAAAGCTTGGCGAATCCACGGCCACGATATCGCCCGGCTCGCAGATGGAGCGAATGCTGGTGGACAGCGCTTCGTGGCAGCCAGTCGTTACTACTAGGTCGCCGGGGCCCAGTTGGCAGCCGGAATCGAGCATCAGTCGGGCGATCTGCTCGCGCAGTTCGAGATTGCCGTGGATGTTGTCGTAATACAGGCCAGGCATGTCTTGTCGGCGACTGAGTTGCGCCAGGCCGCGCAGCAGGGGCTTGAGGGTCGGGGTTGTGATGTCGGGCATGCCGCGACCCAGTTGCACGACATCCTTGCGCGGCACCGCACGAATCAGCTCCAGCACCTGATCCCATTGGGAAATGTCCACCGGTCGCTGCGCTGGGCGGCCCACCGCTGGCAGTTCGGGCAGCTCGCGGCTGACCGGCACGAAATACCCGGATTTAGGCCTTGGCGTGGCCAGCCCACTGTCTTCCAGTACGCGATAAGCCTGCTGCACCGTGCTCAGGCTGACGCCGTGTTCAACGCTCAGCGCCCGCACCGACGGCAGCCGGTCACCGGGGCGATAGAAGCCCTGTTCGATTCGCGTGCCGAGCAACTCGGCGAGGTTGACGTAGAGCGTCATGGTGCAGTCTCGTCAGAGGTCATGTGGTTGACCAGTACAGATGGGGCAAAAAATCAGGATTCAGTGCTTCTGGTGGCAAATCTGTATGGAAATAATACAGGTTGGTTGAATCTGTAATGCTTTTCGCCGTCCACGCATCATGAAAGCTCTGGCTACCCAAGTAAACAGGAGCAATCAAAATGAACGGCTTGAGCGATGTGCGGCTGACGTTACACAGTCAGGAGCTGGCGGCAGGGCAGGATCACGGCGCGCGCGAGGCGGACAGGCGCAATGCGCCGTCCGGCCTGAAGCGCTGGAATCGGTTCTGGTGTCGTCTGCACACGCGCAAGGCGTTGCTGGAGCTGACACCCGCCCAGCTCAAGGATGTCGGGCTGACGCGTGAGCAGGCGCGGGAGGAGGGGCTCAAGCCTTTTTGGCGGATCTGATTCTTGCGGAGTCTGGTAGATCCATTCGCTGGCAAGCCAGCTCCTACAGAATGCGCATGCCATTGTAGGAGCGGGCTTGCCCGCGAAAGCGTCGGTACAGGCACCGAGAACCTTTCAGACCAACTCCTTCAACCGATGCCACAACATCCCCAACGCCAACAACGGCGAGCGCAAATGCTTGCCCCCGGGGAAGGTGATGTGCGGCACCTGGGCGAACAGATCGAAGCCACCACTGTGCTGGCCGCTGATAGCCTCGGCCAGCAACTTGCCCGCCAGGTGCGTGGCGTTCACACCATGACCTGAATAGGCCTGGGCGTAATACACGTTCGGCTGGTCTTTGAGCCGCCCGATCTGCGGCAGACGGTTGGCGCCGATGCCGATCATCCCGCCCCACTGATAATCGATCCTCACGCTGGCCAATTGCGGGAAGACGTCCAGCATCTTTGGCCGCATATAGGCGGCGATGTCTTTCGGATCTCGCCCCGAGTAATGGCAGGCGCCGCCGAACAGCAGGCGGCGATCCGCCGAGAGTCGGTAGTAATCCAGCGCCACCCGTTGATCGCAGACCGCCATGTTTTGTGGCAATAGCGCGTGGGCCAGTTCTTCGCTCAAGGGTTCGGTGGCGATGATATAGCTGCCGGCGGGCAGCACTTTGCCGCTGAGTTCGGGGTTGAGTCCATTGAGGTAGGCGTTGCAGCCCAGTACCAGCGTTTTTGCCCGTACCGAGCCTTGGGCTGTATGTACCTTGACCTCGGGACCGTAATCGATGCGCGTCACGGCCGACTGTTCGAACAGCTTCACGCCCAATTGCTGCGCGGCGGCGGCTTCGCCCAGCGCCAGGTTCAGCGGGTGCAGATGCCCGGAGCCCATGTCGATCAGGCCGCCGACGTAGCGGTTGGAGCCGACCACGGTGTGCATCTCATGGGGTTGCAGCAGGCGGGTTTCGTAGCGGTAACCGAGGCTGCGCAATTCTTCGGCGTCTTCGGCGAAACCTTCGAGATCGCGGGGCTTGTTGGCAAGGTCGCAGTAACCCCAGGTCAGGTCGCAGGGGATCTGGAAACGCTCGACTCGCTGTCGAACGATTTCCACCGCTTCCAGGCCCATGAGCTTCATCTGGCGCACACCGTCGGTGCCGATCACGTTGGCAAACTGATCAAGGCCATGGCCAACCCCCCGAATCAACTGTCCGCCATTGCGGCCGCTGGCCCCCCAGCCGATTTTATGGGCTTCAAGCAGCACCACGCTCAGGCCGCGTTCCGCCAGTTCCAGCGCTGTGTTCAGCCCGGAGAACCCGCCACCGACCACGCAAACGTCGGCCACGAGTTCGCCGGTCAGCAGCGGATAGTCGGGCTGAGGCAGGCTGCTGGCGGCGTAATAGGAGGCGGTGTGCCGGTGATTCGGGGCAGGCTGCTGGGCACGGCCATTCATGTGCGTGATCCTGATTCGTGCGTCTGGAAAATTTGACGGAGCATAAGCCGGACCTCTAAGGCGGGCAACACTGGTCGGCCGGTGCTGTCTGGATCGGGGCTTTTACGTCAGAATCCGCTTCTGTTTCGAAAACGGTAGTGGTTTGCATGAGCTGCAACAGTCAGAAAATTCGCACGTTGCGCCAGCAGATTCCCTCGTTCGAGTGCGTCCCCGGCTGTCATGACTGCTGTGGCCCGGTAACGACTTCGCCGGAGGAAATGTCCCGCCTGCCACGCAAGAGCCGCGCCGAGCAGGATGCGGCGATGGACGAACTCAATTGCGTCCATCTGGGGCCGAACGGCTGCACGGTGTATGACGAGCGACCGCTGATCTGCCGACTGTTCGGTACCACCAAGACCTTGCCTTGCCCGAATGGGCGCGGGCCGGTGGAGTTGATTCATCCGAGTGTCGAGAAGCAGGTTTTTGAGTACATGGCCTCGAATCGGCAGGTACTGGTTTGATCGTTCCCACGCTCTGCGTGGGAACGCAGCCCGGGACGCTCTGCGTCCCAAGAGCCGAACGCGGAGCGTCCGTTGACACATTCCCACGCAGAGCGTGGGAACGATCCATGTAGGGTCAATCCGGAATCGGCAGGCTCAAGCTCTCCTTTACCTCTTCCATCACGATATAGCTCTTGGATTCGCGCACATGCGGCAGCTTGAGCAGGATGTCGCCCAGCAGTTTGCGGTACGAGGCCATCTCCGAAATCCGCGCCTTTACCAGGTAGTCGAAATCTCCTGACACCAAGTGGCACTCCAGGACGTGGGGCAGCTTCAGCACCGCGCGTCGGAACTCTTCGAAGGTATCGCCGGACTTGTAATCGAGGCTGATCTCGACGAACACCAGGAGACTGCCCTTGAGGTGCTGCGGATTGAGCCGGGCGTTGTAGCCCATGATGATCCCTTCGCGCTCCAGGCGCCGCACCCGCTCGGTACAGGGCGTGGTCGAGAGCCCAACCTTTTCCCCAAGCTCCGTAAAGGAAATCCGTCCATCCGCTTGCAGGATCCGCAGGATGTTGCGGTCGATCTTGTCCAGCTCACGTTTGGTCTGAGTGTTGGTACGCATAGGGGATGCGCCTCCGTGAAAAGGGTTTTTGCCGAGAATTGTCGCCAAATATAGGCGCTTATATAGTGAAAAGCACTGGTAAATCTTTTTTAAACTGCGCACATCCGAAGCTCTGAACAACAAACGTCAGCGGTTAGCCGCGATGAGGGAAATGAAAATGCGCGTTATGGTCTTGGGTAGCGGCGTCATCGGTACCACCAGTGCTTATTATCTGGCGCGTGCCGGGTTTGAAGTGGTGGTAGTGGACCGGCAGCCGGCTGCTGCCATGGAGACCAGTTTCGCCAACGCCGGGCAGGTTTCGCCGGGTTATGCCTCGCCGTGGGCCGCGCCGGGCGTGCCGCTCAAGGCCATCAAATGGCTGCTGCAGCGCCATGCGCCTTTGGCGATCAAGGCCACTGCCGACATCGATCAGTACCTGTGGATGGCACAGATGCTGCGCAACTGCACCGCCAGCCGTTACGCGGTGAACAAGGAGCGCATGGTGCGCCTGTCCGAGTACAGCCGTGACTGCCTCGACGAATTGCGCGCCGAAACCGGTATCACCTACGAAGGCCGCAGCCTCGGTACTACCCAACTGTTCCGTACCCAGGCCCAGCTTGATGGCGCAGCGAAAGACATCGCCGTACTGAAAGAGTCTGGCGTGCCGTTCGAACTGCTCGACCGCGAAGGCATCGCCCGCGTTGAACCGGCACTGGCCAGCGTCACCAACATCCTCGCCGGCGCCCTGCGTCTGCCGAACGACCAGACTGGCGACTGCCAGATGTTCACCACCAAGCTTGCAGAAATGGCCGCTAACCTCGGTGTGCAGTTCCGTTTCGGCCAGGACATCCAAAGCCTCGACTTCGCCGGTGATCGCATCAACGGCGTGTGGATCGATGGCAAGCTGGAAACCGCTGACCGCTACGTGCTGGCCCTCGGCAGCTACTCGCCGCAACTGCTCAAGCCACTGGGCATCAAGGCGCCGGTGTATCCGCTCAAGGGTTACTCCCTGACCGTGCCGATCACCAACCCGGCGATGGCCCCGACTTCGACCATTCTCGACGAGACCTACAAGGTCGCGATCACCCGTTTCGACAACCGCATCCGCGTTGGCGGCATGGCGGAGATCGCCGGTTTTGACCTGTCGCTGAACCCGCGTCGGCGCGAAACCCTGGAGATGATCGTCAACGACCTTTATCCTCAGGGTGGCAATCTGGCCGAGGCCAGCTTCTGGACCGGCCTGCGTCCGACCACGCCGGACGGTACGCCGATTGTCGGTGCTACCCCGTTCAAGAACCTGTTCCTGAACACCGGTCACGGCACCCTCGGCTGGACCATGGCTTGTGGCTCCGGCCGCTTGCTGGCGGACCTGATGGCCAAGAGAAAGCCGCAGATCAGCGCCGAAGGCCTCGATATTTCCCGTTATGGCAACAAAACCCAGGAGCCTGCAAAGCATGTCAGTCCAGCGCCAGCTCACCAATGAGCGCATGAGTCAGATCGTCACCCATAACGGCACGGTTTACCTGGCCGGGCAGGTCGGCGACGACATGAACGCCGGGATTGAACAGCAGACCCGTGAAACACTCGCCAATATCGAGCGTTTGCTCGATCTGGCCGGCACCGACAAGCATCAATTGCTGTCGGTGACGATTTACCTGAAAGACATCGACGCTCATTTCGAAGGCATGAACGCGGTGTGGGACCAGTGGTTGCCCAAAGGCGTAGCACCGGCCCGTGCCACGGTTGAAGCGAAGTTGTGCGAACCGGAAATCCTGGTGGAGCTGTCGGTTGTAGCCGCTCTGCCATAACTGCCTTCAAATCAGCAGCTCATAAAGATCCCTCTTCCGGTGCAACTGGCGGTTTACGCCGTCAGCAGCGCCGGTTTTTTTTTCAACGACCGACCAGAAGTCTGCCGCCATGCGTCCTGCCCGTGCCCTGATCGACCTCCAAGCCCTGCGCAACAATTACCGACTCGCCCGTGAAGTCACGGGGGCCCGTGCCCTCGCGGTGATCAAGGCCGATGCCTATGGCCATGGCGCCGTGCGTTGTGCCCAGGCGCTGGAAGCCGAAGCGGACGGGTTTGCCGTGGCCTGCATCGAAGAGGCCCTGGAGTTGCGGGCGGCGGGCATTCGCGCGCCGGTGTTGCTGCTGGAAGGTTTTTTCGAAGCCGATGAACTGTCGCTGATCGTCGAGCATGATTTCTGGTGCGTGGTGCATTCGCTGTGGCAACTCGAAGCGATCGAGAAAGCCGCATTGAGCAAGCCGATCACGGTCTGGCTCAAGCTCGATTCGGGCATGCACCGGGTCGGCCTGCATCCGAAGGATTATCAGGCGGGTTATCAACGGCTGCTGGCCAGCGGCAAGGTCGCGAAGATCGTGTTGATGAGCCACTTCGCCCGTGCCGACGAATTGAACTGCCAGGCCAGTGCCGAACAGGTCGCAGTCTTCGAAGAGGCGCGTCAGGGCTTGTCGGCCGAGGTCAGCCTGCGAAATTCCCCTGCGGTGCTCGGTTGGCCACAGATTCCCAGCGACTGGGTGCGCCCGGGCATCATGCTCTACGGCGCCACGCCGTTCGAGGAAGCCAACGCCGTGGCCTCGCGCCTGCAACCGGTGATGACCCTTGAATCGAAGGTGATCAGCGTCCGTGAATTACCAGCCGGCGAACCAATCGGCTATGGCGCCAAATTCATCACCCAGAAGCCGATGCGCGTTGGCGTGGTGGCCATGGGTTATGCCGATGGCTATCCGCGGCTGGCGCCGACCGGGACGCCAGTATTGGTCGCTGGGCAACGCAGCCAGTTGATCGGCCGGGTGTCGATGGACATGCTGTGCGTCGATCTGACTGACATTCCACAAGCGGGTCTGGGGTCGACCGTCGAATTGTGGGGTAAAAACATCCTCGCCAGTGACGTGGCCATCGCCGCCGGCACGATTCCTTACCAGATCTTCTGCAACCTGCGCCGGGTGCCAATGCTCTATTCCGGGAGCGAGGGCTAAACCGCCCGGACCGGAAGTCGCCTCGCCGAACAGGATTCAGGTCAAGGTGTTGTAAATACTGAACGCTGTCGCCATGATAACGCTCAATATTCCAACAACCTGAATCCCTGGAGGCTCCTGCATTGGACGTCGGTGAACGACTGCAATCAATCCGCAAGCTCAAAGGTCTTTCCCAGCGTGAGCTCGCCAAACGCGCGGGCGTCACCAACAGCACGATTTCGATGATCGAGAAGAACAGCGTCAGCCCCTCGATCAGTTCGCTGAGGAAGGTGTTGGGCGGGATTCCCATGTCCATGGTCGAGTTCTTTTCCGAAGAAATCCTGCAGGAAAAACCGACTCAGATCGTCTACAAAGCCAACGAGCTGATCGATATTTCCGATGGTGCAGTGACCATGAAACTGGTCGGCCGGGCACACCCGAGCCGCGCTATCGCATTCCTCAATGAAATCTACCCGCCAGGCGCCGACACCGGTGACGAGATGCTCACCCATGAGGGCGAAGAAACCGGCATTTTGGTGGAAGGGCGACTGGAACTGGTGGTCGGGCTTGAAACATTTGTGCTCGAAGCTGGCGATAGCTACTACTTTGAAAGTACCAAGCCGCATCGTTTCCGTAATCCGTTCGATGCGCCGGCGCGACTAATCAGCGCAGCAACACCCGCGAACTTTTAAGGAAAGAGGCGCCCTGCCAGCATGGCCGAGGCACCCGAGACGTTTGACCGTTGCGCAACAAGACCCCTTCGACTTTGGGGTTGTTTCAGTGTCGCGGGCTTACCGCTATACTTGCGCCCGCCTGCGAACCGTGGCCGTAGGCGTGACTAGCCACCATTGAGGGTGAACGCGTGAATCTAATTATGAAAATGCTGGCCGCACCAGCAACCGTACTGGCCCTCTGGGCTGTCAGCGCTCAAGCTGCGACCAACGACGAAATCGCCAAGCGCCTTGAGCCAGTCGGCCAGGTCTGTGTCCAGGGCAAAGAGTGCAAGGGCATGGAAGTCGCCGCTGCGGCTGGCGGCGGCGGTGGTGCCAAGGCACCCAAGGATGTCATTGCCAAGCATTGCAATGCTTGCCACGGCACCGGCCTGCTGGGCGCGCCGAAGATCGGTGACAAAGCCGCGTGGAAAGAACGCGCCGATCACCAGGGCGGCCTCGACGGCATCCTGGCCAAAGCCATTACCGGTATCAACTCGATGCCGCCAAAAGGCACCTGCGCCGACTGCTCCGACGACGAGCTCAAGGGCGCCATCAAAGAGATGTCCGGCCTGTAACCCGTCCGCCTCTTTCGCGAAAAAGCCGCTTGCGAGCGGCTTTTTTGTGCCTGCAATTTGCCGCCCGAGGCTGTTCATTGCAGCAAAGACCCGGCAAGCTCGGTCCAACCCCAATTCATGGAATGTACGGGAGGATCGGATGGTGCAGCTGTGTTCTATCGAGCAAGCGGTCGACGAGGTGTTGGCGAGGTTGCCGGCGCATATCCACATGGGCCTGCCCTTGGGCCTGGGCAAACCCAACCCCTTCGTCAACGCGCTGTATCAACGTGTCGCGCAATTGCCGCAGCGGCAACTGACGATCTACACCGCCCTGTGCCTTGGCCGTCCCGCGTTGGGCGACGGATTGCAAAAGCGCTTTCTCGAGCCCTTCATCGAACGGGTCTTTGGCGATTATCCGGAGCTGGATTTCCTCGCCGCCCTGCAGCGCGACAACCTGCCATCCAACATTCACATCCAGCAGTTTTTCATGCAGCCGGGCAGCCTGCTCAACAGCGCGTCGGCCCAGCAGGATTACGTCAGCAGCAACTACAGCCATGCCGCCCGGGATATCAACGCCGCCGGGTTGAACCTGGTCGCGCAACGGGTGGCCAGCCATGTGGAACACCCCGATCGCTTGAGCCTGAGCTGCAACCCGGACATCACCCTGGACCTGTTGCCGATGATCGCCAGGCGCCGGGCGGCCGGGGAGACGGTCCTGATGGTCGGACAGGTGCACGACGATTTGCCCTACATGCCCGGTGACGCTGAAGTCGGCATCGACACTTTTGACCTGCTGATAGACGAGAAGGACAGCACCACGCTGTTTTCCACGCCGAACATGCCGGTGGGTTTGCAGGATCACTTCATTGGCCTGCACGCCAGTACGCTGGTGCGTGATGGCGGCACCCTGCAGATCGGCATCGGTTCCATGGGCGATGCGCTGACCGCTGCATTGCTGGCACGTCAGGCCGACAACGACGCCTACAAGGCTTTACTGAGCGACTTGGATCTGAGCCAATGGGCACGACTGATCGAGCGCGAGGGTGGCATCGAACCGTTCGCCAAGGGCCTTTACGGCTGCAGCGAAATGTTCGTCAACGGCTTGCTGGTGCTGGCCGATGCCGGGATCGTGCGGCGCAAGGTGTACCCGGATGTGCCGACCCAGCAGCAGGCCAACGCCGGCACCCTCGACGAAGCGGCGCAAACCGACGGTATTTCGGTGCATGGCGGCTTCTTCCTCGGCCCGCGCAGTTTCTATCAGCGCCTGCGCGAGTTGCCGCAGAGCAAGCGGCTCGAATTCAACATGACCCGCATCAGCTACATCAATGAGCTGTACGGGCAGGAAGAGCTCAAACGCCTGCAGCGGCTCGATGCACGATTTATCAACACCGCGTTTACCGTAACCCTGCTAGGCGCCGGTGTGGCGGATCAGCTGGAAGATGGGCGCGTGCTCAGCGGTGTAGGCGGACAGTACAACTTCGTTGCCCAAGGGCATGCGCTGGAGGGTGCACGGTCGGTGTTGCTGCTGCGCAGTTGGCGCGAGTCGGGCGGTGACGTCAGTTCCAACATTGTCTGGGAGTACGGTCATTGCACCATCCCGCGACACCTGCGGGACATCGTGGTCACCGAGTACGGCATTGCCGATCTTCGCGGCAAGACGGACGCGGCGGTGATCGAAGCCCTGCTGAACATCAGCGACTCGCGTTTTCAGCCGGGCTTGATCGAGCAGGCACGGAAGGTTGGCAAGTTGCCGAAGGATTTCCACCTGGATCCGCGTTTCACCGACAACACACCACAGCGTTTGCAGGCGATTCAGGCGCGGCATTCGCCGTTGTTTCCAGAATATCCGCTGGGTTGTGATTTCACGGAGGTGGAGCGGGATGTGTTGCGGGCGCTGAACTGGTTGAAGAGCAAGTTCAAACTGAGTGAAGTGCTGGAGTTGGGCAAGGCTGCGCTGGATGCGCCGGAGCCTGCATCGTTTTCCGAACATCTGGAGCGTATGCAGCTGACCAGACCTGAGGGACTGAAGGAGGACTTGTTTCAGCGGTTGTTGCTGACAGGTCTCAAGGCCACTACACCGGTCTGATCGTTCCCACGCTCTGCGTGGGAATGCCTCTTCGGACGCTCTGCGTTCGGCTCTTGATGGGACGCAGAGCGTCCCGGGCTGCATTCCCACGCAGAGCGTGGGAACGATCAATGCGGTGTGGCGGCTTTACTCGATGAAGGTCACGACGCCGCCAGCCAGCGACTGCACCCGCGCCAGCGACTCAACACGATAACCCTGGGCATCGAGCTCCGCACGACCGCCCTGGAACGACTTCTCGATCACGATCCCCAGGCCGGCCACGGTGGCACCAGCCTGCTTGATGATCGAGATCAGCGCCTGGGACGCCTTGCCGTTAGCCAGGAAGTCATCGATGATCAGTACGCGGTCGCTGCTGGTCAGGTGGCGCGGAGAAATCGCCACGGTGCTTTCGGTCTGCTTGGTGAACGAGTAAACGGTCGCCGACAGCAGGTTTTCAGTCAGGGTCAGGGACTGGTGCTTGCGAGCGAAAATCACCGGCACACCCAGGTTCAGGCCAGTCATGATCGCCGGCGCAATGCCCGACGCTTCAATGGTGACGATCTTGGTGATGCCCGAATCCTTGAACAGCGTGGCGAATTCATCGCCGATCAGCTTCATCAGGGCCGGGTCGATCTGGTGGTTCAGAAAGGCGTCGACTTTCAGGACCTGATCGGAAAGCACGATGCCTTCTTCGCGGATTTTCTTGTGCAGGGCTTCCATGAAGCTGTCCTCTTTTGGCGCCTTTTGCGCCGAAGGTCTAAATAAAGTGGTCAATTCTAGCGCTTTAACATCGCGCGTATATCTGCCAATGCGCTATTGCCACGCACGGCTTTGACTTCGGTTGGTGTGTCGTCGTTGCCTTCCCAGGCCAGGTCGTCCGGCGGCAGCTCATCGAGGAAGCGGCTCGGTGCGCAGTCGATGATCTCGCCGTACTGCTTGCGCTTGGCGGCAAAGGTGAAGGCCAGGGTCTGACGTGCGCGGGTAATGCCCACGTAGGCCAGGCGCCGCTCCTCTTCGATGGTGTCGGCTTCGATGCTGGAGCGGTGCGGAAGAATTTCCTCTTCCATGCCCATGATGAACACGTAAGGGAATTCCAGGCCCTTGGAAGCGTGCAAGGTCATCATCTGCACGCCTTCGGCACCTTCTTCCTCTTCCTGCTGACGCTCGAGCATATCGCGCAGCACCAGTTTGCCAATGGCGTCCTCGACGGTCATCTCGCCTTCTTCGTCCTTCTCGAGCGTGTTTTTCAACGCTTCGATCAGGAACCACACGTTGCCCATGCGGTAGTCGGCGGCCTTGTCGCTGGAGCTGTTGGTGCGCAGCCAGTTCTCGTAGTCGATGTCCATGACCATGCTGCGCAGGGCCGAGATCGGGTCTTCGCCAGCGCATTGCTCGCGAACCTTGTCCATGAAGCGCTTGAAGCGCGACAGGCGATCGGTGAAGCGGCTGTCCAGATGCTCGCCCAGGCCGATTTCGTCGGTGGCGGCATACATCGAGATTTTTCGCTCGGTGGCGTAGTTGCCCAGCTTCTCCAACGTCGTCGAACCGATCTCGCGGCGTGGGACGTTGATCACGCGCAGGAAGGCGTTGTCGTCGTCCGGGTTCACGATCAGGCGGAAGTAGGCCATCAGGTCTTTCACTTCCTGGCGCCCGAAGAAGCTGTTGCCGCCGGACAGGCGATAGGGAACCTGATGATGCTGCAACTTCAGTTCAATCAACTTGGCCTGATAGTTACCCCGGTACAGGATCGCGAAATCGCTGTAAGGCCGGTCGGTGCGCAAGTGCAGGCTGAGGATTTCCACGGCCACGCGCTCGGCTTCGGCGTCTTCGTTGCGGCAGCGGATCACTCGGATCTCGTCGCCGTGGCCCATTTCACTCCACAGCTGCTTTTCGAATTCGTGGGGGTTGTTCGAAATCAGCACGTTGGCGCAGCGCAGGATGCGGCTGGTGGAGCGGTAGTTCTGCTCCAGCATCACCACTTTCAGGGACGGGTAGTCGTCCTTGAGCAGCATCAGGTTTTCCGGGCGGGCGCCGCGCCAGGCGTAGATCGACTGGTCGTCGTCGCCAACCACGGTGAACTGATTGCGTTTGCCGATCAGCATCTTCACCAGCAAGTACTGGCTGGCGTTGGTGTCCTGGTATTCGTCCACCAGCAGGTAACGCACCTTGTTCTGCCACTTTTCCAGAATGTCGGCGTGCTCTTCGAACAGTTTCACCGGCAGCAGGATCAGGTCGTCGAAGTCCACCGCGTTGAACGCCTTGAGCGTGCGCTGGTAGTGGGTGTAGACGATGGCGGCAGTCTGTTCCTTGGGGTTACGCGCGTTTTCCAGGGCCTGGGCCGGCAGGATCAGGTCGTTTTTCCAGGCGCCGATCATGTTCTTGATCTCGTCGACGCCGTCGTCGCCCGAGTATTCCTTCTGCATGATGTCGGTCATCAGGGCCTTGACGTCGGTCTCGTCGAAAATCGAGAAACCGGGTTTGTAGCCCAGCCGCACGTGTTCCTTGCGGATGATGTTCAGGCCCAGGTTGTGGAAGGTGCAGACCGTCAGGCCGCGGCCTTCACCGGCGCGCAGCAGGGTGCCGACCCGCTCCTTCATCTCGCGCGCGGCCTTGTTGGTGAAGGTCATGGCGACGATGTACTGGGCGCGGATGCCGCAGTTCTGGATCAGGTGGGCAATCTTTCGGGTGATCACGCTGGTCTTGCCGGAGCCTGCACCGGCGAGCACCAAAAGAGGGCCGCCGACGTAGCTCACGGCTTCTTGCTGCCGGGGATTGAGTCGGGACATAGGTAAATTCAGGAGTCAGTCACGAAATGGGCCGGCATTTTAACAGGCTCAGCGAATTGTGCTGCTCTCTCCGACTTGTGACGTATAACGCGATCTGTATTTGCCGGTTTTGTTACTTTCACGCAGGATGCACAACAAAATCGCGTCTAATGTTCGTAATTCCGGATACAAAGGCCTCGGATGTCCATTGGTCATCAGGGATCGGCGCGGCATAATGCCGCCGCCTACATCTTTGCAGAGTCTAGGGAGCTAGATTGTCTACGCCTGTCGAACCCTTGCGTTTGCTGCTACTGGCCGAAGAGCCAGCGTGGGCAGCGTTGTTGCGCGAGTGTCTGGCTCCGATGGGGAGCTCGGCCGTGCTCATCAGCGCTCCGAGCTGGGAGTCGGTCAGCAGTCTGTTCGATGACAGCCGCAGTGCGGTGTTGTTGACGATCCCGGCTCTCCAGCCGGCGCCGGGCCGTTGCTGCCTGCCGACGGTGTTGCTGCTCGAGCATGAGCCCCTGATTCCGCCCGATGGCGTCAGCGACTGGCTGGTACGCGATCATCTCGACCCGGGCATGCTGCGCCGTTGCCTGCGCCATGTGCGTGAGCGCGGCTTGCTGGAAAACACCCTGCAACGCCTGGCCGAGCAGGATCCGCTGACCGGCATCGCCAACCGCCAGGGTTTCCAGACCCTGCTGACGGCACGGCTGGCGGAAAACGACGGACGCGGCCTGGCCCTCGGTCATCTTGATCTCGACAACTTCCGTTACGCCAACGATGCCCTCGGCCACCAGGCCGGCGACCGCCTGATCCTGCAGGTGGTCGCACGGCTCAAAGGCCAACTCGAAGCCGGCGATCAGCTGGCGCGACTCGGCAGCGACGAGTTCGCCTTGCTGATCGACACCCGCCGCGCCCCTCAACGCGCGGAATGGATGGCCGAGCGCATCACCGAAGCGCTGGCCGAGCCCTATTGGGTCGACGGCGAAAGCCTGCTGATCGGCTCCAGCCTGGGCATTGCCCATGCCCGGGCACAGGCGGGCGCCGACCCGTTGATGTGGCACGCGCATATCGCCATGCAGCAGGCCAAGAGCACCCAGGGCTGTACGTTTCATATTTTCAACGAACGCATCAACCGCAATGCCCGCAGCGTCGCCGACCTCGAAACCGAGCTACGCCGGGCCTTGCGCCGCGATGAGCTGGAGTTGCATTACCAGCCCCGGATGAACCTTGAAGACGGGCAAATCGTCGGCCTCGAAGCCTTGGTGCGCTGGCGCCATGCCGAGCGCGGCTTGCTGCCACCGAGCGAGTTCGTGCCCCTGGCCGAGCAGAGCGGTTTGATCGTGCCACTGGGTTACTGGGTCATTTCCCGGGCCTTACGCGATATGCAGGCGTTGCTTGAGCTCGGTTTGCCGCCGTTGCACATGGCGATCAACCTGTCGTTCCGGCAGTTTCAGGACAGCCAGTTGCTCTCGACCCTGAGCCGCTTGATCAGCGAGCGCGGTGTCGAAGCGCAATGGCTGGAATTCGAACTGACCGAAACCGCGGTCATGCGCCGCAGCGACCTGGTGAAGCAGACCATGGACGCCCTTGGGCGCCTGGGTGTGCGCTTCTCCCTCGATGACTTCGGTACCGGTTTTTCATCCTTCGTGCACCTCAACAGCCTGCCGATCACGTTGCTGAAGATCGACAAGAGCTTTGTCGGCGGCATGGAGCAGCGCCAGGAAAACCGCCAACTGGTGCACGCGATGATCAACCTGGCGCACAACCTCAACCTGGAAGTGGTCGCCGAGGGCGTGGAAACACCGGAGCAACTGGAGCTGTTGCGCGGGTTCAATTGCGATCAGGTGCAGGGGTATTTGATCAGCAAGCCGTTGCCGTTGGCGGATCTGGTGGAATACCTGATGTTTGACGGCAATCAGCAGGCGCCGCTGGAAATCGTCGTTTAAACGCAAAACCTGTAGGAGCGAGCTTGCTCGCGAATGCGGTGGGTCAGTCGACAAATGTGTTGAATGACGAACCGCCTTCGCTGGCAAGCCAGCTCCTACAATTTTTCATTCGGCCTGGATGGCGTCGAAACGGTCTGGCACCGGCTCCCGCCGAATCATCCCCTTCATCTTCCACTCAAACGCCAGCGTCAGGGCCACCGCTGCACAGGCCAGCCCCAGCGCCAACCCCCACCAGACGCCCGTTGGCCCCCAGTCCAGGTGAAACGCCATCCACCAGGCTGCCGGGGCGCCAATCAGCCAGTAGCAGCCCAGTCCCACCAGGAAGGTGGTCTTGGCGTCCTTGAGCCCGCGAATGCAGCCCATGGCGATGGTTTGCGTGCCGTCGAACAGCTCGAACCACGCCGCCACTGCCAGCAGGCTCACGGCCAGGTTGATGACGTCGCGAAACGCCGGGTCGTTGTGATCGAGAAACAGCCCGACCAGCTGGTTCGGCAAAAGCCAGAAGACCATCGCAAAACACAGCATCGCCGCCGCGCCGAAAGCCAGGCCAACCCTTCCGGCCAGCCGTGCGTCCAGCAACTGCCCGGCACCGTAATGCTGACCGATGCGCATGGTGATCGCGTAGGAAATCCCCGCGGGCACCATGAAGGCCACCGAGACGATTTGCAGTGCGATCTGGTGCGCCCCCAGTTGCGTGCTGCCCATGGTGCCCATGCACAGCGCGGCGAAGGCAAACAGCCCGACCTCCACGGCGTAGGTGCCGCCAATCGGCAGGCCCAGGCGCCACAGTTCCTTCAGATACTTGCGGTTGAGCCGCGACAAGCCCTGGCGCAGTGGGTAGGCGTCGTAGGCCGGGTGCCGGCGAATGTGCCACGCCAGCGCCAGGGCCATCAGGTTGGCGACAATCGCCGTGACCAGGCCGATGCCCATCAGCCCCAGTTTCGGCAAGCCGAACATTCCGGTGATCAACGCGTAGTTCAGCAGGAAGTTGGCGACGGTACCGCCCAGGCTGATGACCATTACCGGCGTTGCCCGGCCGATGGCACTGGTAAAGCCACGCAGGGCCATGAAGCTCAGGTAGCCGGGCAGGGCGAACGGCAGGAAGATCAGGAATTGACCGGCCGACTGGACGTTGCTTTCGGTCTGGCCGAACAGCAGCAGTACCGGCTTGAGGTTCCACAGCAGCAGGCCGGCGCCCAGCGCCATCAACCATGCCAGCCAAAGCCCGGCCTGGGTCAACCGGGTGGCGCCGAGAATATCGCCGGCACCTTGGCGGATGGCCACCAGTGTGCCGACCGCCGCGATCACGCCGATGCAGAAAATCGACACGAACGAATAGGTCGCCGCGCCAAGTCCACCGCCAGCCAGTGCCTCGGGGCTCAGGCGCGCCATCATCAGGGTGTCGGTGAGGACCATCAGCATGTGCGCCAACTGCGAGGCGATCAACGGCCCCGCCAGCCGCAGGATGGCCCAGAGTTCAATACGCGCTGGATGCTGCATGGTCATCACGCTCGTTTATCAAAGAGAACAGGAAAGCGTCGATTCTCGGCGCTCTGCGGCGTTTGCACAAAGGGATAAAAAGGATGGGTAGCATGATTCAAACTCATGCTGGAGAGTTTCTGCTAGGGTACTCAAAATTGCTGTAGGAGCTTTCCTGATGTCCCGTCGTCTTCCTCCTTTATATGCCCTGCGCGCATTCGAAGCGGCGGCGCGGTACACGTCGTTTACCCGGGCCGCGGAAGAGCTGTCGATTACCCAAAGTGCAGTCAGTCGGCATATTCGTACCCTCGAAGAGCATTTTGCCTGCCGGCTGTTTCACCGCAGTGGCCGTAATCTGCAGCTGACCGAGTCGGCGCGATTGATCCTGCCGGGTATTCGTGACGGTTTCACCGCCTTGGAGCGCGCCTGCAATACCTTGCGCGCCGAAGACGACATCCTGCGCATGAAAGCCCCGTCGACCTTGACCATGCGCTGGTTGCTGGCGCGGCTCAGCCGTTTTCGGCACCTTCAACCGGGCAATGAAGTACAGCTGACCAGCGCCTGGATGGACATTGACTCGGTGGACTTCAATCAGGAACCGTTCGATTGCGCCGTGATCCTCAGCAACGGGCATTTCCCGCCGGACTGGGAGGCTACTTTGTTATTTCCAGAGGAACTGATTCCGGTGGGCGCGCCTAACCTTCTGAACGATCAGCCTTGGGACGTTGCACGCCTGGCCAGCACCGAACTGCTCCACCCAACGCCCGACCGTCGCGACTGGCGCAGTTGGCTGGAGCGCATGGGCCTGACCGATCAAGTCTCACTCAAGGGCGGCCAGGTGTTCGACACGCTGGAGCTGGGGATGATCGCCGCCGCCCGAGGCTATGGCGTGTCCATGGGCGATTTGTTGATGGTGGCTGAGGATGTTGCGCAGGGGCGTCTGAGCTTGCCGTGGCCGACGGCGGTCGCCAGCGGTGAGAATTATTACCTGGTCTGGCCGAAAACCCGCCCCGGAGGCGAGCGTTTGCGCCGCCTCAGCGTTTTCCTCCTGGGCGAGGTTCGGGCCATGGAGCTACCGGCGGTCGAGCACCTGGGTCACCTCAATTCAGCAACAAGCTAATTGCACTTGGCATTGCTGGAGACTTCCTTGCTCGCCTGTTTCAACAGGTTACCCAACTCAGCCGCATTGGTGCTGTTGTAAATCCGCCCCCCGGTGTTTTCAGCGATACAGCGTGACGGGCCGCCAGCACCGATTTTCACCACGTTGACCCGAAGGCGCGGTTGTTCCCTGGCGATTCGACGGGAAACCGCGCAAACGTCCTGCCCGCAACCGTCTTCGCCGTCGACAAACATCACGATGACCGCATCGTTATTGCGCCCGTCGACGGTACTCGCCGCGTGGGCCAGGCTGTCGGCCAGCGGTGTGCCGTCGTCTGGAATCAGGCCTCGAATCCCGTTGATCAGCCGCGGGCGGTCGCCGAACTTGTACATACCCCGGTCCGGTGTTCTTTCGCAGCCGGCGAAGGTGATCAGGCGCGTGTCGATTTTCGGGTCCAGCCCGTTGATCATGCCGGCCAGCGATTCCTTGGCGACATCCATGCGGCTGGGTTTGGAGGTGAGCCGCATGGTGCGGTTCGGGTCCAGGAGCTTGTTGATGTCAGGACCGTAGAACCAGTCCTCGTCGGCTTTCACTGACTTGATGTTCAAATCCATCGAGCCCGAAGTGTCGAGCACCACCACGAACTGCGGGACCTCTGACTTCGGCGCTGTTTTGCGGCATGCGAAGTTGTCCAGCGTCGGGGCGGGTGGCGGGGCCGCCACTTCCGGTTTTGGCGGGGGAACCGGTTTGGGTGGCGGGGTCGGCTTGGGTTCCGGTGCGGGAGCGGGAGCCGGTGCCGGTTTGGGTGGCGGGACCGGCTTGGGTTCCGGTACCGGTACCGGTTCTGGCTTGGGTTCTGGTGGCGGAACAGGTTTCGGTTCCGGTTCCACGACTGGCGCGGGGACAGGCTCAACCGGCTTCTCAACGGGCTTCTCAACCGGTTTCTCCGCAGGCGTAACCACCGGCGCTACAGGCGCTACAGGCGGAACCACGACAACCGGCTCACGGTGCAGGAACCACCAGAGCCAGAGCGCCAGAAGCAGCAACAACAGCGCGAGCAAGGCCGCCGCGAGCCACCAGCCACGCCGCGATGGCGCTACGACCGGCGCCACCGGAATTACCGGTGGCACGATCGGTTTGGGCGGACGCTGGTTCCAGCGCACCACCAAAGGCTCACCGTTGAGGCTGTAGAGTTTGTCCAGTTCAGGCGTGCCGAGCAGGCTGCGCAGGTCATCCGCTTCCGTCGGTTGACCGCGTTTTTGCAGTTCATCCGCCAGCTGTCCGAGGGACGTCTGACGCACCTCATAGGTTTGCAGCAAACGTCGTTGCGCGTCCTCGTTGAGATCGGCATAAGGCGTGGGTTGGCCGCCCAGTTCCGTCCACCATTCCAGCACGTCGCCGCTGCCCATCCGCGGGATGGCAAACAGGCTGGCGACGGTCGGCGGAAAGTGTTTCTGGATGAGGGCGACTTTGGCTTGCAGTGCACTCATCCCCTCCGATGTGGCTTGCGCATCCCTGATGACCCGCTGCATGACGATGATTCCTGAAAAAAGCAGGCATCCGTCGGGATGCCCTGCGGGGTGAAAAGTTACTCTTCGTAGCCGAGGCTGAATTGCAGCTGATTGACCTTCTTCTGCAACGTTTTCAGCTCTTGCTGCTTGGCCGCCAGCGCCGCTGGCGTAGGTTTGGCCGTTGGCGCTACTTGCGTAGCCTTGAGCTGCTTCTCGAGGTCGGCAATCTGCTTCTGCACCTGGGCTTCATTGCCACGCCGGGCCTTGAGCGAGTTCAGCAATTGCGTCAGCGACTGATTCAGCGCCGCCTGGGATTTCTGCTGGCTGGCCAGATCGGCCTTGGTGCTGAGCTGCTGGGCCTGAATGTTCTCGTACACCTGACGGAACATTGCGTTTTGCCGTCGGGACTCGCTCAGGGCCTCTTCCTTCTGCTTGACCTGATCGCTGTAACCACCGGAATAGTCACAGTTCATCTTGGTCAGCATGCTGCTGTCGCGATTGGTCGCATCGCATTCGCCAGGCGTGGTCGCGCAACCGCTCAGGGCCAGGACGGCAGTGATGACCATCAGTTGTCGTAGCGTCATGTGCTTAACCCAGGGTAATTGCGGAGCGTTGGCTGTATAGAGCGTCGACTTCCTTCTGCAGGCTGACGACTTTCTGGTTCATTCTCTGAATGTTCATCTCCACTTGCCTGATCTCGGCGCTGGAGCCTTGTGAACGCTCGGCGTCTGCCACCTTGCGGTACTCGGTGACTTTGGTACGCATGTTGGCAAGGTCTTTGCGCAGGCGTGCGATGTCCGAATCGATCCCGGCGATTTGCGCCTGGGCCCTGCTCTTGTCGACTTTCTTGTTGGCGATGTCCTTTTTGATCTGGGCAATTTGCGCACGGTCATCATTGATCACTTGCTGGGCGGTCGCCGTCCGGGCGATCACGTTCTGCGTGTCTTGTTCGACGTCGCTGTTCATCTTCGCCAGGCGGGTGGTGGTGTCGGCGTATTGGGCGCGACGTTGATCCAGGTAATAGTTCGCGCCCATGGCCACGCCACACGCGGTAATACCGGCGGCGATGACGCACACGGTTTTGTTGTTGCTGTTGGACAGCGCGCAAGCGAGGATGCCGACACCGGCGCCGACGGCACAGGCCTGGTATCCGGACTTGCTGAAGAACTCTGCGTCATTGCCCTGGGTCAGGCGCGGGTCGGGACCTTCACTTTCGCCATCGCCGAGCATGGAACTGCCAGTGTTGGCGCAACCGGTCATTAGCAGGCTGCTGGCGACTACGAAAGCGATCTGTAGTTTGAAGCGAGTCCAAAGGCTGCGCGACATGGTGAAACTCCTACGTAACGGTGTTGACGCGTTGTTATTGAGTGACGGTTTTGCAGCTGTTCAGCCAGGCTGCAGTGTCGATTTTCTGCTTTTGCAGGAACGCTTTCTGATTGGCCCAGTGCGTGCGCAAATAAGGTTTCAGGTCTTGCAACTGTTTGTTGCGGGTGATGATTTCTTCCATCACCGGGACTTGCGTTTCAAGCAGTGGCTGGCCGTACAAAGTAGCCGACTCCACCAGGCTGCTGGCGTAGTAACGGCTGAGTTTGTGCAGGCGATCCTTTTGCTCCTCGAGCTTGCCTTTACGCATGTCGCAACTGGCGTCTTTGTCCGTGCCTTCGCAATTGAGCTTGTAGTTCTTTTGCAGGAAGTCCACGTACTGGCCGTCGTCGAGCATCTTGGTGCACAGGAACGCACCCAGGTTGAGGCTGGCGCGGATCGCCTGGTCGCGGGTTTCTTCCTGCTGCTGGTTGCTGGCGCGCAGCTGGTTCTCGAGGGCCTGGAGCTTTTCCTTGAGCGCTTTGTCTTCGACGCCCGAGGCGAGGCTGTTCAGCGATTGCACGGTGCCTTTGTCGGCGGATTCGGGTTCCTGGCTGCCGGTGCCGAGTTTCTTCCAGCTGCTTTCGATGCTGGCGACTCGTTCGCGAGAGGTGAGGGTCGGGGAGACCAGCACCAATCGCAGGCCGGTGGTCTTGTTTTTCACCTGGCCTTCGGCATTGTAATACGGTTCTTCCTTACGTAATGCAGTATGCAGGTCGGCCTGCGCGGTCAGGTAGTTTCCGCCACGGACGACGTAGCCACCGGCCTGACCGTGCTGGCGGTCGAGTTTGTTCAGGCGAAACGGCTCGAACATCATTTCGTCGACGTTACCGAGCATGTCATGCAGGCCCAGCGGGTTGGGCTTTTGCAGGCCGGTCAATTGCACTTTGCCATTAGACGATTGCGCCCCGGCGAACCACTCGTAGGCGTTGATGCCTTCTGGCATCGGGTAGTGCGTGTCGCGGAATTCAGCAGCACCGACCTCCAGCCCGCCGCGCGCGGCGAACTCCCACTCGACCTCGGTCGGCAGGCGCAGGAAACCCAAGGCGCCGTCCTCCTTCGGCAGCTTGCCGGCGGCGTTTTTGCGCAGCCACAGGTTGTACTTGTCGGCGGCGTCGATGGCTTGCACCCAGCTCACCGCCGTTTGCGGCAAGCGCAGCTTGGTGGCGGCGGTGGGGCAGGTCGCTTCGGTCAGCGCGGCGTATTGCAACTGACTCATCTCGTACTTGGCCATCAGGTAGTAGCGGGACTTGTCGTTCTTGGCCCCGGTAAAACTGCCGGCGATAAAGGTCGGTCGAGTCTGCTCGACATAGCCGTACTCCGCGCCGTCCTGACCGATATTGATCGGGTAGTCATCCAAGGGACCTGCGACCGGAATGAACACCTTGCGAAACACCATCGAGCCGTCGCAGGGCATCGGCAGCACGACGTCGCCAGCCTCGGGCTGCGGGTTGTAATACTTCTCTTCCCAGCCCGCCGCCGAGGCGTCGAGCAAGTAGCCGAGGCTCAGGGGTAACAGCAAGCCAAAACGTTTATAGCTCACGCAGACTCTCCGCAGGTTGGATGTTGATGGCTCTCAGGGCGCCGATCATGGCCACCAGTGCAGCGACCAGGAAGGTCAGGAGCAGGGCGGCCAGGCCATGCCAAACAGTGATGTGGCAAACGAAGGTGCCGGTGGCCTGGCTGCCGCCGAGCAGGTAGTCGAACAAATGACTGCCCACGGCATAAGACCCCAGCCCGCCCACGTAGCCGGCCAGACTCAGCACCAGCGCTTGCAGGACCACGAAACCGCCGACGGACCTGCGCTTGAAACCCAGCAGGCGCAGGACTGCCAGGCTTTTGCGTTTACGATCGATGTTGGCCAGGAACGCGCCAACCATGGACGCCACGCAGCCGATCAGTGCCGCGATGGCGATCACACCGAAGATCAACCCCAGCACATGATTGATGGCTTTGACGTTGTCGATGTCGGCCAGTCGGCTCGACGTTTCGATGTGTTGTTCGTTGAGCCAGTGTTCCAGCGGCGCGACTTGATCGATGTCGCGCGCATACACGCGGGCGCGGGCATATAGCGGTTGCAGATTATCCTGAGGCTTGCCGGTGGTAATGCCGAACTCACTGACCTGATAACCGTCGCGAAAGCGCTCCAGAGCCAGCAACAGCGGCGGGGCGACAAACCCGGCAGCGCGACCGAAGCGGGCACCGTCGAGCACGGCCAGTACCGTCAGCGTCATCTCGCCACGTTCATTGACACCATCCAAGCGGCGCAAGGCCCGCAGCTGCACGCTGTCACCGGCCTTGGCTTGCAGGCGTTGCGCTGCGCTGGCGCTGAGGATCACTTGATTGCCGACGGGGGTGAGTGACGCCAGGTTCAGTTGTGGGTCGCCGGGCTCGGTGGCGATGATTTCGGCGCCTTCGACAAACCGTTGCATGCCGATCAGCAGGTCAGCCTGGGTATTGAGCGAGCGGGTCTGGCCGAGGGCAAAACCGGTCTCGGGGCGCTGGCGCAAACGCTCGATCCAGGCCGAGTCGTAGTTGCCGTTGCTGAGCATCTTCACTTCAAGGTTGCGCGGGTCGCGCAGCAGTTCGTCCTGCAGCTGGCTGACCACCCCGTGCTTGAGCCCGAACAGCAACAACAACGGCGCGATCACCGCCACCAGGGAGGCGGCGATACACAGTGAGACCTTGCGGTCGTGCCACAGGTCTTGCAGTGCCAGTGAGCCCAGCAGGTGCAAGCGATCAATCCATCGGTTCAAACAGCGTCTCCCCTTGATGGCTGATAGCGCCGAGTCGCGGCAAGCCGAAATCCTTCAGCAAGGCCCAGTCATGGGATACAACGAGCGCACTCAGGCCCATGCTCGACACCAGGCTCAGGAGCAACTCGAACAAACGCCGTGCACCGTGAGGGTCGAGCGCGGCGGTCGGCTCATCGGCCAACAGCAGCAGCGGTTCATGGGCAATTGCCCGAACGCAGGCAACGCGCTGGCGTTCGCCGATCGACAAGGCCTGGGGTTGTTTATCCAGCAACCCTTGCAGGCGCAACACGTCAACGGCGTGGTCGATGTGATCGCTCCTGGCTGGCATCCCGAGCAGACGGCGCGGCAGGCTGATGTTGTCGCGCACACTCAGGAACGGCAGCAAGCCGCCGCTCTGCAAAATGAATCCAAGATGCCGTGAACGCACCGCTGCAAGAGCAGGCTGGTCGTCAGTGGCCAGCAATTGGGCGATATCCTGGGCGTGCGTCGGGCCCAGCCGAAAGCGCTCGAGTTCCACCGGCGCGAGCAACAGGCCGATGGCTTCGAGCAACGTGCTTTTGCCGCTGCCGCTCTCGCCGGTGATGGCGAGGATTTCCCCGGCGCGGACCTGCAAGTGCGGCAGTCGCACATGATGAGCCTGTGCGCCTTCACCACGGCGCACCAGCAGGTTCTTGATATCGAGCATCGGCGTCTCGTTAAGGCATCATTTCCAGCGGTACGGGGTAGACGTTGTCCCGCGCATCGCTGTCTTTGGCTAAAGCGACCCAACGATCGACATCGGCGTTGTAACGCTGGTAATGCCGCAGTTTGGTGTTCAGCGTGCGGATGAATTTTTCCTGTGCCAGGCCATCCCAGCTCTTCCAGGTCTCTTCATCCAGGTTCAGCACTTCACTCTGGTAAGGCAGGTCTTCGAGGTATTCACCGAGGACGCCCATGTCCGCCAGCTTGGCATTGCTGTTCTGCTTGAGCTGATTGGGATCGGCACCCATGGTCGCCGCCACCGAGCGCAGGCGATTGAACATGTCCGTCGGCGAAATCAGGCCTTCGTTGGCGGCATCGAGAATCTGCTTCATCACATCGCTCAAGTCGCTGAGCTGTGACTTGGTCAGCAGCACCCGCACGTCGGTGGTCGGGATGTTCTGCTTGATCAGGTCGCGGTCGGTGATCCATGCCTTGAACACTGGCGGGGCCTTGCTGTTGGTCTTCTCGCCGAGATAGGCCAGTTGCATGGCGTGGCCGATCAGCGCCGCGTCTTCGAGCATTTTTTTATCGGCCGGGTCCTGCTTGGCGTTCGCTGCGCTGCCGATGGCTTCTTCGCCCATGTAGGCGGCTTTGACTTGTGTAGTGATCGCTGCGGCCAGTGCGTCGACCTTGCGCCCGAATTCCTGCACATCGCCAGCGTTCACCGGGTAGTACAGCGAAGTGTTGGTGCCCGGGTAGGTCGACAAGTCCTTGTATTGCGCCTCGGCCTTGGCATGGTCCTTGGCGCCGGCCGGGGTTTTCAGGTGCAGGGTGTAAATCGCCACGCCCGGGTTGGCGGCTTCGATACGCACCTGTGCAGCGCTCAAGCCGGTCTTCGACAGCTTGTCGTCGCCTTCGATGGCGCCTGCATCGGTGATCAGCACCACGTAGCGTGCGCCGAACTGGTTCCAGTCGACCTTGTCGATGCTCTCCATGACGCCGGCAAACGAGTCTTCATCGAAGCTGCTGCTCGACACGGTGGCCTGTTTGAGGTCTGCAATCTTGGCGAAAAAGTCGGCGCTGTCTTTCACCTTGGTAGGGTCGGCGTACATCTTGGTGGTGTATTCCAGCCCCGGCACCGCCTGGGTGTTGGAGCGGAAAGCCACCAGGCCGAACTTGACCTGCTTGCCGAGGTTCTGCGCGTCGATCTTCTGGTAAACCTTGCGGATCGCCTCACGGGTGCGGTCGATGTAGGGGTCCATCGAGATCGTCGAGTCGATGACAAATACCACGGCCGCACTGAATTCCTTCAGCTGGTTGGCCTTTTTGTCTTCGGCTTCCTTGCTGCCGGCAGCGCTGCCTGCAGCACCGCCCTTGGCGTTCTTGTCATCCGGCTTGCTGACGGAAGCGACGTTGAGCAGGCGCGTGCGGAAACCGCTTTCGGTCATGACTTCTTCGCCACTGAGCACCGGCAGCAGGTAGAACTGCTTTTGCAGGTCGACGAAGTATTCAGGTTCTTCAGCCAGCACGCCGGGTGCTTGCTGGCCCTTTTTCAGCGTGGCCCGCAGCGGCGCCACTTTGCTGACCGGGTCCGGTGCATCAAGAATGCCCTCGACGGTGGCGCGGTCCTTGAAAAACAGCAGCCGGTCGCGGTTGGCCGGGTTAGTGAAAGCCAGCGTCAGCTGCATCTTCCAGTCGGTGGTGCAGCTGGCAGGCAGCCAGCCAATGGTTTTGCCGTAGCTGTCGGGGCCGACTTTCAGCCACTCGGCGTTGTTCGCCTGGGCACGCTCGTACACATAAAAGCGGCTGAAGACGGGCGGTGCGTCGCCTGCCGCACCGCCCGCCGTCGGGCTGACTTTGCAGCCCGGCGTGGTCAGCACGCGTTGGAACAGGGTCTTTTTACCGGCCTGGATCAGCGGTTTGTCATCGGCCTGGGACAGCGGGCTGATGCACAGCGCCAGTAATGCGGCACCGCTCAGCAGGAATCGACTCAGGGGCGAACGCATCACTTCTGCAACTCCTCGAAGCGCTGCTTGGCTTCGGCGTTGTTCGGGTCCTGGGTCAGGATGGTTTCGTACCAGTAGGCGGCGGTGGCGTTGTCCGCAGTCGGGAAACACTCGCTGGCCTTCAGGTATTTAGGGTCGTATTCACGGGCATAGGCGTTGGCGATCAGCGCGTCACCGGCCTGGGCACGGTTGGCGTACAGGCGCTGGGCGACGCCGCAGTGCTTGCTGGCCTTGGCCTGGTTGATGATCTCCAGCAATTTGGCACTGTCGGGCGCCGCCTTGATGCAGGTCTGGACGAAGGTCAACTCGGGCAGGCTGTTCATGCTGTCGAGGGTGCAGGCTTGCGCGTCGGCGCCGGCAGGTGCGACGGGGGCGGCGGGAGTGGTGGCAACCGCAGGGGCCGGGGTGCGTTTGTAGAACCAGAATCCGCCGCCTGCCGCCAGCAGCAACACCACAATCAACAGACCAATCAGGCCTTTATTGCTTTTTTTCACCGGTGCGGGAGGAGGCGAATAGGCAGGCTCGGTGTGCACCGACTCCAACTCCAGTTCTGGCTCGGCGGTGGACAGGGTCAGTTCAGGCAGGTCCGGGATCTCCGGGATCTCTGGTTCCGGTGCCGGTGCGCTCGGCGCCGCCAATTCGGCACCGCCGTATGTCGAGCGTGTCTGGCCGCCGGCCGTGGACGGCAGCAAACCAACGCCAGGGCGAACCACGCCTTTATCGGCATGGCCGTGGCTCTGTTCGCGCAGTTCGATCTGGAATTGCGAGTTGGCGACGCCTTCCAGCAGCGGGTCGACCACGTCCGGGCCGACCTGAGCTTCCAGACCTTCGCCGCTGGCCGTGAGGTTGAAACGCGAGACCTTGAACCAGAATGGATTGTTGCTCCAGGCCTTGTGGTCCTGAAGGTAAAAACCGTCCTGGTTGCGCTGAATGGAAAACTCCAGCTGTTCCTCGCCACCCTGCCATTTCTTCACAGTGAGGCGGGCCTGGCCAGGCACATTGGGCTCTAACGCGAGCAGGTCGACACGAATTGGCATTGCTTATCTCGCTGCGAAGGCTGTGAGCACTTGGCCCAGCCGTTCGTTCTGTTCAGGGGTGATTTCACGTCCGGCACCATGGCCGGCATTGTCCTGCGTGATGTAGGCCAGGCCCGAGAGCCAGTCGCCCAGGTACCGTTGCGCCTGATTCGACGGTTGCGCCGGCAGCTCGGGCACTTGTCCCGGGCCAATGTCGGTGTAGAACGAGAACAAGGGCGCCTTGGCTCCGGTGCGGCTGTTCGGGCGCTCGTTCACCGGTTTCTGGAGGTAGCCGAACCAGGACACGAAATCGCGCAGCACACGTTGCACTTCCAGTACCTGGCGCTCGACCAGTTGATCGCGCCGCGCGCCACTTTGTGCGCGCTTGAGGACGGCGCGGCTCAGTTGCCCCGGCAAGTCCTGGCGATAGCCGGCGGTGATCAGTTCATCGACCACCGCTTCCAGCAAGGCCTTTTCCAGCCCCAGCAGGTTGAGCAGGCTTTGCCGGGTTGTCAGTTCCCGCAGGTGCGCGATCCAGGCCTTGAAGGCCGCTTTGGCAAAGCGATGCTCATTGCTTTGCAGCTCGGGCGCCGGGTTGCCGGTTTTGTTGCTCGCCGGCGTGCTGGCGGGGCTCAGGTCGTCACCGAAATCGAAATCAAAACCGGCGTCGTTGCCGTACAGGCTCTGGCTCGGCGTCGGCGCGACCGGTTCGTCGGTCACGGCCGGCTCGTCATCGGTTTCGTATACGCCGCTGAGGTACAGGTCGCGCACCTCTTCGCTCGGCATGTCGAGTTGATCGATCAATTCGCCAAGTACCGCCGGGCGACGGCCCAGGCCCGTCAGAATCATTTGCGCCTTGGCTTTCTTGGCGGCTGCGGCGCTGTCGTCGTCAGCGTGGTACCAGGTGCTCAGGCCGTGAGTGGTCAGGCCTTCGAGGCATTCGCTCAATTGCTCGCGGATGCGCTGCAATTTGAATTCGATATTGGCCACGCCTTTGAAACTGCCACTGAAGTGGCTGATGCCACCGTCATCGTTGCGCAGCATTTCTGTCCAGGCGCTGGCCGGGTTCTTGATGTGTTTGCACACCAGAGCGTTGCTGGCGAAGCTGGTGCCCAGCGCGCTGACACGTTCCTGATAGAGGGCATTGAGGCCGGTTTCCGCACCGGTCGCGTCTTGCCCGATGAACGCCGCGTCCATACGCGGTTTGCGCACCAGATAGGTGTTCTGGAACGGAGTGCCGGCCCAGTCGTTCATCCAGCTCAGGCTGCCGAAACGCTCCAGCATGGTCAACTTGATCATGCCGTTCCAGCTCTCGTCGTACTGATCAGGCGTCAGGCTCAGGGAGTTGGTGATGCGCAGGTCGAGCATGGTCAGCGCCCAGATCAGGCCGGTGTCGCGCTTGCTGCGAGCGGCCGAGTCGGCGCCCTGGGTTTTTTCGATCCAGCGGGTCAGCACCGGGCCTACGTCGTTGACGTCGCTCTGTTTGGTCGAGCCTGTGCACACCACCAGCGCGTTCATTTCCTGGTTGTCGGTGTAGCGTTCGAACAGGTAGGCGACCTTGCCGCGCAGGATCAGCTGGGAAACGGAGTTGTCCTTGGCGGTGGACTCGGGGTCGTTGGAGTCGGCGATCTCGTGCAGTTTCTGGCGCCCGCGATAACCGGGGAAGTCCAGCAGGTCGACCTGATTGACGATGTCATCTACTGGCGCTTCGATCAGGCGGAAGGTCATTTCGGCGGTCAGTGCCGCCAGTTGTGCGACCGCAATGGCCTGACTGTTTTGCAGGCGATCGCCCACCAGCGGTCGAACATCGATCGGCAAGTCCTGCGGGCTGCCGAAGCGTTCGAGGATGTCGACGTTCATGATGCTGTCGCGCTGGCTGTAGGTGTCGTTGTCGAAACTCACCAAGGCCTTCAGCGGAGCGAACACGGTCTCGGGCAGGCCCAGCTTGTGCAGCGCGCCGGCCAGTTGCTGGTACACGCGCGTCAACTCGCGTTGCTCACCCCAGAGAATCGAAAACAGCTCGGCCCTCTCCTGGAAATTCAGGCGTGGCGCCAGTTGCAACGCTTTGGGCCAGTACAGGTGCTCGAGCTTCTTCACCGAGTTGCGGAAGTTGTCGCGCAGGTAATCCCACAGCGACACCAGGTCGTCGGCGTTGACGCCCGTTTGCAGCGGTCCGGTTTCGCGGCCTTCAAACGGTTTGAGCACGCGCTGGATGCGCTCTTCATCGATCTCGTAGGAAATCCGTTCAAGGTCGAAATCCTTGAACCAGGCGTTGGCGAGAATCTTCGCCAGCTCGATTTCCTTGAACAGCGTGAGTTCTACCGGGAAGTCATTGTCCTGACTGATCGTCGCCCGACGGCTGAAACGCGTTACCAGGCCGGTGGCTTCCTTGCCACCGCCCACCGGGTTGATGTGCTTGATGAAGTCCAGGCGCTGGTCGCCAAACTCGGTTTCCAGCTTGCCGTTCTGACCGGCGGCGAGGGCCGAAATCAGGTAGGACTTGCCGGCCTGGGACAAGCCGAAAAAGCCAATGGTCATCGGCGTGCAGGCCACGCGACCGAGGCTTTGGGCCAGGTTGCGGGCGCGGTGCAGGCGGATGTTCAGGTTGTCGGCTTCGCTGTCCAGGCGCGGCGCATTGCCGCGCGTCTGGCCAATCCAGTCCAGCGCCTGACCGGCGCCTTCATAAACAGCGGCCCAACTGGCAGAGAGCTGAGTTTGATCGGGGGTCAGGTCATTCATTTGCGTTTCACACTTCCACTGTCGAGCCAGTACTTGGTCTCGCTCAGGCCGGCGTCGAGCATGGTGTTGAGTTCCAGCTCGAGGTCGCTGCGCGGGTTGAAGTTGACGTTGTTGCTGTTGGATTCGATGTCACGAACCGAGAGGCGGTCGCTGACCAGATCCTGCTTGCGGGTGTATTTGTCCGCCGGTTTGACCTCGAACCGCACCTTGAGCAGCGGCGCGCTGCCGTTTTCACCGATTGCGCGGGAAAACTTCTCCCGACCCGCCTTGGTGAACCGCAAGGTATACAACGGCGAAGCGGCCCAGCGTTCAGCGGCCAACTGGCGGAAACCGAGGCGCAGATCGCCGCGCATTTCCAGCTGTGGCGTGTCGGCGGCGTCGCCATCGCCAATTACCGGTAGCTTGATTTTGTAGTCTTCGGACTGGATATCGCGGTACAGAACGTCGGCGTCCTTGATCACGTTGTTCAGGTCGATGACGCCGATGTTCTTGACCGTCGAATACGGCTTGAGCGCCGATGCCCGGAAGTAGAAGTTCGGCACGCTGTGGTTGGCGCACAACAGGCAGAGCATGGCACCGACCGAGGCGGTGCTTTTCGGGTCGTCGATCCGGCCGTTCTTGTGAAACGGATACCAGCCGCCGGTGCGGTAGTTTTGCAGCGCCAGAATGCGCCCCGGGGGCAGTGGCAACACCTTGCGAATGAACGCCTGGATGCCGGGCAGGCGCGAAGGGCGGCCAGTCAGCAGCAAGACATCACACGGGTAATGCGCGACCACTTCACACAGCGCACCGAGGATCTTGGTGATGTTGATCTGGTCGTTGAGGAACGCGGCGTGGAGCTTTTGCAGATCGAAGCTGATCGGCGCGGCATACAGGTCGAAACCGCTCTGGGCGCCGACATCTCGACGCACGGCGGCATTGACGTAGTCGAGCACGGTCTGGCTGATTGCGTTGTCACCGAGCAAATGGCGGTAGCTTTGCGGGATGACTTCCTGCGGGACCTGCGGATCGTAATGCTCGTACGCCTTGAGCAGCGCCAGGCCCAGCGGGGCGAACACCTGGAGGTTCAATTGCTGACGCAGGATCATGTCCTGGGCACTGACCGATTCATCGCCACACAGTCGCGACATCAGTGAGTTCGGGGCCTTCACGCCGGCGTTCTGCAAGGCTTTTTCGAAACTCGGCAGGATGAAGTCCTGAATCACGTCCAGCAGGATGTCGTCGCCGGCCACTTTGAAGCCATCGCGAAAACGCTGTTCGGGCACGATGTGCACATTGCTGCCGCTGCCGGTATTGCCCGCGCGGTCGAGACGATAGTCGGTGATCACCAGGTCGGTGGTGCCACCGCCGATGTCGATGGTCGCGAGGGTGATGCGTTGGCGGTCGGCCTTGTCCGGCCGGGCGATGGTGTCAAAAAACTCTTCCGGGTGACCGGCGAAGTTCTCGTTGACCTCGGTGTACAGGTAAACCAGCTGGCCGCAGGACGCTTCGTCCCATTCCACACGGATACTCGGGATCGGCGTGCGCGGGCTGACGGCCTGATCCAGATGTGGATCTTCCTCACCGGCGTGCCAGCCGAGGCTTTTCCACACCAGGCCGATGGCCTGCAGCATGCGTTCGTTGAGGATGCTGCGCTCGGCCTGCGGCATGCCCGGCGGCACGGTCAGGGTAATGCTGTTGAGCTGGCGCGGCACGCGGGTGTGACCCTGGCGCGAGCGCTGGGCCGGGCTGTTGATTTGCGACAGCGCCTGGGCCAGTACTTCGGCGAGCATGAAGGTCATTAGCGAGCTGCGTGAGTAACGCGGCATGAACACCGGCAAACGATCGTCTTCTTCGAGGCTGTAAAGCGCCTCGCCGGTTTCGTTGATCAGGTGCGAGAACGGCGCGGCGGTGGCAAACGGTTCATTGTCGGTCTTGATGTACGAACAGT
The DNA here is from genome assembly GCF_013416725.1 of Pseudomonas sp. SbOxS1. Lineage (NCBI taxonomy): Bacteria > Pseudomonadati > Pseudomonadota > Gammaproteobacteria > Pseudomonadales > Pseudomonadaceae > Pseudomonas > Pseudomonas sp. SbOxS1. The sequence goes on from NZ_JAAVXC010000002.1 coordinate 292,319, forward strand.
TGAAACGCCAGCCGTGGCCATAGGCGTTTTCGTCCCACAGATAACGTTTCGGGCTGGACAGGCCAGTGGAGCCTTCGGTGCCGCGGCGACGACTGGCCAGGCGACCGGCCTCATTGCCGACACGGGCAATCGTCGCCCATTGGAACGCATCGTGACGACCGCTCTTGACCGAGCAGTGGTCCTTGCCGAAATACGCCTGGGCGAATTCCACGCGGCTTTCGAACGGCAGGTTGTAGGTGTGTTCGGGGGTGATCAGGTCGCGCAGTTCCAGCACGTAGTTCTGCTTCAGCCCGGAGCCGGCCTGACCGTGGTTTTCGATCAGGATGCCGCAGGTGCGCGAGTTGCCGACGTCCAGTACCAGGTCCACCGGAATCGGTTTGACCAGGCCATTGCTGTCGTTGGCGACCACTTTCAGCTCGGGGATTTCAACTTTCGCCCCGGCCTTTGCCTGCTGGGCGGCTGACGGTTTGCTCAACAGGCTGAGCAAGTTGAGGTAGTGCGCCAGGTGATGGTTGGCGCGGATATCGATGTCCAACTCCGCGCGCGAACGGTGGGCATTGCCCTCATTGAACACTTCCAGCAACCATTCGTTGACCCACGGCTGCGCCAGAAACCAGCGGGTTTCGCTCGCCTTGGTCGCCAGTTTGAAAGACACGCCGGAGCTGATGTCTTCTTCGTTTGGCGCCAGATAGGCAGTGCCGTCACGCTTGGGCATCACACGGCTGTCGAACGCCATCGTCAGGCGATGGGTGTTGCCGTCGATGTCGGGAGTCTCAAGTTTCACCAGGCGCATGCGCGACCAGTTGCTCGGACCTTCGTCGAAGCGATGCGGCGGCATGAAGCGGAAAAACGGGATCGGCAGCCAGATACCGTCGAGCAAATCGAGGCTGCTTTTCATGTCGACGCTGAACGCAGGTTTGGCTTTTTCGACCTTTTCCGGTTCGGGTTCGTAGAAAAAGAAGTCTTTCTCTTCGTTGTACGCCAGGCGGCAGATCAGCCCGCTGATCATCGGTGCGAACTCGCCCGCCGGTTCCTTGCGGGGATCCAGGCGCAGGGCGAAATCCATGAACTGGATGCCGGTGTCGCTGACCAGCGTGACGGTGTCTTCGAATTGAGTGACTTCAGGCAACATGTCGGGTTATTCCGTTTTTTCGGCCACTTGCCGCATGGACATGGGGAATTGTTCTTTTCCGTAACCGCCGGTGCAGTCCGCGATCGTGGTCGCCCCTGGGCGGCAGTTGACCTTGGGCATCTCGTAAGTGCTGCCATCGGCGCAAACGGCCTGGCCCTGGCTGTCGATGGCCAGGCTGCCACCCTTCATAGTAGCGCTCACCGGCCCACTGCATTTCGATCCGTTGGCCTGGTGGACGGTGACTTGGCCCTTACCGTCCTTGAGCTGGTATTCCAGGCGCAGCGGTTTGCCGGTTCGGCTGTCCTGTATCCCGGCGCCTGCGCTGTACTGACCATCGAGAAATTTGGCGGCACCGTCGGCGGCGTCTGGCGGGATGCTCAGGGGCGGGCCGGATTTTGCGGCGGCGGATTTTTCTGCTTCGGGCGATGTGACATCCGGCGGTGTGGTTTTGTTTTCTGGTGACTCAGTTTTGTTTTCAGGTGACTCAGTTTTGTTTTCGGGTGGCGCAGTTTTGTTTTCAGCTGCCGGGTCTATGGCCGGGTCTTTGGTTAAGTCGGCGGGTGCCATGTCAGCCTCGTTACCCTCGACGGCCGGCGTTTCCACACCTTGCGTTCCGGTCACGGCGGTGCCGGTTCCAGTGGTCGAGCCTATGACAGTGCCTGTCACCGGGACGCCATTCAGCGTCGTGACATTGCCGGTCAGAGGTGGCTCTTCCAGTTGTTTTTCCACCGGTACAACGCCCTTGGGCAGCAAATCTACCGCCACCAACGGAATCGGGACGCACCCTCGCAGGCCGAGCAACAGCCACAAAAGCAGCAGCAGGAGCGGCAGCAGCAACAGCCACCACCAGCGACGCCACCACGGACGAGCAACCACCGGCACAATGGGCGCAACAACAGGCGCCTCGGCCACGGGTGGCAGCGTGAACGCGGGCGGGACCTGATAGAGGCAGTGCAGGGGGTCGCTGTTGCCGGTACCGGCATGCTCGAAACCCCAGAAGGTCAGCACCGGTTTGCCTTGCACCAGGTAGACGAAGTTTTCGTCCGGGAAATGAATCACGCGCTTGAGCAGCTTGCCGAACACGGCCTTGTCGCCTTGCTGCTGTTCGGCGGAGTCAGTACCCAGGAAACGCTGGCTCAATTCTTCGAGCGCGGTCTTCAGCGCTTCAAGCTGGCGGCGGGCAGGGGCGCGTTCTTCTTCGGTCGCGCTGCTCCACGGAATCACGTCGCCGTCGAGGGCGCTGTACCAATCGATCCGGTTGCCGAGTTCATCGCTTTGAGGGATGGCCAGATGATCTACCAAATCGGGATTCTTGCGGCGAATGGCTTCGCGCAATTGCAGGGCTGCCCGGTAGACCGGTTGACCTGTTTCGCCGAGGGCAGTGAATGACCCGCTCTTACCGCTGCGTAATAGTGCCCCGCGCATTCAAACTCCATACGATCCGTTGCGCAAAAATGACAGACAAATGTGTCTGTACCTGCTCCTGCATTTGGCAAGCGACCATGATGCCATAATAGTGTCGCCGTCAAACTGCCGGAGGTTTAAACCTTATGAGACTAACGTAAGCGTGCGGAGGTTGCATAAGGTCAATATTAATTGGCTTTGGAAGGTTCGGGCGTGGGCTTTTTTGAGCTGGGTGAATCGTTTCTTTAGTGCGATAAAAATTGCCGGCTAGAGCGTTGTCGGCCGATATTGCAGCGCCTCGGCCAAATGTTCGCGTCTGATTCCGTCGGCTTGTTCAAGGTCCGCCAGCGTGCGCGCGACCTTGAGCAATCGATGGGCTGAACGCAGGGAGAGGTTCAGCCGCTCACAAGCGGTTTCCAGCCAGTTTTCATCGACTGTGGATAACGTGCAGTGCTTACGCAGACCCGGTAGATCGAGAAAGGCATTGGCACAGCCTTGACGCTTCTGTTGTCGCTCGCGCGCCTCGGCCACTATCAAAGCAGCGCTGGCGCTGTCCTCTCCCGGTTTCACGGCTGGATTCAGCGCCGTGGCCTCCCGTGCCACGGTCAGGTGCAGGTCGATCCGATCCAGCAAAGGGCCCGACAGCTTGTTGCGATAGCGCTGCACCATTTCAGGTGTGCAGGAGCAGCGCCCGGTAGGTTCGCCAAGATATCCACAGGGGCACGGATTCATTGCCGCCACCAACTGGAACCGCGCTGGAAACCGTACGCGATCCTTCGCCCGGGAAATCACGATATGCCCGGACTCCAGGGGCTCTCTTAACACCTCAAGCACCCGGCGTTCGAATTCCGGAAGCTCATCAAGAAACAAAACACCATGATGGGCGAGGGTAATCTCGCCCGGCTGCGGTTTCGAGCCGCCGCCCACCAGCGCAGGCCCTGAAGCAGAGTGGTGGGGCTGGCGAAACGGCCGATGCGGCCAATGGCTCAACGGTACGCAACTGGTGACCGATTGAATCGCCGCCACCTCCAGCGCTTCGCTTTCGGACAGCGGCGGCAGCAGCCCCGGCAGGCGACTGGCCAACAATGTTTTTCCGGTCCCCGGCGGCCCGCTGAGCAACAGGTTGTGCGCGCCCGCTGCGGCAATCAACAGCGCTCGTTTGGCCGCCAGTTGTCCCTGCACTTCATTCAAATCGGGATAGGGTTTGCTGGCGTAGAGCAAACCATTGGAGACATAGGGCTCGATCGGCGTATGCCCATTGAAATGCGCAACCGCCTCCAGCAAATGATCCACCGCAATCACCTTCAAGCCCGACGCCAGGCATGCTTCCTCGGCGTTGGCCCGCGGTACGACCAGCGAACGCCCAGCCTTGCGCGCCGCCAATGCCGCGGGCAATACACCGCGCACGGCCCGGACCGCGCCAGACAGCGCAAGCTCCCCCAGGCACTCCACATCATCGAGCGTCAGCGTTGGCACCTGCACGCTGGCCGAGAGAATCCCCAACGCAATCGCCAGATCGAAGCGCCCGCCATCCTTGGGTAAATCCGCCGGCGCCAGATTCAACGTGATGCGCCGAGGCGGAAACTGCAGCCCCGAATTGATGATCGCACTGCGCACTCGGTCCTTGCTTTCCTTCACCGCCGCCTCGGGCAGGCCGACCATGGTCAGCGATGGCAAACCATTGGCCAGATGGACTTCAACGGTGACAGAGGGAGCATCCACGCCAACCTGGGCGCGGCTGTGGACGATGGAGAGGGACATGGTCGTTCCTTGAGGTGACGGAGGCCGCTTCCTGCGGGTTTTTCAAGGGTAGTCAGGAGATGAGGATTTCGCGTGGCGACAGGGAAGATGATTTTTCGCAGGATGTTACGAGTCATCCTGAGGCGTGCTGGCAGGCAAAAAAAACCGCCATTCAGGCGGTTCTTTGGTAGGCGGGCTCAGGCTCTTTTGCCGGCAAGCAGGCCAGGAGGTTCAAGATCTTTGCCATGAGTGGCAGCGACATCAAGGAATCGTTGTTGATTGGCTGAAATATTGCCAGCCAGCCGAAGCGCTTCAGCATGATACTGAACGATGAGTAAAAGCCTGGCTTTTCGCTTTTTGTGAATCATGGACACCTCCTGTGCTTGGGAGTGAGACCGATACTATTAATCGTTCAGGTAAATGACAGGTCGATTGGTCCGGTCGAAGCTGAATCCGAGGTTCTGGTAGTAGGGGACGACATTTGGGTCAGGATCCTGGATTTCTATTTCATTGCACCCCAGCATTCGCGCATAAGTATCTGTAGCCAGCAGAGCCATCGGGGCAATCAAGCCACGAAGAGGATGAGATCTGTCTGGGTGGCCCTGTAATAGAACGATCTTTATGCAAATAGTGCTTTTACGCGGAGTGGCATAACACAAACCACACAGCTTCTCTTCGTACCAGAGGGCCAAATCCAGTCCCTTGGCATCTTTGCACTTCCAATCCGGCACGTTTTCCCATGGGTAGAGTGCAGCTTCCATCCACGGTTGACAGGCAGCTATGGCGGCGGGAGTTATAGGGTCGAACCTAACGGCCTCGGTGTTGAGTTTCCTAGCCCGAGATTTACAGTCCTCGACGAAAATTTTATATGCGAGCATTCGTGCATTTGATTTGTAAGTCTGGTTTCGAAGTTCGGTACCTTTTCCTTTTCGTCTCATTGCTAGCGTCTATCGAATAACAAGGCGAAAAGCATAAAGAATAGGATGCGGACTGATAAATCAGGCGGGAGAGCTGCTTTTTGTAGGACGGTGCCGAGATAGTTGAAGGACGTTGGTGAAAGAGTGTGGCTGGCCTTGCTGGATGAAGGTTGCTGGTTATGATCTCGTTGAATTCAGACGTAGGTAACGTGAATGAACAGGAATGGAATGCGCCCGATTCATCCTGGTGAAATTCTTAGCGAGGAATTTTTTAAGCCGCTGGGCATTTCAACCGCTGCGTTGGCCAGCTGGCTGAACGAGCCTGAGGCTGAAGTAAGCGAGGTTGTTAGTCAGCAGAGCGGTGTCAGTGCTGGTCTGGCGCAAAAGCTATCCATCCACCTGAACACCACGCCCGAGTTCTGGCTGAATCTGCAATCGACCTATTATTTGCGTTCAGCCCAGATCGAGCGTGGTTGAGCGTTAAGTATTCAAAGCGACTGCATGAGTCGTGAAGCCCGCTTCCACTGTGGGGGCACTTCCAGGTCTCCAAACCCAGTGCTGAACATTCAGCTAGGTATGAGCTTGGTGGCCGGATACTTGGCGACGCAATCGGGCTGTGGCGGTTCTCTTGTAGGATGTTGCCGGATGTTGCCGGGTTTTTTGCGAGGTTTGAGATCAAAAGATCGCAGCCTGCGGCAGCGCCTACAGGGGGGCTGTCCAGTGTGGGATGCCGGTTAACCGAGGCGACTCCCTTCGCGGGCAAGCCCGCTCCCACAGGGGATCGCATTTCACAGAGAAATAGGTGTGTTACTCGGCAGGTGGAGTGAGCTTCGCTTCCAACTCCGCCACTTTCGCCTCAAGCGCCTCCAACCGAGCCCGCGTGCGCGCCAATACGACCATCTGGCTATCGAACTCTTCCCGGCTAACCAGATCGAGCTTGCTGAATCCGCTCTGCAGCAGCGCCTTGAACTGGCTTTCGATTTCGCTTTTCGGCAGTGGAGTGTCGCCACTGAAGAGGCGGGAGGCGGTGCCTGTCAGGGCGTCGAGGAAGTCTTTGGGCGCGAGCATGGGGGAATGTCCTGGTAGCAATGACGGGCAGTGTACCACGCAGTGTCTATAGTCAAATTCGCAGGCAAGGGGTGCACGCTTTTCGCGCATGGGGACGGACGGTCTCGCACCGTTGTTGTGCGTAACGCGTTGGGTGTTGTCGTGAAGTGGTCGCGATCTGTTGGCAAAGGCTTGAAAACTATGTGTTTTGTGGAGATGGCAAGCTTTCTGCTTAGATGCTGATGACCCATGCACTGATGCAGTCGCTGTGACGAATGCAGTGCGCCAGGCGAAACGCGGGGAGTGTTTCGCAAGGAGCGGTTAGCTGGCGTCGGACGGGCAGGTAAGGCCGACGATGCGTTACAAAGCCAGGCACTGCGCTTAGACTTGAGACGGGTTTGTTTTCCTGGGGCAAGTCCACCAAATTCGGGAGAGAGTTTTCATGAAGCTAGTCACTGCCATCATCAAGCCGTTCAAGTTGGACGACGTGCGCGAGTCGTTGTCCGAGATCGGCGTGCAGGGCATTACCGTTACTGAAGTCAAAGGCTTCGGTCGGCAGAAGGGTCACACCGAGCTGTATCGCGGCGCGGAGTACGTGGTCGATTTCCTGCCAAAGGTGAAGATTGATGTCGCCATTGACGACAAGGATCTCGACCGGGTTATCGAGGCGATAACCAAGGCGGCCAACACCGGCAAGATCGGTGACGGCAAGATCTTCGTGGTCAATCTGGAACAGGCGATTCGCATCCGTACCGGCGAAACCGATACCGACGCAATCTAAGCCGCCACAAACCCAACGCCCCAGGAGAAAACAAAATGACTCTGCGTAAATTCGCAGGGCTAGGAGCCCTGTTGTCCTTCGTAATGCCCGGCCTGGCCATGGCGGCAGACGAAGTGGCCGCCCCAGTCCTCAACTCCGGCGATACCGCCTGGATGTTGACCTCGACAGCCCTCGTGCTGTTCATGACCATTCCAGGCCTCGCGCTGTTCTACGGCGGCATGGTGCGCTCCAAAAACATTCTTTCCGTGATGATGCAGTGCTTCGCCATTACCGGTCTGATCAGCGTCCTGTGGGTCATTTATGGCTACAGCATCGCGTTCGACACCACGGGCATGGAGCAGGGCGTCGTCAACTTCAACTCCTTCTTCGGTGGCATGGGCAAGGCCTTCCTCGCCGGTGTCACGCCATCCAGCCTGACCGGTCCTGCGGCGCTGTTCCCTGAGGCGGTGTTCATCACCTTCCAGATGACGTTCGCCATCATTACCCCGGCGCTGATCGTCGGTGCCTTCGCCGAGCGCATGAAGTTCTCCGCGATGCTGATCTTCATGGCCATCTGGTTCACCCTGGTGTATGCACCGATCGCGCACATGGTCTGGTCCGGCAACGGCGGCCTGATGTGGGACTGGGGCGTGCTGGACTTCGCCGGCGGCACCGTGGTGCACATCAATGCTGGTGTGGCCGGTCTGGTTGCCTGCCTGGTACTGGGCAAGCGCAAAGGCTTCCCGACCACGCCGATGGCACCGCACAACCTCGGTTACACCCTGATGGGCGCGGCCATGTTGTGGGTCGGCTGGTTCGGTTTCAACGCCGGTTCCGCTGCGGCGGCCAACGGCACTGCCGGCATGGCGATGCTGGTTACCCAGATCGCTACCGCCGCCGCTGCACTGGGCTGGATGTTTGCCGAGTGGGTCACCCATGGCAAGCCAAGCGCACTGGGTATCGCTTCGGGTGTCGTGGCCGGTCTGGTTGCGATCACTCCTGCCGCTGGCACCGTGGGCCCGATGGGCGCCCTGGTGATCGGTCTGGCAGCGGGCGTGGTGTGCTTCTTCTGCGCGACCACCCTGAAACGCAAGCTCGGCTATGACGACTCCCTGGACGCCTTCGGCGTGCACGGTATCGGCGGTATTCTCGGCGCGATCCTCACCGGTGTGTTCGCTGCACCGGCCCTGGGTGGTTTCGGCACTGTCACCGATATCGGTGCGCAGGTCTGGATTCAGCTCAAGGGCGTGGGCTTCACGGTGATCTACACCGCGATCGTCACCTACATCATCCTTAAGGTCCTGGACGCCGTCATGGGCCTGCGTATCACCGAGGAAGAAGAAGCGGTCGGTATCGATCTGGCGCTTCACAACGAACGCGGCTACAACTTGTAAGCACGCGCATGAAAAAACTTGCCCGGCTTGCCGGGCATTTTTTTGTCTGGATTTTGTCAATGAAGGGTGAGCTGAAAGGTTTTTTCCTACAGGTTTTACGATGTTTGCGCCGGGTGTATTTGTACGGTCGAAGGCTTACAGGAATGAAGGATGATCAGGGCCTTTGTTTTTTCCCAGAGCGCGCTAGAATGCGCCCCGGACGTGCGGAGAACTGTATGTGGCAACAGACTCTGATAACCCTTCGGGCGAGGCCCCGGGGCTTTCATCTGGTAACGGACGAGTTACTCGCCGGCCTGCCTGAACTCAAGGCGTGTCGGGTCGGTCTGTTGCATTTGTGGATACAGCATACCTCGGCGTCGTTGACCATCAACGAGAACGCCGATCCGGCGGTACGTCGCGACTTCGAACGATTTTTCAATCGTCTGATCCCACAAGGAACAGACGGCTATGAGCATAACGACGAAGGCCTGGACGACCTCCCGGCGCACTTCAAGGCCAGCGTGCTTGGCTGTCAGCTCAGTTTGCCGATTTCGGCGGGCCGACTGGCGCTAGGGACCTGGCAAGGCGTTTATCTGGGCGAGCACCGTGATCATGGCGGTGCCCGTAAAGTCCTCGCCACCGTGCACGGTGAAGGGGCATAACCGCTGGTCAGCAGCGGCTGTTGATTTTTTTCCGGCGGCCTTCGACAGAGGGCAAAGCTGGGCTATAACTAATCTGCTTTTCGCAAGTCATGAGGTAGAACATGAGCGACGATGATCTGGAAAACGACGACCTCGAAGTAGGCGACGACGACGAAACCGAAGAAGGTCTGGAAGCAGCGGCGGAAGACGTCGCTGAAGACGACGGCGGTGATGCCCCCGTTCCGACCGCCAAAGGCAAGGCCAAGGCAGCGGTATCGGTTGATGAGCTGCCGAGTGTCGAAGCCAAGAACAAGGAACGCGACGCCCTGGCCAAGGCCATGGAAGAGTTCCTGGCTCGTGGTGGCAAGGTGCAGGAAGTGGAGGCCAATGTGGTCGCCGATCCTCCCAAGAAGCCTGACAACAAGTACGGCAGCCGGCCTATCTGAGCCTGCTACCCGCTTGCTGAAAAAGCCCGCCGTCGCTGCGGGCTTTTTCATGCCTGAAACAAAGTCGTGCGCAGCGCCTGTAGGAGCCGGCTTGCCGGCGAAGGGGCCCTTGAGTCTTGTGCAATCCTTGCGACCGCCTTCGCTGGCAAGCCAGCTCCTACAGGTTCGGGGTCAGGCCAGTCCGGCATTCCACTGCGCCAGCAACGCCGGCAGCTCGGTCAGGCTGCGGATCTCGGCATCCGGCAAGCGCTCGGCCTCCCAGACTTTGCCCGCCGGGTTGAACCAGATTGCCCGCAGCCCTGCCTGTTGCGCACCGGCAATGTCGTCCCCCGGATGATCACCGATATGCACGGCCGTCCCAGGGGTTGCACCACCGCGCAGCAAGGCTTCGTGGAACAGCCGCGCATCGGGCTTGGCGATGCCGATGTCTTCGGCGCACAACGCAAACTTGAAGTAGTCCGCCAGCCCCAGGCGGCGCACATCGGCGTTGCCGTTGGTGACCACGCCGAGGGTGTAATGGTTGGCCAGTTTCTGGAGAGTGGGTTGCACCTCCGGGAAGATTTCCAGCTGATGCCGGGCATGCAGGAACACTTCGAAACTCTGATCGGCCAGGTCCGACGCCTCGGCGTGGGCGTACCCGGCTTCTTCCAGCGCTTGAAACAACACGCGACGACGCAAGGCGCTGATGCGGTGTTTGAGTGCCGGTTCGATGCTCAGGATGCGTTCGCGAATGGCCCACAAATGTTCCACCGGAACAGCACCCAGGTTGGGCGCATGTTCAGTCAGCCATTCACGCAATACGGCTTCGGCGCTGACGATCACCGGGGCGGTGTCCCACAGGGTGTCATCGAGGTCGAAGGTGATCAGTTGGAGAGTCATGAATCGTCGCCCTTAATGCGTTTGGCCCGTGGATGGGCGCTGTCGTAGACGGTTGCCAGGTGCTGGAAATCCAGGTGGGTGTAGATCTGGGTGGTCTTGATATCCGAGTGGCCGAGCAGTTCCTGCACCGCCCGCAGGTCTTGGGAGGACTCCAGCAGGTGACTGGCGAAAGAGTGTCGCAACATGTGCGGGTGCAGGTTTTGCCCCAGTTCGCGTTCGCCCGCGGCCTTGACCCGCAGCTGGATCGCCCGTGGTCCCAGGCGCCGGCCTTGCTGGCTGACAAACACCGCTTCGTCCGCCGGATTGGCCAGGGCCCGCAGTGGCAGCCACTGTTCCAGCGCCTCGCGGGCTTTTGCGCCCACTGGCAGCAGACGGGTTTTGCTGCCCTTGCCGTGCACCTGAACCATGCCGTCCGCCAGATCCAGCTGATCGAGATTGAGCCCGGTCAGCTCCGACAGGCGCAGCCCGGAGGAATAGAACAGCTCAAGGATCGCCTGGTCCCGACGCGCCAGGAAGTCGTCTTCGACGCCACCTTCCAGCAGTTGCAGCGCACGGTCGGTATCGAGGGTTTTCGGCAAGCGACGTTCGCCCTTGGGCGGTGCCAGGCCATTGGCCGGGTCGTGGTCGCAGAGGCCTTCGCGGTTCAGGTAGTGATAAAGCCCGCGGACGGCCGACAGCAGGCGTGCCAGGCTGCGGGACGATTGGCCTTGTGAATGCAGGCGGGCGACCAGGCTGCGCAGGCGCTGGATGTCCAGGGCCGCCCAACTGTCGATGTTCTGCTTGAGGCACAAGTCCAGCACTTTGTCGAGGTCGCGGCGATAGGCCGATAGCGTGTGTGGCGACACCTGCCGCTCACTGCGCAGGTGTTCGCAGTAAGCGTCCAGTTGCCGTTCCATCTCAGCGTACCGAGCGCAGGGAGCTGTTGAACCGTGGCAGCACGCGGCCCATGACTTCGGCGATGTAGCTCAAAAACAGCGTGCCCACCGAGCTCTTGTAGTGCTGCGGGTCACGGCTGGCGATGGCCAGGATGCCGTGGATGCCGTGGATGCCTTGGTGACTGATGGCAACAACGGCGCTGGAGCCGATCTGCTTGCGCTGTTCTTCGCCGAACAGAAAGTCCAGTTCATGCTCGCGCAGGGTGCCGCTGACGCTTTTTTCTTCCTGCAGCAAGCCGCCAATGGCCACTTGCGCCTCGGCGTGGGTTACCCAGCGGCCAACCGGCATGGGGTTGTCGCCCAGCAGGATGAGACTGACGAAGGGCACCTGGAAGTCCTGGCGCAGGCTGTCTTCGACGCACATCACCACGTCTTCCAGGGTGTTGGCGTCCATCAGCGCAAGGATCAGGCGGCGGGTCTTGTCGAAGAGGCGGTCGTTGTCGCGGGCCACATCCATCAAGTGTGAGAGGCGGTGCCTCAACTCGATGTTGCGGTCTCGCAGGATGGTCATCTGGCGTTCGACCAGGGACACGGTGTCGCCACGTCGATGGGGAATGCGCATGGCCGGCAGCAGTTCTTCGTGTTCGACGAAGAAGTCCGGATGAGCCTCCAGGTACGCGGCAATCGCCGCCGCCTCCAGGCTTTCGGACGCTGATTCGTCGGGCTGTCGGGCGGGTACCTGGGGCTTATCGGTCATGGCTTTGGCTCACTCAAAGACGTACTTGTCCTTCGTATACGCGTACTGCCGGGCCGGTCATCATGACCGGTTGGCCAGGGCCTGCCCATTCAATGGACAGGCGCCCGCCGGGCAGGTCGATCAATAGCGGCGAATCCATCCACCCCTGGCTGATCGCGGCCACCGCCGCGGCACAGGCGCCGGTACCGCAGGCCTGGGTTTCCCCGGCCCCGCGCTCCCAGACGCGCAACTGCGCGCGGCCCCGGTCGATGACCTGGAGAAAGCCGACATTGACCCGTGCCGGGAAGCGCGGGTGATGTTCGATTTTCGGCCCCAGTTCATGTACCGGTGCATTGTTGATGTCACTGACCCGCAATACGGCGTGGGGGTTGCCCATGGACACGGCTGCCAGCTCGACCGGTGTGCCGTCGACGTCAACCTGATAACTCAGGGCCTGCTCCGGCGCCTGGAACGGAATATCGGCCGGCACCAGGCGCGGCGCGCCCATGTTCACGCCAATCTGGCCGTCGTTGCGGACATCCAGCTCGATGATGCCGCTTTTGGTCTCGACACGGATCTGCCGTTTCGCGGTCAGGCGCTTGTCGAGCACAAAACGGGCGAAACAGCGCGCACCGTTGCCGCATTGTTCCACTTCGGAGCCGTCGGAGTTGAAGATCCGATAGCGGAAGTCCACGTCCGGGTTGCTCGGGGCTTCGACGATCAGCAACTGGTCGAAACCGATGCCGGTGTGTCGATCACCCCAAAGCTTTGCATGCTTGGGCAGAATATGCGCGTGCTGGCTGACCAGGTCGAGGACCATGAAGTCATTGCCCAGGCCGTGCATCTTGGTAAAACGCAGCAGCATGGTTTTACTCCGGCAGCAGGCTTTCGCCAGCGAACAACTCGGCTACCGTTTCACGGCGACGCACTTCAAATGCCTGATCACCGTCCACCAACACTTCAGCGGCGCGGCCGCGGGTGTTGTAGTTGGAGCTCATGACAAACCCATAGGCACCGGCCGAATGCACGGCCAGCAGGTCGCCTTCTTCCAGCGCAAGCTCACGCTCCTTGGCCAGGAAGTCACCGGTCTCGCAGATCGGCCCGACGATGTCGTAGGGGCGGGCAGCGGTAGTGCGCGGGCGCACGGCGGTGACGTCCATCCAGGCCTGGTACAGCGCCGGGCGGATCAGGTCGTTCATGGCCGCGTCGACGATGGCGAAGTCTTTGTGTTCGGTGTGCTTGAGGTACTCGACCTGGGTCAGCAGCACGCCGGCGTTGGCGACGATGAAGCGGCCCGGTTCGAATACCAGCGCCAGGTCGCGACCGTCGAGGCGCTCGCGCACGGCCTTGATGTAGTCAGCAGCCAATGGCGGCTCTTCATCGCGATAACGCACACCCAGGCCGCCACCGAGGTCGATGTGGCGCAGGTAGATGCCGCAATCGCCGAGACGGTCGACCAGGCCCAGCAGGCGGTCGAGGGCATCGATGAACGGTGGCAGGGTGGTCAGTTGCGAGCCGATGTGGCAATCGACGCCGACCACTTCCAGGTTCGGCAGCTGCGCGGCACGCACGTACACGTCTTCGGCGTCGGCAATGGCGATGCCGAACTTGTTCTCTTTGAGACCGGTGGAGATGTACGGGTGAGTACCGGCATCGACGTCCGGGTTGACGCGCAGCGAGATCGGCGCCCGAACGCCAAGCTCGGCCGCCACCACTTGCAGGCGTTCCAGCTCGTCAGTGGATTCGACGTTGAAGCAGTGCACGCCGACTTCCAGCGCGCGACGCATGTCATCGCGGGTCTTGCCGACGCCGGAGAACACGATCTTGTCGGCGCTGCCGCCAGCGGCCAGCACACGCTCCAGTTCACCACGGGAAACGATGTCGAAACCGGCGCCCAGGCGCGCCAGGACATTCAGTACACCCAGGTTGGAGTTGGCCTTGACCGCAAAGCAAACCAGGTGAGGCATGCCAACCAGGGCATCGGCATAAGCCAGGTATTGGGCTTCGATGTGCGCGCGCGAGTAAACGTAGGTCGGTGTACCAAAGCGATCAGCGATAGCAGACAGGGCAACACCTTCCGCGAACAGTTCACCGTCACGGTAGTTAAAAGCGTCCATGATGTTCCCTTATTGGTAGACGTCGTGCTTGTGCGACTTGGATGGCTGCTTTTGCGAGGACTGGGCTTGCTCTGCAGGGTCCTGATCTTCATCGGGCAGGTACAGCGGGCCTTTTTGACCACAGGCTGAAACCAGGCAGGCAAAAGCGACGATCGAAGCGAGCGCGGCTAGGGAAGAGATCAGGCGCTTCATGGCGAAATCCTTGAAAATGCAGTAATTGCGCCGGAGTATACCGGCCACCCGGCAGCTTGCCTATGCGACGGGGCTCCCGTCCGGCGGGCCTTGCAAGATGCCAGTCGGTATCATGCAATCCCTGTGGGAGCGAGCCTGCTCGCGAAAGCGGTGGGTCAGGCAGCTATGATGTTGTAGGTGTCGGCCTCTTCGCGAGCAGGCTCGCTCCCACAATTCGTAATCCTTTGCATTCGGCAAGCAGCGTCCGTATCGTGCGGCGCTTGAGCCTGATCAGACACTTTTTGAGGTTGCCGTAATGAGTTTGTCCGAAGCGCGTTTCCACGATCTGGTCGATGCCACCCAGCAGACGTTGGAGGACATCTTTGACGACAGCGACCTGGATATCGATCTCGAAAGCTCGGCCGGCGTGCTGACCGTGAAGTTTGAAAGCGGCAGCCAGTTGATCTTCAGTCGTCAGGAGCCCCTGCGCCAGCTGTGGTTGGCGGCAGTGTCCGGTGGCTTCCACTTCGACTACGACGAAGAAAGCGAGCGCTGGATGTGCGACAAGAGCGAAGAGCAGCTGGGTGAAATGCTCGAGCGCATCGTCAAGCAGCAAGCCGGTATCGAACTTGATTTCGAAGGCCTGTAACGTCGTGACCCAGCCTGCGCCCGTTCGTCCTCCGAAGCCGCTTTACAGCAACGTCAGCCCGGCCGTCCCTTCGCCGTGCAGCGGCGTGTGCCGGCTGGATGAGCAGAAGGTCTGCCTCGGGTGTTTCCGCCATGTCGAAGACATCCGCGAATGGCGCTCGGCGGATGACGAACGCCGACGGGTGATCTGCGCCCAGGCCTCGCATCGCAAAACCACCGCCAATGCCCGGTAGGGGCACAGAGCCGTACGCCGGTGGCGGCTTGTATATTTTTTGAGCTGTGATAGTGTCCGGATACGCCTCAACCCATCGAGGCTTGTGAAAACCCCGCCTTTTTCTGGCGGGGTTTTGCTTTTTTCGTGCAGAAGAAAGGAGTCTGCCCTGATCATGACCGCACCTTCCATCACCCTTACCCGTCTGGACGTACAACGTCTGGAGCGCCTGATCGACAGCCTGGACGAAACGCTGCCGGGCGTTATCGCGCTGCAAACCGAACTGGATCGCGCCGATACACTGGTCGGCCACGATGAAGTGCCCGCCGATGTCGTGACCATGAATTCCCGTGTGCACTGCCGTGAAGAGGGCAGTGGCAAGGACTACCACCTGACGCTGGTGTATCCGAAGGATGCCAACGCCGATGAAGGCAAGATCTCCATCCTGGCGCCAGTCGGCAGCGCGTTGCTGGGCCTGAAAGTCGGCCAGCACATTGACTGGCCGGCACCGGGCGGCAAGACGTTGAAACTGACCCTGCTTGAAGTCGAATCGCAGCCAGCCAACGGCGGCGACTACAACGTTTGACCCCACCTCAGACCTGTTCGAGCGCCTCGTTCAATGCGCGCTCCAGGTCGGTCTTGTAGCGCAGATACAGATTGCTTGACCCCTGACCATCACCGAGCAGGCCTGAAAGGTCCAGATCGGTGATGTAGCAGCGGTACCGTTCGGTCTCGCGGCGTTGCTCGACGATTTCCCGGGCGACCACGCTGAACAGCTGGTCGCCATGTTCCAGCTCGGAAAACTCCCGCTGATTGCAATACAACGTGACCTGTACCTTGCCTGGTGCGGCTTTGCCGACGATCGCCTGTACGTCATAGAAAGGTTTGTTGGCCGGGGTTTGCGGTGCAGGTCGGGCATCCACCCGACGCGCCCGGCCTGCGCCTGAAGGCAGCAGCTGGTAGTACAGGGTGTCCGGGTTCGCGGGCTGGGCCGTGTCCATCGGCAACGCAGCATCGCGCCGGTACTGGATCGATTGCAGGAAACGCTGCAGCGGCACCAGCAGGCTTTGTTCGTCATGCCACGGCAGGCGCTGCTGCCACAGGGCATTGAATTCATCGAGCACGTACAGATCGGCGTGCGCTTCGTTGACCCGGTAGAACACCTGGATGCAGTCCGGTCGACCCATGGGCAGCAGCAACGCCAGGTCGTGGTCGTCCAATGCCATCGGGTCCAGGTGCAGCGGGCTGTAGCTCGCCAGTTCTTCACCGAGGTAGTCGAGCAGTGCCGGCAGGGTGGCCAGCGCGATGTGATTGACCTGGCCGGGTATCAGTTCCAGCACGTGGTAGTGCTGCTGGACCTGGATCAGGTAGCGGTGATTGAGATTGCTCAGCAGCAGATCCTGCGCGGTGTCGAGGATGTCTTCGACGCGCTGGGCGATGAATTGCGCGCGGTTGTGGCAGAAACAACGCACTCTCAGCCTGGGTTGCCGCGGCCCGCCAGGCAGGGCGTTGAGATAGTCGCGCAGGCAATCGAGCAGGGCATGGGGCCCGTCGTAGCGGCTGACCAGCACCTCGTTCCAGCTATTGCGCGTGACCTGGTCCAGGGTCAGCACCAGGTTTTCCTTCACGCCTGCGTAGCTCAAGGAGTCGGTGCGCTCGGTGGTCATCAGGATGTTCAGGTCGCGGTGGTGCTTGAGCGGATCGATGCCTACGTTGACCAGGATCAGTACTTCGCTGGGCACGCTGGCGCGCAACAGGGGTTCTTCGGCGACGGTCGGCAGAGGCAGCGGAATGCTCTGCTGCAGGCTGCCGAGCAGGTTGAACAGCTCGAATTCGCTCAGGTCGCTGCTGCCCGGGTGCAAGGCCAGGCGGGTGCTGCTGTCGATCACACCGTTGCGGTGGCACCAGGCCAGCAGCTCAAGCAAATGACGACTGCGTTTGATCGGGGCGAAATGCTCCCACTCAAGGGCGGTCAGGCTGCCGTTGTACAAGCCCCACTGGCTTTGCTCCGGTTCTTTCCTGTGCGGCGCGTACACCAGCGTCAGGGTGTCTTCGGCCAGGTCCGGGGCGATGCCGGGGTTGATGAACTCGACCTTGTCCGCCTTGCGCTCGAAGGCCGCGTACAGGCGTCGACCCAGCACGCTGAGGTCGCGCTTGTTGATCGGGCTGATGGTTTGTTCATGGCGGGCAAACTGGGTCAGGAAGCGATAGCTGAAATTCAGTTCGTTGACCAGGGCCCGGCGCTCCGAGATGACCTGGCGGACTTTCCACTGGCTGCGGCTGTCGAGCAGGGCCAACTGGCGCTGATCCCATTGCCATTCGCGGGCCAGGCGCTCAAGCAATGAGCGTTGCCAGCCCTGGGTACGTGCGCCGCTGCCGGTGAGTTTGCGATTGACCTTCAGGTAGAGCGCCCGGCGCACCAGCTCCAGTCGCTCCGGTTCGTTGCGGGCGATGAGGTACTCCGCGATGCGCCGATAAACCACGACATACGGGTCCAGCTCATCGAGGTCGAGCCGATTGGCGAACACTGCCTGTTTGAAGCGCAGGCTCAGGCATTGGACGCTGGGGTGTTCGCTGGCGTACACCTCGGTCAGCAGGAGTTTGAGCACCGATTTGTACGGCGACTCGATGCCCTTGAACAACTGCCAGAGCCCGGCACCAATGAACTCCCCGGGCGGAATGCGGGCCAGATGGCCCAGGTCCAGGGTTTCATCGGCGCGGATGAAGCGCTTGGACGTCAGCGTGTGGGTGTACCGCTCATAGTTGGCTTCCTCGTACACCGGCACCAGCCACCAGATCGGCGTGCGTCCCGCCAGCCAGATCGCGGTGCGATAAAATTCGTCCAGCAGCAGATAGTGCTGGGTAGTGCCGCAGTCTTCCGAACTCAGCTGGCTGTCGCGCTCACCCCGTACGAAGCGGATCGGGTCGATCAGGAAGAAGTGCGCTTCGGCGCCCTGGGTCGCAGCCCAGGCTTCGAGCAACTGGCATTTCCTGCGCAACTCAGTGAGCTCGTTTTCGCTCAGGTCCGGGCTGTGGCAGACCCATACGTCCATATCGCTCTGGTCGGCCTGGGCCAGGGTGCCGAGGCTGCCCATCAGGAACAGGCCGTGAATCGGCCGTGGTGGATTGCTGCCGTGGCGCGGCTTATAGGAAAAGGAGCGGGTCAGGCGCTGGGCTTCGGCGAGGACGCTGGCATCTGGCTCGAAATTCGACAGCCCGGCCGGCGTGCTGCCCGAAACATACCCCGGCAGCAGCGGATGGTTGACATGGAAGAACAGCGGCAGGAGGTTCAATACCCCTTGCTGGCGCGTCGATAACCCATCCATGGCACGTGCCATGCGCCCCTCGTTGAGCTTGAGGAAGCGTGCGCGCAGCTGGCTGAGCACCTTGCGGTCAATTCCCTCGTCCAGATCGGGGCGGATTTCATGGGTGCGGGTCATGTCAGCTCAAACCGGCTCGCAGGGCTCGGACGTGGAGGCTCTCGGGATGAGGGGCAGTTTAGCGCCTCGGCGCCGGGACTTTTAAGCTGATTCTGTATTTCTGGCGTCAGATTTTTATCGAAGGGCGAAAACGGATAAAAAGTGCGCCCGCGGAAATCCTTAATCAGGCCTTCCGAGGGCGATGCAGGGGAATTCAGGCTGTTTCTTCGGCTCTCAGAATGGTGAGCACGGTTTGCACGTTTTGCGCAGCATCACGACCCAGGCTGGTCAGATAGCCGCCATCAGGCTGGTCGATCAGTTCTTTTTCATGCAGGCGTTTGGCAGCGGCAATGTGTTTCGGGGCAGCGGTCTGATGAATTTTCAAACCTTCCTGGGAACTGTCCAGGTTGAAGAGTGCGAGGACTTCCAGTTCGGCAACCAACTCAGGGGTAAGCGACATAAGGACTCCAGACTTTCTAGGAATTGGGCGACAGCGCTCCTAAGGTGATCTCACTCGCGCAGCATGTCCAGTGCTCGTACCAGGGTTATTGCTTTTCCGGCGGCAACTCGGGCAGTGCACGCAGCGCGGCTTCGTACCATTCGGTATTGAACGCGCGGTCTTCGTCGAGCATCGTGTCGATTTCTATGGCCAAAACGTGGGCCATCAGGTTGAGGATGTCCTCGCGCTCGTAACCCACCAGCGTCAGCTTGTTGAAGGTGGCTTTGGCGGCTGGCGGATTGTCGCTTTCGATCTGGTTCTCGATGGCTTCGGTCAGCGTGGTTTCGGCGAATTCTTCTTCGTCGTTGTCGATATCGGTTGGCTCGCTCATGGCAGGCTCCTTTGGGAAAGGTCACCAGTTTAACTGCATTCAGCCGCGTGATGCTGCTGGCAAGAAAGCCTGGAGCATTCTATAAACAGGCACTGCCCACCCCCGCACGGCCTGGAGGCTATGTGATGCTCAAGCTTTATGGTTTTTCCGTCAGCAACTACTACAACATGGTCAAGCTGGCACTGCTGGAGAAAGGACTGCCGTTCGAAGAAGTGCCGTTTTATGCCGGTCAGACCCCCGAGGCGCTGGCAATCAGCCCCCGTGGCAAAGTACCGGTGCTGCAGGCAGAGCAGGGTTACATCAATGAAACCAGTGTGATCCTCGAATACATCGAGCAAAGCCAGAAAGGTAAGGCACTGCTGCCGAGTGATCCCTTTGAGCGGGCGCAGGTGCTGGCGCTGGCCAAGGAGATCGAGCTGTATATCGAGCTGCCGGCGCGTGCCTCTTATCCAGAAGCTTTTTTTGGCATGACGCTACCGGAAGCGATCAAGGAAAAAACCAAGGCCGAACTATTGCAGGGTATTGCGGCGCTGGGCCGTCACGGAAAATTCAGCCCCTACGTGGCAGGCGAACACCTGAGCGTGGCGGATCTGTATTTCCTGTACAGCGTGCCGCTGGCGTGCGGTGTGGCGAAGAAGCTGTTTGATATCGATCTGTTGGCTGAGCTGCCGGCAGCCAAGGCGCTGCTGGAGCTTCTGGGCGACAACCCGAATGTTCAGCGGGTTGCGGCGGACAAGGAGGCGGCGATGCCAGCGTTCATGGCGATGGTCGCGTCCAAGAAGTAGATTGGTAGTGTTCTGAAGTCAGTCATCGCGAGCAGGCTCGCTCCCACATTGGATTTGATGTGTGATCACCATCCAATGTAGGAGCGAGGCTTGCCCGCGAAGCTTTTAGCGGCTGGCGAGCAATGCCTGACCGCGAGCCACGGCTGCCTTCACCTGCGCCGGCGCGGTGCCGCCGATGTGGTTACGGGCATTGACCGAACCTTCCAGGGTCAGCACGGCAAACACGTCCTGATCGATCTGGTCGCTGAACTTGCGCAGTTCTTCCAGGCTCATTTCCGCCAGGTCCTTGCCGCTTTCCACGCCGTATTTCACAGCATGGCCGACGATTTCATGGCAGTCGCGGAAGGGCAGGCCGCGGCGTACCAGGTAGTCCGCCAGGTCAGTGGCGGTGGAGAAGCCGCGCAGGGCTGCTTCACGCATCATCGCGTGCTTGGGCTTGATCGCCGGGATCATGTCGGCAAAGGCGCGCAGCGAGTCGCGCAGGGTATCGGCGGCGTCGAACAGCGGTTCCTTGTCTTCCTGGTTGTCCTTGTTGTAGGCCAGGGGTTGGCCTTTCATCAGGGTCAGCAGGCCCATCAGCGCGCCGAATACACGACCGGTCTTGCCACGTACCAGCTCTGGCACGTCCGGGTTTTTCTTTTGCGGCATGATCGAGCTGCCGGTGCAGAAGCGGTCCGGCAGATCGATGAACTGGAACTGCGCGCTGGTCCACAGCACGAGCTCTTCGGAGAAGCGCGACAAGTGCATCATCGCGATACTGGCCGCCGAGCAGAACTCGATGGCGAAGTCGCGATCGGACACGTTGTCCAGCGAGTTGCCGCCCACGGCATCGAAACCCAGCAACTGGGCGGTGTATTCGCGGTCGATCGGGTAGGTGGTGCCGGCCAGCGCAGCACTGCCCAGAGGCATGCGGTTGGTGCGCTTGCGGCAGTCGACGAGGCGCTCGTAGTCGCGGCTGAGCATTTCGAACCAGGCCAGCATGTGGTGCCCGAAGGTCACCGGCTGCGCCGTCTGCAGGTGGGTGAAGCCCGGCATGATGCTGCCCGCTTCGCGCTCGGCCTGCTCCAGCAGGCCTTTTTGCAGGCGGGTGATTTCGCTGAGGATCAGGTCGATTTCGTCACGCAGCCACAGGCGGATGTCGGTGGCGACCTGGTCGTTACGGCTGCGGCCGGTGTGCAGTTTCTTACCGGTCACGCCAATGCGGTCGGTCAGGCGCGCCTCGATGTTCATGTGCACGTCTTCGAGGTCGATGCGCCAGTCGAACTGGCCGGCCTCGATTTCACCCTGGATGGTCTTCAGGCCATCGGTGATGCTGTCGCGCTCGGCATCGGTCAGCACGCCGACCTTGGCCAGCATGGTGGCGTGGGCAATCGAGCCCATGATGTCGTGGCGATACAGGCGCTGGTCGAAGGTGACGGAGGCGGTGAAGCGGGCGACGAAGGCGTCGACGGGTTCACTGAAGCGGCCGCCCCAGGACTGATTGGTCTTGTCAGTGCTCATGAATTCGCTCGTATCGGCTGTAGAAAGATGGCGTTGAAAGCTGCCGCGGATAATAACAGGGTTGCCAATCCTGTCGCTGGCACTGGTCGACTGGTTTTCATTGCCCGGGGTGTCCGAGCCTGCGTGCGAACAATTTGCACAACGATATTTTTCAATTGAGCAATATCGTTCCGGCAACCGTCTACAGTTGGACTGTAGGATGAGCGCACTTCTCGGTGCGCAAGAGGACTATAAGAAGAGGGGGTGTTCATATTGCGTATCAGCAAACCCTGTGGCGATGTGTCGCCAAAGCGGGCCTGGGCCGCTAATCGCCCGGCAGATAAAAATTTAGCTGCCCGACCAGCGGCACTTTTTGACGCTCGCGCTAGTCTTAGCGTGGATCGCGGTGACGGACGTCACTTCACCTGTCTACGCTATCCTTGTGCGAGACTCACGCAGGAATCCAGCGCAATATGAATGTCCTGATCGTTGATGACGACCCCCAAGCCCGCGAGCGCCTGAGCCGAATGGTTGGCGAGCTCGAGGGATACAGTGTCCTGGAGCCCAGCGCCACGAACGGCGATGAAGCGTTGGCACTGATCGACAGCCACAAGCCGGATATCGTGCTGCTCGATATCCGCATGCCAGGCCTCGATGGCCTGCAAGTGGCCGCGCGATTGTGCGAACGTGAAACCCCGCCTGCCGTGGTGTTTTGCACGGGGCCCGATGAATTTGCCGTGGAAGCCTTACAGGCCAGCGCCGTAGGCTATCTGGTGAAACCTGTGCGAACTGAACAATTACATGACTCGTTGAAAAAAGCCGAACGGCCCAATCGTGGCCAGCTTGCCGCCCTGACTCGCCCTGCTGCCGAAAGTGGCAACGGCCCGCGCAGCCATATCAGTGCCCGTACCCGCAAGGGGATCGAGCTCATCCCGCTGGATCAGGTGGTCTATTTTATCGCTGACCACAAGTACGTGACCTTGCGTCACGAAAGCGGTGAGGTGCTGCTGGATGAGCCGCTCAAAGCCCTTGAAGATGAATTCGGCGACCGTTTCGTGCGCATCCACCGCAACGCACTGGTCGCTCGCGAGCGCATCGAACGCTTGCAACGAACACCGCTGGGGCATTTCCAGCTGTTCCTCAAGGGCCTCAATGGCGATGCATTGATCGTCAGCCGACGTCATGTGGCTGGCGTGCGGAAAATGATGCAACAGCTTTGATTCGCTGGTCGCAGGCGGACATCACACCCGATTGCCGGATATCCGGGGCCAGGGAGGCCGAGTAGTTTCTGATACAAGTCAAAGTGGATTTGGCTGAGCTGTTATTATCCGCCGTATCTATTCAGTACGGATTGATCCATGTCCTCTCGCCAGATCCGCATCGCCACCCGCAAAAGCGCTCTTGCCCTGTGGCAGGCCGAATACGTCAAAGCCCGTCTGGAACAGGCCCATCCGGGCCTGCTCGTGACTTTGGTGCCCATGGTCAGTCGCGGCGACAAGCTGCTCGACTCACCCCTGTCGAAAATCGGCGGCAAAGGCCTGTTCGTCAAGGAACTGGAAACCGCGCTGTTGGAAAACGAAGCCGACATCGCCGTGCACTCCATGAAGGACGTGCCGATGGACTTCCCTGAAGGCCTCGGTCTGTTCTGTATCTGCGAGCGCGAAGACCCGCGCGACGCATTTGTCTCCAATACCTACGCCAGCCTTGAAGCGTTGCCGCCTGGCAGCATCGTCGGCACCTCGAGCCTGCGCCGCCAGGCCCAGTTGCTGAGTCGTCGTCCGGACCTGGAAATCCGCTTCCTGCGCGGCAACGTCAACACACGCCTGGCCAAGCTCGACGCCGGCGAGTACGACGCCATCATCCTGGCGTCCGCCGGCTTGATCCGGCTGGGCTTTGAAGATCGCATCACCTCGGCCATCAGCGTCGACGACAGCCTGCCGGCCGGTGGCCAGGGCGCAGTGGGTATCGAATGCCGCACCGCCGACAGCGAAATTCACGCACTGCTCGCGCCGCTGCATCACCAGGATACGGCGACCCGCGTGAGCGCCGAGCGTGCCCTTAATAAACACCTCAATGGCGGCTGCCAGGTGCCGATCGCCTGCTACGCCGTGCTTGAGGGTGAGCAGGTCTGGTTGCGAGGCCTGGTGGGTGATCCGAGTGGTGGCCTGCTGCTCAGCGCCCAGGCCCGGGCGCCGCGTGGCGATGCCGAGGCTCTGGGGGTGCAAGTGGCCGAAGACCTTTTGAGCCAGGGCGCCGCCGATATTCTCAAAGCGGTCTACGGCGAGGCAGGTCACGAGTGACGGGCTGGCGTGTGCTGCTGACGCGTCCGGCGGATGAGTCGGCGGCGTTGGGCAGTCTGTTGGCCGATCAGGGGATTTTCAGCAGTAGCTTGCCGCTTTTGGACATAGTGCCGATCCCGGTCTCTGACACAATCGGTGAAGTGATCCGCGAACTGGATCGCTACAGCGCAGTGATCGTGGTCAGCAAGCCCGCCGCGCGAATCGGCGTCGAACTGCTTCAGCGGTTCTGCGTTCAAGCGCCGTGTGTGAAGTGGTTCAGCGTCGGCGCGGCGACGGCACAGATTCTTCAGGATCATGGCCTGGGCGTGAGCTTTCCGGATGAAGGCGATGACAGCGAAGCCTTGCTTGAACTTGCGGATTTGCGCGAGTGTCTCGCCCGACCCGATCCGCGTGTGCTGATCCTGCGCGGGGAGGGTGGGCGTGAACTGCTGGCTGAGCGTTTGCGCGAGGCAGGTGCTAGTGTCGAGTATCTGGAGTTGTACCGCCGCGAGCTGCCGCAATACCCCTCGGCAGCCCTGGAGCAGCGCATCGAAGCGGAACGCCTGAATGCGCTGGTGGTCAGCAGTGGACAAGGTTTTGAGCACCTGCATCAATTGGCTGGCGATGCCTGGCCGCAGTTGGCGCAGTTGCCGTTGTTTGTACCAAGCCCCAGGGTCGCCGAGCTGGCACGTGCTGCCGGTGCCCAAACAGTTGTGGATTGTCGTGGCGCCAGTGCCACGGCTTTGCTGACGGCGTTACGGGAGCATCCCGAACCCGTTCTCTAATGCAAAGGATGGATACGTGAGCGAAACAGCCTTGCCTAAAGATGACGTGCGGCCAGTACTTGATGCACCGGTTGATGAAATGCAGCCGCCACCTGCTGCGGTGCAGCGCCGCGGCAATGGGCTGGCCATCGTCGCGCTGCTGCTGGGCGCTGCCGGTGTCGCGGTGGGTGGTTGGGGAGTCTGGCAGGTGCGTCACCTGCAAGCGACCAACCAGCAGCAGCTGGGTCAGGTGCAGGCGTTGAGTGACGAGGCGCAAAGCCTGAAGCTCAATGACCAGCGCCTGAGCGCGCGCCTGGAGCAACTGCCCGGCGCCGATGTGCTGGAAGAGCGCAGCCGGTTGGTGATTCAGCTTCAGGGTGATCAGCAGCGACTCAATCAACGCCTGGAAACCGTCCTCGGTGCCAGCCGCAAGGACTGGCGCCTGGCCGAGGCCGAGCACTTGCTGCGCCTGGCCAGCCTGCGCCTTTCGGCCTTGCAGGACATCAGCAGCGCCCAGGCCCTGGTGCAGGGTGCCGATGAAATCCTCCGTGAGCAGAATGACCCCGGCTCCTTCGCCGCTCGCGAGCAAGTGGCCAAGACCCTGGTAGCCTTGCGCAGCACCGAGCAACCGGATCGCACCGGTTTGTTCCTGCGGCTGGGGGCGTTGCGCGACCAGGTGATCAGCCTCACCGAGCTGGCGCCCGAGTACAAGGATCGCGGCGAATCCCTGCTGGGGTTAACCGCCGATGGCGACGGCGCCAGTCGCTGGGCGCAATGGTGGGATCAGATCTCGCGCTACATCCGTATCGATTTCAACGCCGACAAAAATGTCCGTCCTTTGCTGGCCGGGCAGAGCCTGAGCCAGGTTCGCCTCGCCCTGAGCCTGGCGCTGGAGCAGGCGCAATGGGCTGCGCTCAACGGTCAGGCGGCGGTGTATTCGCAAGCGCTGGCAGAGGCGCGGGATGTGCTCAAGGGCAACTTCAACCCGGACAATCCTCAGAGCAAAGTGATGCTCGATCAGGTGGCGGAACTGAGCAAGCAGCCTGTCTCTGTGGTCACCCCGGACCTGACCGGAACCCTGAGTGCGGTCCAGGGCTATCTGGAACGGCGTAACGTCAACGCCGAGGACTCGATCAAGCCGCTGGCCAAACCTGCCGCGAATACCGCGCAGGAGGCCACCCCATGAAGCGCCTCTATGTGATCGTGTTCCTGGCCATTGCGGCGGCGGCTGCGCTGGGCTTGGCCATCGCCGAGCATTCGGGTTACGTCCTGATCGCCTACAAGAGCTTTCGCTACGAATCGAGCCTGTGGGCAACGCTGGCCTTGATCGCCGTTCTCTGGCTGGTCATCTGGGGCATCAAGGCGTTGGTCGAACTGGTGACGACCTCCGGTGGCGTGGTCAATCCGTGGTCTCGGCGCAATCGCAGCCGCCGGATCCAGGTGGCGATCGAACACGGGCAACTGGACCTGGCCGAAGGTCGCTGGGCCAGCGCGCAGCGTCACTTGCACCGGGCCGCGGAAGCCGAGCGTCAGCCGCTGCTTTACTACCTCGGGGCTGCGCGCGCCGCGAACGAACAAGGTCGATACGAAGAAAGTGACAATCTGCTGGAGCGCGCCCTGGAGCGTCAGCCCCAGGCCGAGTTGGCGATAGCCTTGAACCACGCGCAATTGCAGACCGACCGCGGTGATACCGAGGGCGCCCTGGCGACCCTGCAGGCGATGCGCGAGCGCCACCCTCATAATGCCCAGACCCTGCGTCAGTTGCAGCGCCTGCTTCAGCAGCGGGGTGACTGGTCGGCAGTGATCCGCCTGTTGCCTGAGCTGCGCAAGGACAAAGTCCTGCCAGCGGCTGAACTGGCCGAGCTGGAGCGCCGAGCCTGGGGTGAGAACCTGTCCCTGGCGGCGCATCAGGAAGAGGAAGGGACGCTCGGTTTGCAAGCACTCGATCGCGCATGGCAACAGCTGACGTCGGCTCAGCGCCAGGAGCCGCAATTGGTGCTCGCCTATGCCGAGCAACTGCGGCAACTGGGGGCCCAGGTCCAGGCCGAAGAGGTCTTGCGCACGGCTTTAAAGCGAAACTACGACAGCCATCTGGCGCGCCTCTATGGATTGGTGCGCGGCAGTGACCCGGCTCGCCAACTGCAGCTCGCCGAGGGCTGGCTGAAAGATCATCCAACCGATCCCGGCCTGTTGCTGACGCTGGGTCGCTTGTGCCTGCAAAGCAGCCTGTGGGGCAAGGCCAGGGATTATCTGGAAAGCAGTCTGCGAATACAGCGCAACCCGGAAGCCTGCGCCGAACTGGCACGCCTGCTGGCACAGATGGGGGACACCGAGCGCAGCAACCAGCTGTTCCAGGAAGGCCTGGGCTTGCTCGATGAGCGCTTGCTGGCGGCACCACTACCGGCGTTGGCTCATGTTTGATCATTGAGTGACGGATCGCTCGAGTGGGCGATCCGCTGCTTCAAAACTTGTCGGAATTTTCCCTTCGCAATGCTGCTTCAGCAAAGTCCTACAGACCACTACGTCTGATCCCCTGATGTCTGTCGGGAATTCCCTACGTATTTGCTGAAATGTCTGCATCTGCCCGCCTTGAAAGGGCTGCGCGCTTTCCACTACCGTAGCCGTCGGACTCTTATTGTTACGGAAACGCCATGTCGTTGGCCTGCCCACGCTCCCTGTTTTTTACTGTGTTCATCGCAGGCGCCCTGGCCCTGGGCGTTTCCTATTACCTGGAATATGCGGTCGGCCTCCAGGCATGTGGCTTGTGCCTGTTGCAGCGCGCTTGCCTGGCGCTGCTGAGCGGTTTGAGCCTGATGGCTTCGGTGCATGGTCCCGGTCGCCTGGGGGCCTTTGTGTATTGGCTGCTAGCACTGCTCTGCGGCCTGCTGGGGACCTTCGCGGCCTGGCGTCAGGTATTGCTGCAAACCGATCCGGTGTATCAATTTTCCGCCTGCTCACCTGACCTGGCCGAGGTATTCACCAGTGCCCCTTGGTTGCGGATTGCGCAGATGATGTTCCAGGGTGCCGTCGATTGCCCGCGGATCGCCTGGACGTTGTTTGATTTGAGTATTCCGGAATGGAGTCTGCTGTTCTTCGTTGCTGTGATGATTCCAGGTATTTATCAGCTGATACGCCTGGTCTTGAGCGCTCTACGACGACCACTCGGCGACAAGTCGTCGCACCGGGTGCTTGTCAAAGATTAAACACTTGTATGAACTTTATCGTCTGCGTACCTTGAAGCCACCGTCGCGCGGGCATAATCTGGCCCGCACGTGTCATTGGATTTATGTTGCTCGATGACGCTCTGCCTGGTCGAATCTTGATTCTCAAGCCTGCGACAGGTGTAGAGCAGCATGACCCACAAGGGAAGAGAGATCGCCATGCTCGAAAGTTGTCAGAATGCTCAGGAACGTTGGGGTGGAGTTCATCTGCTGATTGACCGCTGGTTGCAGGAGCGTAAAGAGCTGATCGATGCGTACGACAAGCTCGGAGCAAAACCTGAGGCACTGTCCGAGAACCGCAAACCCTTGCAAGAGTTCTGCGGCGTGCTGGTCGATTACGTATCCGCCGGCCATTTCGAGATCTACGAACAGTTGACGGGGGAGGCCAAGGCCTTCAACGACAAGCGTGGCCTGGAACTCGCCGAGACCATTTACCCACGCATCGACGTCATCACCGAAAAACTCCTCGCGTTCAACGACCTGTGCGATGCCGGGAAGTGTGTTGCCGATGAGTT
Source organism: Pseudomonas sp. SbOxS1 (assembly GCF_013416725.1). Taxonomy (NCBI): domain Bacteria; kingdom Pseudomonadati; phylum Pseudomonadota; class Gammaproteobacteria; order Pseudomonadales; family Pseudomonadaceae; genus Pseudomonas; species Pseudomonas sp. SbOxS1. The sequence continues at coordinate 320,708 of NZ_JAAVXC010000002.1, forward strand.
CAAGACACTGGGTGGCTTGCTGCATGAGCGCTTCGAACTGGAAGACTGCCTGATCGAAGTGCTGCATACCGCTCACAAGGAAGAAGATTCGGTTCAGGCCTGATCGTTCTCCCCGCAAGCCCTGAAAACGGTGCGCCATGGCGCGCCGTTTTTCGTTTGTGCTTTCAGCTGGTGGCGCCGCGCAATTCGACCTCGAACACCAGGGGCGTGAAGGGGGCGATCAAATCGCCGGCACCGTCGGAACCATAAGCCTGTGCCGATGGAATCACCAGGCGCCATCTGGCACCGACCGGCATGTCTTGCAGCGCGCTGCGCCAGCCACTGATCACGCTGTCGAGACTGAACCATTGCGGTTGGTTGTTCTGGTCGAACACTGTGCCGTCCGGGAGTCGCCCGATGTAAAGCACCTGGACCTTTCCGTTGGGGCCGGCCTTGGCGCCAGTACCCGGTGCCAACTCGGTCAGCAGTATTCCATCCGCCAATTCACGAACGCCGGGTTTGGCTTTTTCCCTGGCGAGAAAGTCTTGCTCGTTTTTAACTGCCAGCTCGTTTTGCGGCGCAGGCGTTTGCAGGGTCCCCTGCGTTTCGTGCTCACGCAAAATCTGTTCGATCTGCTCGTCTTTCAATGCCAGTGGCTTGCCTTGATAGGCCTGCTGTAGTCCTTCGACCAGTGCCTGAATCTGCAAGTCGGGAACCTCCTGGCGCAAGCGTTCGCCGAGACTTGCGCCCAGGCTGTAAGCGAGATCGTGAGCGTCTTTTTCCTGGTTTTTTTCAGTGGCGTTGGCCACGGAAAAAATCACGCAGAACGATAAAAAAAGGTAGCGCGACATGGGCACTCTCCGGCCTTGGTTGCGGGCGATTATGCCAGCGTGAATGCGCTCAACGGTGAACTGCTTTGGCGCCAACGCAGAACATTTTCAATTCGTTGCAACGCAGCGCTTTCGATACTGTCAAGATGCCCTAGCGGCGGTAGCAGCAGAGGTCTAGTATGAGCCGCACTCACGTCAGCCAGGAGGTAAACCATGTCGGCCACCAAGAAGCCTGTAAGTACTCCGTTGCACTTGCTCCAACAACTCTCGGGCAGCTTGCTCGAGCATCTCGAAAACGCTTGTTCCGAAGCTTTGGCTGATGCTGAAAAACTGCTCGCCAAACTGGAAAAGCAGCGCGGAAAAGCGCAAGAGAAATTGCACAAATCCCGTACCAAATTGCAGGACGCAGCGGCGGCCGGAAAGGCCAAGGCGCAAACCAAGGCCAAGGACGCGGTGAAAGAGCTCGAGGACCTGCTTGATGCCCTCAAGGATCGTCAATCGGAAACTCGCGGCTACATCCTGCAACTCAAACGCGATGCCCAGGAAAGCCTGAAACTGGCCCAGGGTGTTGGTCGCGTACAAGAGGCTGTCGGCAAGGCGTTGTCCCTGCGTTCGGCCAAGCCTGCTGCGGCTCCTGCGAAGAAAGCCGCTGCCAAACCGGTTGCCGCAAAAGCACCGGCCAAGCCTGCCGCCAAACCTGCCGCCAAGGCACCGGTGAAAGCCGCAGCCAAACCTGCTGCAACCTCTGCAGCGAAAAAACCTGTCGCGGCCAGTGCTGCAAAACCGGCTGCCAGAACCGCAGCTGCCAAACCTGCTGCCAAGACAACCGCTGCCAGAACAACGGCCGCGAAACCGGCTGCCAAACCGGCCGCCAAAACCGCTGCTGCGAAACCCGCCGTGGCCAAAACCGCAGCCGCCAAACCAGCCGCTAGAACGGCCGCTGCCAAACCTGCTGCCAAGCCGGCCGCAAAACCTGTAGCGGCGAAAACCGCTGCCAAGCCTGCTGCAAAACCAGCGGCCAAACCGGCGGCAAAAGTAGCAGCAAAACCTGCCGCAAAACCGGCGGCTAAAACGGCTGCGGCCAAACCAGCCACTGCCGCAAAACCTGCCGCGGCAAAACCGGCAGCCAAGCCTGCCGCAGCCAAGCCGGCGGCAAAACCAGCAGCAGCTAAACCAGCAGCCAAACCTGCCGTGAAAAAACCGGCCGCTGTTGCCAAGCCGACTCCGGCTCCGGCTGCCGCTGCCGCTGCCAAGCCAGCAACACCAGCACCCTCTGCTTCGGCTGCTCCTGCGCCGACAGCACCAACCTCGACAGTCTCCACTGCACCAACGCCAGTGGCACCGTCGAACTCCAGCACCAACCCAACCAGCGCTTCTTAAGTGCCGGTTACCGCGACGCGCAGCTGATGCAGCGCGTCGCGGTGCAGGTGGGCGGCGTCTGTCGTCACACCTTCAAGCCAGATCACCAGATCGGCCGCGTCACCCTGCGGCCAATCCCGAGCCGATCGCTCCAGGCGCAATAACAGATTTCGCTCGGCCTCCAATTCAAGTGCCTTGACCTGTTCGCGTAGCGAGTGCAGTTCGGCATCCTGTGCGGCGGCAACCTTCCATTGCACGCGCAGTGCCCGCAACGGTTGCACGACATCGACGTCCCAGGCTCGCGCCACACCGCGAAGTTGCTGCAGGCGTTGTTCATCGCAGGCGATCCCCCGCTGTCCCAGCCAGGCCGCGCACAGCAGCAAACACACATTGACGCCGCCCGCCTGTAATCGCAGGCATGCCTGCTCAACGCCCGGGCGGGCATAAAGGGTCAGGGAAAAGCTCCACAGGTCAGAGGACATAGTGCTACTCGCGCCAGTTGCGAGCGAAGCTGGTAGACTCCGCCGCCATTATGATTCGACTTCAGAACCTGACTTTACAGCGTGGCCCGCAACGTCTGCTAGAAGACGCCGAGCTAACCCTGCACGCCGGCCAGAAAGCCGGCCTCATCGGTGCCAACGGCGCCGGCAAATCGAGCCTGTTCGCCTTGCTCAGGGGCGAACTGCACCCTGACTCGGGTGATTGCTTCCTGCCGGCCGACTGGCGTATCGCCCACATGCGCCAGGAGGTCGACACGCTCGAACGCCTGGCGGTCGACTACGTGCTCGATGGCGACCTGCGCCTGCGCCAGGTGCAACGCGACCTGGCGGCAGCCGAAGCGGCCCATGACGGTGCCGCACAGGCCCGCTACTACTCCGAGCTCGATAGCGCCGACGGCTACACCGCCGACGCACGGGCGCGCAAGCTGCTGGCAGGCTTGGGCTTCACCAACGAGCAGATGGATCGCCAGGTCGGCGATTTCTCCGGTGGCTGGCGGATGCGCCTGAACCTGGCGCAGGCCTTGATGTGTCCTTCGGACCTGCTGTTGCTCGACGAACCGACCAACCACCTGGACCTCGACGCCATCATCTGGCTCGAAGAATGGCTCAAGAGCTATCCCGGCACCCTGATGCTGATTTCCCACGACCGGGACTTCCTCGATGCCGTGGTCGATCACGTGGCCCACGTCGATCAGCGCAAGATCACTCTCTATCGCGGTGGCTACAGCGCCTTCGAGCGTGCCCGTGCCGAACGCCTGGCCCAGCAACAGCAGGCCTACGAGAAGCAGCAGGCGCAACGTGCGCACATGGAAAGCTACATCGCCCGCTTCAAGGCCCAGGCCACCAAGGCCCGCCAGGCCCAGAGCCGGATCAAGGCCCTGGAGCGGATGGAAGAGCTGACCGCGGCGCACGTCGACTCGCCGTTCGACTTCGTCTTCCGCGAATCGCAGAAGATTTCCAGCCCGCTGATCGACCTGTCCGATGCCCGCCTGGGCTACGGAGAGAAAACCGTGCTGGAGAAGGTCAAGCTGCAACTGACCCCCGGCGCGCGCATCGGCTTGCTCGGCCCGAACGGCGCCGGTAAATCGACCCTGATCAAAAACCTTGCTGGCGAGCTCTCGCCGCTGGCCGGCCGCTTGACCCGTGGCGAGAACACCGTCGTCGGCTACTTCGCCCAGCATCAGCTCGATTCCCTGGATGCCAAGGCCAGCCCGTTGCTGCACTTGCAGCGCCTGGCGCCGACCGAGCGCGAACAGACCCTGCGCGACTTCCTCGGTGGTTTCGACTTCCGCGGCGCGCGGATCGACGAGCCGGTGCTGAATTTCTCCGGTGGCGAAAAGGCGCGCCTGGCGCTGGCGTTGATCGCCTGGGACCGGCCGAACCTGCTGCTGCTCGACGAACCGACCAACCACCTGGACCTGGAAATGCGCCTGGCGCTGACCATGGCCCTGCAGGAATTCAGTGGTGCGGTACTGGTGGTCTCCCACGATCGCCATTTGCTCAAAAGCACCACCGACAACTTCTACCTGGTGGCGGACGGCAAGGTCGAAGAGTTCGACGGCGACCTTGAGGACTACACCCGCTGGCTGGTGGAGTATCGCCAGCGCAACGCCCCGGTCAGCAACACCCCGGTCAATCCGGACAAGACCGACAAGAAAGCCCAGCGTCAGGCGGCCGCGGCGTTGCGTCAGCAACTGGCGCCGCACAAGCGCGAGGCTGACAAGCTCGAAGCCGAGTTGGGCAAGCTGCACGAGAAACTGGCGAAGATCGATGCCAGCCTGGGCGACAGCGACATCTACGAGCCGTTGCGCAAGAATGAATTGCGCGATCTGCTGGCTGAGCAGGCCAAGTTGAAGGTGCGTGAAGCGCAGCTCGAAGAAGCCTGGATGGAAGCCCTGGAACTGCTGGAAAGCATGCAGGCGGAGCTGGAGGCGCTCTCCTGATGGAGGCCTTCAAGCTGCCGCTGCCGGCGATGTGGGTCGAGCCGATCTGGCTCGGCGTGCAAATCCTGCTGATCCTGCTGGCCGGTTACATCGCCCAACGCTTCGTTGCCAAGTGCCTGACCCGCCTCGGTGAGCGTTACCCGTTCCCGCCACAATTGCTGATGCCGCTGCGCGGCGGCCTGCGTTGGCTGATCATGGGCAGTGCGCTGATCTTCGTGCTGGAGCGCCTGGGGGTTTCGGCCACCGTGCTCTGGACGGCGCTGTCGGGGTTCGTCGCGGTGGCGGCGGTGGCGTTTTTCGCCATGTGGAGCGTCCTCTCCAACCTGTTGTGCGCGATCCTGATCTTCACCGTCGGGCCGTTTCGCCTGGGTGATGTGGTCGAGTTGGTGGACACCACCGACAAGCCCGGCGTCAAAGGCCGGGTGGTGGCGATCAATCTGCTGTACACCACGCTGATCGAGGCGGAAGAGCTGGGTACTGGTAGCGCGATGGTGCAGGTGCCTAACAGCTTGTTCTTTCAGCGCTCGGTGCGGCGTTGGCGGGGGACGGATGTATTCCCTTCCAGCGGGTTTGAAAAGTAAGACTTCTGTTGCCTGATCTATTGCCATCGCGAGCAGGCTCGCTCCCACAGGTGCACTCGATCAACTGTGGGAGCGAGCCTGCTCGCGAAGGGGCCCTAAAGGCATACAACGCTGGTCGGCAACCGCAATATCCTGCAAAAAAATCGGTAGTCACCAGCCCAAAGCCGCATTAGCTTAGACATCTGTCACGAGTCTGAGTCGAGGTGTGCAATGGAGCTTCAAACATGGCTGGCGTTTTTTGCCGCCTGCTGGGTGATCAGCCTGTCTCCCGGTGCCGGCGCCATTGCGTCGATGTCCAGTGGTCTGCAATACGGTTTCTGGCGCGGTTACTGGAACGCCCTGGGCCTGCAATTGGGCCTTGCAGTGCAGATTGCGATTGTCGGCGCCGGTGTCGGCGCGATTCTCACGGCATCCGCCACCGCCTTCTATGCGATCAAATGGTTCGGCGTGGCCTACCTGGTTTTTCTCGCCATCAAACAGTGGCGTGCACTGCCCAGCGACATGAGCGATGACGCGGCGGTCCGGCAGATTGGCAAGCCGATGGCCCTGGTGTTCCGAGGCTTTCTGGTAAACATCAGCAACCCCAAGGCGTTGGTGTTCATGCTGGCGGTGCTGCCGCAGTTCATTGATCCGCACGCACCACTGCTGATCCAGTACGTGATCATCGGTGTCACCATGGTCTGCGTGGACCTGATCGTCATGGCCGGTTACACCGGGCTGGCTTCCAAGGTGCTGCGTATGTTGCGCACACCGAAACAGCAAAGGCGCATGAACCGGACCTTTGCCGGACTGTTCATCGGCGCGGCGGCGTTCATGGCCACCCTGCGTAAAGTCGCGGTTTAAACCATCAGGCACGAAAAAGGCGACCTCTTCAGGTCGCCTTTTTCGTTTAAGGCCTGTCGCGCAATCTACGACAAAGCTTGAGTGAAAGTGATTGGGAGGGAACAATATGTTACTTCGTGTTTCCAATTGAGATTCATTCATGATTGCCCCGTCCCGATTCCTGGCCTGGCTGATAGCGCCAGTGTTTGCCCTGTGCAGTTTCAATCTGCTGGCCGACACCGTGGAAGGCGCACCGCAGGCGCTGCACTTGCTTGATTACATCGGCGCGGACTACCCGCAAGCGGTGCAGGCAGGCAAGGTCGTCAACGAATCCGAATACCGTGAACAGCTGGAATTCACCCAGGCGTTGCAAGGCTTGATTGCCGGCATGCCGGCCAAACCGGAAAAGGCCGGGCTGGAGCAGGGCATCAGTCAGCTGCGCGAGGCGATCACCGCACGCCAGGACGGTGCGGACGTCGCCCGTCAGGCTCGGCAGCTTGGCGCAAAACTGGCCGTGGCCTATGAAGTCAGCCAGGCCCCGATCATCACCCCGGACCCGACCCGCGGCGCGCCACTGTACGCCCAGCATTGCTCTGTGTGTCACGGCGATGCAGGCGCTGGCGACGGCCCGGCGGGTGTGGGGCTGACCCCGCCGCCAGCTAACTTGCGTGATAACGCGCGCCTGGACCACCTGAGCCTCTACGCGATCTACAACACGGTAGGCCTGGGGGTCGAAGGCACCGACATGCCGGCTTTCGGCGATCAGCTGGATGATCGTCAGCGTTGGGACCTGGCAACCTATGTCGCCAGCTTCAGTGCCGATCCGCAGACCGCCAGCAGCGACAAGATCTACAACATTGCCGATCTGGCTCGTCAGACCCCGGCCGAAGTGCAGGCCACCGACGGCCCGCAGGCCGCCGCGACTTTCCGCGCGCAACGGGCCCAGCCGCCGCAGGCCAAGCGTGGCCCGGCGCAGTTGCTCGACTACACCGCCAGCACCCTGGACAAGAGCGTCGCGGCTTACCGCGCGGGCGATCACGATCAGGCCTATGACCTGTCGGTAGCGGCGTACCTGGAAGGCTTCGAACTGGTCGAAAGCTCCCTGGACAACGTCGATGCCACCGTGCGCAAGGACACTGAGAAGTCGCTGATGGCTTACCGGCAGTCGTTGCAGGATGGCTTGTCGGTAGACCAGGTCGAGCAGCGCTTGGAGGCGGCCAAGGCCAAATTGAAGACGTCTGCCGATTTGTTGGGCAGCGATGGTCTGAGCTGGTCGTTGAGCTACATTTCCGGGCTGTTGATTCTGCTGCGCGAAGGCCTGGAAGCGATTTTGGTGCTGGCGGCGATCCTTGCCTTCCTGCGTAACACTGGCCAGCAATCGGCGGTACGCAGTGTCAACGTCGGTTGGGGCCTGGCGCTGCTGGCCGGTCTGGGCACCTGGGCACTGGCGGCGTATGTGATCGATGTCAGCGGCTCGCAGCGTGAGTTGCTGGAAGGCGCAACGGCGCTGTTCGCCAGCGTCATGGTGTTGTGGCTCGGTGTGTGGATGCACGACCGTCGTCATGCCGCGGCCTGGCAGGATTACATCAAGAGCAGCCTGGTGGGCGGTGGTGGGCGTTTCGGTTTTGCGATCCTGGCGTTCTTCTCGGTGTATCGCGAACTGTTCGAAGTGATCCTGTTCTACGAAACCCTGTGGTTGCAGGCCGGGCCTGCGGGCCATGACGCCGTGCTGGCCGGTGGTGCGACGGCGCTGGTGCTGCTGGTCGGCCTGGCCTGGGTGATCCTGCGCGGCTCGGCGAAACTGCCGCTGGCGCTGTTCTTCAGCATCAACGCCGGTTTGCTTTGTGCCTTGTCGGTGGTGTTCGCCGGGCATGGCGTGAAGGCGTTGCAGGAAGCCGGGATCTTCGGCACGCGGCCGGTGCCATTCTTTGAGTTCGATTGGTTGGGGATTCATGCGGATGCGTATTCGTTGAGTGCGCAGGCGGTGGCGATACTGGCGATCGTTGTGCTGTATGGGCGTAGTCGTATGGCCGAGAAGCAGCGGGTTACGGCTTAAAAGCATTCGCTTCGCTCATATTCGCGAGCAGGCTCGCTCCCACAGGATTTGCGTATAACCTGTGGGAGCGAGCCTGCTCGCGAAGCTTTTTAGAGGGGAAAAAAACATGCGCGTATGGATTGATGCCGACGCCTGCCCCCGGGCGGCCAAGGATCTGGTGGTGAAGTTCGCCCTCAAGCGCCAGTTCGAGGTGGTGCTGGTGGCCGGCCAGCCGCAGAGCAAGCCTGGCCTGGCGCTGGTGAAACTGATTGTGGTGCCAAGTGGCCCTGATGCGGCCGACGATTACCTCGTGGAACACGCGGTGCCTGGTGAGCTGGTGATCTGTAGCGATGTGCCGCTGGCCGACCGGCTGGTGAAAAAAGGCGTTGCCGCGCTGGACCCGAGGGGTAAGGAGTTTGACGCGCAGAACATGGGCGATCGGCTGGCCGTGCGCAACCTGTTCACCGACTTGCGTGAACAGGGGCAGATGAGTGGCGGGCCGGCACCCTTTGGCGAGCGGGAAAAGCAGGCGTTTGCCAATGCGCTGGACCGGATACTCACTCGTCTTTCCCGCTCACGCTGATCGTTCCCACGCTCTGCGTGGGAATGCAGCCAGGGACGCTCCGCGTCCCTAAAGCGGACGCAGAGCGTCCGGTGAGGCATTCCCACGCGGAGCATGGGAACGATCGGGTTCGGGTTTCAGTGTCAGGCGTCGTTTTCGTGGGTCAGTTCGAGCACGCGGTCGACCAGTTTGTTGATGCCAGACGCCGCCTCACTGATGCTCCCGGCCAGCATGTACGCCGGAGTGCTCACCAGTTTGCGTGCCTTGTCTTCGACGATATCGCTCACGGCACACTCCATGTGGGTGGCGCCCATCTTGTTCAGGGCCGCTGCCGTTTGTGCGTCGTTGCCGATGGTGCACGTCACGCCGGGCCCATAGATTTTCGCCGCCAGGGCAGGCGAGATGCAGATCAGGCCGACCGGTTTGCCGGCCTCGGCAAAGGCTTCGGTCAAGGCCAGGACGTCCGGCTGAACGGTGCAGGCGGTACCTTCGATGGCGAAGTTGGAAAGGTTCTTGGCCGAGCCGAAGCCGCCGGGAATGATCAGCGCATCGAATTCCTCGGCGTCGGCCTCGCGGATGTCCTTGACCTCGCCACGGGCAATTCGGGCGGACTCCACCAGCACATTGCGCGACTCGGGCATTTCTTCGCCGGTCAGGTGATTGATCACGTGCAGCTGCGCGATATTCGGTGCAAAACACTGCACCTGCGCGCCACGCTGGTCCAGGCGCAGCAGGGTCACCACGCTTTCGTAAATTTCGGCGCCGTCGTATACGCCACAACCGGAAAGGATCACTGCAACTTTTTTGCTCATGGGCTTTTCTCCAGATTCATGGCGTTAAATGTCCACTAATTTGTCACTCGTTGCCATAGGGATAATTCGAGGCTACACATAGGATCTGTCCTCAAGATTCCCATCAGGGCGCGTCATGGACTTCATTCTGTATGCGGTGCCGTTTTTCTTTGTGCTGATCGCGGTCGAGCTGCTGGCCGACCGTTGGCGCGGGGTCAGCAACTATCGGCTGGCGGACGCGATCAACAGCATCAGCACCGGCGTGCTGTCGACCACCACGGGCCTTTTGACCAAGGGCGTGGGGTTGGTGACCTATGCGTTCGCCCTCAAGCACCTGGCACTGTTCGAGCTCTCGGCTGACAGCGCCTGGACCTGGGTGTTCGCCTTTGTCCTCTACGATTTCTGCTACTACTGGCTGCACCGCATGGGCCACGAGCGCAACATCCTCTGGGCCGCGCATTCGGTGCATCACCAGAGCGAGGACTACAACCTCTCCACCGCCCTGCGCCAGACCAGTACCGGGTTCCTGCTGAGCTGGATCTTCTACCTGCCCATGGCTGTCGTCGGCGTACCGTTGCTGGTGTTCGTCAGCGTCGCGGCGCTGAACCTGCTGTACCAGTTCTGGGTGCATACCCGGCACATTCCCAAGCTCGGCTGGTTCGAGTGGTTTTTCGTCACGCCATCCAATCATCGGGCTCACCATGCACAGAACGCTCTCTACATGGATCGCAACTACGGCGGCGTGTTCATTATTTGGGACCGTCTATTCGGCTCGTTCCAGGAAGAGGACGACAACGAACCGGTGATTTTCGGCGTGACCACGCCGCTGGCGAGCTGGAACCCGGTATGGGCCAACGTACAGTTCTACGCCCAGTTGTGGGCGGATGCGCGTCGTGCCGAAAGCACCTGGGACAAGCTGCGGATCTGGTTCATGCGCACCGGCTGGCGGCCGGCGGACGTGGCGGCCAGGTACCCGATGAACAAGCCGGACCTGAGCCAGTTCCGTAAATTCGAAGTGCCGCTGGACGGGCGTCAGCAGCTCTACGTGCTGCTGCAGTTCTGCGTCTACGTCGCACTGGGCAGCTATTTGATGAACTTTGCGCCCAGTCTGTCGACGGCTGCGTTGGTGTTGGGCTGGGGGGCTGTGGCGCTGGGCCTGTTCGTATTGGGCGTGGCCCTGGAGAATCGCCCGTGGGCGCTGAAGCTGGAGTTGCTGCGCCTGGCATCGAATGTGCCGCTGGTATGGCTGGCGCCGCTGGTGGGGCTGTGGCCGGCCAGCGCGGTGGGCTGGGTCGGCCTGCTCAGTTACAGTCTGATCAGCGGTATCGGGCTTTACTGCTGCAGAAACCGGTTTACTCGACTGGCGTCTTAGGGTTGCCGGTATTGTGCTGTTGGGCTTTCAGGGCTTGCTCGTCGGCATAGATCTGCTTGGCCAGGCGAGCATTCTTGAACCGGCGGCGCAGCCACAGGCCCAGTCCGAGGACGAGCAGGGCACCGAGCACCCACAGTTCGTACTTCTTGATGCTGCCAAGCATCCCTTCCAGTACCGCGCCGAAGTGATAGGCCGCCGCCGCCAGGGCGGTGGCCCAGATCGCCGCGCCAATCCCGTTGAGCAGCAAGTAACGGCCCGGCGGATAGCCCGACAGGCCGATCGCCACCGGCATCACGGTGCGCAGGCCGTAGACAAAGCGGAAGCTCAGGACCCAGATGTCCGGATGCTTGCGGATGTGCTCCAGCGCCCGGTCACCCATCAACTGCCAGCGCGGTTTGCGCGCCAGCAACTTGCGCCCGTGCTTGCGTCCCAGGAAGTACCACAGCTGATCGCCGGCATAGCTGCCGAAGAACGCCACGACCACCACCAGGTTGATGTCCATGTATCCACGGAACGCGAGGAAGCCCGCGAGCACCAGGATGGTTTCGCCTTCGAAGAACGTGCCTAGGAAAAGCGCAAAGTAGCCGAAGTCATGCAGGAATTGTTGGAGCATTGTCTGGGTGCTGGCGAAATGAACGCGCAGCCTAACCCTTCGTACACATTCAGGAAAGTGTCCAAATGTGTCTCGACGTGAACATTTCCTACAAGGACAATGGAATGCGGCTACCTGTCACAGGGTGCACACAACTGTAATACCTTCGTCATAATGGCCGCTTATAACTGTCACGCTCGCACGCCTGCGGGCTCAGGAGTCTGCCGTGAGCTTTACCCCCGCCAACCGTTTATTCCCTGCAACCCGCCTGCGCCGCAACCGCCGTGACGATTTTTCCCGTCGACTGGTCCGTGAAAACGTGTTGACCGTCGATGACCTGATCCTGCCGGTGTTTGTGCTGGACGGTGAAAACCGTCGCGAGGCGGTGGCCTCGATGCCGGGCGTCGAACGCCTGACCATCGATCTGTTGCTCGAAGAAGCGGCCAAGTGGGTCGAGCTGGGGATTCCGGCGCTGGCGCTGTTCCCGGTGACGCCGCCAGGGCTCAAGTCGCTGGATGGCGCCGAAGCCTGGAACCCCGAAGGCATTGCCCAGCGTGCCACCCGCGCGCTGCGTGCGCAGTTCCCTGAGCTGGGGGTGATCACCGACGTCGCCCTGGACCCGTTCACCACCCACGGCCAGGACGGCATTCTCGACGAAGAAGGCTATGTGCAGAACGACATCACCGTCGACGCACTGGTCAGGCAAGCCCTGTCCCATGCCGAAGCGGGCGCCCAGGTGGTTGCACCTTCGGACATGATGGACGGTCGCATCCAGGCGATCCGCGAGGCCCTCGAAGTGGCCGGTCACGTCAACGTGCGGATCATGGCCTACTCGGCGAAGTACGCCAGTGCCTATTACGGCCCGTTCCGCGATGCGGTCGGTTCGGCGCTGAACCTGGGTAAGGCCAACAAGGCCTCCTATCAGATGGACCCGGCCAACAGCAACGAAGCCCTGCACGAAGTGGCGGCTGACTTGTCAGAAGGCGCAGACATGGTCATGGTGAAGCCAGGCATGCCCTATCTGGACATCCTCTGCCGGGTCAAAGAAGAATTCAAAGTGCCGACCTTTGTTTATCAAGTCAGTGGCGAATACGCCATGCACATGGCGGCGATCCAGAATGGCTGGTTGAGCGAAGGGGTTATCCTCGAATCCCTGACCGCTTTTAAACGTGCAGGCGCTGATGGCATCCTGACATATTTCGCCGTTCGTGCTGCTCAATTGTTACGAGAGCAACAATAGCCCTCCCAGGAACATTCGATGAATACCGAAGTACTCACTGAAGTTGCCGTAAAAGACGCTCAACCTGTGGTGGAGCAAGTCGACGAGACCCCGCCGGAGCTGGAGCCAGCTCCGCCCGCGGCGGTCATCGAGACTGCTGTGGCAGCGCCGGCGATTGCCATTCCCGGCCTGGATGACAGCAGCCTGTACATCCACCGTGAGCTGTCGCAACTGCAGTTCAATATCCGCGTGCTGGAACAGGCACTGGACGAGTCCTACCCGCTGCTGGAGCGGCTGAAGTTCCTGCTGATCTTCTCCAGCAACCTGGACGAGTTCTTCGAGATTCGTGTCGCCGGCCTCAAGAAGCAGATCACCTTTGCCCGGGAACAGGCCGGTGCCGATGGCTTGCAACCGCACCAGGCCCTGGCCCGCATCAGTGAGCTGGTACACGGTCATGTTGACCGCCAGTACGCGATCCTCAACGACATTCTGCTGCCGGAACTGGAAAAACATCAGGTCCGCTTCATCCGTCGCCGCAACTGGACGACCAAGCTCAAGACCTGGGTCCGGCGCTACTTCCGCGACGAAATCGCCCCGATCATCACCCCGATCGGCCTCGACCCGACGCACCCGTTCCCGTTGCTGGTCAACAAGAGCCTGAACTTCATCGTCGAGCTCGAAGGCATCGATGCCTTCGGTCGCGACTCCGGCCTGGCGATCATCCCGGCACCGCGCCTGCTGCCGCGCATCATCAAGGTGCCGGAAGAAGTCGGCGGCGCTGGCGACAACTATGTGTTCCTGTCGTCGATGATCCACGCCCACGCCGATGACCTGTTCCAGGGCATGAAGGTCAAGGGCTGCTACCAGTTCCGCCTGACCCGAAACGCCGACCTGGCGCTGGACTCCGAAGACGTCGAAGACCTGGCGCGTGCCTTGCGCGGTGAACTGTTCTCCCGCCGTTATGGCGACGCGGTGCGCCTGGAGGTCGCCGATACCTGCCCGAAACACCTGTCCGACTACCTGCTCAAGCAATTCAACCTGAGCGAGACCGAGCTGTATCAGGTCAACGGTCCGGTGAACCTGACGCGTCTGTTTAGCATCACCGGCCTGGACAGCCAGCGCGAGCTGCAGTACCTGCCGTTTACCCCGCAGATCCCGAAACTGCTGCAAAACAGCGAGAACATCTTCAGCGTGATCAGCAAGCAGGACATCCTGTTGCTGCACCCGTTCGAGTCATTCACTCCAGTGGTCGACCTGCTGCGCCAGGCCGCCAAGGACCCGCATGTGCTGGCGGTGCGCCAAACCCTGTATCGCTCCGGCGCCAACTCGGAAATCGTCGATGCGTTGGTGGACGCGGCGCGTAACGGCAAGGAAGTCACCGCGGTGATCGAATTGCGCGCGCGGTTCGATGAAGAATCCAACCTGCAACTGGCCAGCCGCCTGCAAGCGGCCGGTGCGGTGGTGATCTACGGTGTGGTCGGCTTCAAGACCCACGCCAAGATGATGCTGATCCTGCGCCGCGAAGCGGGTGAGATCGTGCGTTACGCGCACTTGGGCACGGGTAACTACCACGCCGGCAACGCCCGCCTGTACACCGACTACAGCCTGCTGACCTCCGACGACGCCCTGTGCGAAGACGTGGGCAAACTGTTCAGCCAGTTGATCGGCATGGGCAAGACGCTGCGCATGAAGAAGCTGCTGCATGCGCCGTTTACCCTGAAAAAGGGCATGCTCGACATGATTGCCCGCGAAACCCAGTTCGCCCTCGACGGCAAACCGGCGCACATCATCGCCAAGTTCAACTCGCTGACCGATCCGAAGATCATCCGTGCGCTGTACAAGGCCAGCCAGTCTGGCGTGCGCATCGACCTGGTGGTGCGTGGCATGTGCTGCCTGCGGCCGGGCATCGCCGGGGTTTCGCACAACATCCATGTGCGCTCGATCATCGGTCGCTTCCTGGAACACACCCGGGTCTTCTACTTCCTCAATGGCGGCGATGAGCAGATGTTCCTCTCCAGCGCCGACTGGATGGAGCGCAACCTCGACAAGCGCGTCGAGACTTGCTTCCCGGTGGAAGGCAAGAAGCTGATCATGCGGGTCAAGAAAGAGCTGGAGTTGTACCTCACCGATAACACCCACAGCTGGAGCCTGCAGTCGGACGGTCGTTACATCCGTAACACGCCGACCGGCAACCAGAACCCGCGCAGCGCCCAGGCTACATTGCTGGAGCGGTTGGGTAGCCCGATCCTGACGGTTCGGTAACACCGGCACGAGGTAAAAAAATGGCGATCCCTGCGGATCGCCATTTTTGTTTCCACCCTGTAGGAGCTGGCTTGCCAGCGAAGGCGTCCTCGATTTCGACACAAGGCTCGATGACGCCTTCGCCGGCAAGCCGGCTCCTACAGGGGCCGTTTTGCGGCGATAGGTTGTTTATCGAGCGGTCAGTACGGTATCCACGCGCGTGAGCCACTGCGCTTCGATCTCGAAGTCGGCCTGGGTCAGTTGGTTGTCTTCCAGCCAGTGCTCCGGGAACACTACTTCCAGGCTGTTGCCATTGGCGTTCAGTTCCACCTGGGGCATTTGCTGGGTGCCGCGGATGTGATGGAACAGGATCGCGAAGCGCAGCAGCACGCACAGGCGAATCAGCTTGATACCGTCATCGCCGAATTCGGCGAACTTGTCCTTGGGAATGTTACGGCGGTGACCGCGAACCAGCAGTGCGAGCATCAGCTGGTCCTCGCGGGAGAAGCCGGCCAGGTCCGAGTGCTCGATCAGGTAGGCGCCGTGCTTGTGGTACTGATAGTGGGCGATGTCCAGGCCCACTTCATGCACCTTGGCCGCCCAGCCGAGCAGTTCGCGCCAGACGCCGTCTTCCAGGTCCCAGTCCTTGGCCACCTGATCGAAGGCATGCAGGGCTTTGCGTTCGACTCGCACTGCCTGTTCCAGGTCGACGTGATAACGCTCCATCAGCGAGGTCAGGGTGCGTTCACGCACGTCTTCGTGATGATGACGACCCAGCAGGTCATAGAGCACGCCTTCGCGCAACGCGCCTTCACAGTGGTCCATGCGTTGCAGTTCAAGGGAATCGAAGATGGCTTCGAGGATGGCCAGGCCTGCCGGGAAAATCGCCCGTCGGTCCGGCTTGATGCCTTCGAAGTCGATTTTCTCGACATCGCCCAGTTTGATCAGCTTGCGCTTGAGCCAGGACAGGCCTTCGGCATTCACTTCGCCGCTGCCGTGGCCGCCGGCCTTCAGCGCCAGGCCGATGGCGCGGATGGTGCCCGAGGAGCCGATGGCTTCATCCCAGGTCAGGCGGTGCAGGGCGTGTTCGATGCTCATGATCTCCAGCCGTGCTGCCGTATACGCCTGGGCGTAACGGGCCGGGGTGATCTTGCCGTCCTTGAAGTAACGCTGGGTGTAGCTGACGCAACCCATCTGCAGGCTTTCGCGCAACAAGGGCTCGAAGCGCTGACCGATGATGAATTCGGTACTGCCGCCGCCGATGTCGGCCACCAGGCGTTTGCCCGGGGTGTCGGCGAGGGTGTGGGACACGCCGAGATAGATCAGGCGCGCTTCTTCACGGCCGGAGATGACTTCCACCGGGTGGCCGAGGATTTCTTCGGCTCGGTGGATGAATTCGTTGCGGTTACGGGCTTCACGCAGGGCGTTGGTGCCGACGATCCGCACGGCGCCCGTAGGCATACCGTTGATCAGTTGGGCAAAACGCTTGAGGCAATCGAGCCCGCGTTGCATCGATTCTTCGCTGAGGTGGCGTTCGTCGTCGATACCGGCGGCCAGCTGAACCTTCTCCCCGAGACGTTCGAGAATGCGGATTTCGCCGTTCTGGGCCTTGGCCACGACCATGTGAAAGCTGTTGGAGCCCAGGTCGATTGCGGCGATCAGGGACAGATTCTTGGCTTGGGATTGCGGCATGGTCAGGGTCTCGGTCGATAACCTCGACATCGTGCCACGATCACAGGCTGGCGCCAACGCGTTGTGTTCAAAGCCGATCGTTCCCACGCTCTGCGTGGGAATGCCTCAACGGACGCTCCGCGTCCGCTTTTGGGACGCAGAGCGTCCCTGGCTGCATTCCCACGCGGAGCGTGGGAACGATCACTTCACCCGGCCGCCTCAACCGTTCCAATGAAATTCGCCAGCTCCACCGTCCGCGGATTGGCGAACAACTCCTTCGGATCCCCCACCTCATGCACCAACCCCTGGTGCATGAACACCAACTTGTCCCCAACCTCCCGGGCAAAACGCATTTCATGGGTGACCATGATCAGCGTCATGCCTTCCTTGGCCAGTTGGCGAACCACGCTCAGCACTTCGTTGACCAGCTCCGGGTCGAGCGCCGAGGTGATTTCGTCGCACAGCAATACCTTGGGCGACATGGCCAGCGCGCGGGCAATCGCCACCCGCTGTTGCTGCCCGCCGGACAGTCGATCGGGGAAGGCGTCGAACTTCTCCCCCAGCCCGACCCGTTCCAGCATCTGCCGCGCCAGTTCGGCAGCCTTGGTTTTCGGCACTTTCTGCACCACTTGAGGCGCAAGCATCACGTTCTCGCCGACCGTCAGGTGCGGGAACAGGTTGAACTGCTGGAACACCATCCCGACTTTCTGCCGCAGGCTGCGCAGGTCGGCGCGGGCGGCGTCGAGGTATTCGCCGTCGACTTCGATGACGCCATCGTTGATCGATTCCAGGCCGTTGAGGGTGCGCAGCAAGGTCGACTTGCCCGAGCCGCTGCGGCCGATGATCGCCACCACCTGGCCTTGCTCGACACTCAGGTCGATGCCTTTGAGCACATGGTGGTCGCCATAGTATTTATGCAGGGCGGAAATTCTAAGCAGAGGCATGCAGTCTCCTTTCCAGGTAGCGCGCACTGAGGGACAAGGGGTAGCAGAGCAGGAAGTAGCCGAGGGCGACCAGGCCGTAGACCATGAAAGGCTCGAAGGTGGCGTTGGCCAGCATGCCGCCGGTCTTGGTCAGTTCGGTGAAGCCGATGATCGAGGTCACGGCAGTGCCCTTGACCACTTGCACCGAGAAACCCACGGTCGGCGCCACGGCGATGCGCAGCGCTTGCGGCAAAATCACGTAGCGCAGTTGTTCCAGGGGGTTCAGCGCCAGGCTCGACGAGGCTTCCCACTGGCCGTGGGGGATCGACTCGACGCAACCGCGCCAGATCTCTGCCAGATAGGCACTGGTGAACAACGTCAAGGCGATTGCCGCGGCGGCCCAGGGCGAAATCTCCACCCCGGCCAGCGCCACCCCGAAGAACACCAGGAACAGCTGCATCAACAGCGGCGTGCCCTGGAACAGTTCGATGTAGGTGCGGGAAAAGCTGCGCGGCAGGGGTTTGTTCGAGAGGCGCATCAGCATGATCAACAAGCCGATCAGCCCACCGCCCACGAACGCCACCAGCGACAGCGCCAGAGTCCATTGCAGGCCCGTGAGCAGGTTGCGCACGATGTCCCAGAAGGTGAAATCGCTCATCGGCTGCTCCTTGCGATGAACCGGTGGCCGATCCAGTTCAGCAACTGGCGGATCAACAAGGCCATGCACAGATAGAGCAGCGTGGTCAGGGCATAGGTTTCAAAGGCGCGGAAGTTGCGCGACTGGATGAAGTTGGCGGCGAAGCTCAGCTCTTCGGTGGCGATCTGCGAACAGACCGCCGAGCCGAGCATGACGATGATGATCTGGCTGCTCAGGGCCGGCCAGACCTTGCCCAGCGCCGGCAGCAGCACCACGTGGCGGAAGGCTTCGAAGCGCGTCATCGCCAGTGCCGCCGCGGCTTCCAGCTGGCCTCGCGGGATCGCCTGGACGCCGGCACGGATGATCTCGGTCGAGTAGGCCCCCAGATTGATCACCATCGCCAGCACCGCTGCCTGCCATTCGGAAATCTGCACGCCCAGTGACGGCAGGCCGAAGAAGATGAAAAACAACTGCACCAGGAACGGCGTGTTGCGGATCAACTCCACGTAGACCGCGAAAATCCCGGCGAAGGGGCGGATGTTCCATGCCCGCACCAGCGCCCCGACGATGCCCAGGCCCACCCCCAGCACTGCGCCGATGGCCGTCAGTTCAAGGGTGAACAACGCGCCGCGCAGCAACAGGTCGGTGTTGTGCACCACCGGCAAGAAATCGAACTGATAAGCCATAGCGTGTCTCCTGCGCGCCGGATCAGAGGTCGGCCGGCAGCGGTTCTTTCAACCAGGCCAGGGCATTTTTCTCCAGCGCGCCGTCGCTCTTGGCGGTCACGAGGATCTGGTTGACCTTGTCCAGCAGCGCCGGCTCGTTCTTGTTCACGCCCACGTAGACGGGCGAGTCCTTGAGCTTCACTTTCAGCGCCGGCACGCGTTTGGGGCTCTTCTCGCTGATCGCGACCATCACCACGTTGCCGCTGGCGATCAGGTCCACTTGCCCGGCCAGGTACGCGGCGATGGTCGAGTTGTTGTCTTCGAAACGCTTGATGGTCACGCCTTCGGGGGCGACCTTGGTCAGTTCGATGTCTTCGATGGCGCCACGGGTGACGCTGATGGTTTTGCCCTTGAGGTCGTCCAGGCTCTTGATGTCGGCGTCTGGCGGACCGAACACGGCGAGATAGAACGGCGCATAGGCGCGGGAGAAGTCGATGACTTTTTCCCGCTCGGGGTTCTTGCCCAGGCTGGAGATCACCAGGTCGACCTTGCCGGTGGTGAGGAACGGGATGCGGTTGGTGCTGTTGACCGGGGTCAGTTCAAGCTTGACCTTGAGCTGGTCGGCCAGCAGTTTGGCGGTGTCGATGTCCAGGCCGCGGGGCTTCATGTCCGGGCCGACCGAGCCGAAGGGCGGGAAGTCCTGCGGTACGGCGACCTTGAGGACGCCGCGCTTGACCACATCTTCCAGGGCGTCGGCGTGGGCGGGGGCCTGACACAGCACGAGGCTGGTGAACAAGGCAGCGAGGAGGGCGCTGTAACGCTGGGTCATGGCAAGTCTCCGGATCTTCGAGAAGTGATTTCTGCGGATCGACAGAGCACGGGCCATGCCAACATGCCGGCTTCGGGGCGCCAGGCCGCGGTTTTGCTGGCGTCGCACGGTCTTACTGGTCTGAACAGTCAGGTAACCTTTCGCACCCCGATGGCGCAACCGTGAAAGCAATCGAACCCCCATGGGGCACGACTTGCCGGGCGCGGCGAATAGCTTTACAACTGATCGCACATTGGCCTGGTTCGACTGGAAAACCATGAATTCGATCTCTCGCGCCGTACCTGAAGTGGCGCTGCAAGCCATCCGCAAACTGATCACCGAACAGGGTTTCGGGCCGGGGGATGCCTTGCCCTCGCAACGGGACCTGGCCGTGCAATTGGGTGTCAGTCGGGCATCGTTGCGCGAGGCGTTATCCTCGCTCAGCGCCCTGGGTGTCATCAGTATCCAGCCGGGTAAGGGTGTGTTCGTGCAGGCGCCCGTGGAGCTGCCCCGAGGCGAGGCGGCACCCGGGTGGCCGTTCGCGGCACAGGCTTCGCCCCTGGATATCTTCCAGTTGCGTTATGCGCTGGAGGGCTTCGCTGCGGGGCTGGCGGCCGTGACCTTGAGCATCGATGAGCTCGATGCACTGGAAGATAACGTCGCCGCCATGCGCGACGAGCTCAAGCGGGGCGACTTCGAAGCGGCGGCCCGCCTGGACTTTGAATTCCACCGGCGCATTTTGCTGGCCAGCGGCAACCAGGCGATGCTGAGCATCCTGACGGCCAGCGCCGACATCTTCCTGGAAAGCCAGAAGCTACCGTTCATCCGGGCCGAGCGGGCCATGGAAACCTGGCAGGAACACCGCAAGATCCTGCGCGCGCTGGCGCGCCGGGCCTCGGGGGCTGCGCAAAAGGCCATGCATGAACACGTGCGCAACGCGGCGCTGCGCACAGGAATTGCGTTCGTCGCTCCCGCCACGGCGTGACCTGGGCTATACCCAAACTCATGTAACACCATAGCGAGACTCAATCATCTGCACCTTCCTGAACGAGGGAAGGGCCGTTATGATGGGCCACGTTTTTTTGCTTACAACCCTGGAGAATTCCATGAGCAGCGATCTTATCAAACACGTTAGCGACGCTAGCTTCGAGGCCGACGTACTCAAGGCTGAAGGCGCTGTACTGGTCGACTACTGGGCTGAGTGGTGCGGCCCTTGCAAAATGATCGCTCCTGTCCTGGACGAAATTGCAGAGACTTACAAAGGCAAGCTGACCGTTGCCAAGCTGAACATCGACGAAAACCAGGAAACCCCCGCCAAGCACGGCGTGCGTGGTATCCCTACGCTGATGCTGTTCAAGAACGGCAACGTTGAAGCGACCAAGGTCGGCGCACTGTCGAAGTCGCAACTGGCGGCTTTCCTCGACGCCAACATCTAAGCGTCGTTACAGCGTGTCAGAAAAAGGCCCCGCAATTAGCGGGGCTTTTTTCGTTGTAGAGGGCTAGACGCTCCGAAACTCAGGTGTTACATTCGGCCCCGCGCTGGTTTCTCCAGTGCCCCCTGCTAGCCGTCGCCGACGCTCTCCTTTTCGAATAAGTACGCGATCCTGTCGCCTTCTCCGCGGCGCGGCCTCATTAAGCCAAAAGCTTAATTTCCCCCCTCCATAAATGATTACGTCATTCCTATATGAATCTGACTGAACTCAAGCAAAAGCCGATTACCGAACTGCTCGAATTGGCCGAACAGATGGGCATAGAAAATATGGCCCGTTCGCGCAAGCAGGACGTGATTTTCTCCCTGCTGAAAAAGCACGCGAAAAGCGGCGAGGAAATCTCCGGTGATGGCGTGCTGGAGATTCTCCAGGACGGCTTCGGCTTCCTCCGCTCTGCAGACGCCTCCTATCTCGCCGGCCCAGACGATATCTACGTCTCGCCGAGCCAGATCCGTCGCTTCAACTTGCGCACCGGTGACACCATCGTTGGCAAGATCCGCCCTCCGAAGGAAGGCGAGCGTTATTTCGCGCTGCTCAAGGTCGACACGATCAACTTCGACCGTCCGGAAAACGCGAAAAACAAGATTCTCTTCGAGAACCTGACCCCGCTGTTCCCGACAGTGCGCATGAAGATGGAAGCCGGTAACGGTTCCACCGAAGACTTGACCGGTCGAGTCATCGACCTGTGCGCCCCGATCGGTAAAGGCCAGCGCGGTCTGATCGTTGCACCGCCGAAAGCCGGTAAGACGATCATGCTGCAGAACATTGCGGCGAACATCGCGCGTAACAATCCTGAAGTTCATCTGATCGTATTGCTGATCGACGAACGTCCGGAAGAAGTAACCGAGATGCAGCGCACCGTGCGCGGCGAAGTGGTTGCCTCGACGTTCGACGAGCCGCCAACCCGCCACGTGCAGGTTGCCGAAATGGTGATCGAGAAGGCCAAGCGCCTGGTCGAACACAAGAAGGACGTGGTGATCTTGCTCGACTCCATCACCCGTCTGGCCCGTGCCTACAACACCGTGATCCCGAGTTCCGGCAAGGTATTGACCGGTGGTGTCGATGCCCACGCCCTGGAGAAACCGAAGCGTTTCTTCGGCGCCGCGCGGAACATCGAAGAAGGCGGCTCGCTGACCATCATCGCCACCGCGCTGGTTGAAACCGGCTCGAAGATGGACGAAGTGATCTACGAGGAATTCAAAGGCACCGGCAACATGGAACTGCCTCTGGATCGCCGCATCGCTGAAAAGCGTGTGTTCCCGGCCATCAACATCAACCGTTCGGGTACCCGTCGCGAAGAGTTGCTGACCGCCGACGACGAGCTGCAGCGCATGTGGATCCTGCGCAAGCTGCTGCACCCGATGGACGAAGTGGCTGCCATCGAGTTCCTGGTCGACAAGCTGAAAACGACCAAGACCAACGATGAGTTCTTCCTGTCGATGAAGCGCAAGTAAGTCGATAGACCAGCAAAAGCCGGGGAAACCCGGCTTTTTGCTATCTGAATTTTGCTCAACCGGTAGTTCGTGGTTCTGAATAGAGGGGTTCGGCGCTAAACTGCCCACCCCGAACGCCACGGCCAACACGAGGCTCACGCATGCAGTATCGCGACTTGCGCGACTTTATCAGCGGCCTGGAACAGCGCGGCGAACTCAAGCGCATCCAGGTTCCGGTGTCCCCAGTGCTCGAAATGACCGAGGTCTGCGATCGCACCTTGCGCGCCAAGGGCCCGGCCCTGCTTTTCGAAAAGCCCACCGGTTTTGACATTCCCGTGCTCGGCAACCTGTTCGGTACCCCCGAGCGCGTGGCGCTGGGCATGGGCGCCGAAGCGGTCAGCGAACTGCGCGAGATCGGCAAGTTGCTGGCGTACCTCAAGGAGCCCGAGCCGCCGAAGGGGCTGAAAGACGCCTGGTCCAAGCTGCCGATCTTCCGCAAGATCATCTCGATGGCACCCAAGGTGGTCAAGGATGCGATCTGCCAGGAAGTGGTCATCGAAGGCGACGACGTCGATCTGTCGACCTTGCCGGTGCAGACCTGCTGGCCAGGCGACGTCGCGCCGCTGATCACTTGGGGCCTGACGGTCACCAAAGGTCCGAACAAGGATCGGCAGAACCTCGGCATCTACCGTCAGCAAGTGATTGGCCGCAACAAGGTCATCATGCGCTGGCTGAGTCACCGTGGCGGCGCGCTGGATTACCGCGAATGGTGTGAAAAACATCCTGGCCAGCCGTTCCCGGTCGCCGTGGCGCTTGGCGCAGATCCTGCGACCATTCTTGGCGCCGTGACCCCGGTGCCGGACAGCCTCTCCGAGTACGCCTTCGCCGGCCTGCTGCGCGGCAACCGTACCGAACTGGTGAAATGCCGTGGCAACGACCTGCAAGTGCCGGCCACCGCCGAGATCATCCTTGAAGGCGTGATCCACCCGGGCGAGATGGCCGATGAAGGCCCGTACGGCGACCACACCGGTTACTACAACGAAGTCGACAGCTTCCCGGTGTTCACGGTCGAGCGCATTACCCATCGCATCAAGCCGATCTACCACAGCACCTACACCGGCCGTCCACCGGATGAGCCGGCGATTCTGGGTGTGGCGCTGAACGAAGTGTTCGTGCCGATCCTGCAGAAGCAGTTCCCGGAGATCACCGACTTCTACCTGCCGCCCGAAGGCTGTTCGTACCGCATGGCCGTCGTGACCATGAAGAAGTCGTACCCGGGGCATGCCAAGCGGGTAATGCTCGGTGTCTGGTCGTTTTTGCGACAGTTCATGTACACCAAGTTCGTTATCGTCACTGACGACGATATCAACGCACGGGACTGGAACGACGTGATCTGGGCCATCACCACGCGCATGGACCCCAAGCGTGACACGGTGATGATCGAGAACACGCCGATCGACTACCTCGACTTCGCCTCGCCGGTGTCCGGCCTGGGTTCGAAGATGGGGCTCGATGCCACGCATAAATGGCCGGGTGAAACCACGCGCGAGTGGGGCCGTGTAATCGTCAAGGACGACGCCGTGACCCAGCGGATCGATGCCATCTGGAATCAGTTAGGAATAGATTGATGCGTGTAACCTTGCAGCCCTCCGGAGCCGTACTGGATATCTTGCCCGGCGAGCGGATTCTCGATGGCGCACGCCGCCTGGGCTATGAATGCCCGCAAAGCTGTCGCAACGGTAACTGCCATGTGTGCGCTGCGCTGCTGGTGGAAGGGCGCGTCGAGCAGTCAGGTCTCGTGCGCGACCATGGCGAGTTCTACACTTGCATAGCAGAGCCGCTGGAAGACTGCATCGTGCTGTGGGATGGCGTGCTCGCGCTGGGAGAATTGCCGGTGCGCAGTCTGTCGTGTCAGGTCACCAGTTGCACCGAAGTCGGCGGCGATACCTGGCGGGTGCGGCTGCGGGCGCCTGCCGGCAAGCCACCGCGCTATCACGCGGGCCAGTACCTGATGATCCATCGCGACAACGGCGAGAAGTCGTCCTTCTCCCTGGCCTCGGCCCCCTCCGGTGGGCGTGATCTGGAAATCCACGTGCTGGCGCGCGAAGCCAGTGCGCTCAACCTGATCGAGCAGTTGCAGCGCAATGCCATGGTACGTGTCGACATGCCGTTCGGTGATGCGCACCTGGCCGAGTTGCCGGACGGTCCGCTGGTGCTGATTGCCGCGGGCACTGGAATGGGTCAGGTCCATGGCCTGATCGAACATTGCCGTGCAGAAGGCTTCAAGCATCCCGTGCATCTGTATTGGGGCGTGCGTCGTCCTGAAGACTTTTATGAAGTCGAGCATTGGGATGAGTGGCTGAAACTGCCCAACCTGTTCCTGCATAAAGTCGTCAGCGATCAATGTGGCTGGCAGGGGCGCTGCGGTATGTTGCATGAAGCGGTATGCGAGGACTTTCCTGACCTTAAGGCCCTGCACGTATACGCTAGTGGCTCGCCGGCCATGGTCTACGGCACCCTGGATGCGCTGGTCGAGGCGGGGATGGACGCGCACCAGATGCGCGCCGACGTATTCGCGTACGCACCCAGGTCCTGATGCTCCCCCCACACTGTAGGAGCGAGCCTGCTCGCGATGGTCGTTAACGATTACGCGGGAAGTCAGGCTACCCGCGGCGTTCTTGAGTCCATCGCGAGCAGGCTCGCTCCTACAGTGTGGAGGTATATAACTCCGTATATAGCCTATCGGTATTTATAAAATCTTATAAATGTCGGTAGGTTATATCTCATTCAAGTGATTAATTAAGAGTGGCGCCAAGGCGCTTCATTTACTTGAATACATATGTGCCTTATTGCTACAGCGGTGCGTTCTATTTAGTAACTGTTTACTCGCGGGGAGCTGAACGCTATTCGCCATGAGCGCCATTGAATCTTCGTTTTTGAACCTGTCCTACCCTCCGCAGCTCGATCTGGGGCCGCAACTCACGCACGAACAATTACTCAGCTCGATGCAGTCGACCATGGCGCGCCACCAAGGCGGGCCGGTGTGGCTGTTCGCGTATGGGTCGCTGATCTGGCGCCCGGAGTGCACGGCAGTCGAGCGCGTTCGCGGGCGAGTGCATGGCTACCATCGCGGCCTGTACCTCTGGTCCCACGAGCATCGTGGCACGCCGGAAATGCCCGGGCTGGTATTCGGTCTGGATCGCGGCGGCTCCTGCAGTGGTTTCGCCTATCGCTTGCCGGAAGAACAGCTGGACGCGTCACTATATGCGCTTTGGAAACGCGAGATGCCGTTTCCATCCTATCGCCCACACTGGCTCAACTGCCGACTTGAAGACGGCAGCAAGGTTCAGGCATTGGGATTTGTCCTGGAGCGGCACTTGCCCAGCTATGCCGGCAACTTGCCGGATCACGTACTGAGCCACGTGTTCGAAAACGCTTGCGGGCGTTACGGCACTACTCGCGATTATGTCGAGCAGACTGCCCACGCCCTGCGTAGCCACGCCATGCCAGACCGGAATCTGGAGGCGCGGCTCAAGCGTTGTAAATCAAAGGATGATCAAGCGAGTGCTTCGCGGCTCTGACTGGCGACCTGCTTGTGCCACAGCGTTGGCGCAAGGAAGGCCATCGCCAGCAGGCAGGCACCGATCAGCAGGACGAAACCGCCATCCCAACCGAAATGGTCCACGGTGTAGCCCATCGCCGCACTGGCCGCGACCGAACCGCCCAGGTAGCCGAACAAGCCGGTGAAGCCCGCAGCCGTACCGGCGGCTTTCTTCGGTGCCAGTTCCAGTGCCTGCAGGCCGATCAGCATCACCGGGCCGTAGATCAGGAAGCCGATAGAGACCAGCGCAATCATGTCGACGGTCGGGTTGCCGGCCGGGTTGAGCCAGTACACCAGCGTCGCCACAGTCACCAATGCCATGAACACCATGCCGGTCAGGCCACGGTTGCCACGGAAGATCTTGTCCGACATCCAGCCGCACAGCAGCGTGCCCGGAATACCGGCCCACTCGTAGAAGAAGTACGCCCATGACGTCTTGTCCACGGTGAAGCCCTTGGCTTCCTTGAGGTAGGTCGGTGCCCAGTCCAGCACGCCGTAGCGCAGCAGGTAGACAAAGACGTTGGCCAGGGCGATGTACCAGAGCATCTTGTTGCGCAGCACGTATTTGACGAAGATTTCCTTGGCGCTGAATTCTTCTTCGTGGCTGGCGTCGTAGCCTTCCGGGTAGTCATTCTTGTATTTCTCGATCGGCGGCAGGCCGACCGATTGCGGGGTGTCGCGCATGGTGATGAAGGCAAACACCGCGACCGCCATGGCCACTGCCGCCGGCACATAGAACGCCGCATGCCAGTCGTTGAACAGACCCATGCCGAGCAGGAACAGCGGACCGATCAAGCCGCCACCCACGTTGTGCGCCACGTTCCACAGGGACACCACGCCACCGCGTTCCTTCTGCGACCACCAGTGCACCATGGTCCTCCCACTTGGCGGCCAGCCCATGCCCTGCGCCCAGCCGTTGATGAACAGCAGGACGAACATGATGGTCACGCTGGACGTCGCCCAGTGCGCAAAACCGAACGTGAACATCACCGCCGCCGAGACCATCAGGCCAAACGGCAGGAAGAAGCGCGGGTTGGAACGGTCGGAAACGATGCCCATCAGGAACTTGGACAAGCCATAGGCAATGGCGATGGCCGACAGCGCCACGCCCAGTTCCCCACGGGTGTAGCCCTCTTCGATCAGGTAAGGCATGGCCAGGGAGAAGTTCTTGCGCAGCAGGTAGTAGCCGGCGTAACCGATAAAGATACCGGCGAAGATCTGCCAGCGCAGGCGTCGGTAGGTGCTGTCTATTTTTTCTTCAGGCAGCGGAGCCTGATGTGCGGCAGGACGAAAGAAAGCAAACATTCAAGAGCTCCAAATTTCTTGTTTTGACTGCGGATGCGAATGTTACAGTTTCGTTACCGAAAATAGCACCGGTTCTCATCGGCTAAACAGCGGAAATGTTGGAAAGCGAGCGTTCCTTTATGAACATGTCGCTCAGACGTAAATGAAGGGCGGTGTAGGAAGATTCCCCGCTACCGCTTTGATGCGCATGTACCGTCCGGAGTAGTGCGGATCTTTGGGAAATGTCCTGCGCAGTTACCGGAAGCCATGACCTTCAGCCAAAAGCCTTCGATCTTTACCCTTTTGTGTAGCGGCCAGGTCTGGCGATGCTGGGTAAGAAGGGGAGGTGTTATGCGGTGGGTTATGTGTGTGGTGCTGCTGTGGTTGTTGTCTGCTGAAAGCGGAGCGAGTGAGGTGTTCCTGATACCGGAGCACAACCCCAAGCCGATTTATCCGCCGGCGCTGCAACGGGCCGGGATCATCGGTGATGTCCGGGTCAGGTTTACGGTCCATGCCGATGGCTCAGTCAATAAGGTAAGCATTTTGCAAAGTGACCATCATGATCTGGCCGAGGCGACCAGGGTTGCGATAGAGCAGTGGCGATTCAAGCCATGGACGGTTGGAGATGGAAAGCCCGCCGAGCAGGAGGTGATTGCGCCGATGATCTTTGGATTCGATTCAGCGCCACCACTTCATCTCAATGAATGGCTCAAGAAACTCAAATGTCGCGATCTCAACGAAGTCACGGTCAACACCCCGGAACACGCCTGGGCTGACACCACGGCGTTCTACTACACCCGTGCTTATCTATCGAATGCGTTTTCCACGACAACGTTGCCTAACGAGCGGCGCCTGGCGCTGATAGCCAAGATGAACAGGCAGGTGCCGATCATTGTCAGGCAATGCATGAACAACCCGGTTTCCAGGTATGTGAGGTTTTTACCGGAGGATATTCGCAAGTTGCTTTAGTTTGGGGTGGTCTGGACACCATTGATGGGAGTCCAGACCGTGTGGCGGGCTCAGCGAACCTGCACCACCACCTTGCCAACTGCCTTGCGCTGACCAAGATCATTGATCGCCTGAGCGGCATTACCCAGCGGATACACCTGCGACACCAGCGGCTTCAACTTGCCTTCGGCAAACCAGCCAAACAATTGCTGGAAGTTGGCGGCGTTGTCCTGCGGCTGACGCTGGGCAAACGAGCCCCAGAACACGCCGAGCACCGCTGCACCTTTGAGCAGTGCGAGGTTCACCGGCAACTCGGGGATGCGTCCGCTGGCAAAGCCGACCACCAGCAAGCGGCCGTTCCAGGCGATGGCGCGGATGGCCTGGTCGAACAGGTCGCCACCCACCGGGTCGTAGATCACGTCGGCGCCCTGGCCATCGGTCAGGCGCTTGATTTCGTCCTTGAGGCTGGTTTCGCTGTAGTTGATCAGCTCGTCGGCACCCGCCGCCTTGGCCACGGCGAGTTTTTCCGCGCTGCTGGCTGCGGCGATTACCCGGGCGCCCATGGCCCTGCCGATTTCCACTGCCGCCAGGCCGACACCGCCGGAGGCGCCGAGCACCAGCAGGGTTTCGCCGGGTTGCAGGTTGCCGCGCTGCTTGAGGGCGTGCATCGAGGTGCCATAGGTCATGCTGAAGGCGGCGGCGGTGTTGAAGTCCATGGAGGGCGGGATCGGCAACACGTTGTAGCCCGGCACCGCGACCTGTTCGGCGAAGCTGCCCCAGCCGGTCAGGGCCATGACCCGGTCTCCGACTTTCAGGTGGCTGATTTTTTCGCCCACCGCACTGACCACGCCGGCCGCTTCACCGCCCGGGGAAAACGGGAAGGGCGGCTTGAACTGGTACTTGCCCTCGATGATCAGCGTGTCGGGGAAGTTCACCCCGGCGGCGTGCACTTCCAGCAGGATTTCGTTCTTCTTCGCGACAGGACTGGCGACGTCTTCCAGCACCAGCGATTCGGCAGGGCCGAAGGCTTTGCACAGCACGGCTTTCATCAGGGCTATTCCTTTGGGAGTGATGGCCGATAAGTGTAGGTGTGAGAGTCGACGGGTCAACGAGCATGCCCGGCACTGATAGTCAGCCATAAGCTTGTACTGGCGTGGCGGGTGGTTATGCTAGGCCGCAAACCGGATAAGGAGCGAATTGTGAAAGCGTGGATCATGTTGTTGCTGGGCCTGTCCCTTTCTGTGGCAGCGGTGGCCGAAGAGGCCAAGGAAGAGGCGGCGCCGAAGGTCAATTACGTCACCCTGAGCCCGCCGTTCGTGGGTAACTACGGGCTGGATGGCACGCCGAAGCTCAAGGTCTACAAGGCCGATGTGGCTTTGCGTGTGACCGGTGACGAGGCGACCAAGGCGGTCAAGGCCAACGAACCGCTGATCCGCAATCAGCTGGTGGCGCTGTTTGCCCAGCAGACCACCGAGACGATGAACAATGTCGAGGCTAAGGAAAAGCTGCGTCAGGAAGCCCTGAAGCAGACACAGCAGATCATGAATGATGAAACCGGCAAGCCGGTGGTTGAGGATCTGTTGTTCAACAACCTCATCATCCAGTAAGGCTTTCGCTGTCCTGTCGGGCCTCTTCGCGAGCAGGCTCGCTCCCACAATGGATCTGCATTCACTGGAGATCCCCTGTGGGAGCGAGCCTGCTCGCGAAAGCATTCTGATAGTCGCAGCAATTCTTACGGCTTGAGCGCAATCACCGCCGCCCACTGCTCCGCCGTCACCGGCATCACCGACAGCCTCGACCCCTTCTGCACCAGCGGCATCTCCGCCAGCGCTGCCTGCTGCTTCAGGTAATCCAGCTTCAACACCCTGGTAAACGTCTCCACATGCGCGACATCGATCGCGCTCCAGGCATTTTTCTCGGGGGTTGCCTTGGGGTCGTAGTAATGGCTCTCAGGTTCCAGCGCCGTCGGGTCCGGGTACGCCGCTTCGACGATCTTGCCGATGCCGGCAATCCCCGGTTCCGGGCAGCTCGAATGGTAGAAAAAGAACTCGTCCCCCACCGCCATGGCGCGCAAAAAGTTACGCGCCTGATAGTTGCGAACCCCGTCCCAGCGCGCTTTGCCAAGCTGCTCCAGGCCTTTGATCGAGAGTTCGTCGGGCTCGGATTTCATCAGCCAATAGGCCATGGTTCTGGCTCCTTGCGAGGTGGGTGAAGAGGTTGTCCGGCAATTTTATGACAAACCGACAGTCGGTTGACGCCATCATTTGCGTGACGGTTCACGTTGTCGCAAAATGCCGGCCTTTCAAGCTTGACGCTGCTGCACGGCCTACAAACGGAAACCGCTGCTGTCATCGTGTTGATATGCCTTTGGGGGGCAATCGATGAAACGCAAACCGGATTTACTATGGATTCTGGTCATTTTGTTCGGCCTCGGCGTCGTGACCACTGGCTATGCCCAAAGCCTGTGGGTCAACAAGACCGATGCACCGGTCGAGATCTCGCCATTGCAGCAACAGTCGACCGCCTTCAAGCGCTGATCCCGCTTTTCGACGCCACTGATGCCGGTGGCGTCTAGCCTGCGTGATACCAGGCCTTGTCCGTCACCGTTCCTTGCAACGGCACATCCCAGCTCGCCTGAGCCAGTCGCTCGACCTTCTGACATTCATGGGCCAGCCCCAGCAACGTCGGCTTGCGCCAGTCATTGCGGCGAGCCAGGTAGGCCAGGCTTCGATCATAGAAGCCGCCGCCCATGCCCAGGCGTCCGCCGACATCGTCAAACCCCACCAATGGCAGCAACACCAGATCCAGAGCCCAGACTTTGCGTTGCCGGGCGAGGCTGTGCCGGGGTTCGAGAATACGGAAGCGATTGGGCTTGAGTTTTTCGCCGGGGCGAATCCGCTGGAACACCATTTTGGTTCGCGGCCAGGCACTGAGCACCGGTAGATAGGTGGCCTTGCCCCTACGTTGCGCCGCACGCAGCAAAAGGCGCGGATCGATTTCACCGTCGGTGGGCAAATAAAGAGAGATGTGTTTGGCGCGGCGGAACAGCGGTTGCTGGGCCAATTGCTTGTACAGCCCGCGAGCCGCCTGGCGCTGCTGACTGGGTGTCAGTGCGCGGCGGGCCTTGCGCAGCATGCGTCGAAGTTGCGGTCGAGGGAGCAGCGCAGGTTCGGTCATGGATTCGGGCTTCGCCTGTACGGTTTCGTAAAGCGTCTCTTTAAAAAACAGAGCAGTAAAAACGCCGATGCCGGTATTTAAACCGGCATCGGACTGGAATCAGGCTCCCCGGATGTACCGCTGTCGACTTAGCCCTTGAACCCGAAAGTTCAAGGTGGAAGACGCAGTAGGCTTTAAGGCTTTCCGTCTAGCGGACATGCACACCAGCCCAACGTGCGACCTCCAGGGTATAGCAAATCGGCTCAGGGACATCGCCAACTGGCAAGCACCCCAGGGAGTGATGAGAGTATACCGCAAGCGGTGACGCGAATCAGCCTTTGGTGACATCCGGATCAGTGGCAAGCACCAGATCGACACGATCGAGCAGGTCGCGCACCTGTTCGCGGGTCGAACCGCTGGCCTGGATGTCCGGTCGTTCTTCCTTGTGCAGCAGGTCGTGCGTGATGTTCAGCGCGGCCATCACGGCGATGCGATCGGCGCCGATGACTTTGCCGCTGCTGCGGATTTCGCGCATCTTGCCGTCCAGGTAGCGAGCGGCGCTCACCAGGTTGCTGCGCTCTTCCTGGGGGCAGATGATCGAATATTCTTTGTCGAGGATCTGCACAGTGACGCTATTGCTTGAACTCATGAGTCTTGCTCCAGGGCCTTGAGGCGCGAAATCATCGATTCGACCTTACGCCGGGCGATTTCGTTTTTTTCAATGAGGTGCGCGCGTTCCTCGCGCCAGGTCTTTTCCTGAGCTAGTAAGAGTCCGTTTTGGCTCTTAAGTTGCTCGACTCGGGTAATCAGCAGTTCGAGTCTGGCCATCAGCGCTTGCAGGTCGGTGTCTTCCATTGTTTTCACTGTCTGATGGTGGTCGGACTGTAGGAGCGAGCCTGCTCGCGATGAACCTGAGAACGCCGCGGGGTGTCAGGACCCCAGCGTTATCGTTGACGACCATCGCGACGGTGCGACGATTCGACAAGCTCGCTCCTACAGGGGTAGTCGATGTAGGATACAAGGCCTTCATTCTAGACATAGCGCCGTCTGGCGCCTAGCTGCCCATGACCATTCAGAATTCCCCGTACCAAGGCTTCGCCACCCTGCTGACCGCCAGCGGCCATAACGTCTCGCCTGCCGAACTGCACGGCCTGCTGCTCGGCCGCAGCTGCGCCGGCGCCGGTTTCGATGCCGAAGGCTGGCTGATCGACGCCGCCGAACTGCTCGAAAGCGAGCCCCAGGACAATGTCCGCGCGGCCTTGATCGGCCTGCAAGAGATGGTCAAGGGCGAGCTCACCGGCGACGACGTCACCGTGGTCCTGTTGCTGCCGAGCGACGACGCTCCGCTGGCCGAACGCGCCGCGGCACTGGGCCAATGGTGCCAGGGCTTCCTCAGTGGTTTTGGCTTGAACTGCCGCGACAGTAGCATGCTGAGCACCGAGGCCACTGAAGTGTTGCAGGATCTTGCAGCCATTTCCCAGGTGCAAGACGCCCTGGAAGAGTCCGAAGACGGCGAAACCGACTATATGGAAGTCATGGAGTACGTACGCATCGCACCGTTGCTGCTGTTCTCCGAAACCAAGAAAGACGTGGCGGCCGCCGCCAAGCCGTCGCTGCACTGATCAAAAAGCCAGGGAAAGCCATCTGCCCATGATTCATATCCCCAAGTCGGAATACAGCCGTCGCCGCAAGGCGTTGATGGCGCAGATGGAACCCAACAGCATCGCCATCCTGCCTGCCGCCGCGGTAGCCATCCGCAACCGCGACGTCGAGCACGTCTACCGCCAGGACAGCGACTTCCAGTACCTCAGCGGTTTTCCCGAGCCCCAGGCCGTGTTGGTCCTGATGCCGGGGCGTTTGCATGGTGAATACATCCTGTTCTGCCGTGAACGCAACGCCGAGCGCGAGTTGTGGGACGGCCTGCGCGCCGGGCAAGAGGGCGCGATTCGCGACTTCGGAGCCGACGACGCCTTCCCGATCACCGACATCGACGACATCCTGCCCGGCCTGATCGAAGGCCGTGACCGCGTCTACTCGGCCATGGGCAGCAACCCGGAATTCGACCGGCACCTGATGGAATGGATCAACGTGATCCGTTCCAAGGCCAACCTCGGCGCCCAGCCGCCGAACGAATACGTTGCCCTGGATCACCTGCTGCACGACATGCGCCTGTATAAATCGGCGGCAGAAGTGAAAGTGATGCGCGAAGCCGCGCGGATTTCCGCCCAGGCCCATGTGCGTGCGATGCAGGCTAGCCGCGTCGGGTTGCATGAGTTCAGCCTGGAAGCCGAGCTCGATTACGAGTTTCGCAAGGGCGGGGCGAAGATGCCGGCCTACGGTTCGATCGTCGCGGCAGGGCGCAACAGCTGCATCCTGCATTACCAACAGAATGACGCGCTGCTCAAGGACGGTGACCTGGTGCTGATCGACGCCGGTTGCGAGATCGACTGCTACGCCAGCGACATCACGCGCACCTGGCCGGTCAACGGCAAATTTTCCGTAGAACAGAAGGCGATCTACGAACTGGTGCTGGCCGCCCAGGAAGCCGCGTTTGCCGAGATTGCCCCGAACAAACACTGGAACCAGGCCCACGAAGCCACGGTGCGGGTGATTACTTCGGGCCTGGTCGAACTGGGACTGTTGCAGGGCGACGTCGACGAACTGATCGCCAGCGAAGCCTACAAGGCGTTTTACATGCATCGCGCCGGCCATTGGCTGGGCATGGATGTGCATGACGTCGGCGAGTACAAGGTCGGCGGCGAATGGCGCGTGCTGGAGGTGGGCATGGCGCTGACCGTGGAGCCGGGGATCTACATTGCCGTGGACAACCAGAGCGTGGCGAAGAAATGGCGCGGCATTGGCGTGCGCATCGAGGACGATGTCGTGGTCACCAGGACCGGCTGTGAAATCCTGACCAAAGGCGTACCGAAAACCGTCGCCGAAATCGAGGCCCTGATGGCGCAAGCACGGACACAAGCGGCATGAATCGAGTCAATCTGGCGATTATCGGAGGCGGCCTGGTCGGCGCCAGCCTGGCGTTGGCCTTGCAGGCCGGGGCGAAGGCCCGTGGCTGGAAGATCGTGTTGATCGAACCGTTTGCCCCCGGTGACACCTGGCAGCCCAGTTACGACGCGCGTTCCACAGCGTTGTCCTTCGGCGCGCGGCAGATTTATCAGCGCTTGGGCGTCTGGCAGGAAATCTCCCGCCGCGCAGAGCCGATCAAGCAGATTCACGTCTCTGACCGTGGGCGTTTTTCCACGGCGCGACTGTCGGCGATGGAAGAGGGCGTTCCGGCGCTGGGTTATGTGGTGGAAAACGCTTGGCTCGGCCATTGCCTGTGGCAAGGCCTGGACAAGGACGTGATCACCTGGCGTTGCCCGGCGGAAGTCACGCGCATGGAGCCGCTTACCGACGGCTACCGCCTGACCCTGAATGACGAAACCACGCTCGATTGCGATCTCGCGGTGCTCGCCGATGGCGGCCGTTCAGGCTTGCGCGAGCAACTGGGCATCGGCATTAAGAAGCGCCCGTACAATCAGAGCGCGCTGATCGCCAACATCACCCCGAGCGAAGCCCATGGCGGTATGGCGTTCGAGCGCTTCACCGACGATGGCCCGATGGCGTTCCTGCCATTGCCGGACAACCGTTGTGCGCTGGTCTGGACGCGTCTGGGCATGGATGCGCAACGACTGGCCGCGCTTGATGATCGCAGTTTCCTCAGCGAGCTGCAGGGCGTGTTCGGTTATCGCCTCGGTACGTTGAAGCAAGTCGGTGTGCGGCACCTGTATCCGCTGGCGTTGGTGGAGGCCGAAGAGCAGGTGCGCTCGCACCTGGTGGTGCTCGGCAATGCTGCCCACAGCCTGCACCCGATTGCCGGCCAGGGGTTCAACCTGTCCCTGCGCGATGCCCAGGCGCTGGCCGATGCGCTGCTCGCCAGTGAACACCTGCCGGGGCACTTCGCCACCTTGCAGGATTACCGCGAGCGCCAGCGACTGGACCAGAACCTCACCGTGGGCTTCTCCGACCAGGTCACGCGCCTGTTCGGCAGTACTCAGCCGCTGGTGTCATTGGGGCGCAATCTGGGCTTGCTCGGTCTTGACCTGCTGCCGCCAGCCAAGCGCTGGTTCGCCCGGCAGGCCATGGGCCTGGGTACCCGTCCTGATGTTTAACTGGCTGACACGCAAGTTTGGCAAGGCCCGTTTGATGTGCCGGTTCATGAACCTTTATCCGCCGTACCTTGGCGCCGGGGTTCGGGTACGGCACATCAGCGATGACTTTCGTGACGTCCAGGTGTCCATGGGCCTGAGTTGGTACAACCGCAACTACGTCGGCACGCAGTTCGGTGGCAGCCTGTATTCGATGGTCGACCCGTTCTTCATGCTGATGTTGATGGAAAACCTCGGTCGCGAGTACATCGTCTGGGACAAGGCCGCCGACATCGATTTCATCGCGCCGGGCAAAGGTCCGGTGTTCGCCCGTTTCAACATCGATGACACCTTGCTCGACGAGATCCGCCGGCAGACGGCGGAGGGCAGGAAGTACCTGCCGCAATTGCAGGTCGATATTCATGACGGCGCCGGCAACCTGGTGGCGCGTGTCGGAAAAACCCTTTACGTGCGGCTCAAGCCGCAAGCGAGACAGGCTTAAAGCATGGAAATGCGCGCAGATCTGCTGATTGTCGGGGCCGGAATGGTCGGCAGCGCCCAGGCGCTGGCGTTGCAGGACAGCGGGCTGGAAGTCCTGCTGCTCGATGGCAGCCCGTTGAGCGTCAAACCCTTTGACCCGCAGGCACCATTCGAGCCGCGCGTCAGTGCATTGTCGATTGCCAGCCAGCGAATTCTCGAGCGCCTGGGTGTCTGGGACGGCATTGCCAGCCGGCGCAGCAGTCCCTACAGCGAGATGCAGGTCTGGGATGGCAGCGGCACCGGGCAAATCCACTTTTCGGCGGCCAGCGTGCATGCCGATACGCTGGGCCATATCGTCGAGAACCGCGTGGTTCAGGACGCCTTGCTCGACCGTTTGCACGACTGTGACCTGGGCATGCTGGCCAACGCACGCCTGGAACAGATGCGCCGCTCCGGCGACGACTGGCTGCTGACCCTGGCCGATGGCCGAACCTTGCGTGCGCCGCTGGTGATCGCGGCGGATGGCGCCAATTCGGCGGTGCGGCGCCTGACCGGTGTCGCCACGCGGGAGTGGGATTACCTGCACCACGCCATCGTCACCAGTGTGCGCTGCGCCAAACCTCATCAGTCGACTGCCTGGCAGCGGTTTACCGACAATGGCCCGCTGGCGTTCCTGCCGCTTGAGCGCGACGGTCAGCAGGATTGGTGCTCGATCGTCTGGTCGACCACGCCGAGCGAAGCCGGGCACTTGATGGCGCTGGATGACGAGGCTTTCTGTCGTGCGCTGGAGCGGGCCTTCGAAGGTCGACTTGGCACGATACTGAGCGCGGACCCGCGCCTGTGCGTGCCGCTGCGCCAGCGCCATGCCAAGCGTTACGTGGCAGAAGGCCTGGCCTTGATCGGCGACGCCGCGCACACCATTCACCCGCTGGCCGGGCAGGGCGTGAACCTCGGTTTCCTCGATGCCGCGGTGCTGGCCGAAGTGCTATTGAAAGCGGCAACCCGTGGCGAGCGCCTGGCGGATGTGAAGGTGCTGAGCCGTTACGAACGTCGGCGCATGCCGCATAACCTGGCGCTGATGGCGGCGATGGAAGGCTTTGAGCGACTGTTCCAGGCTGACCCGTTGCCGGTGCGATTGTTGCGTAATGCCGGGTTGAACCTGGTCGACCGGATGCCGGAGGCCAAGGCGCTGTTCGTGCGTGAGGCGCTGGGGTTGATTGGGGATTTGCCGGCACTCGCCAAGGCCTGATTTTTTCGCTGTGGCTGCTGGCCTCTTCGCGGGCAAGCCTCGCTCCTACAGATCACCGAGAACCTGTAGGAGCGAGGCTTGCCCGCGAAGGCGTCGGCACATTCACCACACATCCCTGCTGTGCAACATCTGGTAACTCCTCCGGGAACTGTTCGATTGAGAAGGGAAATGTGAGTCCTTATCATTTGGCCTCACTTTTTCAATCGAGAGACCGCTCCCATGTTGGCACCGAAGCGTCTACTGACCGCACTGGCCATGACCCTGATCGGCAGCACCGCCGCCCAGGCCGCTGACGAGGTGGTGGTCTACTCCTCGCGCATCGATGAACTGATCAAGCCAGTCTTCGATGCCTACACCGCGAAAACCGGCACCCAGGTGAAGTTCATCACCGACAAGGAAGCGCCGCTGATGCAGCGGATCAAGGCCGAGGGCGAGAACACGCCCGCCGACCTGCTGCTGACCGTCGATGCCGGCAACCTCTGGCAAGCCGAGCAGATGGGCATCCTCCAGCCCTTCACCTCGAAAACCATCGACGCCAACATTCCGCTGCAATACCGTGCGGCTTCCCATGCCTGGACCGGCCTGAGCCTGCGGGCGCGGACCATCGCCTATTCCACCGACCGGGTGAAACCGGGCGAACTGACCACCTACGAAGCACTGGCCGACAAGAACTGGGAAGGTCGCCTGTGCCTGCGCACGGCGAAGAAGGTCTACAACCAGTCCCTGACCGCCACCATGATCGAAGTGCACGGCGCCGAGAAAACCGAGAAAATCCTCAAGGGCTGGGTCAACAACCTGTCCACTGACGTGTTCTCCGACGACGTGGCAGTGCTCGAGGCCATCAATGCCGGCCAGTGCGACGTCGGCATCGTCAACACCTACTACTACGGCCGCCTGCACAAACAGAAGCCGGACCTGCCGGTGAAACTGTTCTGGCCGAACCAGGCGGATCGCGGTGTGCACGTCAATCTGTCGGGCATCGGCCTGGTCAAGCACGCGCCGCACCCGGAAGCGGCCAAGGCCCTGGTGGAGTGGATGACCACGCCGGAGGCGCAGAAGATCTTCGCCGACGTGAACCAGGAATTCCCGGCCAACCCGACTGTGCAGCCATCGGCCGAAGTCGCTGCCTGGGGCAAGTTCATTGCCGATACCCTGCCGGTGGAAGTTGCTGGCAAGCGCCAGGCTGAAGCGATTCGCATGATGGATCGCGCTGGCTGGAACTGAGTCGCCCGATATAATGCGCCCCGCCTGTGCGGGGCGTTTTGTTTTTGCGCAGGCACCTCTGACCCTGTAGGAGCGAGCCTGCTCGCGATGAACGTCACGACACCGCTGACCGTCAGGCACCCCGCGTTATCGTTAACGTTCATCGCGAGCAGGCTCGCTCCTACAAGGGTTTTTGTTATCTCCTCATCTGCTTGAGAGCTATACCTTGGCCCACCCCGCCCAACGCCGCTGGTATCCCCTGGTCTTCGCCATCGCTGCGCTGGTCCTGTTGCCCCTGAGCGTCCTGCTGCTGTCCTGGCAAGCTATCGACCCGCAGATCTGGTCCCATCTGTGGGAGACCCAGATGCCGCGCCTGCTGGGCAACACCCTGACCCTGATACTCGGTGTCGGCGTTGGCGTGACGGTCCTGGGGGTGAGCCTGGCCTGGCTTACCAGCCTTTGCGAATTCCCCGGTCGGCGTTGGCTGGACTGGGCACTGATGCTGCCCTTCGCGATTCCGGCCTACGTGCTGGCATTCGTCTTCGTTGGGCTGCTGGATTTTGCCGGTCCCGTGCAGACCCTGCTGCGGGAATGGTTCGGCAGCGGCCTGCGTTTGCCGCGTGTGCGCTCCACGGGCGGGGTGATCCTGGTACTGGTGCTGGTCTTCTATCCTTACGTTTACCTGCTGGCTCGCACCGCGTTCCTGGCCCAGGGCAAGGGCCTGATGGAAGCGGCGCGGGTGCTCGGTCAATCCCCGTGGCAGGCGTTCTGGCGCGTGGCAATGCCTATGGCACGCCCGGCCATCGGTGCTGGCGTGGCCTTGGCGCTGATGGAAACCCTGGCGGATTTCGGCGCCGTGTCGGTGTTCAACTTCGACACCTTCACCACCGCCATCTACAAGACCTGGTACGGATTCTTCAGCCTCTCAACCGCCGCGCAACTGGCCAGCCTGTTGCTGCTGGTGGTGATGCTCGTGCTGTACGGCGAGCGTCGGGCTCGCGGCGCCAACCGGGCGAGCAATGAACGGCCACGTGTCAAGGCGTTGTATCACCTTCACGGCCTCAAGGCGCTGCTGGCAACGGGGTGGTGCGCGCTGGTGTTCGCCTGTGCCTTTGTCATTCCGATGCTGCAACTGGTGGTGTGGTTCTGGCAGCGCGGGCGCCTGGATCTGGACGAGCGTTACACCGGCCTGATCGTCCACACCTTGTACCTGGGAACAATGGCGGCGCTGATCACCGTGAGTGTCGCCCTGGTATTGGCGTTCGCCCGGCGACTGGCGCCGACCCAGGGGATCCGCGCCGGGGTCAGCCTGGCCAATCTCGGCTACGCCTTGCCCGGCTCGGTGTTGGCGGTGTCGATCATGCTGGCGTTCAGTTACCTGGATCGCGTGCTGGTGATCCCGCTCTCCGGCTGGCTCGGCGGGGCTGGCAAGCCGTTGTTGCTGGGCAGCCTGCTGGCGTTGCTGCTGGCCTATCTGGTGCGCTTCATCGCCGTGGCTTACGGTCCGTTGGAAAGCAGCCTGGCGCGAATACGGCCATCTTTGCCCGAAGCGGCACGTAGTCTGGGTGTCAGTGGGCCGCGACTGTTTTTCAAAGTGTATCTACCGTTGCTGCTTCCCGGTTCGTTGAGCGCGGCGTTGCTGGTGTTCGTCGATGTGCTCAAGGAAATGCCCGCGACCCTTCTGATGCGCCCCTTTGGCTGGGACACGCTGGCGGTGCGGATCTTCGAAATGACCAGTGAAGGCGAGTGGGCGAGGGCGTCTTTGCCGGCCTTGACCCTGGTTTTGGTCGGGCTGCTACCGGTCATCGGATTGATACGGCGTTCGGCGCATCGAAACAGCTAGGTGCCAGTCCTACACCTTGCGGCTACAATGCGCGGCATTCGGTGCGGTCCATCTGACAGACAAGGTAGTGAAAACGGCTGGAAGCCTTTTATTTCAGGGCTCCCGCACAAATGATCACTCGTCCGCACCTTCGCCACGCCCGGAAGGAGAAACCCATGGGACAGCGTACGCCTCTGTATGACCTTCATCTTGCCCTCGGCGCGAAGATGGTCGATTTT
This sequence comes from Pseudomonas sp. SbOxS1, assembly GCF_013416725.1. Taxonomy (NCBI): domain Bacteria; kingdom Pseudomonadati; phylum Pseudomonadota; class Gammaproteobacteria; order Pseudomonadales; family Pseudomonadaceae; genus Pseudomonas; species Pseudomonas sp. SbOxS1. Next base: position 361,288 of record NZ_JAAVXC010000002.1, read on the forward strand.
GGCGGTTGGGATATGCCTTTGCATTATGGATCCCAGGTCGAGGAGCACCATCAGGTGCGCCGCGATTGCGGTGTTTTTGATGTATCCCACATGACCGTGATCGATGTCGACGGCCCCCAGGCCAAGGCATGGCTCCAGCATTTGCTGGCCAACGATGTCGAACGCCTGCACAAACCCGGTACCGCGTTGTACAGCACCATGCTCAATGAGCGCGGCGGTATCGTCGACGACATGATCGTCTATCGCCTCGAAAGCGCTTACCGCCTGGTGGTCAACGCCTCTACCCGCGATCAGGACCTGGCGTGGATGCAGGCGCATCTCGACGGGTTCGACGTGCAGCTCAACGAGCGTTCCGAACTGGCGATGCTCGCCATCCAGGGCCCCCATGCCCGGCAAAAGATTGCCGAGTTGGTGAGCCAGGCGCGCGGCGCATTGATCCACAAGCTCAAGCCTTTCGAAGGCCGGCCCGACGGTGACTGGTTCATCGCACGCACCGGCTACACCGGTGAAGACGGTCTGGAAATCATTCTGCCAGCCGACCAGGCGCCGGGATTCTTCAACGATCTGGTGGGGGCGGGCATTTCCCCCATTGGCCTGGGCGCGCGTGACACCCTGCGGGTCGAGGCGGGCATGAACCTGTACGGTCAGGACATTCACCAGGACGTTTCGCCGCTGGCCTCCAATATGGCCTGGAGCATCGCCTGGGAACCGGCCGCTCGCCAGTTCATCGGCCGCCAGGCGCTGGAAGCCGAACGCAGCGGCGGCGTACAACACAAACTGGTGGGGCTGGTCCTTGAGGAACGCGGGGTTTTGCGCGCTCATCAAGTGGTCCGCATCGCCAATGTTGGCGAAGGGGAGATCACCAGTGGTAGTTTCTCTCCTACGCTAAGCAAGTCGATTGCACTGGCGCGCGTGCCGATGGCCACTGCCGACCGCGCAGAAGTGGAAATCCGTGGCAAGTGGTACCCGGTCCGAGTGGTCAAGCCGACCTTCGTCCGCCATGGCAAAACCTTGATCTAACCTTTTCCGGCGGGCGTTGACCGCCGATAATTTTCCTGAGGACACAGAACATGAGCGATATCCCTGCCGACCTGCGTTTTGCCGAGAGTCACGAATGGGCTCGCCTGGAAGCCGATGGCACCGTCACCGTGGGCATCAGCGATCACGCGCAGGAAGCGCTGGGTGATGTGGTGTTCGTTGAGCTGACCGAAGTCGGCAACGTCTTCGCCGCCGGTGATCAGTCCGGTGTGGTGGAGTCGGTTAAAGCGGCCTCCGACATCTATTCCCCGGTAGCCGGTGAAGTGATCGCGGTCAACGAAGCACTGAGCGGTGAGCCTGAACTGCTTAACTCCGACCCGTACGGCGCGTGGATCTTCAAACTCAAGCCAAGCAACACGGCTGACCTGGACAAGCTGCTCGATGCAGCAGGTTACAAGGCCGCCATCGGCGAATAAGCCTTCAGCGTCACCCCAAAGCCCCGACCTGTCGGGGCTTTTTTGCTTCTGGCGATTTTTTCCTTTGTAGGAGCGAGCCTGCTCGCGATGGTCGTCAACGATGACGCTGGAAGCCTGACACCCCGCGGTGTTCTGGAGTTCATCGCGAGCCTGCTCGCTCCTACAGGGGTTCGCGTCTGGCATCGACTGCTATGCTGGTTTGACCGTGTTGCATCGACGTTGAGCGCCAGTCAAGAGAGAGCCCGTCATGTCCCAGTTGCCGTCCCTGAGCCAGTTACGCGACCCCAATGCCTTTCTTCGCCGCCACCTTGGGCCTGATGCCGCCGAGCAACAGGCGATGCTCGACAGCCTTGGCCTCGGTAGCCGGGTCGAGTTGATCGAGCAGACGGTACCGCCGGGAATCCGCCTGAACCGACCACTCGACCTGCCGCCGGCCCTCGACGAAGAAGCCGCGCTGGCCAAGCTGCGCGGTTACGCCGAGCAAAACCAGGTCTGGACCAGCCTGATCGGCATGGGCTATTACGGCACGCTGACGCCGGCTGTCATATTGCGCAACGTCCTGGAAAATCCCGGCTGGTACACCGCATACACACCCTATCAACCGGAAATCGCCCAGGGCCGTCTTGAAGCGCTGCTCAATTTCCAGCAATTGACCATCGACCTCACGGGCCTTGAACTGGCCAACGCCTCGCTGCTGGATGAAGCCACTGCGGCGGCGGAAGCCATGGCCCTGGCCAAGCGTGTCGCCAAGTCGAAGAGCAACCTGTTCTTTGTCGACGAGCACTGCCATCCGCAGACCATTTCCGTGGTGCAAACCCGAGCGGAAGGCTTCGGCTTCGAATTGATCGTCGACGCTGTGGAAAACTTGAAACAGCACCAGGTATTTGGTGCGCTGCTGCAGTACCCCGACACCCACGGCGAGATCCGTGATTTACGCCCGCTAATTGATCATCTGCATGCCCAACAGGCGCTGGCGTGTGTCGCCACCGATCTGCTGAGCCTGCTGTTGCTCACCCCGCCGGGGGAGTTGGGCGCCGACGTGGTGTTCGGCTCATCCCAGCGTTTCGGCGTGCCCATGGGGTACGGCGGCCCTCACGCGGCGTTTTTCGCCAGCCGTGACGAGTACAAGCGAGCGATTCCAGGCCGCATCATCGGCGTGTCGAAAGACGCCCGCAGCAATGTTGCCCTGCGCATGGCGCTGCAAACCCGCGAGCAGCATATCCGTCGTGAAAAGGCCAACTCGAACATCTGCACCGCTCAAGTGCTGCTGGCCAATATCGCCAGCTTCTATGCGGTTTATCACGGCCCGGAAGGGCTGAAACGGATTGCCCAGCGCGTGCACCGGCTGACCTGCATCCTTGCCGCGGGCCTTGAGCGCAAGGGCATTACCCGTCTCAACCAGCACTTCTTCGACACCCTGACCCTGGAGGTCGGTGGCACCCAGACCGCGATCATCGAAAGTGCCCAGGCCGCGCAGATCAACTTGCGTATTCTGGGGCGCGGGCAATTGGGTCTGAGCCTCGACGAAACCTCTGACGAAACCACCGTAACAAAACTGTTCGACCTGTTCCTGGGGTCTGATCATGGGCTAAACGTCGACGAACTGGACGCTGAAACCCTGGCTGGCGGCATTCCCGACACGCTGGCGCGAACTTCGCCCTATCTGCGCCACCCGGTGTTCAATGCCCACCACAGCGAAACCGAGATGCTGCGCTACCTCAAGCAGCTGGAAAACAAGGACCTGGCGCTCAATCAATCGATGATCCCGCTGGGCTCGTGCACCATGAAGCTCAACGCCACCAGCGAGATGATCCCGATTACCTGGCCGCAGTTCGCCAACCTGCATCCGTTTGCACCCAGGGAACAGGCTCTCGGCTACACCTTGATGATCGAAGAACTGGAGCGCTGGCTCTGCGCGATAACCGGTTTCGATGCGATCTGCATGCAGCCCAACTCCGGGGCCCAGGGTGAATACGCCGGGCTGCTGGCGATCCGCAAATACCACGAGAGCCGCCAGCAGGGCGGGCGGGATATCTGCCTGATTCCTTCGTCGGCCCACGGCACCAACCCGGCCTCGGCACAGATGGCCGGGATGCGCGTGGTAATTGTCGAGTGCGACGAGGCGGGCAACGTCGATCTGGAGGACCTGAAAGACAAGGCCGCCGAGGCCGGGGATAAACTGGCCTGCCTGATGGCGACGTATCCGTCGACCCATGGCGTGTATGAGGAAGGCATCAGCGAAATCTGTGAAGTTGTCCACAGCCATGGCGGCCAGGTGTACATGGACGGCGCCAACCTCAATGCCCAGGTTGGCCTCGCGCGCCCGGCGGACATCGGCGCCGATGTGTCACACATGAACCTGCACAAGACTTTCTGCATTCCCCATGGCGGCGGAGGGCCGGGCATGGGGCCGATTGGCGTGCGCGCCCACCTCGCGCCGTTCGTGGCCAATCATCCGGTCGTGCCTATCGATGGACCGCAGCCGCAGAATGGCGCGGTCAGTGCGGCGCCCTGGGGCAGTGCAAGCATTCTGCCGATCAGCTGGATGTACATCGCCATGATGGGGCCGCAATTGGCCGACGCCAGTGAGGTGGCGATCCTGGCGGCCAACTACCTGGCGCGGCACCTGTCCGGTGCGTTTCCAGTGCTCTACACCGGCCGCAACGAGCGGGTGGCCCACGAATGCATTCTCGACCTGCGCCCCCTCAAGGTGCTGACCGGCATCAGCGAAGAAGACGTTGCCAAGCGCCTGATGGACTATGGCTTCCATGCACCGACCATGTCGTTCCCGGTGCCGGGGACGTTGATGGTCGAACCCACCGAAAGTGAATCGAAGGCAGAGCTGGACCGTTTTATCGGCGCGATGCTGAGTATCCGCGCGGAAATTACCGAGGTGCAGAACGGCAACTGGCCGGCCGAGGACAACCCGTTGAAGCGTGCGCCGCATACGCTGGCGGATATCACTGGCGTGTGGGAGCGGCCTTACAGCATCGTGCAGGCGGTCACGCCGGATGCGCATACCAAGGCGCACAAGTATTGGCCGGCGGTGAACCGGGTGGACAATGTCTACGGCGACCGGAACCTGTTTTGTGCGTGTGTGCCGCTGGATGAATACCGCTGAACAACACACACACCCTCTGTAGGAGCTGGCTTGCCAGCGAAGAGGCCCTTGCATTCAACATCCATGTTGACTGTTACACCGCTTTCGCTGGCAAGCCAGCTCCTACAAGGGATTTGTGGTGGGCATAAAAAATGCCGCTCATGTGAGCGGCATTTTTTGTTCGGCAACCTGGGCTTATTCCGAAGCCACGGCGTTCTTCGCCAGGATCGCATTCGCCAGTTCCATATCCGTGGCCTGCAGCCCCGGGTTGTCGGCGCGGACTTTCTGCATCGCCGCTTCCAGGTACGGACCGCGGATGCCGCCGTCACTGGCGACGAAGCTGCTGGCATCGTCCTGGGCAGCGATGATCATCTTGTTGTCCTTGAACGTCAGGTAGGTCGAACCGGTGGTTGCACCGGAGGTAAGGACGTTACGCCAAAAGCTATCAGCCATCGCCGAGCCGACAGGCAAGGACAACAAGGCGATGGTAGCGACAGCAACTTTGAAACGCATGATGGGTGACTCCACTGATTAACTGCGGTGTTGGATTGTCGGCCCCCCATCGAGTTCCATGACGGCCCACCTACTTCTGCTCGCTCTGCGGTGTCACCCGCAACACCTCTTCGATCGTGGTCAAACCCGCCGCCACTTTCTGCGCGCCTGACAGGCGCAGGCTGCGCATGCCTTCCTTGAACGCCTGGCGCCGTATCGCCAGCAAGTCGGTGTCGGGATTGATCAGTGCCTTCAGGCCGTCGCTCAACTGCATGATTTCGTACACCCCGGCACGACCGTGATAGCCGGTATCGCGGCATTCCAGGCAGCCAATGGCGCGCTGGGCGTTGCCAGGCAGCGGCGCTTGCCAGGGTCGGGTCAGGGTTTGCCAGTCTTCCTCGCCCAGGGCCTGCGGAGCCTTGCAGTGTGGGCACAGGGTGCGCACCAGGCGTTGGGCCATCACGCCAAGCACGGTGGCCTTGATCAGGTAATGCGGCACGCCGAGTTCCAGCAGGCGACTGATGGCGCTGGGCGCATCGTTGGTGTGCAGCGTCGACAATACCAGGTGCCCGGTGAGGGCGGCCTGGATGGCCATCTCGGCGGTTTCCAGGTCGCGGATTTCACCGATCATGATGATGTCCGGATCTTGCCGCATCAGCGCCCGGACCCCGGCGGCGAAGGTCAGGTCGATGTTGTGCTGGACCTGCATCTGGTTGAACGCCGGCTCGACCATTTCTATCGGGTCTTCGATGGTGCAGAGGTTGACCTGGGGCGTCGCCAGTTTTTTCAGCGTGGTGTAGAGCGTGGTGGTCTTGCCCGACCCGGTCGGCCCGGTGACCAGGATGATGCCATTGGGCTGGCGGGTCATGTCCTGCCAGCGCCGCAGGTCATCGGCGGAAAAACCCAGCTGATCGAAATCCTTGAGCAGCACCTCCGGGTCAAAGATCCGCATGACCATTTTTTCGCCGAAGGCCGTGGGCAAGGTCGAGAGTCGCAACTCGACTTCACCGCCCTCCGGGGTCTTGGTTTTCACCCGACCGTCCTGGGGTTTGCGTTTCTCCGCGACGTTCATTCGCCCCAGGCTTTTCAGGCGACTGACGATGGCCATGGTCACCTGCGGCGGGAACTGGTAGACGTTGTGCAGCACGCCGTCGATGCGAAAGCGCACCGTGCCCTGTTCGCGCCGGGGCTCGATGTGGATATCGCTGGCGCGCTGCTGGAAGGCGTACTGGAACAGCCAGTCGACGATATTGACGATGTGCGCGTCGTTGGCGTCGGGCTCCTGATCGCTGGCGCCGAGGTTGAGCAACTGCTCGAAGTTACCCAGGGTACTGACCTGTTGATCGGCATTGCTCGCGCCGCTGACCGATTTGGCCAGGCGAAAGAACTCCACGCTGAAACGCTGGATGTCCACCGGGTTGGCCACCACGCGCTTGATCGGCAGTTTCAGCACGTGGGTCAGGTCGGCTTCCCAACCGGTGACGTAAGGCTGGGCGCTGGCGATGGTCACTGCGTCGCGATCGACCGACACCGCGAGGATCTTGTGACGCTGGGCAAAGGCGTAGGACATCAGCGGCGTCACGGCCGCGACGTTGATCTTCAACGGATCAATACGCAGGTAAGGCTGGCCGGCTTGCTGGGACAGCCACAGGGTCAGGCTTTCAAGGTCCAGGTGCTTGCCGGGACGGCTGAGGTCGTCCAGGTGTTGGCTGGCGATGAACTCCAGCGGGTGCATCTGGCCATTGGCGGCGTGACGGCGTCGGGCGTTGAGCGCCTGTTCGGCTGAGTCCTGGCTGACAAAGCCCTGGGCGACCAGTTCACGCAGCACATCATTGAGGTCCAGCCAGCGGTCCTGAAAGGCGATTTGAACGGACATGCGGGCTCCTTTTGAACAACAGTGCGCAAAGGATAGCCGTGACCCCGCAGGCCGTTGGGCCACTACCCGACGAAGCCGTTTCGGGAATTTTCAGCCCACCGCCAGAGCCGTTTCGACCCAGGCAGAATCGGCGGTTTGCAGATCGACCGAGCACACGCTGATCAGGTTTCGAAGTTTTTCCGCAATCACCTGGGCGCGATGCCAGCTCAATCCGTCGATGACGACATCGATGGCCAGCAAGTCGTCCCGACGCTGCACATTCACCTGTTGCGGTGTCAGGAACTGCATTGCGAACAGGTTGAGCGCGCGGCACAGCAGGTCCGGTTCGGCTTCGGCGAGCAATTGGTAGTGAACGCGGCAATGGGCGTTGCCGGCATTCCAGGCATCGGCACGGGTGGGCGAGGTATTGACGGCTTCCAGGTAGGGCATGTTCGGTCTCCAGGCTGATTGGAGAAATTTTTACATTCGGTGGCGGGTATTTCTTATCTATGATTAGCCGTAATACAGATTTGGCGAATCGTGTAATTCACAAAACTATAAGTTGAAGGTTTTTTTATGCACAGCGAGCTGGACAGCTACGACCGCAGGATTCTCGCCTTGCTGCAGGAGGATGCTTCGCTCTCCAGCGCGCAGATTGCGGAGCAGGTGGGACTTTCGCAGTCGCCCTGTTGGCGGCGGATTCAGCGGATGAAGGAGGAGGGGATCATTCGCGGCCAGGTCACCTTGCTCGACCGCAAGAAAATCGGCCTGAACACGCAGATTTTTGCCCAGGTAAAACTCAACGCCCATGGCCGTTCGAACTTCACCGAATTCACCGAGGCGATTCGAGGTTTTCCCGAGGTATTGGAGTGTTACGTGCTGATGGGGGCGGTGGATTTCATGCTGCGGATCGTCGCGGCGGACATCGAGGCGTATGAGCGGTTTTTCTTCGAGAAGCTGTCGCTGGTGCCGGGGATTCAGGAGGTGAACTCTATCGTGGCGTTGTCGGAGATCAAGTCGACCACCAGTTTGCCGGTCTAGGATTTTGTAGTGCCTGTACCGGCCTCTTCGCGGGCAAGCCTCGCTCCTACAGGAGCAAGGCTTGTCTGCGATGGCGATATTACAGACGCAGCAACATCTTCCAGGCACGATTCTGATAGACCGCGATCGCCTGTTGCTTGCGCGCATCCAGGGTTTCGTCGGTGATCGGCTCGTTGGCCAGTTGTGCCAGCTTGTTCAGCTCGCCGTAGAGGCGATCCATTTCCGGGATCTCCAGCACGTTGCGCGCGTGGTGCAGCCAGACCTGGATGCGTTCGATGCGCGGCAGTTGCTCGGCCAGGTCTTCCGGCTGTTGCTGGTAACGCTGCAATTGCAGCGAGGTGGCTTCTTCGCCCAGCAGACGTGGCAGCCAGCTGCCCAATTGCGCGGCGCCCTGGCGATTGCCGCGGGTGTTGCGCTCGGCGGTCCAGGTGCGGGCCAGCAACCAGCGCGAGGTGTTCAGGGAGAACAGGCCCCAACGCGGGTCTTCGAGTTCTTCGAGGAACTGCTCCGGTGCGGCTTTGCGAACGTCTTCATCGTCCAGGCCGGCCTGTACCAGCGGGCGCCAGTCTTCCAGCAGGGCGTCGAGCGCGACACGCAAATCGTGGGTCGACTGACGTGGTGCGGCTTGGCCGAGGCTGCTGATCAGCGCGCGCATTTCAGCCAGGTTCTCGACCCAGTCCTGCAACAGGCGCCAGTGGCCATTGAAGCGGTACTGCTCGGCCAGGCGCTGGCTGCTGCCCAGCAAGTGCCAGCTGAGCGCGGCGAATGCGTCGTCCAGCGGCGTTTCGGCGCTGATCTGCGGTGCTGGCAGGCTCAACGAGTAACTGTGGGCGTCGTACAGGCGATAGCCACGTTCGGCCTTGCTGATATCGCATGGCATCAGCGCCAGTTTTTCGGCCAGTTCGGCGGCCAGTTCCAGCAGCGCGGCAGGTTCGCCTTCGCGCAATTCCAGTTCCAGTTCGCAGATTTCTTCTTTCTGTTTGCCGACTACCACGTGGCCCAGGTCCAGTGCCGCTTCGATGACCACTTTGGACTTTCCGCGGCCCCAGGCGATTTCCGCGCGCTCGCGGACGAAATCGGTGGTGAAGATGGCTTTCAGGGTTTTCTTGTCCAGTTCAGCCAGTTCTTCGGGCCAGCATTCGCCGTCCAGTTTTTTCAGGTCGAGCTTGGCTTTGGGCAGGTTCCAGTCGTACTCGTTACGTACGGACAGGCCAGCGACGCTTTGGCCGCGGGTCTTGAGGGTCTGAATCACTTCTTCGCCGTCCTTGCGCAGGCGCAGGGCGACTTTGGCCCGGGCCAGGTCACGCTCGGGGGTGTCGAAGTATTGATTCATCAACTCACGGCGTTCCCAGCCACTTTTGTTGCGTTTTTTCAGTAGCGGGTGCTCGCGCAGGGCGGCGAGGGTTTCGCGGCTGACGCGGAGCTTGATTTCGGTTTCTTTCTGCATGGCCGGAAAATCCAGGATCGGGAGCGCAGCCGAGGGAATTGGTGGCTGCCAAGGTCGTGCAGTGTACAGGACTCGACCTGCCTTCGCCGTGCGACGGTTTATTCCTGTCACCGGATGGCTCTATGATGGACTTCAATTCGGGAGTTGGAGTCAGCGATGCCTTTGCCGTCCATGAAAGATCAGTTCGCTGCGCTGATCGCTGCGCCGTCCGTCAGTTGTACCCAGCCAAGTCTCGATCAATCCAATCGTCCGGTGATCGACCTGCTGGCCGCCTGGCTCGGTGACCTGGGCTTTGCCTGCGACATCCAGCAGGTCAGCCCCGGCAAATTCAACTTGCTGGCCAGTTTCGGCAGTGGCCCCGGCGGGCTCGTGCTGGCCGGTCACAGTGATACGGTGCCGTTCGATGGCGCGTTGTGGCAGACCGACCCCCTGAAACTGACGGAGGTCGACGGGCGCTGGGTTGGTCTGGGCAGCTGCGACATGAAGGGCTTTTTCGCCCTGGCCATCGAAGCCGTCAGGCCGCTGCTCGACCAACCGTTCAAGCAGCCGCTGCTGATTCTGGCCACCTGCGATGAAGAAAGCTCGATGTCCGGCGCCCGGGCGCTGGCCCAGGCAGGAAGGCCGCTGGGTCGTGCGGCGGTGATCGGCGAGCCGACCGGGCTCAAGCCGATCCGCATGCACAAAGGCATCATGATGGAGCGCATCGATATCCTCGGGCAGAGCGGCCACTCCTCGGACCCGCGCCTGGGGCACAGCGCGCTCGAAGCCATGCACGACGCTATCGGTGAACTGCGCGGCCTGCGCTTGTTGTGGCAGCGCGAATTCCGCAATCCGCAGTTCAGCGTGCCGATGCCAACCATGAACTTCGGCTGCATCCATGGTGGCGACAACCCCAACCGCATCTGCGGGCAGTGTTCGCTGGAATTCGATCTGCGGCCGTTACCGGGTATGGACCCCAAGGTCCTGCGTGCCGAGATTTTGCAGAAGCTCAGGCCGATTGCCGAGCGGCATCAGGTCAAGATCGATTACGCCCCCCTGTTCGCCGAAGTACCGCCTTTCGAGCAGGCTGAGGATGCAGAACTGGTGCGCATTGCCGAAAAGCTCACCGGCCATGCCGCCGAAGCAGTGGCATTCGGCACGGAAGCGCCTTATCTTCAGCAACTTGGCTGCGAAACACTGGTGCTTGGCCCGGGCGATATTGCCTGCGCTCACCAACCGGGGGAATTCCTCGAAATGTCACGTTTGCAGCCTACGGTGCATCTATTACGACAGTTGATTGAACATTACTGCCTGACGCCGGCCCAAGCCTCGGGGGCATTGGCTTGAACACGGTCAATGTGGGAGCGAGCCTGCTCGCGATAGCTATCGACCATCCGCCATCGATGTCGACTGCATTGCCCTCATCGTGAGCAGGCTCGCTCCCACAGGATCTGTGTTTTGGTCGATTAACCGTATAAATTGCCGATGTCCCAACCCGTATTCATGAGGAGAGCGCGCGTGTCGCCAAGCCTGTTCCGACGATAACCATCAGCCCGCTGTGCGTTTTCTGTTCCGCCCTTTTTTCGGCTGCTATTTATTACAGGCCCAGGTTCATGCCCGAATACGTCAATTGGCTTCGTCACGCTTCGCCCTACATCAACGCCCACCGCGATTGCACCTTTGTCGTCATGCTGCCCGGCGATGGCGTTGAACACCCGAACTTCGGCAACATCGTCCACGACCTGGTGTTGTTGCACAGCCTGGGCGTGCGGTTGGTCCTGGTCCATGGTTCGCGCCCGCAAATTGAAGCGCGCCTCGAAGCTCGCGGCCTGACCCCGCATTACCATCACGGGATGCGCATCACCGATGCCGCGACCCTGGAGTGCGTGATCGATGCGGTTGGCCAACTGCGCATCGCCATCGAAGCGCGACTGTCCATGGACATGGCGTCGTCGCCGATGCAGGGTTCGCGCCTGCGGGTGGCCAGCGGCAACCTGGTGACCGCGCGGCCGATCGGCGTGCTTGAGGGTGTCGACTATCACCACACCGGTGAAGTGCGTCGGGTTGACCGCAAGGGCATCAATCGCCTGCTGGACGAGCGCTCCATCGTGCTCTTGTCGCCACTGGGTTATTCGCCGACCGGTGAAATTTTCAACCTCGCCTGTGAAGATGTCGCCACGCGCGCGGCCATCGACCTGGGCGCAGACAAACTGTTGCTGTTCGGTGCCGACCTGGGCTTGATCGATGAACACGGCCGGCTGGTACGCGAACTGCGTCCACAACAGGTGCCAGCGCATCTGCAACGTCTGGGCAGCAACTACCAGGCCGAGCTGCTGGATGCCGCCGCTGAAGCCTGCCGTGGCGGCGTGGCCCGCAGCCATATCGTCAGCTACGCCGAAGACGGTGCGCTGCTGACGGAGCTCTTCACCCGTGACGGTGGCGGCACGCTGGTGGCCCAGGAGCAATTCGAGGTGGTGCGCGAAGCGGCCATCGAAGACGTCGGCGGCTTGCTGGACCTGATCAGCCCGCTGGAAGAGCAGGGGATTCTGGTGCGTCGCTCACGCGAAGTGCTCGAGCGTGAGATCGAGCAGTTCAGCGTGGTCGAGCGTGAGGGCATGATCATCGCCTGTGCGGCGCTGTATCAGATCGCCGATTCCGATGCCGGAGAGCTGGCGTGCCTGGCGGTGAACCCGGAGTACCGGCATGGCGGTCGCGGCGATGAACTGCTCGAACGCATTGAAACTCGCGCACGGGCCCAGGGGCTGAAAACCTTGTTCGTCCTCACCACGCGCACGGCTCACTGGTTCCGCGAGCGCGGCTTTGTGCCGAGCAGCGTCGATCGCCTGCCGTCGGCACGGGCATCGCTGTACAACTATCAGCGTAACTCGAAGATCTTCGAAAAAACCCTCTAAGGCGAGGGCTGTCGTGGCGAGGGGATTCATCCCCGTTGGACTGCGCAGCAGTCCCATTTTTGGGGCCGCTGCGCAGCCCAGCGGGGATAAATCCCCTCGCCACAGTATGTTGCGTTATTGCTGCACAAACTTCGCGCTGACATACGGCGAGTAATCCGGCAGCACTGTTTCAACCTTCCCTTGTTCCTTCAAGAACTTCGCCGTCTCGCCAATCGCCTGCGCCGTACCGCCGGCCAGCAGTGCGCTGGTCTGTTGTGCCTTGGCATCCGGAAACGCGGACCCGGCCAGCAGTTCCGGCACGTCGGCGGCGTTGGCACCGGTCAATTTGGCGATTTTTTGCACCGGTACCGAATCCGCGGTCCAGCTGTCCTTATGCGCCGCATAGTCGGCAAATGAGTCCAGGGTGACCTTGGCGAACCGGGCGATGACCTCCGGGTGCTTCTCGGCGTAATCCTTGCGCGCTACCCAGACTTCGAAGGTCGGTGCACCCCATTGGCCGACTTGCGCGGCATCGGTCAAGGTCTTGCCGGTCTTGCGAATTTCCCCCAGAGCCGGCGACCAGACGAACGCGCCGTCGATGTCTCCACGCTTCCAGGCGGCGGCAATTTCTGCCGGTTGAAGGTTCACCACTTTGACTTTCGACGCGTCCAGCCCCCAGTGCTTCAGCGCGCCCAACAGACTGTAGTGAGAGGTGGAAACGAACGGCGTGGCGATGGTCTTGCCGATCAGATCTTGCGGTTTATCGATGCCACTGCCGTTGCGCACCACCAAGGCTTCGGCGGCATTGATCTGTGCGGAAACGAGGAACGCGACGATCGGCAGATTGCGCGAAGCCGCGGCGGCCAGTGGGCTGGAGCCGAGGTTGCCGATCTGCACATCGCCGGAGGCAATGGCGGTGACCACTTCCGGGCCACTGTTGAAGCGTCGCCAGTCGATTTTCTCGCCAATGGTCTTTTCGTACAGGCCATCGGCCTGGGGGACTTTGCTCGGATCGATACCGGTCTGGTAACCCACCGTGAGGTTCGCCGCGTGGGCGGAAAAAGAAACCATCAACGATACACAAACTGTAACAAATGGTCGGGATAGTGCGCGCTTGATCGTCATGGCATCGGCCTCTTCGACAGGTTTTATGGCGGAATTGCTACTAAACCTAATCGATCTAAAAAACGACCAATAAATACCATTTAGGAATTAGCTTATGAGTCAGCCGCTCTATCCCGAGGGCGATGAGGCGGTGAGCTAAATTCCTAAAGGGTATGAGGAAAGAATCCGATCATTCTTTTCAGGTTTATGACGATCTCATGAACCTGTAGGGACCAAAAAACGGCGGATTAGACTATGGTCGTAGACACACAAAGTTACGATTGACTTGTGGGTCACGCTCTGGCGCTAATCGCGCATCTTAGGACCCGGGGCATCGATTCCGGGCCAGGAATACAAGAATTAGAGACGAGAGGAGTTTAACAATGAACAAGTCCACCTTGGCGCTGGCCGTGGCCGTAGGGGTTATGGCGCAGCAGGCAGGCGCCGCGGGTTTCATCGACGACAGCAAGGCTTCCGTAAGTTCCCGTACCTATTATTTCGACTCGGACAAGCGTGAAGGTGCCTCGACGCCTGCCAACCGGCAGCGCGAAGCGGCTGAGGGTCTGAAGTTCGATTACCAGTCGGGCTTCACCCAAGGCGTTGTGGGCTTCGGTATCGACGCCCAGGCGCTGGTCGGCATCCATCTGGATGGCGGCAAGGGCCATCACCCGGACAACAACTCCTTCTCCCCTAGCGATTCCGATGGTTCGGCAGAGAGTTCGTGGACCCGTGCAGCGGCCAACGTCAAGGCACGCTTCTCGAAGACCGAGGCCCACTACGGTGGTGCCTTGCAGCCGAACATGCCGATCCTGATCGCGAACGACAGTCGCGTACTGCCACAAACCTTTGAAGGTGGCACCATCACCTCGAAGGAAATCGACAACGTCACCTTCAACGTCGGTCAACTCGAGCACGCGACCGGTCGCGCCTCCTCCAACAGCACCGGCCTGTCTGTGGCTGGCGCAACCCAGGACAGCAACCAGTTCCGTTATGCCGGTGCTGACTGGAAGGTCACCAAAGACCTGTTGCTGCAGTACTACTTCGCGAACCTGGAAGACTTCTACAAGCAGAACTTCCTCGGCCTGGTGCACGTTTACCCGATCGCGCCTAACCAGTCGTTCAAGACTGACATTCGCTACTTCGACAGCAGCTCCGATGGCAAGAACGGCAGCGGCCAGGCGGGCTACCAATTTAACAACAACAACGGCTTTGCCAAGACCCCGGGCGAGGTCGATAACAAGACCTGGAGCGCCACGTTCACCTACACCCTGGGTGGCAGTGCATTCCTGCTCGGGCACCAGCGTGTCAACGATGACGGTGGCTTCGTCTTCCTGAACCAGGGCAACGTTGTCGATGGCAATGGTCGTAACGAAGGTGCCGGCGGCGCCAGCTTCTACTCGTTCACCGATGCCACCGTGGGCAGCTTTATTCGTGCCGGTGAAAACACCACGTACGGCCAGTACTCTTACGACTTCGCTTCGCTGGGCGTCCCAGGTTTGAAAGCTTCGGCTGCTTACCTGTACGGCCGGGACATCAAGGCCACCAATGGCGTGGGTGATGACCTGAACGAGCGCGAGACCGACCTGCGTGTGGATTACGTGATTCAAACCGGTCCGCTCAAAGGGTTCGGTACGACCCTGCGTCACGGTATGTATCGTGGCAACACCAGTACGCTTGATGAAGACCAGACCCGTCTGATCTTCAACTACACCTACGCCTTCAAGTAAGCCGTAGCCAGAAGCCTCGTCTTTGGACGAGGCTTTTTTTCGCGTCCATTTTTATATTCCATAAACAATGCACGTGATGATTTTTTATTCTTTTTAGCTTTTTTCTTAAGCGCTTAAAGTAAGGCCTTCCGAGAGGCACCGTAAGCCTCGGATCAAGTTTCAAACCTCCCGAACACCCAAATTTTCCAGGAATCGGTTTGTCGCCGATACCTCGGGTCTGCGCTGTCGGGGCATATTCCTGAATGCGATTAAAATGGATTTCTCAATTCTTTTTAGGATTATGAAGGGGTATTCTGCGCGACCCAAAAAAACGACCGGTCCAGACGGTCTGGCGCGAAAGGCGCTTACGGATCCAGGGCATTCGACCCAGGACCAAGAATTAGAAAACGATAGGAGCGAAACAATGAACAAGTCCACCTTGGCCCTGGCTGTGGCCGTAGGGGTTTTGGCGCAGCAGGCAAGCGCCGCCGGTTTCATCGAAGACAGCAAGGCAACGTTGGGGCTGCGCAACTTCTACATCAACACTGACTATCGTGACGGTACCGGTCCGAACAAAAACGAAGAATGGGGCCAAGGCTTCGATCTGCGTTTCATCTCCGGTTATACCCAGGGCACTGTCGGCTTCGGTATCGACGCGATCGGCTTGCTGGGCGTCAAGCTGGATTCGGGTGGCGGCACCAACGGCGCCACTGCAACCTCTTACGGTGGCACGGTTTTCCCAAGCAAATCCAATGGCGAGGCGGTTGATAACTTCTCCAGCCTGGGTCTGACTGCCAAAGCCAAGGTTTCCCAGACCGAGCTGAAGCTGGGTACTCTGCAGCCAAAACTGCCGGTCATCGTGACCAACGATGGTCGTCTGCTGCCGCAAACCTTCCAGGGCGGCCAGATCACTTCCGGCGACATCAAGGATCTGACGCTGGTCGGCGGTCAGATCGAAGCCGCTAAAGGCCGTAACTCCAGCAACAACGAGCAGCTGTCGATTTCGGGTGCAAACACTCGCGGTCCCAAGTTCCGCGACAGCAACAAGTTCATCTACGCCGGTGGTGACTACAAACTCACCAAGGACCTGACGGCTCAGTACTACTACGGCAACCTGGAAGAGTTCTACAAGCAACACTTCCTGGGCCTGGTGCACAACTGGGCAATCGGCCCCGGCGTACTGAAGTCGGATTTGCGCTACTTCAACAGCTCCGATGACGGTGCCAACGGTCACGATCCGCTGTACTTCACCACTGGCAACTACAACGCCCCAAGCGGTAAAGGCAAGGTCGACAACAACCTGTACAGCGGTCTGTTCCTGTACACCGTTGAAGGTCACACCTTCGGTGGTGGTTACCAGGTCAGCAACGGCAGCAGCGACTTCCCGTACCTGAACCAGGGCGACGGTGCATCGGCCTACATCACCACCGATTCGCAAATCCAGAAGTTCGCCCGTGCCGGCGAGAAAACCTGGCAAGCACGTTACTCGTTCGATTTCGCCAAGGTCGGCGTACCTGGCCTGACGGCGGGCGTGGTGTACTTGCATGGCGACGACATTGATACCGTCAACGCTGCCGGTCGTGAAGCGGCCAGCGGCGCTTCCGAGTGGGAACGCGACCTGACCGTGGGTTACGTCGTTCAGTCCGGTGCGTTGAAAAACCTCGGCGTGCAGTGGAAAAACGCCACCTGGCGCACCGATCTGCCGAACACTCGTTCCCAGGACGAGAACCGCCTGATCGTCAGCTACTCGATCCCGCTGTTGTAATAGCGCTCGGGTAACCCAAGCAAAAAAAAGCCCCGCCCGGCATCACGTCGGGCGGGGCTTTTGTGTTTTCGAGGCGGGCTCACCCCCGTAAACCCGCCTGGAAAGTCCCCTCTTTGCAGCAACTCAAGGCCTTCTCGAACCTTGTGGTGGATGTTCGGCGCGATGCATTCGCGCGTCCAGTGAAGAGATGTTTAATATTCTTTTTAGAGCTAAACAAATCGATATTTATTCTTTTTAATGAATAAGAAATGCAGGCACAGTTGATCTCAACCAGCACTCACCAGGAGCAGCACCATGAGCATCAGACTGGGCGATATCGCCCCGGATTTCGAACAGGATTCCAGCGCCGGTACCATCCGGTTCCACCAGTGGCTGGGCGATAGCTGGGGTGTGCTGTTTTCCCACCCGGCCGACTTCACGCCGGTGTGCACCACCGAGCTCGGCTTCACGGCCAGGTTGAAAGATGAATTCGCCAAGCGTGGAGTCAAGGCCATCGCGCTGTCCGTCGACCCGGTGGATTCGCACCACAGGTGGATCGAAGACATCAACGAAACCCAGAACACCGTGGTCAATTTCCCGATTCTTGATGATGCCGACCGCAAGGTCTCGGACCTGTACGACCTGATCCACCCCAATGCCAACGACACCCTGACGGTGCGCTCGCTGTTCGTGATCGACCCGAACAAAAAGGTCCGGTTGACCATCACCTACCCGGCGAGCACCGGCCGCAACTTCAATGAAATCCTGCGGGTGATCGACTCGCTGCAACTCACCGACAACTACAAGGTGGCCACCCCGGCCAACTGGCAGGACGGTGATGAGGTGGTGATCGTGCCGTCGCTCAAGGATGAAGATGAAATCAAACAGCGCTTTCCCAAGGGCTATCGCGCGGTGAAACCGTACCTGCGCCTGACGCCGCAGCCGAACCGGTAGCCCGTACATCGCTCGTTCCCACGCTCCGCGTGGGAATGCCTCCACGGACGCTCTGCGTTCGGCTCTTGAGGGGACGCGGAGCGTCCCGGGCTGCATTCCCACGCGGAGCGTGGGAACGATCAATCAAAGCAGGGGATTTCAGGCCGTTTCGACGGCCTTTTTTTTCGTCTGGAAGAAATTGAACTCATATCTCCAAAACGAATAACCAAATGAATAAATATGATTTATGGATATATAAATCACCTGTTAAGGTCACCTCATCAAAGCGAGATCGCAAACCGCGAATCGCCAACACCGTTCAAGGAATCCTCTGAATGCTGGTCGTCTCACTCGGTGGCAGTCCCAGCCAGCGCTCCCGTTCCGGGGTGTTGCTGGAGCGCTCCCAGCGTTGGTTGCAAGGGCAGGGCGTGGAAGTGGTGAGCTACCAGGTACGGGACTTCCCGGCCGAAGACTTGCTGCATGCACGCTTCGACAGCCCGAAGGTGATCAACCTGCTGCAACAGATTGAAAACGCCGATGGCCTGCTGATCGCCACGCCGGTCTACAAGGCTTCGTTTTCCGGTGCGTTGAAAACCGTGCTGGATCTGCTGCCCGAGCGTGCCCTGGCGCACAAAGTGGTGTTGCCAATGGCAACCGGGGGCAGCATCGCCCACATGCTGGCGGTGGATTACGCGCTCAAGCCGGTGTTGTCGGCATTGAAGGCCCAGGAACTGCTCCAGGGGATCTTCGCCGTCGACAGCCAGATCGCTTACGGCGAAGGCAGCGCCCAGGCGCAGTTGGCGCCAGAGCTGGAGCAAAGATTGAACGAGTCGCTGGAGTTGTTTTTCAGCGCCATGACGCGACGGCCCAAGCCGCTCGATCCGCAATTGTTGAATGATCGTTTGTTGAGTGCTCGCTGGAGCATTTAAGCCTTACCCCAAATTGATGTACTGGCCTTACTCGCCCGCTAACGGGCAAGCAGGTGCAGCCAAAAACCCAACTGCAAAAAGGAGAGCGCCATGCGCCCTGTCATTTTGCGTCGCGGTCTGGTCGCTCTGTTTGCTGCGGCTGTCACCTTCGGCGCCATTACTCAAGCTCAGGCCGAGACACTTCGAATCGGCTATCAGAAATACGGTACCCTGGTGCTGCTCAAAGCCAAGGGCACCTTGGAAAAACGCCTCGCCGCCCAAGGCGTCGACGTGCAATGGACTGAATTCCCCGGTGGCCCGCAACTGCTCGAAGGCCTGAACGTCGGCTCCATCGACTTCGGCGTCACCGGCGAAACCCCGCCAGTGTTTGCCCAGGCAGCCGGCGCTGATCTGCTCTACGTCGCCTACGAACCGCCAGCGCCGCACAGCGAAGCGATCCTGGTACCGAAGGACTCGCCGATCAAATCGGTGAAGGATCTCAAGGGCAAGAAAGTTGTCCTGAACAAAGGCTCCAACGTGCACTACTTGCTGGTCCGCGCCCTGGAAGACGCCGGCCTCAAGTACACCGATATCCAGACCGTATTCCTGCCGCCGGCCGATGCCCGCGCCGCGTTCGAGCGTGGCAGCGTCGATGCCTGGGTCATCTGGGACCCGTACCAGGCCGCCGCCGAACAGCAACTGCAAGCGCACACCCTGCGCGATGGCCAGGGCATCGTCGACAACCACCAGTTCTACCTCGCCACCAAGCCCTATGCACAGAAAAACCCTGAGGTGATCAAGACCCTCGTGGAAGAAGTGCGCGCGGTCGGTGAATGGTCCAAGGCCAATCCGGAAGACGTGACCAAACAGGTTTCGCCACTGCTCGGCCTGCCGGCGGACATCACCCTGACGTCGGTGAAACGCCAGGGCTACGGCGCGCTGTTCCTGACCCCGGAAGTGGTCGCCGCGCAACAGAAAATCGCCGACAGCTTCTATCAGCTCAAGCTGATTCCCAAGCCGTTGAGCATCAAGGATGTGATCTGGACGCCACCGGCGGCCGTTGCCAAAGCACAGTAATTCGATTCCCTAAGGAGACCACTCCATGAGCCTCAATATCTTCTGGTTCCTGCCTACCCACGGCGACGGCCATTACCTTGGCACCGCCGAAGGCGCTCGCGCCGTCGACCACGGTTACCTGCAACAAGTCGCGCAAGCGGCGGATCGCCTGGGCTTCGGCGGGGTGCTGATCCCTACCGGTCGTTCCTGCGAAGACTCGTGGCTGGTGGCCGCGTCGCTGATTCCGGTGACCCAGCGTTTGAAATTCCTCGTCGCGCTGCGCCCCGGGATCATTTCCCCGACGGTGGCGGCGCGTCAGGCCGCGACCCTGGATCGCTTGTCCGGCGGGCGTGCGCTGTTCAACCTGGTGACAGGCGGTGATCCGGAAGAATTGGCCGGTGACGGTCTGTTCCTGAGCCACGAAGAGCGTTATCAGGCCTCGGTGGAATTCACTCGCATCTGGCGTCGCGTGCTGGAAGGCGAAACCGTCGATTACGACGGTCAGCACATCAGCGTGAAGGGCGCCAAGCTGCTCTATCCGCCGATCCAGCAACCGCGTCCGCCGCTGTACTTCGGTGGCTCGTCGGAAGCGGCACAAGACCTCGCTGCAGAGCAGGTCGAAATGGTCCTGACCTGGGGCGAGCCACCGGCCGCCGTGGCCGAGAAAATCGCCCAGGTGCGCGCCAAGGCCGCCAAGCTCGGGCGCACCGTGCGCTTCGGCATTCGTCTGCATGTGATCGTGCGCGAAACCAACGCCGAGGCCTGGCAAGCAGCTGATCGACTGATCTCGCACCTGGACGACGACACCATCGCACGTGCCCAGGCTTCACTGGCGCGCTTTGATTCCGTGGGCCAGCAACGCATGGCTGCGCTGCACGGTGGCAATCGTGACAACCTGGAAGTCAGCCCCAACCTGTGGGCCGGTGTTGGCCTGGTGCGCGGCGGTGCCGGCACGGCGCTGGTGGGTGACGGTCCAACCGTGGCTGCCCGCGTGAAGGAGTACGCGGACCTGGGTATCGACACCTTTATCTTCTCCGGTTATCCACACCTGGAAGAGTCGTATCGCGTTGCCGAGCTGTTGTTCCCGCACCTGGATATCGAGCGTCCCGAGCTGCCGAAAAGCGCCGGTTACGTCAGCCCGTTTGGCGAGATGGTCGCTAACGACATTCTCCCTAAAGCCGCGTCCCAGAGCTGAGGCGCGCCATGAAGAAGATCATTCACAGCCTTGCACCCTGGGCATTGCCGGTCTTGCTGTTGGCGGTGTGGCAGTTATCGGTGTCGGCGGGCTGGTTGTCGACGCGGATTCTGCCGGCGCCCGTTGCCGTGATCGAAGCCGGGGTGAGCCTGGTCAGCAGTGGTGAAATCTGGACGCACCTGGCCATCAGCGGCTGGCGCGCGGCGCTGGGCTTCGCCATTGGTGGCGGCATCGGCCTGACCCTGGGCTTTATCACCGGTCTGTCGAAATGGGGCGAGCGCCTGCTCGACAGCTCGGTGCAGATGATCCGCAACGTGCCGCACCTGGCGCTGATTCCATTGGTGATCCTGTGGTTCGGCATCGACGAGTCGGCGAAGATTTTCCTGGTGGCCCTGGGCACCTTGTTCCCGATCTACCTCAACACGTATCACGGCATCCGCAACGTCGACCCGGCGTTGGTGGAAATGTCGCGCAGCTACGGTTTGTCCGGTTTCAGCCTGTTCCGCCAGGTGATTTTGCCGGGGGCGTTGCCTTCGATCCTGGTCGGTGTGCGCTTTGCCTTGGGCTTCATGTGGTTGACGCTGATCGTCGCCGAAACCATCTCCGCCAGCTCCGGCATCGGCTACCTGGCGATGAATGCCCGGGAGTTCCTGCAGACCGACGTGGTGGTCCTGGCGATTCTGCTGTACGCGGTGCTCGGCAAACTGGCCGACCTCGCGGCCCGTGGACTTGAGCGTGTGTGGCTGCGCTGGCATCCGGCTTATCAAGTCGTTAAAGGAGGTGCCGCATGACTGCTCAACAACCTCCACGCCTGCTGCGCGGGATTCCGCTGGCGGTGCGCAAGCTGCAAAAAACCTTCGGCTCGCGGCAGGTGCTGCGCGAGATCGACCTGCACATTCCAGCCGGTCAGTTCGTCGCGGTGGTCGGTCGCAGCGGCTGCGGCAAAAGTACCTTGCTGCGCCTGCTGGCCGGGCTCGACCAGCCTACGGGCGGTGACTTGCTGGCCGGCTCCGCGCCGCTGAGCGAGGCTCGGGAAGATACGCGGCTGATGTTCCAGGAAGCGCGTCTGCTGCCGTGGAAAAAAATCATCGATAACGTCGGCCTTGGGCTCAAGGGCAACTGGCGGCCGCAAGCGCTGGAAGCCCTGGAGGCGGTTGGCCTGGCGGATCGCGCCAATGAATGGCCGGCGGCCTTGTCCGGAGGGCAGAAGCAACGTGTGGCGTTGGCTCGTGCATTGATCCATCAACCGCGCCTGCTGTTGCTCGACGAGCCATTGGGTGCGCTGGATGCCCTGACCCGCATCGAAATGCAGCAACTGATCGAACGGCTCTGGCAACAGCACGGCTTCACCGTGTTGCTGGTCACCCACGACGTCAGCGAAGCGGTGGCGATCGCCGATCGGGTGATCCTGATCGAGGACGGCGAAGTCGGCCTCGACCTGCACGTGGAACTGCCGCGCCCTCGGGTACGCGGCTCCCATCGCCTGGCGGCGCTGGAAACCGAAGTCCTCAACCGCGTGCTGTCGCTACCTGGCCAGCCGCCGGAACCGGAACCTGTTTCACCCTTGCCTACGCAGTTGCGTTGGGCTCAATAACTCAAGCCTCAATCAACGACAGGAATCAACATCATGACTATCAAGGCCATCAACGTTCGCAACCAGTTCAAAGGCTCGATCAAGGAAATCGTCCTCGGTGACGTGCTGTCGGAAATCGATGTGCAGACGGCTTCCGGGATCGTCACGTCGGTGATCACCACGCGTTCGGTGAAAGAGCTGGAACTGGCGGTGGGCAGCGAAGTGATCGCGTTCGTGAAATCCACCGAGGTGTCGATCGCCAAGTTGTAAGGGCATGCACTGCAAACAACCCTGGAGGGTTCGAGCCCTTCGGGGTTTTTTATGCGCGTCAATCAGTGAGTCCGGCGGTGCGGCCATCGCGAGCAGGCTCACTCCCACAGGGAAACGCATTCCAAATGTAGGAGTGAGCCTGCTCGCGATGAGGCCAGTCAGGCCAATGAAAAAATCAGCCTGGAATAGCGCGCTTTGGCAAATAGGGCGGCAGGTACAGCCCCAGATACGCATCAAACACCCGCATCCCTTCCTCAGCCATGCGCGGCGTGATCTGCCCATGCTGCTGCACCGAGCGCGCATAAACGCGGTCACCGAGCTCCATGGCCAGGGCAAACACATCGACATCGTCCGGCAGCCGTGGCAGCTCGAAATGGTGATCGAACAGCTTGTGCATCAGGTCGCCCAGCTCAATGTCGTGCTGGCGGTCGGCCTGGGTGACTTCAGTCAGGCCGTGCTGGGCCAGGATGAGCTGGCGGGCGGCGGCGTCTTCGTCGTAGATGTCGAGCATGCGCTGCTCGACCAGCCGCGACAGGTCACGCCAGCCACTCAATGCGTCATGGTCGATGGGCGCCTGCAGGCAGGCGCGGAAGGCCGCATGGACGTCGGCCGTCAGCGCTTCGAGCAGGGACGGGACGCTGGCGAAGAAGTGGTACACGGAGGAGGGTGGGATCTGCGCGCGTTCGGCGACACTGTAGATCGACAGACTGGCCACGCCCTCGGCAGCCAGCAGCGTGCGGGCGGCATCGAGTATCGAATCGATCCGGGCCTGGCTGCGTGCGCGGGGTTTGCGGGGGGTGGCGGTGCGGGTCATTGGAGTCTCCTGCGGGGCAGGGGGCATTGTACGAGCAGGCTTCTGTGTTGTCTGCCAGGACGCCTTCGCTGGCAAGCCAGCTCCTACACGGATCGCGCTGAACGATGGATTTGTGTTCAACGCGCCCTCTGTAGGAGCTGGCTTGCCAGCGAACCGCCGCAGGCGGCCATAAAAAAACGCCGCGGGCTGTGAGGCCGGCGGCGTTCTTGTTTAGTGCAACCACTTACACGGTATGCAGGTACCAGTTGTACTCAAGGTCGGAGATGGAGTGTTCGAACTCTTCCAGCTCGCTCTCTTTACAGGCCACGAAGATATCGATGTATTTCGGATCGATGTACTTGGCCATGACTTCGCTGTCGTCCAGCTCGCGCAACGCATCACGCAGGTTGTTCGGCAGGCTCTGCTCGTTTTGCTCGTAGCTGTTGCCTTCGACTGGAGCGCCAGGTTCGACCTTGTTGACCAGACCGTGGTGCACGCCTGCCAAAACCGAAGCCATCAGCAGGTACGGGTTGGCATCGGCGCCGGCCACACGGTGTTCGATACGTACGGCATCGGCGGAGCCGGTCGGTACGCGAATCGCCACGGTGCGGTTGTCCAGGCCCCAGCACGGCGAGTTCGGCACATAGAACTGCGCGCCGAAACGACGGTAGGAGTTGACGTTCGGGCAGAGGAAAGCCATCTGCGCCGGTAGGGTCTCGAGCACACCGCCGATCGCGTGTCGCAGCGCGGCGTTCTGCTCGGGATCCTCACTGGCAAAAATATTCTTGCCGTCTTTGTCGAGAATCGAAATGTGCACGTGCAGACCGTTGCCCGCCTGGCCCGGGTAAGGCTTGGCCATGAAGGTGGTGTCCATCTCATGGTCGTAGGCGATGTTCTTGATCAGGCGCTTGAGCAGTACTGCATAGTCGCAGGCCTTGATCGGGTCGGCCACGTGGTGCAGGTTCACTTCGAACTGCGCCGGGGCACTTTCCTTGACGATGGCGTCGGCCGGGATGCCTTGCTCTTTCGCACCTTCCAGGATGTCCTGGAGGCAGTCGACGTATTCGTCGAGGTCGTCGATCAGGTAGACCTGTGTCGAATGCGGGCGTTTGCCGGAAACCGGCGAGCGAGGGGGTTGCGGACGACCGTTCACGTTCTCCTGGTCGATCAGGTAGAACTCGAGTTCGAACGCGGCGCAGATGGTCAGGCCCATTTCGTCGAACTTGCGCACCACGTTGGCCAGCACTTCGCGCGGGTCAGCGAAGAAGGGTTCGCCTTCGAGTTCGTGCATGGTCATCAACAGTTGCGCGGTCGGGCGCTTCTGCCAGGGCTCGTTGCACAGGGTATCGGGGATTGGATAGCAGATTCGGTCAGCATCACCGATGTCCAGGCCCAGGCCGGTGCTTTCCACCGTGGAGCCATTGATATCCAGGGCAAATAGAGAGGCCGGCAGGTTGATGCCTTTCTCGTAAACCTTGTGGAGGCTGGTGCGTTCGATGCGCTTGCCGCGCACCACACCATTCATATCCGCAATCAGAAGGTCAACGTACAGAACCTCAGGATGTTCCTTAAGGAACGCGTTCGCTTCGTTAAGCTGAACGGCACGCGGGGGTACCGACATGATGCAACACCTTTGTTGTTAAAAATATCAATCATTGATCTTTTCGGATTCCAGTCAACCCGAACGGCATGCCGAAGTCAAGCGAGGCCTTTTTTGCCCTAAAAAAGCGCTCGCGTGGCTTTTTTGAGGCGCTTTGGGGCGTTTTTATACCCCTTGGCCGTTTGACGCCCGCAGGCTTGAGCGGGCCGTGTTGTATTTTTTACGGGGGTGTTGTGTAAAAAAATGAACAAGGCTAAGCTCGAATCAAACCCATAACAGCAATAATACCGGGGTGCTTCATGTCTCGCCTGCCGATAATCGGCGTTACCGCCTGCTCTTCGCAGACCGGTCTGAATGCTTATCACATCAGTGGCGACATCCACGTCAGCGCCGTGGCCGCAGTGGCCCAGAGCCTGTCGGTGATCTTCCCGTCCCTGGCGGATCAACCGTCCCTGTCCGATATTCTGGACGGCCTCGACGGCACACCCATTACGGTTACTCCATTCAATATAGAACCGATTCACAATAGCGGCTCGGCCTTTGTGCAGGGCACCGCTCGCGATTCTGCACGCCTGATATGCGCAGAAGTACACACAAGCACGGTAGCCTGGCGCAAACTTGCATTTCACCGCGACGCCGATGCGTCAACTATCGCCTGACCTCAAGTGTCAGGAAACTCAAAGCCTAGAGGCATTTATGAGTAACAACCTCGACCAGCTCACCGATTGGTTGAAAGACCACAAGATCACAGAAGTCGAATGCATGATCGCCGACTTGACCGGGATTACCCGGGGCAAGATTTCGCCGACCAACAAATTCATCGCCGAAAAAGGCATGCGTCTGCCAGAAAGTGTGCTGCTCCAGACCGTGACCGGCGATTACGTCGAAGACGACATCTATTACGAGCTGCTCGACCCGGCCGACATCGACATGATCTGCCGCCCCGACCAGAACGCGGTGTACCCGGTGCCATGGGCCATCGAACCGACCGCCATCGTCATCCACGATACTTACGACAAGCAGGGCAACCCGATCGAGCTGTCGCCGCGCAACGTGCTCAAGAAGGTCCTCAAACTCTATGCCGACAAAGGCTGGCAGCCGATCGTGGCGCCGGAAATGGAGTTCTACCTGACCAAGCGCAGCGACGACCCGGATTATCCGTTGCAGCCGCCCATCGGCCGCTCCGGTCGCCCGGAAATCGGCCGCCAGTCGTTCTCCATCGAGGCGGCGAACGAGTTCGATCCGCTGTTCGAGGACGTCTATGACTGGTGCGAACTGCAGGAACTGGACCTCGACACGCTGATCCACGAGGACGGCACGGCGCAGATGGAGATCAACTTCCGTCACGGCGACGCACTGTCCCTGGCCGACCAGATCCTGGTGTTCAAGCGCACCATGCGCGAAGCCGCGCTCAAGCACGACGTGGCGGCGACCTTCATGGCCAAGCCGATGACCGGCGAGCCGGGCAGTGCCATGCACCTGCACCAGAGCATCATCGACATCGAGACTGGCAAGAACATCTTCTCCAATGAAGACGGGACCATGAGCGAGCTGTTCCTGCAGCACATCGGTGGCCTGCAGAAACTGATTCCCGAGTTGTTGCCGCTGTTCGCACCCAACGTCAACTCGTTCCGCCGCTTCCTGCCGGACACCTCGGCACCGGTGAACGTGGAATGGGGCGAAGAAAACCGCACCGTGGGCCTGCGGGTACCGGATGCCGGCCCACAAAACCGGCGCGTGGAAAACCGCCTGCCGGGTGCCGACGCCAACCCGTACCTGGCCATTGCCGCAAGCCTGCTGTGCGGCTACATCGGCATGGTCGAAGGCCTGAACCCGAGTGCACCGGTGGTGGGCCGTGGTTATGAGCGCCGCAACCTGCGCCTGCCACTGACCATCGAAGACGCGCTCGAGCGCATGGAAAACAGCGCAACCATCGAGCGTTACCTAGGCAAAACTTTCATCACTGGCTACGTCGCGGTCAAGCGGGCCGAGCATGAAAACTTCAAGCGCGTGATCAGTTCGTGGGAACGGGAATTCCTGCTTTTTGCCGTCTGACGCGCCGGGCGCCGCCGTTGTCGGGTGGCGCTCTCACCTGGACTTTTTAGGAGATTGGTATGACCAGCAACAACCCGCAAACCCGTGAATGGCAAACCCTGAGCAGCGATCACCACCTGGCCCCGTTCAGCGACTTCAAGCAGCTGAAGGAGAAGGGCCCGCGGATCATCACCAACGCCAAGGGCGTCTACCTGTGGGACAGCGAAGGCAACAAGATCCTCGACGGCATGGCCGGCCTGTGGTGCGTAGCCATCGGTTACGGTCGCGATGAACTGGCCGACGCCGCCAGCAAGCAGATGCGCGAGCTGCCGTACTACAACCTGTTCTTCCAGACCGCCCACCCGCCGGTGCTGGAACTGGCCAAGGCCATCGCCGATGTTGCGCCAGAAGGCATGAACCACGTGTTCTTCACCGGTTCCGGCTCCGAAGGCAACGACACCATGCTGCGTATGGTTCGTCACTATTGGGCGATCAAGGGCCAGCCGAAGAAGAAAGTCATCATCAGCCGCAAGAACGGCTATCACGGCTCCACCGTGGCCGGCGCGAGCCTGGGCGGCATGACCTACATGCACGAACAAGGCGATTTGCCGATTCCGGGTATCGTCCACATCGCCCAGCCGTACTGGTTCGCCGAAGGCGGCAACATGACCCCGGAAGAGTTCGGGATCTGGGCTGCCAATCAGCTGGAAGAGAAAATCCTGGAAGTGGGCGTGGACAACGTCGGCGCCTTTATTGCCGAGCCGATCCAGGGCGCCGGCGGCGTGATCATTCCGCCAGACAGCTACTGGCCGCGCATCAAGGAAATCCTCGCCAAGTACGACATTTTGTTCGTGGCTGACGAAGTGATCTGCGGTTTCGGCCGTACCGGTGAGTGGTTCGGCAGCGATTTCTACGACCTCAAGCCCGACATGATGACCATCGCCAAAGGCCTGACCTCCGGCTACATCCCTATGGGTGGCCTGATCGTGCGCGATGAAGTGGTCGAAGTGCTCAACGAAGGCGGCGATTTCAACCACGGTTTCACCTACTCCGGGCACCCGGTGGCGGCGGCTGTAGGCCTGGAAAACATCCGTATCCTGCGCGACGAAAAAATTGTCGAGCGCGTGAAGACAGAAACGGCACCGTATTTGCAGAAACGTTTGCGCGAACTGAATGATCACCCGTTGGTGGGCGAAGTTCGTGGAGTAGGCCTGCTGGGCGCGATCGAACTGGTTCAGGACAAGGCCACACGCAAGCGCTACGAAGGCAAGGGCGTTGGCATGATCTGCCGGCAGTTCTGCTTCGATAACGGGCTGATCATGCGTGCCGTGGGGGACACCATGATCATCGCGCCACCGTTGGTGATCTCGCCTGCGGAAATCGATGAGTTGGTGACCAAGGCACGCAAGTGCCTTGACCTGACCCTGAGTGCGTTGCAGGCCTAAGTGCTAGGCTCTGGGCGGGAGTCATGAAACTTTCGCTCAGAGCTGTCAGAAACGTTGGCCTTTCCTTGAAAGACCGCCTCGGATCTTGCCAGACTAGCCGCGGTTCCAGTTGTCCGGGTTCGGCCGCTGAACAAAGTGGTTCAAAAAAGAAAAATTTGGAGCATTACGCATGAAGGCATTAGGAAAAAAGCTTGCTGGCAAGACCCTCCTCGCCATGTCCCTGATGGGCATTATGGCGGGTGCGGTTCAGGCGGACGACAAGGTGTTGCACGTCTATAACTGGTCTGATTACATCGCTCCGGACACTATCAAGAAGTTTGAAGACGAGTCGGGCATCAAAGTTGTCTACGACGTCTTCGACAGTAACGAAACCCTTGAAGCCAAGTTGCTGGCAGGCAAGTCCGGTTACGACATCGTCGTACCGTCGAACAACTTCCTGGCCAAGCAGATCAAGGCCGGCGTCTACCAGAAGCTGGACAAGTCCAAGCTGCCTAACTGGAAGAACCTGAACACCGACCTGCTTAAAGCGGTATCGGTGAGCGACCCGGGTAACGAGCACGCCTTCCCGTACATGTGGGGTTCGATCGGTATCGGCTTCAACGCCGAGAAGGTCAAGGCTGCACTGGGCGCCGACGCTCCAGTCGATTCCTGGGACCTGATCTTCAAGCCTGAAAACGCCGCCAAGCTGAAGTCGTGCGGTATCAGCCTGCTGGATTCGCCAACCGAGATGATTCCGGTGGCGTTGCACTACCTGGGCCTGCCAACCGACAGCCAGAAGAAAGAAGACATCGACAAGGCTGAAGCGTTGATCATGAAGGTCCGTCCTTCGATCGCCTATTTCCACTCGTCCAAGTACATCTCCGACCTGGCCAACGGCAACATCTGCGTGGCCGTGGGTTACTCGGGCGACATCTACCAGGCCAAGTCCCGCGCGGCTGAAGCCGGTGACAAGGTGAAAGTCAGCTACAACATTCCGAAAGAAGGTGCTGGCAGCTTCTACGACATGGTCGCCATCCCTAAGGATGCCGAAAACGTCGAGGGCGCCTATAAGTTCATGACCTTCCTGCAGAAGCCGGAAATCATGGCTGAAATCACCAACGCCGTACGTTTCCCGAACGGTAACGCAGCGGCCACGCCGTTGGTTGATAAAGACATCACCAGCGATCCAGGCGTCTACCCACCCGCGGACGTACTGGCCAAGCTGTACGCGATTGCCGACTTGCCGGCAGCGACCCAGCGGATCATGACTCGCAGCTGGACCAAGATTAAATCCGGTAAGTAAGTAATACACACTGTAGGAGCGAGCCTGCTCGCGATGAACCTGAGAGCCCCGCTGGGTGTCAGGCACCCAGCGTTATCGTTGACGACCATCGCGAGCAGGCTCGCTCCTACAGTTATCCGTATAAAAGTTTTGCTGGAACGGTTTTTCGAGGGTAAGTTGCGCGCCGGTTTTGTTGTCAGGCAGCCATGGCTGTCATGTAACGCGGGGCAACTTGAGCCCAACTCATTTTAGAGGACCTCCACTTGCCTATTTTTTCTTTGTTGCGCAATGCCATGCTGGTCGCTGCCGGGTTGACGCTTGCCGTCAATGTTCAGGCGGCTGGCACCGTGCATATTTATAACTGGTCGGATTACATCGGCGAGACCACCCTGGCCGACTTCCAGAAAGAGACCGGCATCAAACCGGTTTATGACGTATTCGATTCCAACGAAACCCTGGAAGGCAAGTTGCTGGCCGGGCGTACCGGTTATGACGTGGTCGTGCCGTCCAACCACTTCCTTGGCAAGCAGATCAAGGCCGGTGCTTTCCAGAAGCTCGACAAGTCTAAGTTGCCGAACTACAAGAATCTCGACCCTGTACTGCTCAAGCGCCTGGAGCAGAACGATCCGGGTAACCTGTACGCCGTGCCGTACCTGTGGGGCACCAACGGCATCGGTTACAACGTCGACAAGGTCAAGGCTGTGCTGGGCGTCGACAAGATCGATTCCTGGGCCGCGGTATTCGAACCGGAGAACATCAAGAAACTGCAAAGTTGCGGCGTGGCGTTCCTCGACTCCGCCGATGAAATGATGCCGACGGTCCTCAACTACATGGGCCTGGATGCCAACAGCACCAACCCCGAAGACTACAAAAAGGCCGAAGCCAAGTTGCTGGCGGTGCGCCCTTACGTAACTTACTTCCACTCCTCCAAATACATCGCGGACTTGGCCAACGGCGATATCTGCGTGGCCATCGGTTTCTCCGGCGACATGTTCCAGGCGCGCAACCGCGCGGCCGAAGCCAAGAAAGGCGTGAACATCGCCTACTCGATTCCCAAGGAAGGCGGTGCGTTGTGGTTCGACATGCTGGCGATTCCGAAGGACTCGGCCAACGTGAAAGAAGCGCACGCGTTCATCAACTATTTGCTGAAACCTGAGGTGATCGCCCAGGTCAGTGATTACGTCGGCTACGCCAACCCTAACCCCGGGTCGGACAAACTGATGGAACAGTCCATTCGCACCGACGAAGCGGTTTATCCACCGCAAGCCGTACTCGACAAGACCTACGTGTCCATCGAGTTACCACCAAACATTCAACGTTTGATGACCCGCAGCTGGACCAAGGTCAAGTCGGGTAAATAGCTTCAAGGCTCAAACTATCCAAGGTTGGCTCAGCTTGAGCGAACTGTACTCTTTTTTTTCGGGAGTTTCGTAAATGGCAGTTGCCTCCGGCGCCTATAAGAAAGCCCTCGAGGGCGACCAGTCACCTAAGCAGGTGCTGGTCAAAATCGACCGGGTCACGAAGAAGTTCGACGAGACGATTGCCGTGGACGACGTGTCCCTGGAAATCAAGAAAGGCGAGATTTTCGCCTTGCTCGGCGGTTCGGGATCGGGCAAATCCACTCTGCTGCGCATGCTCGCCGGCTTCGAACGACCGACCGAAGGGCGGATCTTCCTCGACGGCGTGGACATCACCGACATGCCGCCGTACGAGCGGCCGATCAACATGATGTTCCAGTCCTACGCCCTGTTCCCGCACATGACCGTGGCGCAGAACATCGCCTTCGGCCTCAAGCAGGACAAGCTGCCTGCCGCCGAGATCGATGCCCGGGTGGCGGATATGCTCAAGCTGGTGCAGATGACCCAGTACGCCAAGCGCAAGCCGCATCAGTTGTCCGGCGGCCAGCGTCAGCGTGTGGCCCTGGCCCGTTCGCTGGCCAAGCGTCCGAAGCTGTTGCTGCTCGACGAGCCAATGGGCGCGCTGGATAAAAAACTGCGTTCGCAAATGCAGCTGGAGCTGGTGGAGATCATCGAGCGCGTCGGCGTAACCTGCGTCATGGTGACCCACGACCAGGAAGAGGCCATGACCATGGCCGAGCGCATCGCGATCATGCACCTGGGCTGGATCGCCCAGATCGGCAGCCCGATCGACATCTACGAAACCCCGACCAGCCGCCTGGTCTGCGAATTCATCGGCAACGTCAACATCTTCGACGGTGAAGTGATCGACGACGCCGAGGGCCACGCGATCATCACCTGCAAGGACCTCGACCGGAAGATCTATGTGGGGCACGGCATCAGCACCTCGGTGCAGGACAAGTCCGTGACCTATGCGATCCGTCCGGAAAAACTGCTGGTGACCCCGACCATGCCGACCTGTGAATACAACTGGTCCAGCGGCAAGGTGCACGACATCGCCTACCTGGGTGGTCACTCGGTGTTCTACGTCGAACTGCCGAGCGGCAAGATCGTCCAGTCGTTCGTGGCCAACGCCGAGCGCCGCGGCCAGCGGCCGACCTGGGGTGACCAGGTGTACGTGTATTGGGAAGACGATAGCGGCGTGGTACTTCGCTCATGAACATGCGCAAATTCAAACGCCGGCTCAATCGAATAATTCCCGGTGGCCGCCAGCTGGTCATCGGGGTTCCCTTCATCTGGCTGTTCCTGTTCTTCATGTTGCCGTTCTTCATCGTCTTGAAGATCAGCTTCGCCGAAGCCGACGTGGCCATTCCGCCGTACACCGAGATCTACAGCTACGCCGAACAGAAGCTGCAGGTGCTGCTCAACCTGGGCAACTACGCGATGCTCGGCGACGATGAGTTGTACATCGCCGCCTACCTCGGTTCGCTGAAGATGGCGCTGATCAGCACCATCCTCTGCCTGCTGATCGGCTATCCGATGGCCTACGCCATCGCCAGCGCCCGCAAAGAGCTGCAAACGGTGCTGGTGCTGCTGATCATGATGCCGACCTGGACCGCGATCCTGATCCGCGTCTACGCGTGGATGGGCATCCTCAGCAACAACGGCCTGCTCAACGGCTTCCTGATGAGCATGGGCTGGATCAGTGAACCGCTGCAGATCCTCAACACCAACCTCGCCGTGTACATCGGCGTGGTGTATTCGTACCTGCCGTTCATGATCCTGCCGCTGTACGCCAACCTGGTGAAGCACGACACCAGCCTGCTGGAAGCCGCGTCTGACCTCGGTTCGAGCACCTTCAACAGCTTCTGGAAGATCACCGTGCCGCTGTCGAAAAACGGCATCATCGCCGGCTGCATGCTGGTGTTCATCCCGGTGGTGGGTGAGTTCGTGATCCCGGAACTGCTCGGCGGTCCGGAGACCCTGATGATCGGTAAAGTGCTCTGGCAAGAGTTCTTCAACAACCGTGACTGGCCGGTGGCATCCGCCCTGGCGGTGGTGATGCTGGCGATCCTGATTGTGCCGATCATTCTGTTCAACCGCAGTCAGGCCAAGGAAATGGAGGGTAAAGAATGAAACGCTTCCGTTTCTCCAGCCTGATGCTGGTACTGGGTCTGATGTTCATCTACCTGCCGATGCTGATCCTGGTGATCTACTCCTTCAACGCCTCGAAACTGGTGACGGTGTGGGGCGGCTGGTCGATCAAGTGGTACGTCGGCCTGATGGACAACACCCAACTGATGGGCTCGGTGGTGCGCTCGCTGGAAATCGCCTGCTACACCGCGATTGCAGCCGTCGCACTGGGAACGCTGGCCGCGTTCGTCCTGACCCGCATCACCCACTTCAAGGGCCGTACACTGTTCGGCGGCCTGGTCACGGCACCGTTGGTGATGCCCGAAGTGATCACCGGTCTGTCGCTGTTGCTGCTGTTCGTGGCCATGGCGCAGATGATCGGCTGGCCGCAGGAGCGTGGCATCGTCACGATCTGGATCGCCCACACCACGTTCTGTGCGGCGTATGTGGCGGTGGTGGTGTCGGCGCGCTTGCGTGAGCTGGACCTGTCCATCGAAGAGGCGGCCATGGACCTCGGTGCCAAGCCGTGGAAGGTGTTCTTCCTGATCACCATCCCGATGATCGCCCCATCGCTGGCGGCGGGCGGCATGATGTCGTTTGCCCTGTCGCTGGATGACCTGGTGTTGGCGAGCTTCGTGTCGGGGCCGGGTTCCACCACCTTGCCGATGGAAGTGTTCTCGGCGGTGCGCCTGGGTGTGAAACCCGAGATCAACGCCGTGGCCAGCCTGATCCTGCTGGCGGTGTCGCTGATGACGTTCCTGGTCTGGTTCTTCAGCCGTCGTGCCGAAGAAGCGCGCAAGCGTGCGATCCAGCAAGCCATCGAAGAAAGCGCTGCCGATTCGTGGAAGCAACCGGACGTGCGTCGCGCGCAGCCGGAAGCGGCTTGAACCTGAAATCGGGTTGACCACATCCTGTGGCCAACCCAGATCCATTGTGGGAGCGAGCCTGCTCGCGATGAGGGCGTGTCAGTCGGCATCTCTGTCGTCTGATACACCGCCATCGCGAGCAGGCTCGCTCCCACAGGTTTTTTGTCGGTCAGGAAATCCAGGGAGATTGGCGGATGACCTCGACAAAATTCATCGGCTTGAACCCCGGCTCCTGATCCATCAACACGTCGGTCTTCACATTGCCGAACGTGGTCTGCGGACGATGGCGCAAGCCGTCGGCAAAGGCGCAGATGATGCACTCCTTGAACCCTTCACCCCGTGGATGCGCATGCACCACCGCTTCACGCTGCACCGTGGAAAACGCCGCGTAGTCCATGCCCAGCACGTCCATTTCAACGCCGGCGGTCACCAGCGCCACGGTCGGCCTCAGGTGCTGCGGCACGCCCGGCGTGGTGTGCAGGGCGATCGACAGCCAGACCTGCTCGATGTCGTCATCGCTAAAGCCGTAGGGCTTGAGAAACGCGGCCGCCGCGTTGGCACCATCGACTTCGAAGCGTTCGTTGGCGCTGCGATAACCCTCCACCAGACCCAGGTCATGGAACATCGCGCCGACATACAAAAGCTCCGGGTTGTAGGCCAGTTGCTTGCGCTCGCCGCTCAGCGCACCGAACAGGAACACCCGGCGCGAGTGGTGGTAGAGCAGGTCGGATTCGATGTCGCGGATGTATTCGGTGGTAGCTTTGGCCAAGGCGCTGTCGGGGATCTTGATGCCTGCGATGGTGGTGCTCATGGGCTTTTCCTCAAAGTTGACGCCGGGGCGGCGCTGAGGGTTAAAGTCTGTTCGCGGCCCTCAAACGGGACAATCGATCCATGGCTGCGATCCTTGCCAATGAGCATGCATATCGCGCCATTGGCTAGGGTTGCTCAAATTGAATGGGCTTTTGTGGCGAGGGGATTTAGCGAAACGTCGCACCGCCCCGTTGGAGTGCGTAGCGCTCCCAGGATTTTTGGGGCCGCTACGCAGCCCAGCGGGGATAAATCCCCTCGCCACAATTTAGTCCTGGAGATGATTCAGACCATGCACAAAACCGTTGCAATCGTGGTCTTCGCCGGCGTCCAGTCGCTGGACGTCACCGGCCCCATGGATGTGTTTTGCGAAGCCAATCGCTTCCTCGCCCCCGAGGATCACTATCGCCTGGAAGTGATTGGCGTTGAGCGCGGCGTGATGGCGTGTTCCAACGGTTTGGCGCTGAACGCCCATCGGCATTTCAGCGAAGCGCTGGAGTCTTATGACCTGCTGCTGGTGGCCGGCGGACCGCAATTACCGTTCTTGACCTTCGGCCCTGCGTTCGATGCCTGGCTGCGCGATGCCTGCGCGCGGGCGCGTCGCTATGGCTCGATCTGCAACGGTGCGTTCATGCTCGCCAAGGCGGGATTGCTGCAAGGGCGCACGGTGACCACCCATTGGGGGGATGCGGCGGCGTTGGCTGATTTGTGTTTGACGACTCGAGTCGAAGCCGATCGGCTTTACGTTCAGGACGGCGAGCTTTTCACCTCGGCGGGGGTGACGGCCGGGATTGATCTGTCGCTGTATCTGCTGGGGCGCGATCACGGGCCGGACGTGGCCTTGAGCGTGGCAAAACGCTTGGTGGTGTTCACCCAGCGCTCGGGCGGGCAGTCACAGTTCAGCCCGTTTCTCACGCCCCACGCGCAGCCGACCTCCGCCGTGGCGATGGTCCAGCATTACGTGTTGGCGAACTTGACGGGTGACCTGAGCATCGCCGACCTGGCCAACGCCGCCAACATGAGTGCACGCAACTTTTCCCGGGTATTTGCCAAGGAAGCGAAAGTCACCCCGGCCGAGTTTGTCGAGCGGGCGCGCGTGGACGCGGCGCGGGTGATGCTGGAAAGCACCCGCGCGCCGCTCAAGACCGTGGCCTACCAGTGCGGGTTCCGCGATGCCCAGCACATGCGCAGCGTGTTCAACCGCAGGCTGGGGGTGACGCCGCAGCAGTTCAGGCAGAATTTTGCGGCTATGGTGTAAAGCATGAGCTTTTGTTGTTCTTGCAGGCCTCATCGCCAGCAGGCTGGCTCCCACAATCGATCTGTGCGCACAGGACCACTGTGGGAGCCAGCCTGCTGGCGATGAGGCCAGTCCAGCCAATACAAATTTACTGAGCTGACCGCGCCGGCAACAGCTTCAACGTACTCTTCGTATTCGCGGTCACCTCTTCATCATTGAGATGCGCCTGGAAATAAACCCCCTCGATATACGCCTCAGCCTGATCATCAAAGTGCCTGTCAAACGGCACACCACTCTGGCCAACCGGGTTGACCGTCAAACTGTGGGCCGGGTCGGCGAAGTCGATCAGGCGCCGGGTCGATGGGCCGTACGTCACTGGCCAGGGTGCCGGGCCGATCTTGGCCGACAGGTTGTTCGGCACTTCATGGGTGCCGGGGGCCGCGAACGGGCCGACATTGAAGATCCGGTCCAGCGGCTTTTGCTGCCCCAGCGGGTGGCCATGGGTCAGCGTGTGCGCCTTGCCCCATTGCCATTGCGAGAAATCGGCACCCAGCGTGGCCGTGAGGTGGGCGATGCTGGCCAGCCACGCCACTTTGACGGTATCGGCGCGGGTTTCCTTGCCGAGGGTATTGCGGTTGTCCCACCAGGGTGAATCCGGCGTTGCCGCCAGGCGCGGCAGCGCAGCATCGATCACCCGGGTCGAGAGCAGCGTTTCGAAGAAGTCATTGCCCAGGTCGTCGTGCATCGCCGCGTCAGCCAGGTTGAACAGGAACTGGTTGAACAGCGTGGCGCTGGTGGAATCCAGCGGGTAGTCGCCTTTCCACTGGGCCAGTTGCTCCACCAGCTTGAGCTCCGCAGGGTCGCTGACCACTTCGCGCAGGGTCGGCAGCAGCGGCGCCAACAGCCGCGGGCCGTAGGCGGTGGTGGTGCCCAGTTGCAGCTGCTGGCTGTTTTCCAGATCCCATTTGACGTTCTTGTCGCTGAGCTGGCGATTGAGCTGCTGGCCTCGATCGGCGAGGTTGTAATAACCGGGGATCTCCATCCCCGTCGGCGACAGCGGCTGGAAGTTGGCCGAGACGATGTAGCCCCGTGCCGGGTTCTCTTCCTGCGGGTTGGCGCTGAACGGATAGAAACCGTCCTTGTCGGCATCGCTGGTGCTGCCGTCGAGGATAAACCACGGCCGCACCCCGGCAGGGCGCTTGGGCAGTTGCGCCGCGGCCCACCAGCCGATGTCGCCCTTGGCATTGGCCCAGACGATGTTCAGGCCGGGCGCCTGGACCTTGGCGGCAGCGCTACGGGCCTTGGCCAGGGTATCGGCGCGATTGAGCTGGTAGAAGCCGTCGATGATCGGGTTCTGGCTTTCGAGAAACCCCCACCACATGGCGATCGGCGTCTTGCCGACGCTGTTGCCCAGCGCATCGTTGACGATCGGACCATGGGGTGACTGGCGTAGCGTCAGGGTGACCGGGGCCTGGCCCTTGACCGCGATCTGTTGTTCGCTGCTGACCATGTCCACCCATTTGCCGCGATACCAGACCTGATTCGGATTGTCCGGATTGACCTTTTCGGCAATCAGGTCGAGGTCGTCGTTCTGGAACATGGTGATGCTCCAGCCGAAGTCCCGGTTCATGCCCAGCGAAGCGAACGGCATCAGGGCCTGATAGTGGCCATAGAGCTCGAAGCCCGGCGCTGATAGCTGCGCTTCGTACCACACCGACGGCGCGGAAAAGCGGATGTGCGGGTCACCGGCCAGCAGCGGCTTGCCGCTTTTGGTGCGGTTGCCGGCAACCGCCCAGGCGTTGCTGCCCTCGAACTGCGGCAAACCGTTGTCGGCCAGGGCCTGTTCGCTCAGACGGGCGAGGGCGTTGAGGTCTTTCCAGTCGGCGCTGGCGAGGGGTGACGGGGCCGTGCTGTGTTGGGTCGCCAGCACGCCCTTGGCTTGCCAGTCGAGATCGAAGACGCTCAGATAGTCAGCGCCCAATTGATCGCGCACGTAGGTCAGCAGCGGTTCGGTGCGAAACGCCGCGGCAAAACTGTAGGCCATGTAGCCGGCGATGCTGATGGTGTCCTGCGCCGTGAACGGGCGCTTGGCAATGCCCAGCACATCGAACTCTACGGGTTTTGCGTGACTGTCCTGGTACTGGTTGATGCCGTCCAGGTAAGCCTGCAGGGCCAGGAAGGCGGGCGATTGCTTGTCCATGTTCGCCAGGTAGGTTTCGGCACGTTCACGAATGCGCAGGCTGCGCATCAGCTTGTCGGTGTCGAGCAGCTTCGGCCCGAGCACCTCGGCCAGTTCGCCACGGGCGAGGCGACGCAAAACCTCCATCTGGAACAACCGATCCTGGGCATGGACATAGCCGAGGGCGCGATACAGGTCGGTTTCGTTGTCGGCACGGATATGCGGGATGCCCCGCTCGTCATAGCGCACGGTGACTGAACCTTGCAGCTGCTGCAGCTCCACCATGCCCTGGCGTGACGGCTGCTTGCTGTAGACGTACCA
This sequence comes from Pseudomonas sp. SbOxS1, assembly GCF_013416725.1. Lineage (NCBI taxonomy): Bacteria > Pseudomonadati > Pseudomonadota > Gammaproteobacteria > Pseudomonadales > Pseudomonadaceae > Pseudomonas > Pseudomonas sp. SbOxS1. The sequence continues at coordinate 400,070 of NZ_JAAVXC010000002.1, forward strand.
ACCGGCACCGGCGGCGAGCGCGACGATCAGCAAACCGAGCGCGGTCAGGCTACGTTTCATGGTGACTCCTTATTGTTATTGGTGACAGCAATTCCCTGGCGAGACTGTTTAACACGACAGGCTGGTTTGGCCCATCGCCCGTAGGAGGGATTCTCGTTTGCTGTCGGGGTTACCTCGTCGGGACGACAGGCCACGGGCAGTAACACCCCACGGCCAGTGTGTGCGTGGCACTCACTTCGCGACCTTCGTTCAGCGCTTGCAGGATCGGTTCGATAAAGCTGTTGCTGGAATTGCAGGTCAGGCCTTCGCTATAGGGCCCGAAATAGGCCAGCCTGCCGTTGCGGTCCCAGATCGCCACGGCGGGGCTGGCGGGGATCTGTTCGGAGCCGGGCAGGACGTCGATGGCTTTCAGGCTGCCGAGGGTGGCGGGCAGTTGGCCGTGGCTGCCGGGCTTTTGCACCGTGTAAAACTCCACGCCGTGCGGGACATAGCGTTCGACCAGTTCGGTCAGGTGTTGTTGATTGCCGACATTGCACGGGCAGGCCGGGTCCCAGAAATGCACGAGGCGGATGGCGCCGGGGCCGGCAAGGTTGTCGGGCAGGCGCAGCGGGTCACCGGAGAACACCGCCGTGTGCTCGCTGAATGCCCGCAGGTAGCGCCCCTGAAACCAGTCGTAGGCGGCCCACAGCACCCCGGCGCACACGAGGGCAAGCAGGCTGGCGATCAGGGTGGCGCGATAGGGCGAGCGCATGGGGTCACTCCTTGTGGGGCGGCTAGCTTGCCATGCTTGCCGCGACAGATGAATATCGCAGGTCTATAAAGTCCGCTTCGTACCCTGGAATGCCCATGTCAGTGACCTTCGATCCCGATCATCTGCGTGCCAGCCTGCGGCCGCTGGCGCAAGGGCTGCCGTTGTCAGCGGAGGCCTTGGCTTATCAACGGTTTTATGGGCTGGACTTCTCGACGCGCAATGTACGCAGCGCCTTGGGTTGTTTCCAGGTCGATGGTTACGAGGTGGTCAGCCAGGTCTGGTGGCCAGAGCAGGTGAAGGCGACGCTGTTTGTCTTTCACGGTTTCTACGACCACACCGGTCTCTACCGGCATGTGATCGAGTGGGCGCTGGAGCAAGGCTTCGCCGTGATTGCCTGCGACTTGCCGGGCCATGGGCTGTCCAGTGGCGAACGGGCGAGCATCAAGGACTTCGCCGAGTATCAGGATACCCTGCAAGGCTTGTTTGCCGAGGCGCGATCGCTCGACCTGCCACAACCCTGGCACCTGTGCGGGCAGAGTACCGGTGGCGCCATCGTGATCGATCATGTGCTCAATGCGGGGGCGGGCAGCCCGGCCCAGGGTCAGGTGATCCTGTTGGCGCCGCTGGTGCGTCCACGGGCGTGGGGCTGGTCGCAACTGAGCTATTACCTGCTCAGGCCTTTCGTCAAAGCCATTGCCCGACGCTTCAGCGAGAACTCCAACGACCCGGAATTCTTGCCGTTCCTGCAAGCCGATCCGCTGCAGCCGCTGCGATTGCCGACAGCATGGGTCGGCGCGCTGGCACGATGGATCAAGCGTGTCGAAGCGGCGCCAGCAAGTACGAGGAGGCCGTTGATTGTGCAGGGGCAAGCGGACATGACGGTAGATTGGGAGCATAACCTTGAGGTGCTGCGGGCCAAGTTCGACCGGCCCCAGGTGCTGATGTTGCCCGAGGCGCGGCATCACCTGGCGAATGAGGCGCAAGTGTTGCGTGGGGAGTATTTCGGGTTTTTGACCAAGCGGATCAAGGGGCGCAATCTTTAGCGACAGAAAGGCCCTCATCGCCAGCAGGCTGGCTCCCACAATGGATCTGCGTGCGCCGGTCCCCTGTGGGAGCTAGCCTGCTAGCGATAGCGATCTAACTATCGCCAAAAATCACTGGCTGAGATTGGAAGTACTCTGCCCCACCGCCAACCCCGCCCGAATCGCCGCCAGCGCCGCTTGGTAATAAGCCTTGCCTTCAGCCGACTCGGCAAACGTGGCGAACTCTTCCAGTTCCTCATCCGACAGGTCGCGATAGACGTACAGCAACGTGTTGCTCAGGTCGCTGCCGATCTGGTCCATCAAGCGCTGGCGCTGCCCGTTCAGCATGCTTTGGGTCTGGCCGGCGCCGAGAAGGCCGGGGATCATCGAACTGAGGCTGTCGGCCGCGACACCGGCAATCGCCAGGCTGACTTCCGCGCCAGCCTCGCGGGCAGGCAGGGCCTGGGCCAGGTGGCCGATGATCAGCAGGCGGCTGTCGCTGGCCTGCATCTTGGGCAAGCCCTTGGCGTTTTTCGCCAGTTGATCGCGGCGGGTCGCGAGCAATTCGGCGGCGACGATTTTCTTGCCCAGCGGCGATTGAAAGAACGCCAGCGCCGGTTTCGGATCGGCGAGGTTCTTGCGCAATTGCGCTTCGGCACGCTGGTCCACGGCATTGGGGGCGAAACGCTGGTTGCTGTTGTCGACCAGCGCCTGGAAAACCGCCGGTGGGAGGCTGCTTTGGTAGCGCTGTTGAGCGGCCGAGAGGGCGTCGTTGAAATGCGCGCGTTGTTCTGGCCAGCCGGCGACATTGTACAGTTGGTCGTGGCCGTCTGCCCAGGCGGGCATAACACAGAGCATCAGCAGGGAGAAAAGCAAACGGCGCATAGGGACTCCTGTCAGCAGGCGACTATTCTCCGTGTGGCATACAGTCTTGTCGAGAATTCGTATCAACCCGCTGCATGGCTCTGTCGGATTTTCAGGCGCAGGAATACTATGCGCGCCATGCAAATACCTTCTGATCACCCGCTGCTGTTACAAATCGTCGACGACCTGGCCACCAGCGGTTGGTCGCAGCAGAATATTTTCCTTTCTCAGGATCTGACCCGAGCGCTGGCGGCCGAGTGCCGTAAACGTGCGGCCGAAGGTGAACTGGCCCCGGCTGCCGTGGGTCGAGGGCCGTCGTCGGAGATACGCGAGGGGATTCGCGGCGATCATATCCAGTGGATCGAGCCCGGCCAGGCCGAGGTCTGCGACAGCTATCTGGCGTTGATGGACAGCCTGCGCGAGGCGCTGAACCGTGGCCTGTTCCTGGGGCTGGAGGATTTCGAGAGCCATTTCGCGATGTACCCGCCCGGCGCCTTCTACCTCAAGCATGTCGACCGTTTTCGCGACGACGACCGGCGCATGGTGTCGGCGGTGGTCTACCTCAATGATGCCTGGCTGCCTGAGCAGGGTGGTCAATTGCGTATGTACCTGGACGAAGGTGCGCAATACGATGTGGTACCCGTCGGTGGATGCCTGGTGGTATTCCTGTCCGGGGAGGTCCCCCATGAAGTCCTGCCTGCGAGCCGTGAACGCCTGTCGTTGACCGGCTGGTTCCGGCGTCGGGGCAACGAGCCGTTCTGATCATGCAAAAGATACTGGTAAGCCGCTGCCTGCTGGGCCACCGCGTACGTTATGACGGCGGGGCCAGCGGGCCTTTCGATCAGTTGCAGCGCTGGATCGACGAAGGTCGGATCGTGCCGTTGTGCCCGGAAGTTGCCGGTGGACTGCCGACGCCACGGGCGGCGGCGGAAATTCCCGGCGGGCAGGGCGGTGCAGTGCTGGATGGCCAGGCCTGGGTGATCACCACTGAGGGCGAGGATGTCAGTGCGCAGTTTCTGTCGGGGGCTTATCAGGCCCTGGAACTGGTGCAACAGCACGGCATCCGCGTTGCCGTGCTCAAGGCCAACAGCCCGTCGTGCGGCAATCTGCTGACCTACGACGGGACGTTCAGCGGGGTGAAGGTCAGTGGCGAAGGCGTGACGGCGGCGCTGCTCAGGCGCCATGGGGTGCAGGTCTTCAGTGAGCTGGAGCTGGCTGAAGCGGCGCAGGCATTGGCGGCACTGAGCTGACGACGAACGTCCATCTTTGTAGGAGCTGGCTTGTCGGGTCGCCGCATCGCAGCGAAGAGGCCGTAACAGTCAATGAAAGTGTTGGCGGGAGGATCGCCTTCGCCGGCAAGCCAGCTCCTACAGGTCAATGTTTCGGCATTACATCCGAGTCCGGCCCCAGCCACTTCTGCTCCAGCGCCTCCAGGCGCCCATCCGCCTTGATCCGTTGCAACGCGCTTTCCAGGCTGGCGTGAAACGCCGGGTTGCCCTTCTGGAACGGAATCGACAAGTTCACCGCCTGGGCGGCTTTCGGCTTTTGCTCTGTCAACGACTGCACCAGCAATATCGAGCGCGGTTCTTCTTTCTGCGCGATCAATTGCGCTTGGGTTTGCACATAAGGTTCGCTGAAGTCGAAACGATCCGCGAGCGCCGGGGTCTGTGCAATGTGGTTGATGGCAATGTCGTATTTGCCACTTTCCACGCCGGTCAGCAGATCACTGGCGTCGGTAACGACAAAGTCGGCGCGCACCTCCAGTTCGTTGGCCAGCAGCTGACCCAACTCGACTTCGAAGCCCGTGAGCCTGCCATCCTCCTTGAAGCTGAAGGGGGGGTTATTAGCCTCAAGGGCAATGCGCAGCTCACCGCGATCGTTCACGTCGTCAATCAGTTCGGCATGAGCCAGCGGGCTCAAAAGGGGTAGCAGGCAGATCAGGCCAGGCAGAAAACGCATGGTCACTCCTTTGAAATCATTATCGCGATGCTCTGATTCAGGCTCGCTTTGCTATGGTTGTCGAGTGCCTTCGACAACGATTGACCATGAAGTTGTGATGGTCACGCGGATTTTACGGAAAAACTGGAGAAGAGAATGAAAACCTTTATGTCACGTGCTGCTTTGGCTGGCCTGCTGATGGGCGTTTCGGTGCTGGCCAGTGCGGCTACACCGGCCCCCCAGGGTGCCGAAGTGTCCATCGTTTCTCCCAAGGACGGTGGCACGGTTCCGCAGACCTTCGTGGTCAAATTCGCTGTCGAGAATATTGCGTTGGCGCCAGCGGGGGATGCCACCAAGAATACCGGGCATCATCATTTGCTGATCGACGTTGACGAGTTGCCCGCCGCTGGGCAGACGATCCCGGCCGATGCCAATCACGTGCACTTCGGCAAGGCACAAACCCAGGCTGAAGTCACACTGACACCGGGCAAGCACACGCTACAACTGATTCTGGGCGACAAAAATCACACGGTGTTCGATCCACCGATTGTTTCCGAGAAAATCACGGTCAACGTTAAATAAAAAAGGGAGCCCCTGCGAGGGGCTCCCTTTTTTTACAACCACTCGATGCTGTTAGAACAACACACGGCTACGGATGGTGCCCTTGACGTGTTGCAGCTTCTGCTGCGCCAAGTCCGAGTACTCGGCGTCTACGTCGATTACCACGTAGCCGACTTTCTCGTTGGTCTGCAGGAACTGACCGGAAATGTTGATGCCGTTTTCGGCGAAGACCTTGTTGATCTCGCTCATCACACCCGGGATGTTCTCGTGGATGTGCAGCAGGCGGTGCTTGCCAGGGTGAGCCGGCAGCGCCACTTCCGGGAAGTTCACGGACGATACCGAGGTACCGTTGTCGCTGTACTTGACCAGCTTTTCAGCCACTTCCAGGCCGATGTTGGCCTGCGCCTCGGCGGTCGAACCACCGATGTGCGGGGTCAGGATCACGTTGTCCAGGCCACGCAGCGGACTTTCGAACTCTTCGTCGTTGGAGCGTGGCTCCACCGGGAACACGTCGATGGCCGCGCCGATCAGGTGCTTGTCCTTGATCGCATCCGCCAGGGCGTCCAGCTCGACCACGGTGCCGCGTGCGGCGTTGATCAGGATGCCGCCCTTCTTGATGGCGCGGATTTCCTTCTCGCCGATCATCCACTGGGTGGCAGCGGTTTCCGGTACGTGCAGGGTCACGATGTCGGACATGCCCAGCAGTTCGTGCAGGTTGCCGACCTGGGTGGCGTTACCCAGTGGCAGCTTGGTCACGGTGTCGTAGAAGAACACCTGCATCCCCAGGCCTTCCGCCAGGACCGACAGTTGAGTACCGATCGAGCCGTAGCCGACGATGCCCAGCTTCTTGCCGCGGATCTCGAAGGAGTTGGCCGCGCTCTTGATCCAGCCGCCACGGTGGCAGGAAGCGTTCTTCTCAGGGATACCGCGCAGCAACAGGATCGCTTCGGCCAGTACCAGCTCGGCAACGGAGCGGGTGTTGGAGTACGGCGCGTTGAACACGGCGATACCGCGCTCGCGAGCGGCACTCAGGTCGACCTGGTTGGTGCCGATGCAGAAACACCCTACAGCCACGAGCTTCTTCGCGTGATCGAAGATCTCTTCGGTCAGTTGAGTGCGCGAGCGAATGCCGATGAAGTGAGCATCAGCGATCTTTTCCTTGAGCTGGGCTTCCGGCAGAGAACCTGTGAGGTACTCGATGCTGGTGTAGCCCGCCGCCTTGAGGACGTCGACAGCCGATTGGTGGACGCCTTCGAGAAGAAGGAACTTGATCTTGCTCTTATCGAGAGAAGTCTTGCTCATCTGCGTAAACCTGTATCCCGGAGAAAATTGGCAGGAAATGGTCAACAGACGCTGACCCGAGCGGCAGGAAAGCCGTCGCCGCAGAATAGCCGTTGGGCACTATGCTGCGGGGTCGGTATGCTAGCATATGCGCCCCGCTAAACACTCATTCCTGCGACGTGAAGCGTTCTCAGGATGACCATGAATTGTTCGAGAGTTCTGTCGATGACCAATCCTGCCCTGATTGATGAGCTGAAGACCCTGGTTGAGCCTGGCAAGGTGCTGACCGATGCCGACTCCCTGAATGCTTACGGTAAGGATTGGACCAAGCATTTCGCCCCGGCCCCGAGCGCCATCGTGTTTCCCAAGACCACCGAGCAGGTCCAGGCCATTGTCCTGTGGGCCAACAAGCACAAGGTGGCACTGGTGCCTTCCGGTGGTCGCACCGGCCTTTCCGCCGCTGCGGTGGCGGCCAATGGCGAAGTGGTCGTGTCCTTCGACTACATGAACCAGATCCTCGACGTGAACCTGACTGACCGCACCGCCGTTTGCCAGCCTGGCGTGGTCACCGAGCATCTGCAGAACGTGGCGGAAGAAAAGGGCCTGTACTACCCGGTAGATTTTGCTTCGGCCGGATCGAGCCAGATTGGCGGCAATATCGGCACCAATGCCGGCGGGATCAAGGTGATTCGCTACGGCATGACTCGTAACTGGGTGGCTGGCATGAAAGTCGTCACCGGCAAGGGCGACGTGCTGGAACTGAACCGCGACCTGATCAAGAACGCCACCGGCTACGACATGCGTCAGCTGTTCATCGGTGCCGAAGGCACTCTCGGTTTCGTGGTCGAAGCGACCATGCGCCTGGATCGCGCGCCGAAAAACCTGACTGCGATGGTCCTGGGTACCGCCGATTTCGACTCGATCATGCCCGTGCTGCATGCCTTCCAGGGCAAGCTCGACCTGACCGCTTTCGAATTCTTCTCCGACAAAGCCCTGGCCAAGGTCATGGGCCGTGGTGACGTGCCGGCGCCATTCGAAACCGATTGCCCGTTCTACGCGCTGCTGGAATTCGAAGCGACCACCGAAGAAGTGGCCAACCACGCGCTGGAGACCTTCGAGCACTGTGTCGAGCAGGGCTGGGTACTGGACGGCGTGATGAGCCAGAGCGAAACCCAGCTGCAGAACCTGTGGAAACTGCGCGAATACATCTCCGAAACCATTTCCCACTGGACGCCGTACAAGAACGACATTTCGGTGACCGTGTCGAAAGTCCCGGCGTTTCTCAAGGAAATCGACGCGATCGTCGGCGAACACTACCCGGATTTCGAAATCGTCTGGTTTGGCCACATCGGCGACGGCAACCTGCACTTGAACATCCTCAAGCCGGAAAACCTGAGCAAGGACGAGTTCTTCGCCAAGTGCGCCACCGTCAACAAGTGGGTGTTCGAAACCGTCGAGAAGTACAACGGCTCGATTTCTGCCGAGCATGGCGTGGGCATGACCAAACGTGATTACCTGACCTACAGCCGTTCACCGGTTGAGATCGAGTACATGAAAGCGGTCAAGGCGGTGTTCGACCCGAACGGGATCATGAACCCGGGCAAGATTTTCGCTGTTTGACTTTCGAATTCAAAAGCTACGAACCAGGAGTCGGTCCATGAGCTATCAGCACCAGTATGTCGACGGTACGCGTATTCACTTCCCGCTGGGGAAAGTGGTGTGCATCGGCCGTAACTACGCCGAACACGCCAAGGAACTGGACAACCCGGTGCCGACCGAGCCATTGCTGTTCATCAAGCCGGGCAGTTGTGTGGTGCCCCTGGAAGGCGGTTTCAGCATTCCGACCGAGCGTGGCTCGGTGCATTACGAAGCGGAAATCGCGGTACTGATCGGCAAGCCTTTGTCGACCAAGCCCAGCGTTGAAGAAGTGCTGGACGCCATCTCCGGCTTCGCCCCGGCCCTGGACCTGACCCTGCGCGACAAGCAGGCCGAGTTGAAATCCAAGGGCCTGCCCTGGGAAATCGCCAAGTCCTTCGACGGAGCGGCGGTCATTGCACCGTTCGTCTCCGGTAGCACCTTCGCCGACCTGACCGACATCGGCATTCGCCTGACCATCAACGGCGAAGTGCGCCAGGATGGCAACAGCAGCGCGATGCTCAACCCGATCGTGCCGATGATCCAGCACATGGCCGGTTGCTTTTCGCTGCAGGCCGGTGACGTGATTCTCACTGGCACGCCGGTTGGCGTCGGCCCGCTGAGCGTTGGCGACGAGATCGTCCTGGAACTACCGGGCGCCAGCAGCTTCAGCAGCAGCGTTCGCTAAACCCTGCGCAAAACCCCTGTAGGAGCTGGCTTGCCAGCGAAGAGGTCCTTACATTCAACATCCATGTTGACTGTTACACCGCTTTCGCTGGCAAGCCAGCTCCTACAAGGGTGCGGTGTCCCTGCAGGGTTATCCCGCCATTTCCCGTTTTTTTCACATACGGTCTGGATAATTCCACGACTTTCGGCGTCTGCGCCGGGCCCAATTGTGCTATTACCCCAAGCCTGAATTTCTGGAACGCATGCCCTGATGGCCACTCAACCGCTCTCGTCGCTCAAACCTGTCCGTCGCTCGCGCTTTGCCCTGCGTTGGTATTCCTGGCTGTTGCTGCTGGTCGCCGCCGCCTACGGCCTGGCGTTTGCCATGCATTGGGATGACCGTGGCGTGCTCTGGGTGAAGGAGCGTTTCAAAAGCCCGGCCGAGCGTCAGGACAGCGTCTGGCTGCCGGACTACCGCGCGGTGATCGACGCCAAGCCACTGCCGGGCATGGAAAAGGACGAAGCGTCGGACGTCACCTACGATGCCCAGACCAAAACCCTGTTTTCGGTGATGGGCAAGAACCCGTTCCTGGCCGAGTTGTCGCTGCAAGGCGACGTGCTGCGCAAAATGCCCCTGGTAGGCTGGAGCAATCCTGAAGGGGTGACGGCGCTGGGCAACGGTATGCTGGCGATTGTCGATGAGCGTGACCACCAGGTGACCCTCGTCAAGGTCGATGCCGACACTCGCGAGCTGAACATCGCTGATTTTCCGAAGTACGACCTCGGCCCTTCAAAAGACCAGAACAAGGCTTTCGAGGCCGTCGTCTGGGATGTGCGCAATCAGCAATTGCTGCTGGGCGAAGAGCGTCCACCCGCGCTGTTCACCTGGAAAGTAGACGGCAAGACGCTCACTGGCGACAAGCAAAAGCGTGCCAGTCATGCGCTGGACATGCGCAACCTGTCTGCCCTGTCCATCGATCCGCGCACTGGCCACACCCTGGTGCTGTCCGCCGACTCCCACCTGTTGTTGGAGCTGGACGAGAAAGGCGAGCAGGTCAGCTTCATGACCTTGTTGGGTGGCTTCAACGGCTTGAAAAAGACTATCCCGCGGGCCGAAGGCGTGACCATGGACGAGGCCGGCACGATATACATGGTGAGTGAGCCAAACCTGTTTTACCGTTTCGAAAAGCAGAAATAATCGCCTTTCCGTGTAGGCTTTTTTGCCTCTGGTTGTAGGATCAGGCCAATGGCCATTAAGCTTCAATTCAGGCAGGCGTGATATTTCATCCGCCTGCCCTGAATCCGAGCCCGCCTGAATGCGTCGATTAGCCCGCCCCAAACCTCTGCTTTTGCTCCTGTCGGTGATTGCCCTGAGCGTATTGATCGCGTTCGGGCAGCACCTGCGCCTGTTCGAGCGCGCCTGGTTCAACTTGCACGCGCTCTGGCAGCCGATGAACACCCAGTCCATCAGCCTGGACCAGTATCGGGTGGTGCTGGAGGGGCAAGTCATCGAAGGGCTGGACGACGATGTTTCAGCCCTGACCTACGACCCGGTGCGCAAAAGCCTGTTCACGGTCACCAATCAAAACTCCGAATTGATCGAGCTGTCCCTCGATGGCAGGATTTTGCGCCGCATCGCGTTGGTCGGTTTTGGTGATCCGGAAGCCGTTGAGTTCATCAGCGCCGACACCTACGTGATCACGGACGAGCGCCAGCAGCGCCTGATCAAGATTCATCTGGAGCATGACACCACCTTCCTCGACGCCGCGGACGCGGAGCAGATGACCCTCGGTGTGCACATGAGCGGCAACAAGGGTTTCGAAGGCCTGGCTTACGATTCGGTAGGCAAGCGCTTGTTTGTCGCCAAGGAACGCGACCCGATGCTGATCTACGAAGTGCACGGGTTTCCGCATTTCAATCCGGAAAAGTCCTACGCGGTACATGTGGTCAACAATCCAAAGCGCGATGCCGGGATGTTTGTGCGGGACCTGTCGAGCCTGCAATACGACGAGCGCAGCGGGCACTTGCTGGCGCTGTCCGACGAGTCGCGGCTGATTCTGGAACTGGATGTGGACGGGCGACCGCTGAGCACCATGTCACTGAACAAGGGTCGGCAGGGTCTGCAAAAGACCGTACCGCAAGCGGAGGGTATCGCCATGGACGACGACGGTACGATGTACCTGGTGAGTGAGCCGAACCTGTTTTACGTCTTTAAAAAACCTTCACCGAACTAACAAGCACCGCAAAACAACTGTGGGAGCGAGCCTGCTCGCGATGGGGTCATGACATTCAACATCTCTGTTGGCTGTTAGGCCGTCATCGCGAGCAGGCTCGCTCCCACAGGTTTTGCGTTGTCTTACTGAGCGCGCAGGGTCTTCACGCCTTCGCTGGTCCCCAGCAACAGCAGGTCGGCCGGACGCGCTGCGAACAAGCCGTTGGTGACCACGCCGACGATCGCATTGATCTGCGACTCCAGTTCAACCGGGTTGGTGATCTGCAGGTTGAACACGTCGAGGATGATGTTGCCGTTGTCGGTCAGCACGCCTTCGCGGTAGACCGGGTCGCCGCCGAGTTTCACCAGCTGGCGGGCCACGTGGCTGCGGGCCATCGGGATCACTTCCACGGGCAACGGGAATGCGCCAAGCACGGGCACCAGTTTGCTGGCGTCGGCGATGCAGATGAAGGTCTTGGCCACGGCCGCGACGATTTTCTCGCGGGTCAGGGCCGCGCCGCCGCCCTTGATCAGGTTCAGGTGCTCGTCGCTCTCGTCGGCGCCGTCGACGTAGAACTCCAGGTCGCTGACCGTATTGAGCTCATAGACCGGAATCCCGTGGCCCTTGAGGCGTGCGGCAGTGGCCTCGGAGCTGGCGACTGCGCCATCGAACGCGCCCTTGTGCTTGGCCAGGGCGTCGATGAAGCAGTTGGCGGTGGAACCGGTGCCGACCCCAACGATGCTCTTGTCGTCGAGTTTCGGGAGGATGAAGTCGACGGCGGCCTGGGCCACTGCCTGTTTGAGTTGATCCTGGGTCATGCGGGCTCCGAGGTGCCGAAGAAGGGGAACGAAAGGCCGGCATTATAGGCTTCGGGGCGGGGAAGGTCATTGCCCGATTGGCAGCTAGAACTGTAGGAGCAGCCGGTCGACGCTCGATTGCTCGTGATGTACGTGAACGATAACGCGTAAAACCAGATACCCAGCGGCGCCCTCGGGTTTTTCGCGAGCAGGCTCGCTCCTACAGGGTGGTCGTGCGGCCAAAAGCCGGGTTAGACTCCTTGATCCTGCCCAACCCGCTCAGTGATGCTTTCCGATGCTTGAACAGTACGTCAAAAAGATCCTCACCTCGCGCGTTTATGACGTTGCCGTAGAAACCCCATTGCAGACTGCCCGCCAGCTCTCCGAGCGGCTGGGCAACGAGATTTTGCTCAAGCGTGAAGACTTGCAGCCGGTGTACTCGTTCAAGATTCGTGGCGCCTACAACAAGCTGACGCAACTGAGCGCCGAAGAGCGCGCTCGTGGCGTGGTCACCGCTTCCGCGGGCAATCATGCGCAAGGCCTGGCCCTGGCGGCGAAGGTCCTGGGCGTGAAAGCCACCATCGTCATGCCCAAGACCACGCCCGAGATCAAGGTCGAAGGCGTGCGTTCGCGTGGAGGCAAAGTGGTGCTGCACGGCGATTCGTTTCCGGAGGCCCTGGCCTACTCGCTGAAACTGGTCGACGAAAAAGGCTACGTCTACATTCACCCCTATGACGATCCCCACACCATTGCCGGGCAGGGCACGGTGGCCATGGAGATTTTGCGCCAGCACCCGGCGCCCCTGGATGCGATCTTCGTTCCGGTCGGCGGCGGCGGACTGATCGCCGGTATCGCGGCGTACGTGAAGTACCTGCGGCCGGACATCAAGGTCATCGGTGTCGAACCGGACGACTCCAATTGCCTGCAAGCCGCCATGGCGGCAGGTGAGCGCGTGGTGTTGCCCACCGTGGGCATCTTCGCCGACGGCGTTGCGGTGGCCCAGATCGGCCAGCACACCTTTGATATCTGCAAAGACTACGTCGACGAAGTCATCACCGTCAGCACCGACGAAATCTGCGCGGCAATCAAGGACATCTACGACGATACCCGTTCGATCACCGAACCTGCCGGCGCCCTGGGCGTGGCCGGGATAAAGAAATACGTGGAGTCCCGCGGCGTCACCGGCCAGACCTTCGTCGCCATCGACTCCGGGGCCAACGTCAATTTCGACCGCCTGCGCCATGTCGCCGAGCGCGCCGAACTGGGCGAAGGCCGTGAAGCCATCATCGCGGTGACCATCCCTGAACAGCCGGGGAGCTTCAAGGCGTTCTGCGAAGCCATCGGCAAGCGCCAGATCACCGAATTCAACTACCGCTACAACACCGGCAGCGAAGCGCACATCTTTGTCGGGGTGCAGACTCACCCGGAAACCGACCCTCGTCGCGCGCTGATCGCCAGCCTGAGCGAGCAGGGCTTTCCGGTCGTCGACCTGACTGACAACGAACTGGCGAAGTTGCACATCCGTCACATGGTCGGCGGGCGCGCGGCGCATGTGGTCGATGAAGTGATCCTGCGCTTCGAATTCCCGGAGCGTCCGGGGGCGCTGTTCAACTTCCTTAATAAGCTCGGCGGGCGCTGGAACATCTCGATGTTCCACTATCGCAACCACGGTGCGGCCGATGGTCGTGTGGTCGCGGGCCTCCAAGTCCCCCACGAGGAGCGTCACCTGGTGCCGGCAGCGCTGGAAGAAATCGGCTACCCGTACTGGGACGAAAGCGACAACCCGGCCTATCAGCTGTTTCTTGGCTGAGCGGCTACGCTGAGGGGCAACGCATAAGGAGATCGAACCATGGAAACCTTAACTGCCCTCAAGACGGCGCATATGGTGGCGACGGTGGTCGTGCTGCTTTGCGCGCTGGGCCTGGGGATCTGGGTTTGGCGCACCAAGCGTAATGGCGACGCGACGGCAGCGAGCCGCACCTTGCAAAGTCCGCGTGTATTCATCTGGTTGTTGATGGCGCTGGCGTTGCTGAGCATGCCGTTCACCGGTTGGTGGATGGTGCATCTGGTGGGCTGGCCGCTGGGGCAAACCTGGTTGCTGGCCTCGAGCGTGCTCTACACCTTGGCGGCGCTGGCGTGGTTCTGGTTGCTGGTGCGGCTGAACAAGGTGCGTAAGACGCCGGGCGGGGTGGGCAAATTTACCTTTGCCTTGGCGTTGTTCAGTTTTGTCTGTTTTGTAGCTATCGCGGGGTTGATGGGCGCCAAGCCGGTTTAACCGTATAAACCGAGTTGCCCCATTCGCGAGCAGGCTCGCTCCCACAAGGGAATCTGTGTCGTTCACAAATCCCCTGTAGGAGCGAGGCTTGCCCGCGAAGGCGATTTCAATCGCGCAACGAAATCACCGGCCAGCCACGCTTTTCGGCCTCGGCCCGCAGATTCGGGTCCGGATCGACCGCCACCGCATTCACCACCTGCTCCAGCAGCGGCAAATCATTCATCGAATCACTATAGAAGTAGCTGTCCTCCAGGTTGTGCCCGGTCTCCTCCAGCCAACGATTCAACCTCGTCACCTTGCCCTCACGGAAGCACGGCACGTCGGTGCTGCGCCCGGTATAACGCCCATCGAGCATTTCGCATTCGGTGGCGATCAGGGTTTCGACACCCAGGCGCTCGGCAATAGGGCCTGTGACAAAGCGGTTGGTGGCGGTGATGATCACCAGCTTGTCGCCAGCATCGCGGTGTTTGGCCAGCAGTTCGATAGCCTTGGGCAGCACGATCGGTTCGATGCAGTCGCGCATGTAGTCGTTGTGCCACTGATCCAGCGTGACCATTTCGGTACGGCCAAGCACTTCCAGGCAGAAGTTCAGGTAGGCGGCATTATCCAGCTTGCCTGCCAGGTAGTCCTGGTAGAACTCGTCGTTGCGTGCCTTGTAGGCAACGGCGTCGAGGAAGCCGCGCTCACAAAGGTAGTCACCCCAGGCATGGTCACTGTCGCCGCCCAAAAGCGTGTTGTCCAAGTCGAATAAAGCCAGCCGCATTGCAGTTACTCGCTGAAAAGTCTGTAGAAAGGCGTCCACAATACGGACTTTTCACAAGAGTGCACATAAGGTAGGCCGGCGCGTTGCTGCCTTCACAACCTTTGTGGAACAATGCGACGACATGCGTTTGCGAGGTTGTTGCCGTGATCGACCCCGATGGTTTCCGTCCTAATGTCGGGATCATTCTCACGAATGATGCCGGCCAGGTGCTATGGGCTCGCCGTATCAATCAAGATGCCTGGCAGTTTCCTCAAGGCGGGATCAACCCCCAGGAGACGCCGGAAGACGCCTTGTACCGCGAGTTGAACGAAGAAGTGGGCCTGGAGCGCGAAGATGTTGAAATACTCGCCTGCACTCGGGGCTGGTTGCGCTATCGTTTGCCGCAACGTCTGGTCAGGACGCACAGCCAGCCGCTGTGCATCGGCCAGAAACAGAAATGGTTTCTCCTGCGCCTGGTCTCCAATGAGCAGCGGGTGCGGAT
Source organism: Pseudomonas sp. SbOxS1 (assembly GCF_013416725.1). Classification (NCBI taxonomy): domain Bacteria; kingdom Pseudomonadati; phylum Pseudomonadota; class Gammaproteobacteria; order Pseudomonadales; family Pseudomonadaceae; genus Pseudomonas; species Pseudomonas sp. SbOxS1. The sequence goes on from NZ_JAAVXC010000002.1 coordinate 415,317, forward strand.
GGATTTGACCGGTAAACCGGAATTCGATGGCTGGCGCTGGGTCAGTTATTGGTATCCGTTGGGCCAGGTGGTGACATTCAAGCGCGAGGTGTATCGACGCGCCCTCAAAGAGCTTGCCCCGCGCCTATTAGCGCGCGACTGACGACGGAGTTCGACCCCGAGCCATGCTCAATACGCTGCGCAAGATCGTCCAGGAAGTTAACTCCGCCAAGGATCTCAAGGCGGCGTTGGGGATTATTGTGTTGCGCGTCAAAGAGGCCATGGGCAGCCAGGTCTGCTCGGTCTACCTGCTTGACCCCGAGACCAACCGTTTCGTGCTGATGGCCACCGAGGGCTTGAACAAGCGCTCGATCGGCAAGGTCAGCATGGCGCCCAATGAAGGTCTGGTCGGCCTGGTCGGCACGCGTGAAGAACCCCTGAACCTCGAAAACGCCGCGGATCACCCGCGCTACCGCTACTTCGCCGAAACCGGTGAAGAGCGTTACGCCTCGTTCCTCGGGGCGCCGATCATTCACCACCGTCGCGTTGTCGGCGTGTTGGTCATCCAGCAAAAAGAACGCCGACAGTTCGATGAGGGTGAAGAAGCCTTCCTCGTGACCATGAGCGCGCAACTCGCCGGGGTTATCGCCCACGCCGAGGCCACCGGTTCGATCCGTGGCCTGGGCCGCCAGGGCAAGGGTATCCAGGAAGCCAAGTTCATCGGTGTGCCGGGCTCGCCGGGTGCGGCAGTCGGCACCGCGGTGGTCATGCTGCCTCCAGCCGACCTGGACGTGGTGCCCGACAAGACCATCGTCGACATCGAAGCGGAGCTGGGGCTGTTCAAGACGGCCATCGAAGGCGTGCGCGCCGACATGCGCGCGTTGTCCGCCAAGCTCGCCACGCAGTTGCGCCCGGAAGAGCGCGCCTTGTTCGACGTCTACCTGATGATGCTCGACGATGCGGCGCTGGGCAGCGAAGTGACCACCGTGATCAAGACCGGGCAGTGGGCCCAAGGCGCGTTGCGCCAGGTGGTCACCGATCACGTCAACCGTTTCGAACTGATGGACGACGCTTACCTGCGTGAGCGGGCGTCGGACGTCAAGGACCTCGGCCGCCGCCTGCTCGCCTACTTGCAGGAAGAGCGCCAGCAAACCCTGGTCTACCCCGACAACACCATCCTGGTCAGCGAAGAACTGACGCCGGCCATGCTCGGCGAGGTTCCGGAAAACAAGCTGGTGGGCCTGGTGTCGGTACTCGGCTCCGGTAACTCCCACGTCGCGATCCTTGCCCGGGCCATGGGCATTCCGACGGTGATGGGCCTGGTCGACCTGCCGTATTCCAAGGTCGACGGCATTGGCATGATCGTCGACGGTCATCGCGGCGAGGTCTACACCAACCCCAGCGACGTGCTGCGCAAGCAGTTCGCCGAAGTGGTCGAGGAAGAGAAACAACTGGCCCTCGGGCTGGATGCGCTGCGCGATCTGCCCTGCATCACGGTCGATGGCCATCGCATGCCGCTTTGGGTCAACACCGGCCTGCTGGCGGACGTGGCACGCGCGCAGAAGCGCGGAGCCGAAGGTGTCGGCCTGTACCGAACCGAAGTGCCGTTCATGATTAACCAGCGCTTCCCGAGTGAAAAGGAACAGCTGGCGATCTACCGCGAACAACTGGCCGCGTTCCACCCGCAACCGGTGACCATGCGTACCCTGGACATCGGTGGCGACAAGTCGCTGTCGTACTTCCCGATCAAGGAAGACAACCCGTTCCTCGGCTGGCGCGGCATTCGCGTCACCCTCGACCACCCGGAAATCTTCCTGGTGCAGACCCGTGCCATGCTCAAGGCCAGTGAAGGCCTGAACAACCTGCGGATTCTGCTGCCGATGATCTCCGGTACACACGAACTGGAAGAAGCCCTGCACCTGATCCACCGGGCCTGGGGTGAAGTGCGCGACGAAGGCTGCGACGTACCGATGCCGCCGATTGGCGTGATGATCGAGATTCCGGCGGCGGTGTACCAGACCAAGGAGCTGGCGCGGCAGGTGGACTTCCTCTCGGTCGGTTCCAACGACCTGACCCAGTACCTGTTGGCCGTGGACCGTAACAACCCGCGTGTGGCCGACCTTTACGACTACCTGCACCCGGCGGTGCTGCAAGCCCTGCAAACCGTGGTGCGCGACGCCCATGCCGAAGGCAAGCCGGTGAGTATCTGCGGCGAAATGGCCGGTGATCCGGCGGCAGCGGTTCTGTTGATGGCGATGGGTTTCGACAGCCTGTCGATGAACGCCACCAACCTGCCGAAGGTGAAGTGGATGCTGCGCCAGATCAACCTGAGCAAGGCCAGGGAACTGCTGGCCGAGTTGATGACCATCGACAACCCGCAGGTTATCCACAGCTCGCTGCAATTGGCGCTGAAGAACCTTGGGTTGGCGCGGATGATCAATCCGGCGGCGATCAAGCCCCTCTAAACCGCTGATGGCCCCATCGCGAGCAGGCTCGCTCCCACATTGGATTTGTGATCAACGCAGATCCCTTGTGGGAGCGAGCCTGCTCGCGATGAGGCCAGGTCAGGCAATACAAAACTAAAGCCGAATTTCCACTTCCCCCAAATGCCCGCCATACGGTCCGAAACTCCTTTCGACCAAATGCCGCGCACCATCCGCCTGCACAATCAACGCCGTACTCGCCCGCGTCCCATAACTCTGGCTGGCAATAAACACACTCGATAGCAATGTCTCGGTAGCCAACCCCACCCCGGTGTCCGGCAGGTCCGCAAACGGCGCTTGCTGTGAATCACTGAGCAAGGCCAGCAGCGCCTGAGGTTGCGGATCATCCAGCACCTCGCTCAGCGCCGCCTTGGCCTTGAGCAGTTTCGGCCACGGCGTATCCAGCCCGGCGTTCGACAGGCCGTAGACCCCCGGCGGCAGCATCACCGCTTCCGATTCCCGCGCATTGAAATGCCACAACTCGTTGGCGTTGCCGATCAGCAGGTTAAACCCGCCATATTCCGGCGAACGTGCGACAACGTCGTCTAAATAGTCATCAATTGGCACTTCGCCAGTGAGAAAACGCGCCACCAGTTCACCCCGAGACTTGCGCCCTGGCGGTCGATGCGGATCGCGGATGTTGGTCAGCGCGGCAAAGCGCCCGTTGGCGCCGACACCGAGCCAGGTTCCACCGGCCTCCAGGTCGCGCCCGGCATGCACCTGCGGTGCTTCGGGCCATTGCGCCAGCGGCAGGCTAGGGCGGGCATAGAATTCGTCGCGGTTGGCCGCCACGATCAGCGGTCGGGCGTGGCCCGGTCGCCAGGCGAAAACAATCAGGCACATAAGGTGATCCTTGTGTGTTTTTTGCCCACTCTACGCAGACATCGTGCGGGTATCCATCGCCATCCAGTGGAGCCCAAGGCCATGCATCCGTTACCATGCCGCTCCGGTTTTGGGGTTGGGTGGGGAAACAGCATGGAATTTCTGCTCTATCTGGCGCTCGGCGCTTGTGCCGGGGTGCTGGCGGGGCTGTTTGGCGTGGGTGGCGGGATCATCATCGTCCCGGTGCTGGTGTTCAGTTTCACCCTGCAAGGTTTCGATGCATCGATCCTGACCCACCTCGCCGTCGGTACGTCCCTGGCGACGATCATCTTCACCTCGGTCAATGCGGTACGCGAGCATCACCGTCGCGGCGCGGTGCGTTGGCCAATTTTCCTGTGGATGACCGTCGGCATCTTGATCGGTGCCGGTTTCGGGGCGCTGACCGCCGAGGCGATTTCCGGGCCGAACCTGCAGAAAATCATCGGTGTGTTCGCCCTGGTGATCGCCGCGCAGCTGGCGCTGGACGTCAAGCCCAAGGCCAGTCGAACCGTGCCGGGCAAAGTCGGTCTGACCGTGGCCGGCAGCGTCATTGGCTGGGCCTCGGCGATTTTCGGCATTGGCGGCGGTTCGCTGACCGTGCCGTTTTTGACCTGGCGCAGCGTGCCGATGCAGCAGGCGGTGGCGACATCGTCGGCCTGCGGCCTGCCGATCGCCTTGGCAAGTGCATTAAGTTTCATGATTCTGGGCTGGCACGATCCGCTGCTCCCGGCCCATAGTCTGGGTTTTGTTTATTTGCCGGCGCTGCTGGGCATTGCCCTGACCAGCATGGTCTTCGCCCGCTTCGGCGCGCGACTGGCGCACAATCTGTCGCCAAGGTTGCTGAAAAGACTGTTTGCCGCTTTGCTGTTCTGCGTTGGCCTGAACTTTCTAGTCTGAAGCATCTGCTCTGACGCTCGGCACAATCCTGGCTTAATCCTGAGGTGGCAGCGTCGCCCGGGAATTGATTTGAACTCATGAGGAGTCGCAATGCTGCCTTACCCGCAGATCGACCCGGTGGCCCTGGCCATCGGTCCGCTGAAAATCCACTGGTACGGGTTGATGTACCTGATCGGCATCGGCGGCGCGTGGCTGCTGGCGTCGCGCCGATTGAACCGCTTCGATCCGACCTGGACCAAGGAGAAGCTCTCCGACATGGTGTTCTGGATGTCGATGGGGGTGATTGTCGGTGGCCGCCTGGGCTACGTGCTGTTCTACGACCTGAGTGCTTATATCGCCAACCCGCTGTTGATCTTTGAAGTGTGGAAGGGCGGCATGTCGTTTCACGGCGGCTTCATCGGCGTCATGTTGGCCGCCTTGTGGTTCGGTAAAAAGAACAACAAGTCGTTTTTCCAGCTGATGGACTTCGTCGCACCGATGGTGCCAATTGGCCTGGGCGCCGGGCGTATCGGCAACTTCATCAACGCCGAGTTGTGGGGCAAGGCGACCGATGTGCCGTGGGCGATGGTCTTCCCGACCGATCCGGCGCAACTGGCGCGTCACCCGTCGCAGCTTTATCAGTTTGCGCTTGAGGGCGTGGCGCTGTTCCTGATCCTGTGGCTGTTCTCGCGCAAGCCGCGGCCGACCATGGCGGTATCGGGGATGTTCGCGCTGTTCTATGGCATCTTCCGTTTCATCGTCGAATTCGTCCGCGTACCGGATGCGCAACTGGGCTATCTGGCCTGGAACTGGCTGACCATGGGCCAGGTGCTCTGCGTGCCGATGATCGTCGGCGGGCTGTTCCTGATCTGGCTGGCGTATCACCGCGCTCCGGCGACTCCAGCGGCAGCCGTATAAAATTCGAACCCCGCAGCGGTGGCTGCGGGTTCAAGGACACAGGTAACTCATGAAGCAATATCTCGAACTGGTCGCCCACGTCATCAAGAACGGCACCAAACAGGCCAACCGCACTGGCGTGAACACCATCAGCTTTCCGGGCGCGATGTTGCGCTACAACCTGCAGGAAGGTTTTCCGGCGATCACCACGCGCAAGATGGCCTTCAAATCGGCTATCGGCGAGATGTGCGGGTTTCTGCGTGGCGTGAACAATGCCGCCGAGTTCCGCGCGTTGGGCTGCAAGGTCTGGGACCAGAACGCCAATGAAAACGCCCAGTGGCTGGCCAACCCGTTCCGCCAGGGTGAAGACGACCTCGGTGAGATCTACGGCGTGCAATGGCGCAAATGGCCGGCGTACAAGCAGATCCCGATGAGCAACCCGGCCGCCATCGAGCAGACCCTGAAACAGGGTTATCGTCAGATTGCCGAAGGTGAGGAAGACGGCCAGGCCTACGTGGTGCTGTACAAAGCCATCGATCAGGTTCGCCAGTGCGTCGACACCATCATCAAGGACCCGGGCAGCCGCCGCATCCTGTTTCACGGCTGGAACGTCGCGCAACTCGATGAAATGGCACTGCCGCCGTGCCATCTGCTGTACCAGTTCCACCCGAATGTCGAGACCAAAGAGATCTCCCTGACCCTCTACATCCGTTCCAATGACCTGGGCCTGGGCACGCCGTTCAACCTCACCGAAGGCGCCGCGCTGCTAAGCCTGATCGGACGCCTGACCGGCTACACGCCGCGCTGGTTCACCTATTTCATCGGCGACGCCCACGTCTACGAAAATCACCTGGACATGCTCAACGAACAGCTCAAGCGCGAGCCGTTCCCGATGCCCAAGCTGGTTATTTCCGATCGCGTACCGGAGTTTGCCAAAACTGGTGTGTATCAGCCGGAGTGGCTGGAGCTGGTCGAGCCGGGTGATTTCTCGCTGGAAGGCTACGAGCACCATGCGCCAATGACCGCGCCAATGGCGGTCTGAGACTGGCACCGCTTCGCGGTGTTCGCTGGCAAGCCAGCTCCTACAGGTTCGCGGCGGACCTGTAGGAGCGAGGCTTGCCCGCGAAGAGGCCCTCAATGCCCATGACTTCTCCCGACATGGGAATGCTCCACTTCCGTCGCCACAACCCCGCCACTCACTTCCAACCGCTGCAAAATCCCGCATTGATCAATACCCGGCCCTTCGCCACAGCGTTGGCGCAGGTCGAGCAGTTGCGCCTGCAGGGCCAGCAGCCCATCGATCCGCGCCTTGACGTGATGGATGTGCTCGTCGATCAGCGCGTTGACGCTTTCGCACTGGTCCTGCGGGCTGTCGCGAAACGCCAGCAGGCTGCGGATTTCTTCGAGGGTCATGTCCAGGGTGCGGCAGTTGCGGATGAAGGTCAGGCGTTCGGCGTGGGCCTGGGTATAGACCCGGTAGTTGCCGTCGCTGCGGGCCGGCTCCGGCAGCAGGTTCTCGCGTTCGTAGTAGCGGATGGTTTCCACGGCGCAGTCGGTGAGTTTGGCCAGCTCTCCAATCTTCATGACGGCAATCTCCAAATGGGTGCTTGACCCTATAGTGGCTACAGGGTCTTTACTTGGCAACAAGCACCTTCAAGGACGCGACCTGATGAGCGATTCCCTTCACACCCACAAACCCGAGGCTGACCACGATCACAGCCACAAACTGCAGCCTGTGCACAAACATGTCCATGGCGGTCACGGGGATTCCTGCTGTTCGGCCAAAGCTGCGGCGCCTTCGCTGATCAAGTTGAGCGAAACGCCAACCGCCGGCGCGCGGCTGAGCAGTTTCCGCATCGAGGCCATGGATTGCCCGACCGAGCAAACGCTGATCCAGAACAAACTCGGCAAGCTGGCGGGTGTGCAGCAACTGGAATTCAACCTGATCAACCGTGTGCTCGGCGTGACCCACGACCTGCCAGGCACTGCGCCGATCATCGACGCCATCAAGTCCCTCGGCATGCAGGCCGAGCCACTGGAGCAGGGCGTCGAAGCGCCCACCCCGGCGCCTGCGAAAAAGCCCTGGTGGCCATTGGCGCTGTCGGGTCTGGGTGCGCTGCTGGCCGAGGTGATTCACTTCACTAGCGCTGCGCCGAACTGGGTGGTGGCGGTCATCGCACTGGTCTCGATCCTCAGCGGCGGCCTTGGAACCTACAAGAAGGGCTGGATCGCCCTGAAGAACCTCAACCTGAATATCAATGCGCTGATGAGCATTGCGGTGACCGGTGCGATCCTGATCGGACAGTGGCCGGAAGCGGCGATGGTGATGTTCCTGTTTACCGTGGCAGAGCTGATCGAAGCCAGGTCGCTGGACCGGGCGCGCAACGCCATCAGCGGCCTGATGCAGATGACGCCGGAGCAGGCCACGGTGTTGCAGGCCGATGGCAGCTGGGTTGCGCAAAACGTCAAATCCATTCAGCTCGGCGCGCGGGTGCGGGTACGCCCCGGCGAGCGAATTGGCCTGGACGGTGAAGTGCTGTCGGGCAGTTCGACCATCGATCAGGCACCGATCACGGGTGAAAGCCTGCCGGTGGAGAAAACCGTTGGCGACAAGGTGTTCGCCGGCACCATCAACCAGGCCGGTTCCCTGGAATATGCCGTGACTGCCGAAGCAAACCATTCGACGCTGGCGCGGATCATTCACGCCGTCGAACAGGCTCAAGGCGCGCGGGCACCGACCCAGCGCTTCGTCGACCGCTTCTCGAAAATCTACACCCCGGCGGTGTTTGTCCTGGCCCTGGCGGTGGCGGTGATTCCACCGCTGTTCATGAATGCGTTGTGGTTTGACTGGATCTACCGCGCGCTGGTCCTGCTGGTTGTCGCCTGTCCTTGTGCCTTGGTGATTTCCACACCGGTGACCATCGTCAGCGGCCTCGCCGCGGCGGCGCGCAAAGGCATCCTGGTGAAGGGCGGTGTTTATCTGGAGGGCGGCTACAAGCTCGACTATCTGGCGCTGGACAAGACCGGCACGATTACCCACGGCAAACCGGTGCAAACCGATTACCTGTCACTCGACCCGACTGCCGACGCCACTGCTGCAGCGATTGCGGCGGCGCTGGCTGGTCGCTCGGATCACCCGGTGTCACGGGCCATCGCCAACGCGGCTGTGGATAAACAGCATGCACCTTGGGCTGTGGATAACTTTGAAGCTCTGGGCGGGCGCGGCGTGCGCGGCGAGATCAATGGTCAGCTCTACCACTTGGGCAACCATCGATTGGTGGAAGACTTGGGTTTGTGCTCGCCTGCGCTGGAAGAGAAGCTGTTTGCACTGGAGAAACAGGGCAAGTCTGTCGTGCTATTGCTCGACAAGTCCGGTCCGCTGGCACTTTTCGCCGTCGCCGACACGGTAAAGGAAACCAGCCGCGAAGCCATTCAGCAACTGCACGAACTGGGCATCAAAACCCTGATGCTCACTGGCGACAACGTCCACACCGCCCAGGCGATCGCCGCACAAGTCGGCATCGATCAGGCTCAGGGCGATTTGTTGCCAACCGACAAGCTGCAGGCCATCGAAACACTTTATGCACAGGGTCATCAGGTCGGGATGGTCGGCGACGGCATCAACGATGCACCGGCACTGGCGCGTTCGCAGATTGGCTTCGCCATGGCCGCCGCGGGCACCGATACCGCCATCGAAACCGCCGATGTCGCCCTGATGGACGACGATCTGCGCAAAATCCCCGCATTCATTCGCCTGTCGCGACAAACCTCGAGCATCCTCAAGCAGAACATTGCCCTGGCATTGGTCATCAAGGCGATCTTTCTTGGGGTAACCTTCGCCGGGCTCGCCACCATGTGGATGGCGGTGTTTGCCGACATGGGCGTAAGCCTGTTGGTGGTGTTCAATGGATTGCGCCTGCTGCGCAAATAAACGATGAGGGACGGTTGTGCTGAGTGCCGAGCTGAAGGCGTTTTACATGGTTGCCCGCCTGGGCAGCATCACCCTGGCAGCAAAAAAGCTCGGCTTGAGCCAACCCACGGTGACCACCCAGATTCGCAACCTGGAAAGCCAGTACTCGGTTGAGTTGTTCTATCGTGGCGGCCGCCGCCTGAGCGTCAGCGATGAGGGGGCGCGGCTGTTGCCGATGGTCAAGGCACTGCTGCAGCAGGAAGCCGAGATCGAATTTTTCCTGCGCAACAGCGGACAGGTCCAGGGCACATTGCGCATCGCCGCCACGGCGCCGTATTACATTCTCGATCTGGTGAAGACGTTTCGCGAGCGCTTGCCGCAGGTGGAAGTGTCGGTGGAAATCGGCAACTCCCAGCAGGTGCTCGAAGCGCTGGAGGAATACCGGGTGGATGTCGCGGCGTCCTCGCAGTTGCTGGAGGATGCGCGGCTGATTCGGCGGGTGCTTGGCAGCGATCCGCTGGTGCTGGCGGTGCATCGCAATCATCCGCTGGCGGTGCACGATCACGTGCCGCTCGGCGCATTGGCCGGGCATACCTTGTTGATGCGCGAATCGGGTTCGACCACTCGGCGGTTGACTGAAGAGTTGCTCGCCAGCGCCGGTGTGAGTTTCGGGCCGCTGCTGGAGATCGGCAGCCGCGAATCGATTCGCGAGGCGGTGTTGCGCAACATCGGCATCAGCATCATTGCCCGCCAGGAAGTGCCACACGATCCGCAATTGCGCGTGCTAACCATCGAGAATGCGCCGCAGATTCCGGAGTACCTTTACTGCCTCAAAGAGCGAAAAAACGCACGGTTGCCGGCGGCGTTTCTGGGGTTGGCGCAGGAAATGTCTCCCGCCTGAGATTTGTACTGTCTGTGCAAGCCCCTTCGCGAGCAGGCTCGCTCCCACAGTTGATCGCGCTTTCCCTGTGGGAGCGAGCCTGCTCGCGAAAGCGTCAGCCCGGGCAACCAAAATCCTTGAATACCACTATCGGCGGTTTTTGCCTTACTGCCACATGACGGACGCATTACAACCCTAGGATGGCCCCATCTGCTAGATGAGGCCCGTCCATGAACAACTCGATCACAACTGCCCTGAGCAACCCCGGCGCACCGATGAAGGTGCGCGGCGTACAGAAGCGCTTTGGCGCGTTCACCGCGCTGGATAACGTTTCCCTCGACGTCGCGGCCGGTGAACTGGTGTGCCTGTTGGGCCCGTCGGGCTGTGGCAAGACCACCTTGCTGCGTTGCATCGCCGGGCTGGAGAAGCAGGACAGTGGCGAGCTGTATCTGGGCGATCGCGACGTTTCCCACCTGGCGCCCCAGGCGCGGGACTACGGCATTCTGTTTCAGTCCTACGCGCTGTTTCCCAATCTCACCGTCGAAGCGAATATTGCCTACGGACTGGCCGGCAGCGGTCGCGATCAGGTGCGTCAGCGTGTCGGTCAGATGCTGGAACTGGTCGGCCTCAGCGGCAGTGAGAAAAAGTACCCGGGCCAGTTGTCCGGTGGGCAGCAGCAGCGCGTAGCGCTGGCTCGCGCCTTGGCCCCGGCGCCCTCCTTGTTGCTGCTGGACGAACCGATGTCGGCACTCGATGCCCGCGTGCGCGAGCACCTGTGCACCGAGCTGCGCCAGCTGCAACGCAGCCTGGGCATCACCACGCTGATGGTCACCCACAATCAGGACGAGGCCATGCTGATGGCTGACCGTATTGCCGTGATGAACAACGGCCAGGTCGAGCAGTACGCCACGCCGCAGGAAATCTACAACCGTCCGGCCACGCCGTTTGTGGCGGAGTTCGTCGGCCAAGGCAATTGGTTGCCATTCCGCCGCAACAGCGACAGCCACGCCCAGGTCGGCGGAATGAACCTGCGCCTGGCCGACGGCAGCGCAAAAAATGCCTCGGGCCGTTTGTTCTGCCGCCCGGAAGCGATCAACGTCAATCCGCCGGTACATGAAGAAAACCTGTTCCCGGCCAAGGTTCGCGAAATCACCTTCCTGGGCAATCGCTGCCGCATGAGCTTCGAGCTTGATCACTTGCCTGGCCACGCACTGTTGGCCGAACTGGCACCCGAAGCCATGCCGCGTCTTGGCGCGCAGCAGATCATGGTGGCCTTGCCGCCACAGAGCCTGCAGGTGTTTGCCTGATGAATGCGAACATCGCTGTGGCACTGCCGCACAAGCAGGCGCGGCAGATGTCCCGCGCCGAACTCGGCGACCGGTTGTTCGTGGTCGGAGGCAAAGTCCTCTTGCTGGTGCTGCTTGGCGTCGCGGTACTCATGCCGCTGCTCGCCATCTTCTGGCGCGGCTTCAGTTCCGAAGCCGGGCAGGGCGGTGGTTGGGTTGCAGCCAGGGAACTGGTAACCAGTGCCAATTTCCACTGGTTGCTGGGTAACAGCCTCAAGGTTTCCCTTAGCGTTGCGGCCATTGTCGTACCGCTGGCCTACCTGTTTGCCTACGCCCTGCAACGCACATTGATTCCGGGCAAGGGCATCTGGCGTGGCATTTCTCTGCTGCCATTGATGGCGCCGTCGATGCTGCCCGGCATTGCACTGGTTTATCTGTTTGGTAACCAGGGCATGTTGCGCGGCTTGCTCTCGGACAATATCTACGGCTTCTGGGGCATTGTGCTGGGTGAAGTCATCTACACCTTCCCACACGCCTTGATGATTTTGCTGTCGGCACTGTCCTTGGCGGATGCGCGACTGTTCGACGCCGCCTCCAGCATGGGCGCAAGTCCGGCTAAAGCCTTTCGCAGCATCACCTGGCCGGCGACTCGTCAGGCAGTGTTCGCTGCGTTCTGCCTGGTGTTCACCCTGACCATCACTGACTTCGGCGTACCCGTAGTGGTCGGTGGCGATTATCAAGTGCTGGCGCTGGAAGCCTACAAAGCCGTTGTCGGCCAGCAACAGTTCGGTCGCGGCGCGTTGATCGGCATGGTGCTGTTGCTGCCGGCGCTGTTCAGCTTCGGGGTCGATGCCTGGTTGCGTCGGCGTCATGGCGACTCCATGAGCGGCCGTGCACAAGTCTTCAAACCGGCGCCCTCGAAACTGCGCGACGGATGCTACCTGGCGATTGTGCTGCTGATCTGCGCCGTGTTGCTGATGGTGTTCGGCATGGCGGTGTTCTCGTCGCTGGTGAAGTTCTGGCCGTACAACCTGTCGCTGTCGCTCAACCACTACCAGTTCAACGACACCGCGGGTGGCGGCTGGCTGGCCTACGGCAACAGCGTGAAGATGGCGTTGTGCACGGCGCTGATCGGCAGCCTGTTGATCTTCACCGGTGCGTACCTGATGGAGAAAACCAAAGGTCAGCGCGGGCTGAACCTGGCCCTGCGCATGCTCAGCTTCGTACCGATGGCGGTGCCGGGCCTGGTGCTGGGCCTGGGTTACGTCTTCTTCTTCAATCTCACCGGCAACCCGCTGCATGTGCTTTACGGGACCATGACCCTGCTGGTGGTGTGCACCATTGCGCATTATTTGACCACCGCGCAAATGACCGCCACCACCGCGCTGCGCCAACTCGATGCCGAGTTCGAAGCCGCCGCGTTGTCACTCAAGGCGCCGCTGTACCGCCATTACCTGCGGGTCACCGTGCCGATTTGCCTGCCGGCGTTGCTGGACATTGTGCGCTACCTGTTCGTCTCGGCCATGACCACCGTCTCGGCAGCGATCTTCCTCTACAGCCCCGACACCATCCTTGCGGCGGTCGCGGTGCTGAACATGGACGACGCAGGCAACGTCGGCGGTGCGGCGGCGATGTCGACCCTGATTCTGTTCACCTCGGCGGGCGTGTCCCTGCTGCTGGCCTGGGCTTCGCGCGGTTTGCTGCGCCGCTCGCAAGCCTGGCGGCAGACCGCGCCTGGTCACTGATTCACCCTCTCAACTCAACTACAGGAAAAGATCATGTTCAAGCCCCTGGCCCTGGCCGCTGCTGTCCTCACCGCTTTCAGCCTGAACGCCTTCGCGGCGAAAACCGAGTTGACGGTGTACACCGCCCTCGAAGCCGAACAACTCAAGACTTACAAACAAGCCTTCGAACAGGCCAACCCGGACGTCGAGATCAAATGGGTGCGTGACTCCACCGGGATCATCACCGCCAAATTGCTGGCCGAAAAAGACCGCCCACAGGCGGACGCCGTATGGGGCCTGGCGGCTTCGAGCCTGGCGATCCTCGACCAGCAAGGCATGCTTCAAACCTACGCGCCGAAAGACCTCGGCAAGATCGGCGGCAACTACCGCGACGCCGCCAACCCGCCAGCCTGGGTTGGCATGGACGTGTGGGCCGCGACCATTTGCTACAACACCGTCGAAGCCGAAAAGCAGGGCCTGACCAAGCCCGTGAGCTGGCAAGACCTGACCAAACCCGAGTACAAAGGCAAGATCGTCATGCCTAACCCGGCGTCGTCCGGCACCGGTTTCCTCGACGTCAGTGCCTGGCTGCAAACCTTCGGCGAGAAGCAGGGCTGGGCGTACATGGATGGCTTGCACCAGAACATCGGCCAGTACGTTCATTCCGGTTCCAAGCCCTGCAAACTGGCGGCGGCGGGTGAATTCCCGATCGGCATTTCCTTTGAATACCCGGCTGTCCAACTCAAACGCCAGGGCGCGCCGCTGGACATCATCCTGCCGAAGGAAGGCCTGGGCTGGGAAATCGAAGCCACCGCCGTGATCAAGGGCACGCCACATGAAGACGCCGCGAAGAAGCTCGCGGACTTCTCGGCCAGCCCCGAGGCGATGGAGCTTTATAAAGAGAACTTCGCCGTACTCGCGCAGCCGGGCATCGCCAAGCCGCAGACCGAGTTGCCGGCTGACTATGAACAGCGTTTGATCAAGAACGACTTTGCTTGGGCGTCGAAGAACCGCGACGAGATCCTGAGCGAGTGGCGCAAGCGTTATGACGGCAAGTCCGAGAAGGTGGCGGCCAAGTAAGATCTTCTCAGCCTGATCGGGCCTCTTCGCGGGCAAGCCTCGCTCCTACAGGTGATGTGTCGTACGCAATATTCGCGACCGACACTTCACCTGTAGGAGCGAGGCTTGCCCGCGAAGGCGGTCTACAATTGAGCACTCATCCAACTTCATCGCGAGACTTCTGATGAACCCCAACGAACAAGCAGTCGCCAAGGTTTTCGCGTTATACGAGCGCTTCGGCGATGCCGACTACATCGGCGAGCCGGTATCGCAGATCGAGCACATGTCCCAGGCCGCGCAGTGCGCGATGGCCGAGGGCTTCGATGACGAAGTGGTGCTTGCCGCGTTTTTCCACGACATCGGGCACATCTGCGCCGAAGGCGCCGAGAACATGGGCGGCTTTGGCGTGGTCAGCCATGAACGGCTGGGCGCTGATTACTTGCGCAGTGTTGGTTTCAGCGAGCGCATGGCGCGGCTGGTGGAATATCACGTCCAGGCCAAGCGCTACCTGACGCTCAAGGAGCCTGGGTATTACGAGCGATTGAGCGAAGCCAGTCGCAGGACCCTGGAGTATCAGGGCGGGGTGATGACTGAAGCTGAGGCTGAAGCCTTCGAACAGGATCCGCTGTGCACGGTGAGTTTGCGCATGCGGCAGTGGGATGAGTTGGCCAAGGAGATGCATGTACCGGTCATTGATCTTGGCATCTTGAAGGAAAAGGCGGTGCGTCTGCTGGCTGCATAAAACTGCTGGACCGAGGTGCGGCCATCGCGAGCAGGCTCGCTCCCACAGGGGATTTTCGGTGATCACAAGTCCAATGTGGGAGCGAGCCTGCTCGCGATGGGGGCAGTGAGTACACCAACATTTACAACTGCTGCGCCAGCTCTTCGATCTGTTCCTGCCGCTCCGCCTGATTCAACTTCGGATGCGCATTGAGCGACGACCACTGCGGATGAGCCCGCGCCTTGTTCAGCGTTTCCGGCAGTTTGCCCTCGCGCCAGGTCTTGTCCTGGGGTGTGGCGACCTGGATGCTGTCCATCGCTGCATGCCCACGGGCATCCAGCGCTTGCAGCAGTTGCCGTTGGCGCAGGGCCAACAGCCGCAGTACGTTGTCATCGACCGTCAGCTCACGCTGGCCCTTGATCTTGCCCAGCAACCGACCGCCATAACTGCGCACGGTTTGCAGGGCACCGCCGGCAATCGCGCCGGCCAGTGCCGCCGCACCGAGGGTAATGCCACCGACCAGCAAGTCGACTCCGGCGCCGGCTGCCGCACCGGCCGCGATCCCGCCGCCGACCCGCACGCCCAGTTGCTTGAGGGTTTCCGGGTTGAACAAGTCATCGCCCCAGCGACCATCGAGCAGCGGCAAGTCGCTGGCCGCCGCGTCCTGTGGGCGGAAGGCATAGAGCTTGAGCAGGGCTTCGACGCAGCGTTGTTCGCGCTGGCGAACAGCTTTGCGCAGTTCGTTGATGGCTTGCTGTTCCTGCTCGGCCTCGCTGACCACGCTGCGTCGGCAGGCGGCGCAATCAATCAACAACTCGGCGATCAAGCGCGCCGCACTTTGCTGGCGCGCCAGGCGTTGCGCCTGTTGATCGGCAATCAATCGCTCAAGCTGTGGACGGGCATGTTCCAGCAGCAGCGCGAGGCTCTCATAGAGCCGGCGTTCGCCATCCTCCGGCGGTGCGACGCTGTCAAAGCGCACCAACGCATGCAAACCCAGGCGCGCCAATGCTTCACGCCATGCCGGCTCACGGTGGTTGTCGCTGCTGACAAAATTCAGCACCGGCAGCAATGGTTTGCCGCAACTGGCCAGCACTTCCAGCTCATCGCGATACTTGGCAAGGACCGGTTCCCGGGCGTCGATCACATAGAGCCCGGCGTCCGATGCCAACAGCTGGCGCAGGACCTTGGCTTCCTGTTCAAAGCGCTGTCGGGCTTCGCTACCTTCCAGGAATCGCGCCAATCGTGCCGGGCCGTCCAGTCGCTCGCCGGGACGCTCCAGGCGTTCGAGGTAGTCGAGCAGGGCGATGGCGTCTTCCAGTCCGGGCGTGTCGTAGAGATCCAGCAACGGCTCACCGTCCACCGACAAGCGCGCGCCTTCGACATGCCGCGTGGTGCTGGGGCGATGGGACACTTCGCCGAAACCGACATCGCGAGTCAGGGTGCGCAACAACGAGGTTTTGCCGACGTTGGTGTGGCCGACGACCGCGAGTTTCAGAGGCTGCTTCCTGGTGTCAGTCATGACCCGTCTCCAGCCAGTTCATCGGTGCACAATCGGCGAACGGCAACTCCAGTTGTTGCAGCGCCACGTGCCAATCGCCGAGGCGTTCGGCGTCCAGCGCTTCGCCGGGCGGTGCCTGCAGCAACCAGATGCGTGTGGCGCTGGCGCTGCGGGCCAGTTCGGCAATCAGCGCCAGGCTGCCGCGATCCGGCGAGCGTCGTGGATCGCAAGCGATCGCCAGGCGCGCGGGAGGAAAGCGGCTCAGTTGTTCGAGGAGTTTGTGTCGCGATTCGCGGCTGTCGAGGATGCCGGCGTTGCTCACGCTCTTGGGCAGTTGCGGCGGCCACGGGCGGTCGTCGTCCAGTTCGATGGCGACCAATAACGCGCCATCGCTTTGCTGTTCATTGACGCCGCTTAGCACGCGGTGAAGTTCGGCCGGCGCGGCATCGCTGACACCCAGGCGTTCACTGGTGGGCATCAGCCGCTCGCGCAGTTGCGCGTACCCGGGCAGGTTCAAGTCCAGGCGCAAGGCAGACTTACCGGTTTTCCAGCGCCACAGGCAAAACACGGCGAGCAACAGGCGCGGCACCACGCCGTAAACCAGCAACACGCCCACCAGCCATGCCGCCCAGGCCTGGCGGGCGCTTTCGATATTCAGTGCGGCGTCGCCACTGGCGCGGATCATCTCTTCGGTGGGCACGCTGAAGCCAAGCAAGGCCGGCAGCGTACCCAAGGCCTGGGTCACGGCGATAAAGGTGTCGGCGCTGAGGATCGTGGTTTCCCAGACGAAGCCGTAGCGCCGGGTCGCCATCAACGTCAGCAGAATCACCAGTGCACTGAGCATCGCCAGCAACCACAGGCTGTTGACCAGCACGCCGATCGCCCAGCGATTGAGTTTCTGGCGTTGCAGCAACAGCAGCAGGGCCGGCGCCAGTTGCGCGGCCTTGGCGTCCCGGGCGAGTTTTTCGCTCAGCCACAACCACAAGCGGCCAAGGCTGGCGCCGTGTTCGCCGGCAAACACCAGGCCCAGGGCCCAGCTCAGCAGCAGGATCAGATTGAGCCCGAGCAGACTGCCCAGCGCCCAGAACACATTCACCGGGTGCAAGCCGTCGCCCATGGCGGCAAAGGCCAGGCCCCCGCCACTGATCACGGCCAGCACCGCAAGTACGATCAGCGCCAGTCGCGCGCCTTGCAGCCAGTGTTTCAGTGCATCGCTCAGGCCATCGCGTTCGGCCAGCCACAGGGCGCGGCGTTGAATGCGTGTCGGCAGGTCGCCGCCGGCGCTGCGGGCCAGGCGATTGGCTTCCAGATCTTCCAGGGGGCCGGCGTGTTCTTCGCGCAGGCGGATGGCTTCTGTCAGCCAGAGATTGTTCAGTTCAGTCACGCGGCATCCCGTCGCTCAATTGAACTGTGAGCATAACCGCTGTGGCGCTTATCGGGGAAAGCGCGGCTCTGGTATCCTCGCCGGCATGACTAAATCACTCCCCCTCAGCCTGATCGCAGCCCTCGGTGAAAACCGCGTGATCGGCGTCGACAACAGCATGCCCTGGCACCTGCCGGGGGACTTCAAATACTTCAAGGCCACCACCCTGGGCAAGCCGATCATCATGGGGCGCAAGACCTGGGATTCCCTTGGCCGCCCATTGCCGGGTCGCTTGAATATCGTGGTCAGCCGTCAGGCGGATCTGGTACTCGAAGGCGCGGAGGTCTATCCGTCGCTGGAAGCGGCCGTGGCGCGTGCCGAAGAGTGGGCGAAGGAGCAGGGCGTCGATGAGCTGATGTTGATCGGCGGGGCGCAGTTGTATGCGCAGGGGTTGGCGCAGGCTGATCGGTTGTATCTGACCCGTGTGGCGCTGAGTCCGGAAGGGGATGCGTGGTTTCCGGAGTTTGATTTGAACCGGTGGAAACTGGTTTCCAACATTGAAAACCCGGCTGTGGATGACAAGCCGGCATACAACTTCGAAGTTTGGGAAAAAGCCTAAAAGCATCGCCAGCAGGCTGGCTCCCACAGTGGGTTTGAGGTGGAACACAGATTGTGTGAACACCCAAAATCCCTGTGGGAGCCAGCCTGCTGGCGATGAGGCCAGATCAGGCGCTAAAGAACTTAGGCGTGCGCCAATGCCGAATGCTCATCCGCATCCAGCAGCGCTTTATCCGTCTGCTGCATCACCTGGCTGGTAATCGCGCCGGCCGTCATCGAACCACTTACGTTCAACGCCGTACGCCCCATATCGATCAACGGCTCGACCGAAATCAGCAACGCCACCAGTGACACCGGCAAGCCCATCGCCGGCAACACGATCAACGCGGCAAACGTCGCACCCCCGCCAACGCCAGCCACACCTGCCGAACTCAGCGTGACAATCGCCACCAGCGTCGCGATCCACAGCGGGTCCAGCGGATTGATGCCAACGGTTGGCGCCACCATCACCGCCAACATCGCCGGATACAGGCCGGCGCAGCCGTTCTGGCCAATGGTCGCGCCGAACGAGGCGGCGAAACTGGCGATGGACTGCGGGATGCCCAGGCGGCTGGTCTGCGCTTCGATGCTCAACGGGATCGTTGCTGCACTCGAACGACTGGTGAACGCAAACGTCAGCACCGGCCAGATCTTGCGGAAGAACCGCAGTGGGTTGATACCGGCGGCCGACACCAGCAACCCATGCACCACAAACATCAGGCCCAGGCCGATGTAGGACACCACCACGAAACTGCCGAGCTTGATGATGTCTTGCAGGTTGGAGCCGGCGACCACTTTGGTCATCAGCGCCAGCACGCCGTACGGGGTCAGTTTCATCACCAGGCGCACCAGGCGCATCACCCAGGCTTGCAGGGTGTCGATGGCGTTGATCACTTTCTGACCTTTCTCCACGTCGTCCTTCAACAGCTGCAGCGCCGCAACCCCGAGGAACGCAGCAAAGATCACCACGCTGATGATCGACGTCGGCTTGGCCCGCGCCAGGTCGGCGATCGGGTTTTGCGGGATGAACG
This sequence comes from Pseudomonas sp. SbOxS1, assembly GCF_013416725.1. Lineage (NCBI taxonomy): Bacteria > Pseudomonadati > Pseudomonadota > Gammaproteobacteria > Pseudomonadales > Pseudomonadaceae > Pseudomonas > Pseudomonas sp. SbOxS1. The sequence goes on from NZ_JAAVXC010000002.1 coordinate 434,482, forward strand.
ACAGCAGCAACTGCGGCACGTTCAGGTCGGCGACCTTGCCGGCATAGTCGCTCTGGATGGTTTGCAGGCGCGCCATTTCCTGGGTGCCAGCCACCAGGCCCTCGGCGGTGAGGCCGAACAGGTTGGTCAGGCCGATGCCGATCAAAGCCGCGATGGCGGTGGTGAACAGCAGCGTGCCAATGGTCAGGAAGCTGATCTTGCCCAGCGACGAGGCGTTGTGCAGGCGGGCCACGGCGCTGAGGATCGAGGCGAATACCAAGGGGATCACGATCATTTGCAGCAGCTGCACATAACCGTTGCCTACCAGATCGAACCAGCCGATCGAGGCTTTCAGCACCGGGTTACCGGCACCATAGACAGTGTGCAGCGCGACACCGAACGCCACGCCCAGCACCAGCGCGAGCAGGACTTTTTTCGCCAGGCTAAATGTCGTGTGGCGGGTTTGCGCCAGGCCCAGCAGCAGGGCGAGGAACACCAGCAGATTGAGAATCAGCGGCAGATTCATTGGAACTCCCATTAGACATGTGCGAACTGCCTTCCGGGGCAGCTGCGAACCGGCAAGCCTAACAGCTTGAAAACTAATGATTTAATATCAAAAACGTCTTGAAAGTGTCGTTTTTGGAATAAGCGCGCGTCGCTTTTGAGAATGTGGCTGGCGCGAAAGGTACGTTGGCGGTCGCTGACGGATGAGGACTGTCACAGGTATTTGTTAGCGTCGATGTCTTTCAATCAGGGAGATATGAGGATGAAGTTCGCACCGAAATTACTGGCTGCAGCTCTTTGCCTTGGCCTCGCCGGCCAGGTATTCGCAACGGATCTGAAACACTGGCCAGCCGATCAGGCCAAGGCGCTGGATGCCATGATTGCCGCCAACGCCAACAAGGGTAACTACGCGGTGTTCGACATGGACAACACCAGTTACCGCTACGACCTCGAAGAGTCGTTGCTGCCGTTCATGGAAAACAAAGGCCTGATCACCCGCGACAAACTCGATCCCTCCCTGAAACTGATGCCGTTCAAGGACACCGCTGACCACAAGGAAAGCCTGTTCAGCTACTACTACCGCCTCTGTGAAGTCGACGACATGGTCTGCTATCCATGGGTCGCCCAGGTGTTCTCCGGCTTTACACTCCAGGAACTCAAGGGCTACGTCGACGAATTGATGGCCTCCGGCAAGCCGGTGCCAGCGACTTACTACGAAGGCGACGTGGTCAAGAAACTCGACGTCAACCCGCCGAAAATCTTCACCGGCCAGCAAGAGCTCTACAACAAGCTGATGGAGAACGGCATCGAGGTCTATGTGATGACCGCCGCCTCGGAAGAGCTGGTGCGCATGGTCGCGGCCGATCCGAAGTACGGCTACAACGTCAAACCGCAGAACGTGATCGGCGTGTCGATGCTGCTCAAGGACCCCAAGACCGGCGAATTGACCACCGCGCGTAAGCAGATCACCGCTGGCAAGTATGACGAGAAGGCCAACCTGGGCCTCGAACTGACCCCGTACCTGTGGACCCCCGCGACCTGGATGGCCGGCAAGCACGCGGCGATCCTGACCTACATCGACGAGTGGAAAAAACCGGTGCTCGTCGGCGGCGATACCCCGACCAGCGACGGCTACATGCTGTTCCACGGCGTCGACGTGGCCAAGGGTGGCATCCATCTGTGGGTCAACCGCAAGGACAAGTACATGACCCAGATCCAGGGCATGATGGCCAAGAATGCCGCAGCCCAGGCCAAGGAAGGGCTCACCGTGACGGCAGACAAGAACTGGGTGATCGTCAAGCCTGAAGAGATCCAGTAAGGATTTTGATTCACTGTAGGAGCGAGCCTGCTCGCGATGGTCGTTAACGATGACACTGGCTGCCTGATACCCCACGGCGCTCTGTCGACCATCGCGAGCAGGCTCGCCCCTACAATTTGATGGGTGTTGTTCCCCCAATCCAGTGTGCAAAGCTGATCCATTGTGGGAGCGAGCCTGCTCGCGATGAGGCCAGTCGGGGCAATGAAAGCCTCTGTTCGATCAACTTCTTCCTACAGTCGCAATCTGCACGTTCTTGCGTAAGGGACTACGACTACTTCAGAATCCGCCGACTTGTGCGCCTGTTTGGCGGGTTCTATCTTCTCCGCGTCGCTGCTCTTCAGCGATCGGGTTTGGTAGCCCGGATTTTCCAGGCGCATGACTACACCTTTGGCAGGCTTTTTCGACTCTGCTTTTATGGTGGTCATGCGTAGGGCGCTTTCGAGCGCGCCGGCTCCCTGGACCGGTCTACCAACCTGCGTATGGCTGCCACCTTCGTTTGGTAGCGAAGGTGATGGCTCCTTGTTTCCAGGAGATTCATCAATGCTCAAAATTACCCCCGATCCACCGGACACCGACAACCTGTCCGCCCGCATCAACGCCACCCCACGCAAACCCAGCCGAACATTCCTGGTCGCCCCCGGACTCGACACCGAAACCCTTTTAGCCCACGCCTGCGAATCCCTCGCCTCGGCCAACGTCATGGCCAGCGATTTCGCCGGACTGCTGGAAGGCTCTCAACGCAGCACGATGCTGGGGATTGCGCAGCTCATCATGCTGGGCGAACTGGCGGTGAACCAGGCGTTGGATAACCTCGACCCTCAGCAATAACGCGGACAAAAAAATGCCCCGCACCTGGCCGGGTAGATCGTTCCCACGCTCTGCGTGGGAATGCAGCCCGTGACGCTCCGCGTCACTGGACGCAGAGCGTCCCTTGAGGCATTACCACGCAGAGCGTGGGAACGATCAGCCCCGCACCTGGCGGGGCATTCCCTCGCTCTATCGCCAGCATACCGACGACCACATCCTGCCCCATTTCAGAAATGCCCTACATCATTCAAAGAAGCGTCTGATTTTTCCTCCACTTCGACTCTTCTAGCTTTCGTCCTTTCGATCTGACAAGGACACATTTCGCATGAAGCGCTACCACATCACAGTCGGGGCCAAAACCACCGTTGGCGGCACAGTCGTAAGCGGTTGGCATCGAGGCAGCATCTTTGGCCAGAACTTGGCCCGCGAAGGCGATCAAGTCAAATGCCCCGAATGCGACAGCACCGGGACAATCATTTGCGTCGGCCCACGCCTGTCGGAGGAGTGGGAAGGACGCAAGCCCGCACTGGACGGCGACCTGTGCAAGTGCAAGTGCGATCCATCGCCCAAGTTGATTGCCAATCAGACCATCAGATGCCAAACGATTGAAGGCGGCGGCATTGCGCCGCCTGCCCGAGCCGCGGCTCAATTCGCCACACCGGTCGAAGCTCGCCAGCCGGCAGCCGAACCGAGCTCCTCCAGCGTCCGTCCTGCAACGAGCTACGGCGAACAGACGGGACAGGTCTGCCAGAACCTTTGGCGCAGCTATCAGCAAAGAGCCGAAGCCATCGTGGCACCGGGCGGCATCCTGATCGCCGACCCAAAGGCGCGTAATCGCGCAATCAATGCGGCGTACGCCCGATTGTGGCTGGAGGATCAGCGCTTCCAATGGGCGGGACTTGCTGCGTTCGCCTCCAAGCAGGTGGGTTGTGGGTTGTTGCATGCGGCTGATTCGATCGAAAAAATCGATGCGCAGCAGGAGGCGAAACGGCGTCGGGTCGAGGCACTCAGGAAGCGGCCCGCTGGCTTGTTCGGATGGGCCAGCAAGAGTAAGCAGCAAGCGAGAACGCGCGAACTTGAGCAGGCTGAACGGGATTACGAAGAGGCCCGTCGCAACAATCCGACATGGTGGCTCGACGTGCGGAGCCCGAACGAATCGTTGTCACTCGTACAGGAGCAACTCCAGTACGTGCACGACATGCTGGCGCTGGGCAATACCACGCTGTTTCTGGATGTGTTTCCGCTACATGCTTTTTACAAGGAGCGTGGGCTGTTCTCGCTCAAAATCTGCTTGGAATCACGCCAGAAAATTTATGGACATGATCAATATCCGGTCCTGTGGCCGATTGAGCAGGGAAGGTTGAGATTCGGTTATGACCACAAGGAAATCCTGCAAACCTTTGAAGCCATGGATGCAGGCAACATCGCAGAAAGTGTTGTTTTTCTTGCCGAACATGAACAGAAGAACATCTTGCAACCAGCAATGTACAGCGACGTGCAATTGGTTCGTTTGCTACGTAGCAACCAATTCTCCTATGTCACGAACATCCCATCCGGTGCTGCGGCAGCGGTCGAGCTGACTCTGGCCAGTCAGTGCAATCCCAGCGAAGACGGGCGCACCGTGGGCTTCAGCAATGATTACTTTGCCAACCTGGCCGATATCGATCAGCGCATGCCTTTTGTACTCAAGGCCGCGACACAATTTGATGAGTTGCTACGACGCTCTGATCGCCACCTTATCGAACAGGCGATTCTGGACATCGCCGCAGGCCGGGGCGTGCGATGAGTCGGCTACGACGCATAGGTTGGCGACGCAAGGTTTTGGCAATCGTAGTCGCGGTTTTGCTGATCGTGACGGTGATCCGAGCGCTTTCGGACGAGCCTGTGATCGCGCTGATGATTGGCGAGCCTTGGGAAGCCATGCGTTTGCGCTCCAGCGCGGTTATCGCTCCGGTTTTTCCTGGATATTCCTGGTTCAACATGCCCAAGTCTGATGCGCGCTTACGTTTTATCGACCCTCAACTCGGATTTGAAACCCCACTAGCTCGCTTTTTCACGGTTAGTTTCGATAAGGATGGGTTAGTCAGAAGTGTCCGTATGTCTCCGCAGATCGAGCCGCTATTGCTCGACGACACGCTTAAGGTTCTGTTGGATCTGCAAGACCAATGGCGCCAAGGGGGTTGGATACCAATCCGGCTTGATGATTTTCCTTCGTTCGCCGACACACCTCAATGGCGTGCCAGATTGCGAGACGTGAACATTGGCGGCACTGCCTACTGGCGAGCTGACGACAAGTACCAGGTGATGCTGGGAGTTAATCGGTTCAGGGACGATAAGCGTCCCACAGAAGAGCGCTACCTCATCACGTTGCAGCTTGCCACTCCATGGGGAAGGCCATGAGTTTGCGCTTAGTAAATGGCATTCTTCGGTCAACTATATATATAGCTGGAGGCGTCCTACCTGCCTTAGGGTTGGCCCTGTTCAGCCTGCTTTTTACGATCTTTGGTGACGTCCTTGGCATATTGCTCAGCGCACTAGCATGGTTGGGAACCAGCGGGCTTGTTTTGGCGGCGCTAATCCGGCCCAGTACCGCCGGGTCGCGCGGCAGGCTAGTCATATCGGTAATGTTAGTAATTGGGCTGATTGTAATATTTCCTGTGCTGATATATTCATTAACCCACCCTAGCAGCAAGATGTGGTTTGGTGCGGTAGTTCTTGGGCCGACATTGGTAGCGTTTCACTACCTGTGGCAAGTTGCGCGGAGCTCTCGCTCCGGCGAATGAGGAACTCTTGTTTTTGATTTCCCTGATATAGGGTGTTTTGAGTTGAAAAGTTAGAAGTACCAAGGGCCGATATAATCGGCTGACAATTGATCCAAAAAATACCCCGCACTTGGCGGGGCATTTTTTGTTCAACGCTTAAGCCTTACAGCCCATCAAGCATCGCCTTGTTACGCACAGCACCCTTGTCGGCACTGGTCGCCAGCAGGGCATAAGCCTTCAACGCCGTGGTCACTTTACGTGGACGCACTTCCACCGGTTTCCAACCCTTCTTGTCCTGCTCGACCCGGCGTGCCGCCAGTTCTTCATCACTGACCAACAGATTGATCGAGCGGTTCGGGATGTCGATCAGCACTTTGTCGCCGTCCTGCACCAGGCCGATGGCGCCACCGGCAGCAGCTTCAGGCGAAGCGTGGCCGATGGACAGGCCCGAGGTGCCGCCGGAGAAGCGGCCGTCGGTGAGCAGGGCGCAGGCTTTGCCCAGGCCTTTGGATTTCAGGTACGACGTCGGGTAGAGCATTTCCTGCATGCCCGGGCCGCCTTTCGGGCCTTCGTAGCGAATGATGACGATGTCGCCTTCCTTCACTTCGTCGGCGAGGATGCCGCGCACGGCGCTGTCCTGGCTTTCGAAGATCTTCGCGTTGCCTTCGAACACGTGGATCGACTCGTCGACGCCAGCGGTTTTCACCACGCAGCCGTCCAGGGCGATGTTGCCGTACAGCACGGCCAGGCCGCCTTCTTGCGAGTAGGCGTGCTCGACGCTGCGGATGCAGCCGTTTTCACGGTCGTCGTCCAGGGTTTCCCAACGGGTCGACTGGCTGAACGCGGTTTGCGTCGGGATGCCTGCAGGACCGGCCTTGAAGAAGTGATGCACCGCTTCGTCGTTGGTCTGGGTGATGTCCCACTTGGCGATGGCTTCTTCCATGCTGCGGCTGTGCACGGTCGGCAGCTGGGTGTGCAGCAGGCCACCACGGGCCAGCGAACCGAGGATGCTGAAGATCCCGCCGGCACGGTGCACGTCTTCCATGTGGTACTTCTGGATGTTCGGCGCGACCTTGCACAGTTGCGGCACGTGACGGGACAGGCGGTCGATGTCGCGCAGGTCGAAATCGATCTCGGCTTCCTGGGCGGCGGCCAGCAAGTGCAGGATGGTGTTGGTGGAACCGCCCATGGCGATGTCCAGGGTCATGGCGTTTTCGAACGCCTGGAAGTTGGCAATGTTGCGCGGCAACACCGAGTCATCGTTCTCGCCGTAGTAACGCTTGCACAGCTCGACGATGGTGCGGCCGGCCTGCAGGAACAGCTGCTCGCGGTCGCTGTGGGTGGCCAGGGTCGAACCGTTGCCCGGCAATGCCAGGCCCAGGGCCTCGACCAGGCAGTTCATCGAGTTGGCGGTGAACATGCCGGAGCACGAACCGCAAGTCGGGCAGGCGCTACGCTCGTACTCGGCAACCTTCTCGTCAGAAGCGCTGGAGTCGGCGGCGATCACCATGGCGTCGACCAGGTCGAGACCGTGGCTGGCCAGTTTGGTCTTGCCGGCTTCCATCGGGCCGCCGGAGACGAAGATCACCGGGATGTTCAGGCGCAGGGAGGCCATCAACATGCCAGGGGTGATCTTGTCGCAGTTGGAGATGCAGACGATGGCGTCGGCGCAGTGGGCATTGACCATGTACTCGACGGAGTCGGCGATGATCTCGCGGCTCGGCAGCGAATACAGCATGCCGTCGTGGCCCATGGCGATGCCGTCGTCGACGGCGATGGTGTTGAATTCTTTTGCCACGCCGCCTGCGCGTTCGATTTCACGGGCGACCAGTTGGCCCAGGTCCTTGAGGTGGACGTGGCCCGGTACGAACTGGGTAAAGGAGTTGGCAATGGCGATGATCGGCTTTTTGAAGTCGTCATCTTTCATCCCCGTTGCACGCCACAGTGCGCGTGCGCCGGCCATGTTGCGGCCGTGGGTGGATGTTTTCGAGCGGTAATCAGGCATGAAGCACTCCGGGCGGCTAATCAGGTATCAAAAGGGAAGTGAGCTTCTATTGACGTCTGGAACACTCAGAAATGGCCGGGTGTCCGGAAGTTGCCGATAACTTTGCGGGATCGCCGCGCGCTTCAGCTTGAGCTCATAAACCCGCCGGGGATGACTGGCGATGAATGTTCGCGATTCTACACGGCTGGCGGCTGGAGGGAATGCCTGCACGCGTGGAGGCAGCATTCACAAGACGTGCGGACAGCCCCCTGTAGGAGCGAGCAAGCTCGCGAAAAACCTGAGAGCGCCGCGGGGTGTCAGGTTTCCAGCGTTATCGTTGACGACCATCGCGAGCGGGCTCGCTCCTACATAAGGCAGGATCGTGTTGCGTGATCAGTGCGTTCACCGCCAGGCCGACCGCGCTCAGGATCAGGAAACACAAGGCGAGGGCAGTCGTCAGGTCTTCAGTCGCGAGGTTGATCACCACGCTGATCACGCCGCCGCACATGAAGATCATCACGCCGCCGACCGAGGAGGATGTGCCGGCATCCTGTGGATAAAGGGTCATGGCTTTGGAGTTGGCGATAGGCCTGGCAATGGTGGTGCCAGCCGTACAAATGAGCATGGGGATCAGCACCGCAGCGGCATTGAGCCCGAACTGGCTGGCCAGCCACAGCATGACCAGACCCGACAGTGCGATCAGTCCCAGGCCGATAACGATCTGCGAATTGGCTGGCAGGCGTCGATGGAGCGCGCTGGCAACTATTCCCCCGAACACATAAGCCACGCCGTACAGCAACAATGCCCAGGCAAATTCGTAAGGCGAGAGAGCCAGGCGCTCCATGAAAATGATCGGCGAAATGACGATGAATGAAAAATGGCAGGCAAAGGCCAGGGCGGAAATCAGCCAGTAGCCCATGAAGCGTGGATCGGAACACAGCCGCCAATAGGCACCGAAAAAGCCACCGGGCGACATTTTACGAGTGCGCGGGATTTGCTCGAGCAAGACGCCAGTCTTTACCCAGACAATGGCCGCCAACCCGATAAAGACATAGAAGCTGCCCTCCCAGCCCAGATGTAATTGCAGCCAGGTCCCCAGCAACGGTGATATGGAAATGAACACCCCGCCGCCGGTCGTCATCCAGATCCTGATTCGCTCCTGCTCCCTGCCGACAAACACGTCCTGTACCAGTGCTTGCGACAGCGCAAAGGAGCCGCAACCCACGGCCTGGATGACGCGAAATACCAGGAACCAGTTGTATTCGCTGGAAAGCAGGCAGCCGGTTGCGCCAATCGCAGAAATGGCGATCCCGGTCAGCAGCAGGTTCTTGCGCCCCCACCTATCCGACAGCGGTCCGACCAGCACCACGGAGAGCGCCAGGCCAATGGCGAACAGGCTGACAGAAAGGGCAATGTCAGACGGCGATGTGCGGAAGTAGTCGGAAAGCGCGGGAAAGGACGGGAGCACCACGTCCAGGGGGAAAACGCCCAGTAGCGTCATGGTCATCAATAGCAGGATGAATGACGATTTTTTCGCGGTGTGCGGGGAGGGGCTCATCAACAACGCGCTCGATCCGTGAGGGGGGGTCGAGAGTCGACTTGATGTGGGGGGAAGTCAATGGAGGGAGGCGTAGGACCTTTCTGAATCTACTGTAGGAGCGAGCCTGCTCGCGAAAAACCCGCGAGCGCCGCGGGGAGCCAGGCTTCCCGCGTTATCGTTGACGTCCATCGCGACGGTGCGACGATTCGACAGGCTCGCTCCTACAAGGGTTTGGTGCTGTTAGCTGTTTGGCAGCAACCGGCAAGTAATGCTCTTGATGTAGCGGGTTTCCGGGATGGCCGGGTGCACCGGATGATCCGGACCTTGGCCGCCACGTTCCAGCATCTGGATGTTACGGTCCAGATGGCGGGCGCTGGTCAGCAGGATGTTCTGCAGGTCGTCTTCGGGGAGGTGCATCGAGCAGGAGGCGCTGAACAGGATGCCGTCCTTGGTCAGCAGGCGCATGGCTTGTTCGTTCAGGCGGCGGTAGGCGCCTTCTCCGTTCTTCATGTCTTTCTTGCGTTTGATGAATGCCGGCGGGTCGGCCACGATCACGTCGAAGCGCTCTTCGCTGGCCTTGAGCTCTTTCAGGGCTTCGAAGACGTCGCCTTCGATGCAGGTCATCTTCTCGGCGAAACCGTTGAGCGCGGCGTTGCGCTCGACGCCGTCGAGGGCGAAGGCCGATGCGTCGACGCAGAACACTTCACTGGCGCCGAATGCAGCGGCTTGAACGCCCCAGCCGCCGATGTAGCTGTACAGGTCGAGCACGCGCTTGCCCTTGGCGTACGGTGCCAGGCGTGCGCGGTTCATGCGGTGGTCGTAGAACCAGCCGGTTTTCTGGCCCTGGATGACCGGCGCTTCGAATTTCACGCCGTTCTCTTCCAGTGCAACCCACTCCGGCACCAGGCCGAACACGGTTTCGACATAGCGGTTGAGGCCTTCGGCATCACGGGCGGCGGAGTCGTTCTTGAACAGGATGCCACTCGGCTTGAGAACCTGGGTCAGTGCCGCGATCACGTCGTCTTTATGGGCTTCCATGGTCGCCGAGGCGATCTGCACCACCAGGATGTCGCCGAAACGGTCGACCACCAGGCCTGGCAACAGGTCGGAATCGCCGTAGACCAGGCGATAGAACGGTTTGTCGAACAGACGATCGCGCAACGACAGGGCCACGTTCAGGCGATGCACCAGCAGCGACTTGTCGAGGGGCAGCTTGATGTCGCGCGACAGCAGGCGCGCGCAAATCAGGTTGTTCGGGCTCATCGCAACGATGCCCAGCGGCTTGCCGCCGGCGGCTTCGAGGATCGCCTGGTCGCCGGCCTTGAAGCCGTGCAACGGGGTGGCAGCCACGTCGATTTCGTTGCTGTAGACCCACAGGTGACCGTTGCGCAGGCGACGGTCGGCGTTGGCTTTGAGGCGCAGGCTAGGCAGGGACATGACGTCGCTCCGGAAAAAAGAGCGGGAGTATACCGTGTTGCACAAGGCCGCGGCGCGGTGGATGGACATGCGGTTGAGTCAGGCCAGGATCGGATGAAACTTCAATCGGTGCGCCGGCCAAGGTGTCGGATCCAATTCAGAAAAGTTAGAATCTGCGCCTGACCCAGAGTGTGTACTTATGTCCCAAGAGCTTACCGCCGAACAAATCCAGCAATCCTTGCAAGGCATCAGTGTGCCGGCCCAACCGCAGATCATGGTGGATCTGCAGATGGAGCAGTACATGCCCGACCCGGATCTGGACGTGATCGCGAAGCTGATTTCCCAGGACCCGGGCCTCTCTGGCTCCCTGCTGAAAATCGTCAACTCGCCGTATTACGGCCTGAGCAACAAGATCGCCTCGATCCAGCGCGCCGTGAATCTGCTGGGCAGTCGTTCGATCATCAACCTGATCAATGCGCAGTCGATCAAGGGCGAGATGAACGATGACACCATCGTCACCTTGAACCGGTTCTGGGACACCGCCCAGGACGTGGCGATGACCTGCCTGACCCTGGCCAAGCGCATCGGCGCCCAGGCCGGCGATGAAGCCTATGCCCTGGGCCTGTTCCACGACTGCGGCGTGCCGCTGATGCTGCAGCGGTTCCCCAACTACATGAGCGTGCTGGAACAGGCCTATGCCAACGCCGGTCCCGATTGCCGGGTGGTGGACACCGAGAACCGGACATTCAACACCAACCACGCAGTGGTCGGGTACTACACGGCCAAGTCCTGGCGCCTGCCGGATCACGTGTCTGCCGCGATTGCCAATCATCACAATGCCCTGGCGATATTCACCGACGAGTCGTCACGCAACAGCGCCCTGAAGAACCTGTTGGCGATCCTGAAAATGGCCGAGCACATTTGTGCGTCCTACCGGGTGCTGGGCAACCAGGCCGAAGACCACGAGTGGAACAGCATCGGGCATTTGGTGCTCGATTACGTTGGCCTCTCGGATTACGATTTCGAAACCCTGAAGCAAACGATTCGCGACCTCGGCACTCACCGCTGAACGGCGAACCTCTTCTCACCGAGCGCCTGATCCGAGAGCACCATGCCTGAACTGCCAGAAGTCGAAACCACCCGCCGCGGGATTGCGCCGTACCTGGAAGGCCAGCGCGTCAGCCGGGTGATCGTGCGCGATCGCCGCCTGCGCTGGCCGATCCCCGAAGACCTCGATGTGCGCTTGTCCGGTCAGCGCATCGTGCTGGTGGAGCGGCGCGCCAAGTACCTGTTGATCAATGCCGAGGTCGGCACCTTGATCAGTCATTTGGGCATGTCGGGGAATTTGCGCCTGGTGGAAGCCGGCCTGCCGGCAGCCAAGCATGAGCATGTGGATATCGAGCTGGAGTCGGGCCTGGCCTTGCGCTACACCGACCCGCGGCGGTTCGGTGCGATGCTGTGGAGCCTCGATCCGCTCAATCATGAGCTGTTGATTCGCCTGGGGCCGGAGCCGTTGACCGACCTGTTCGATGGCGAGCGGCTGTTCCAGCAGTCACGCGGGCGCTCGATGGCAGTCAAGCCGTTCATCATGGACAACGCGGTGGTGGTGGGTGTCGGCAATATCTATGCGACCGAAGCGCTGTTCGCCGCCGGTATCGACCCGCGCCGTGAAGCCAAGAGCATTTCCCGGGCGCGGTATCTGAAGCTGGCGATCGAGATCAAACGCATCCTGGCGGCCGCCATCGAGCGCGGCGGCACCACGCTGCGCGACTTTATCGGCGGGGACGGGCAGCCGGGTTATTTTCAGCAGGAACTGTTCGTGTACGGTCGCGGCGGTGAGCACTGCAAAGTCTGTGGCACGGGCCTGCGGGAAGTGAAGCTGGGGCAGCGCGCCAGCGTCTTTTGCCCGCGCTGCCAGAGCTGACAGTTCACAAATCCCCTGTGGGAGCGAGCCTGCTCGCGATGGCGTCGGAGCAGGCAGCGCAGGACTTCAAGCCTTCCCGGTAATCTTCCGGTACTTCTCCATCAACTGCTCTTCAGTCTCTGGATGGGCTTCGTCCAGAGGAATGCAATCCACCGGGCAGACCTGCTGGCACTGCGGTTCATCGTAGTGGCCGACGCACTGGGTGCACAGGTTCGGGTCGATCACGTAGATTTCTTCGCCCTGGGAAATGGCGGCGTTGGGGCACTCGGGTTCGCAGACGTCGCAGTTGATGCAATCGTCGGTGATGATCAGGGACATGCTAACTCCAGCCGGGGCGGCAGGCCCGGGCGCAATAAATCAATGCGCTAATTGTGCCGCATTGCAGCTGTAGGAGCCAGCGTGCAGGCGCAGGCGGTGCGTCAGGTGCACCGCGTGGCCTTGTTCGCTGGCAAGCCAGCTCCTACAGTCCGGGTCTACTTCTTGAATCGAAGTGTCAGGGCGTCCGCCACGATCGGGTGCACGAACTTGGTGATATCGCCGCCCAAGGCTGCGATTTCACGAACCAGCGTCGAGGAGATGAACGAATAACGCTCGGACGGGGTAAGGAACAGGCTTTCCACATCCGGGGCCAGCTGGCGGTTCATGTTGGCCAGCTGGAATTCGTATTCGAAGTCCGACACAGCGCGCAAGCCACGCAGGAACACGTTGGCGTTCGTCTCTTTGGCAAAATGCGCCAACAGCGTCGAGAAGCCTACGACTTCAACGTTCGGCAGATGCTTGGTGACTTCGCGGGCCAGCTCCACACGCTGTTCCAGGGGGAACAACGGGTTTTTCTTCGGGCTGGCGGCAACGGCAATGATCACGTGGTCGAACAGGCGCGAGGCGCGTTCGACCAGATCGCCATGGCCCTTGGTAATAGGGTCGAAGGTACCTGGGTACAACACTCGGTTCATCGCGTCGTCCTGGCGGGAGTGCGTTGGGGATTCGGATGGTATCGCAGCCAAACCGGTCGGCCAAGTCGCCTGTTGGGTAAGAAAGCACTATAGACGATGGGAATAATCACTTTTTTCATGGGTTTTTTAAACGTTCGGCCAGGGAAGTCGCCAGTTGCGCCGTCAGGCCATAGACCGACAACTGCGGGTTTGCACCGATGCTGGTGGGGAACAGCGAGCCGTCATGGATCGACAGATTGCCCAGTTGATGATGCCGGCCAAGGCTGTCGGCGACGGCATTTTTCGGGTCTTCACCCATGCTGCAACCGCCCATCACATGGGCGCTGCCCAAACGCGTGCGGTACAGCGCCAGGTTGAGCCCGTCGATCAGCGTACGCGCTTCGCTTAGGGTTTTAACGTAGCGAGCATCGGCGTGCATGGGCATCACGGCCCTGGCACCCCCAGCGAACTGGATCTCGGCCATGCTGTGGAAGGCCCGGCGCAAACCGTCCCAGACGTAGGGTGAAACCTGGTAGTCGAGCACCGGGGTACCGTCATTGCGCAGTTGAACGCTGCCACCGGGGCTGTCCGGGTGGAAGCCGTCGCGCAGCAGCGCCAGCATGGCGTGGGTGTGCGGCAGGTCGGCCATGTGCCGGGCGCTTTCCTGGCCGAAGCCGCCTAGTAGGGTGGCAGCCAGCGCCGGGTGCAGCGGCGGGACTTCCAGTTTGTAGCCAATTTTGCCTGCGGTGCCATCCTGCCATTGGAAATAGTCGGAGTAGATCGACTGTGGCGCGCCGTAGAATGGGTTGATGACCTCGTCGAACAAGCCGGCGGACATGTTCACCAGATGCAGGAAGGTTCGTGTACCCAGCCGCTTGTGCGGATCGGGCGCGTCGGAGCGCAACAGCAGCGCCGGACTGTTGATACCGCCGCCGGCCAGCACGTAATGCCTGGCCTTGACCTTGATACTGCGCCCGGTGGGCTCCACGCAGCGCTCGTCCATCGCCACGCAGTGCAACCCGGTGACGGTGTCGCCGCTGATGATGAGTTTTTCGGCGCGGGCCAGATACAGCAGCTCGCCGCCGTTTTCCAGGGTGGCCGGAATGGTCGTGACCATCATCGATTGCTTGGCGTTGGTCGGGCAGCCCATGCCGCAGTAGCCGAGGTTCCAGCAGCCGCGCACATTGCGCGGGATGACATGCCAGCTGTAACCGAGCTTTTCGCAGCCCTTGCGGATCACATCGTTGTTGGCATTGGGCGGCACCATCCATGGAGCGACCCCCAGGCGCTGTTCCATTTTCTCGAACCAGGGCGCCATTTCAGCAGCGGAGTGGCCCTTCACGTCGTGTTCCCTGGCCCAGTGTTCCAGGGTTGGTTCTGGCGTGCGGAAGCTGGAGGTCCAGTTGATCAGCGTGGTACCGCCCACCGCCCGGCCCTGGAGGATGGTGATCGCGCCGTCCTTGCTCATGCGGCCGATGCCTTCCTGGTAGAGGCTGGCGTAGGCCTGGTCTTCGAGCAACTTGAAGTCGCTGCTGGTCTTGAGTGGGCCTTCCTCGATCAGCAGCACCTTGTAGCCGGCCGCACTGAGGATTTCGGCGGTGGTCCCGCCACCGGCGCCGCTGCCGATGATCGCCACATCCGCTTCGAGGGTCAGGTCCTGGGTCAGTTGCGAGCCGTCATGGGTTTTCCAGCCTCGGGCCATGCCTTCGCGGAACGGGTCGGGTACGGGCATCTTTGGATTCTCTTTTTATTGTTGGATGAGGTGGTGAAGCGGCTGGCGCCTTCGCGAGCAGGCTCGCTCCCACAAGGGGTACGCGATCTCTGTGGGAGCGAGCCTGCTCGCGAAGGGAGCGACGCGGTCTCAAACCGTTGGCGGCCCCGGATACCCGCAATGCGCCCATGACTCCTTACGCCCGTACCAGGCCATCATCACCAGCTGCAGCAATGAGCTGTGCCCCATGCGCAGCAGGCTCAACGAGCTGTTTTCCCAGCGATCGAGGAAGTGCCAGATATCCTCGGCGCCGGCGTTTTCCCAGCTGCCCCAGATCCCGGTCAGCGGCCCGCGGGTCACGGCCATGCCCAGCACATCGAACAATTGCCGGGTGAGCTTGAGCATTTCCGGCGACAGGTGATCGAGGTTGTAGTCGAGGCTTTTCAAGGTGCCTTCGACAGCCTCGGGCATGCTGGCGGCCGTTACAGCACCGTCCAGCATCACTGGCACAAGGGCGCGCAGAAACTGCAGGTCGCCGCTGCGCAGCGCCGTGAAACCACTGGCAGGTACGCTCGACGAGCAGCCGCCGAGGCTGGCCCCCAACCCGGCGGTGGCAAGAAAGGCGCTGGCGCCGAGGCTGAATTTAAGCAGGCCGCGCCGTGACAGCGCGGGTGTTTCGGACAGGCTTGGGTGCATTGTTGTTATTACCCGGCGGTGGTCATCGTTAGCGGATAAACAGCTTCTGGATCAGTTTCTGAATGGCTTTGCCATAGGGCGGGTAGATCAGTTTTGCCGCGTTGAACCTTTGCTTGATCAGCACACCCTTGGCCTTGCTGAAGGTCAGGAAGCCTTCGTAGCCGTGGTAATGGCCCATGCCCGAAGGGCCGATGCCGCCGAACGGCATGTCATCCTGGGCCACGTGCAGCAGGGTGTCGTTGAGGCACACGCCTCCGGAGTGGGTCTCGTTGAGCACGCGGTTTTGCTCGCGCTTGTCGTAGCCGAAGTAGTACAGCGCCAGTGGGCGAGGCCGCTGGTTGATGTAGGCAAACGCCTGGTCCAGATGCTTGTACGGCACGATCGGCAACAACGGGCCGAAGATTTCGTCCTGCATCACCGTCATCTCGTCGCTGACGTTGAGCAGCAGGCTATGCGCCATGCGGCGTCCCTGGCCTTGCTCGAACAATGGAATCAGCAGCGCGCCCTTGCTGGTGGCGTCGCTGACATAGCCCTTGAGTCGCGCCAGTTGCCGGTCATTGATGATCGCGGTGTAGTCCGGGTTGTCGGCGAGGGTCGGATAAAAGCCACGAACCGCCTGTCGATAGGCTTCCACGAACGCGCCCACGCGATCTTCCGGCACCAGCACGTAATCCGGGGCCACGCAGGTCTGGCCAGCATTGAGGGTCTTGCCGAAAGCGATACGTTCGGCGGCATCCTTGAGCGGTACGTCATGGGAAACAATGGCCGGGGACTTGCCACCCAGTTCCAGCGTGACCGGCGTCAGGTTTTCCGCTGCTGCGCGCATCACGTGTTTGCCGATGCTGGTGGCGCCAGTGAACAGCAGGTGATCGAAAGGCAGTCGTGAAAATGCCACGCCGATATCAGCTTCGCCCAGCACCACGCAAACCAAGTCTTCCGGGAAGATTCGCGCGAACAACGCCTTGAGCAGCAAACCGGTGGCCGGGGTCGATTCGCTGAGTTTGAGCATCACTCGGTTACCCGCCGATAACGCGCCGACCAAGGGCCCGATGGCCAGGTACAGCGGATAGTTCCACGGCACGATCACCCCGACCACGCCCAGTGGCTGGTAGACCACCTTCGCCGAAGCCGGCTGGAACGCGACACCGACCTTGCGCCGCGAGGGGCGCATCCAGCCCTTGAGGTGGCGGCTGGCGTGATGAATCCCTTGCAGGCTGGGCATCAGTTCGGCGAGCAGGGTTTCATCGGCGCTGCGGTTGCTGAAGTCCTGGCTGATCGCATCGATCAGGGCCTGGCGTTCGTTGTCCAGCAAATCCCTTAGCGCCTTGAGCCATTGTTGGCGCTGGGCCGCGGGAGGCATCGGGTTGGCGGCATAGGCCGCGCGCTGTGTGTCGAACAGGGTCTTGAGCTCTTCCAGTGGCTGCTGGAGGTTTTGCAGGTAGGAAATGTCAGCAGTCATGGTCGGCTCCGGATTTATTGTAGTAAGCGCATTTTTAGAGTCTATACTCTAAAAAGTCAAATACCATCCTCGGCACCGCTTTGTTTTATCGCTCGCGGATAGGCCGTAAGATGCCCCTCAACGCACTCTGAATTTAAGCTCAAGCCATGGCCCCCAGGATAAAAACCAGCGAGCGCATCGTGCAGAACAGCCTGGAGCTGTTCAACCAGCAGGGCGAGCGCAGCATCAGCACCAACCACATCGCCGCCCACATGGAGATTTCTCCGGGCAACCTGTACTACCACTTCCCGAACAAGCAGGCGATCATCGCCGTGCTGTTCAGCGAGTATGAGAGCTTGGTGGACAGCTTCCTGCGCCCGCCACAGGGGCGCGCCGCCACGGTGGAAGACAAGCGCTTCTACCTCAAGGAGCTGCTGTCAGCCATGTGGCGCTACCGGTTCCTGCACCGGGACCTGGAGCACTTGCTCGACAGTGACCCGGAACTGGCGGCCCGCTACCGGCGCTTTTCCCAGCGCTGCGTGATCCAGGGCGCCGCCATTTACGAAGGTTTTGTCGCCGCCGGCATCCTGAAGATGGATCGGGTGCAAATCGAGTCCCTGACGATCAATGCCTGGATCATCCTCACCTCCTGGGTGCGCTTTTTGTGCACCACGCGGGAAAACTCCAGCCACCTCAGCGAGCAAGCCATCAAGCGCGGCGTGTACCAGGTACTGGTGCTGGAGGCGGGTTTCGTCACGGATCAGGCGCGTGACGCGGTTGATGCGCTGTTTGAAGAGTTTTACGTGCCGTTGGCCCAGGCATTGGAAGAAGTATGAAATAACCAATTCAGCAGGATCGAAAACTGCCCATCACAGGAGCCCGTTATGCCCATTGCGCAACTGATCAGCCCGCAAGCACTGGACCTGAAAAAGGACCAGCCGGGGTTGGTGATTCTTGATTGTCGTTTTGCTCTCGAAGACCCGGATTACGGCCAGCGCAGCTACGCACAAGGGCACATCGGCGGCTCGTCTTTTGCCGATCTCGAGCGCGACCTGAGTGGCAAAGTGGTCAAGGGCGTGACCGGGCGTCATCCATTGCCCGAGCCGGCGGACCTGATCGAACGCCTGCAAACCTTTGGCATCAACGCCGACAGCGAAGTGGTTTTGTATGACGACGGTCCGGGTGCCTTTGCGGCGCGGGCCTGGTGGCTGCTGGCCTGGCTGGGCAAGCGTGACGGCGTGTTCATCCTCGATGGCGGGCTCAAGGCTTGGCACGCGGCGGGCCTGCCCCTGAGCCTTGATCCACCGTCGACCGGTCGCGGCACATTTACCGGCGTGCCGGACAACGCGCTGATCCTCAACGCCGAGCAGTTGCAGGAGCGACTGGCCCAGCCCACGCTGACCTTGCTCGATGCCCGTGCCTTGCCGCGCTTCAAGGGCGAAGTCGAACCGATCGACCCGATTGCCGGGCACATCCCCGGTGCGCAATGTGCGGCCTTCACCGACAACCTGGGCAGCGACGGGCGTTTCCTGCCAGCCGATCAGCTCAAGCAGCGGTTTGCCGCGAAGCTCGACGGGCGTTCGCCGGCCGATCTGGTGGCGTATTGCGGTTCTGGCGTGACGGCGTGCCATAACCTGTTCGCCCTGTGCCTGGCGGGTTATCCGTTGGGGGCGCTGTATGCCGGGTCGTGGAGTGAGTGGATCAATGATCCGGCGCGGGGCGTTGCCACCGGCGAATAAGCCCTACACCCCCTGTGGGAGCGAGCCTGCTCGCGAAAGCGGAATATCTGCCGACTGATAAGTTGATTGACACACCGCTTTCGCGAGCAGGCTTGCTCCCACAGGGGTAACTGGTTTTCTTGAGCGTTAATAAAGGCGCGCGCTGCGATACGCCCCAGGCCCAACCCCATACACCTGCTTGAATTGCCGACTCAAGTGACTCTGGTCGGCAAACCCCAGTTGCGTCGCGACGTCCAGCGGCAAACAGCCGCCCTGCAACAACGCCCGCGCCCGGGCGATGCGCTGTTGCATCAGCCAGGTGTGCGGCGGCATGCCGGTGGCGCGGCGGAATACCCGGGCGAAGTGGAAGGGCGACAGGTTCACTGCCGCTGCCAGTTCTTCAAGCGAAGGAGGCGCCGCCAGTTGCGTGTGCAGCAGGTCCTTGGCCAATGTCACCGCCCGGTGCTCCTTGCCCGGTTTGCCGGCAACCGGCACCGCCGCATGACGTTGCAGCAGGGACAGCATCAGTTCCCGCCAGGCGGTTTGTTGCTGCAGTGCGGTGGCCGGGCTTTCCAGCAAACGATGCAACTGACAGAAGCCGTTCACCAGATCCTGGTCGCGATACAGCGTGGCGCCAAACGCCGGCAGGTGATGGGTCGGCAGTTCCAGCTCGGCCAGCAGTGAAAGAATCTGCCCGCTGTCGGGATAGAACGCCCGGTACAGCCAGCCGTCCTCCGTGCCCTTGTGGCCGGTGTGCAGCTCATCAGGGTTGATCAGCACCAATGTGCCGCTGCCGGCCAGATGCTCGGCACCGCGGTAACGGTAACGCTGGGCGCCGGCCATGATCATGCCGATCACATAGCCGTCATGCACATGGGGGGCGAAACGGTGCTCGATGTAGCGTGCCGACAACAGCTCGACCCCGGCCAGCGGCGGCGTTTGCCAGAAGTGGATGGACTCGCCCTGGGCGTTATCCATAGCTTATCCGCGACCCATGTTGGCCAGCCACTGCGGGATGCGTCGCTCCAGGTAGTACCCTGGTTGGCGGAAGGTGCCATCGACGAAGCCGACATGCCCGCCTCGGGCCTGCAATTCGAATTGCGTGCAGGCTGACAACTCGTCGGCGTGCGGCAGGCTGTGGGGAAAGACGAAGGGGTCATCGGCGGCGTGGATAATCAGGGTCGGCGTGCAGATCTCGCCGAGGAAGTAGCGGCTCGATGCGCGGCGATAGTAGTCGTGGGCATCGGCGAAACCATTGAGCGGCGCGGTCACCCGGCCATCGAAATCCCAGAACGTGCGCATGTTTTCCAGCGAGCCGAGGGCCGCAAGGGTCGCGAGGCCTTCTTCGCGGCCGTCATGCTGAAACTGCCGTTGCTTGTTCTTGATGTAGGCCAGCATCTCGCGCATGAAATGCGCCTGATAGACCTTGGAGAAACCCTGGCCGATGCGGTCGGCGCACTGGTCCAGGCGGAACGGCACCGACACCGCCACCGCACCGAGCACGCCGCTGGCGCTGCCGGTTTCGCCCAGATGCTTGAGCAGCACGTTGCCGCCCAGGGAATAACCCACGGCATACAACGGCGCGAGAGGACGCTTTGCCCGCAGGTGCCTGATGGTTTCGGCCAGGTCTTCACTGGCACCGGAATGGTAGCTGCGCGGCAACAGATTGGGTTCGCCGGAGCAGCCACGCCAGTTCAGCGCGACACTGGCCCAGCCCTGGTCGCCCAGCGCTTTCTGTATCCCGGCAACGTAAGGTGAATTCGACGAGCCGGTGAGTCCGTGCAACACCAGGACCAAAGGCGCATCGGCGGTGTGCGGGCCATGCCAGTCGAGGTCGAGGAAGTCGCCATCCTCCAGCCACAGGCGTTCGCGCTCGCGTTGCAGGTGGGTGGTTTTGCGCCACAGCGGGCCCCACAAGGTCTGCAAGTGCGGATTGCCGAGGCCGAAGGCCGGGGTGAAGCGTTCTGGCGGATGGAACACGATGGGTCTCTATGCAGTGGCGCACGCCTGCATTGCGGCGCGCGCCTTGTTCAGGCCGGACGGTTAACCGGCGATCTCTGCCATACGTTGCCACAATGAATAATAGACCCGTCCGGATTTTTGCTCCCGGTGCAGGCGCCAGTTCCCTGGCAGGCCGAGGGTCGAGGGTGCGTTTTCGCTTTCGGTGTAGACCCAGGCGTCATCCGCCAGCCACTGGCGCTCTTCAAGCAGGGCGCAAACGGTCGGCAGCAGGTTCTGGTTGAACGGCGGGTCGAGGAACACCAGGTCGTAGGCCACGGCGGCCTGGGTTTCCAGGTAGCGCAAGGCGTCGGCCGTTTGAATCTGGCCGGTGGTGCAACGCAGGGTACCCAGGTGCTCCTTGATGCTCGATACCGCAAGGCTGCTGGCGTCCAGCGCCTGTCCCATCGCGGCGCCACGGGAGAGTGCCTCGAGGAACAGCGCGCCGCTACCGGCGAACGGATCGAACACCTTGGCGCCCGGGACGTAGGGTGCGAGCCAGTTGAACAGGGTTTCACGCACTCGGTCCGGCGTCGGGCGCAGGCCCGGAGCGTCGGGGAAGCTCAGTTTGCGGCTGCGCCATTCGCCGCCGATGATGCGCAGCTGGTTCACACCGTTATGCACGTTGTGGACAGGTTTTTTCGGGCGAGAAGTGGCCATTAATGCTCCGGAACCCCGAGCGGTTGCTCGGCGGGTTTATCAGTTGGGGCCGGTAACGGCTTTTGCGGCACGGTCGGGCCAGCGCTGACGATGACCAGTTTGTCCGTGCTCAGGTGTTTGTTCATGGCCGCCTTGACCTGCTCGACGGTCAGGCTCTGCGACTGTTGCATGAAGTCTTCCAGGTGATTGAGCGGCAAGTCGTAGAAGCCGATCGCACCCAGCTGGCCGACGATATCGGCGTTGCTGGCGGTGGACAGCGGGAAGCTGCCGGCCAGTTCGCGCTTGGCGTCGTCGAGTTCTTTTTCGGTCGGGCCGGTCTTGAGGTAGTCGGCGAGCACATCCTGCACCAGTTTCAGGGTTCCTTCGCTCATTTCGGCGCGGGTCTGCAGGTTGATCATGAACGGGCCGCGTACCTGCATCGGGCTGAAACCAGAGTACACACCATACGCCAGGCCGCGCTTCTCGCGCACTTCGCTCATCAGTCGCGTGCCGAAACCACCACCGCCGAGGATCTGGTTGCCCATGGACAGTGCGGCGTAATCCGGATCGTCACGGTCAATGCCCAGTTGCGCGAGCATCAGGTTGGTTTGCTTGGACGGGAACTCGATGTGGCCGATGCTGGCCTTGGGTTCGGCGGGTTGCTCGATCTTCGGCAGGGCCGGGCCTTTGGGCAAGGCGGCGCTGACCTGGGCGGCAATGGCTTCGGCTTCGGCGCGAGATAGGTCGCCGACCAGCGCGATCACCACGTTGCCCGCGGCATAGGCTTTCTGGTGGAACCCGCGCAGTTGCGCGAGGGTGACGGCCGGAACGGTTTGCGCCGTGCCATCGCTGGCGTGCGCGTACGGATGATCGCCGTACAGGCGATTCATCAATTCGAGGCTGGCGAGTTTGCCGGGGTTCTGTTTCTGGTATTCGAAGCCAGCGAGCATCTGGTTCTTGATGCGGGTAAACGAGTCGGCGGGGAAGGTCGGTTTGCCGACGACTTCGGCGAACAGCTTCAACGCCGGTTCGCGCTTGTCCGCGGCGCTGAGGCTGCGCAGGGACGCCACCGCCATGTCTTTGTAGGCGCCGTTGCCGAAATCAGCCCCCAGGCCTTCGAAACCCTGGGCGATGGCGCTGACATCCTTGCCGGCCACGCCTTCGTTGAGCATGGCGTTGGTCAACAGCGCCAGGCCCGGTGCGTTACCGTCCTGGCTGCTGCCGGCGGCAAAGATCAGGCGCATGTCGAACATCGGCAGCTCACGGGCTTCGACGAACAACACCTTGGCGCCTTCGGCGGTGCTCCAGGTCTGTACGTCGAGTTTGCGGTGGCTTGGCGCCTTGCCGTTGAGCTCGGTCAGCGATTGCAGCTTCTGGCTGGCCTTGGCCTTGTCCAGCGCTTCGCTGGCAACCGAATCATTGGATTTGGAGAAATAGAATGCAGCAGAGCCGATCAGGGCGACTGCGATCAGGCTGAGCAGGGCCAGGCGCGGTTTTTTATGTTCACTCATGAGTCGTCTCCTCCGGCAGAACATGGGCGACGCTGAGACGTTCGCGGGTGAAATACAGCTTGGCGGCGTTCTGGATATCTTGCGGTGTCACGCTTTCCAGCTCGGCGAGCTCGGTGTCCATCAGCTTCCACGACAGGCCGACGGTCTCCAGTTGGCCGATGGCGGTGGCCTGGCTGGTGATCGAGTCGCGCTCGAAAACCAGGCCGGCGATGACCTGTGCCCGTACGCGTTCCAGCTCTTCGGTGGTCGGCGCGGTGGTTTTCAGTTGTTCAAGCAGCTTCCACAAACCGGCTTCGGCCTGGGCGATGGTCTTTTTCTTCTGGCTGTTGGGCGTTGCCGACAGGGTGAACAGGCTGTCGCCACGGGTGTAGGCGTCGTAACTCGACGAACCGCCGGACACCAGCTCTTCGCCGCGCTCCAGTTGCGTCGGGATGCGTCCGCTGTAGCCGCCGTCAAGCAGGGCCGAGATCAGACGCAAGGCGTTGACCAGGCGCTTGTCTTCGGCGGTCGCGATGCTCGGCACGTTGAAGGCCAGCATCAGGCTGGGCAATTGGGTCTTCACATGCAGGGTGATCTGGCGTTCGCCGGGCTCGGCCAGTTCCAGCGGAATCTTCGCCGCCGGTACCTCACGCCTGGCGATCGGGCCGAAGTAGCGCTGGGCCAGGGTCTTGACCTCGTCCGGCGTCACGTCGCCGACCACCACCAGCGTGGCGTTGTTCGGCACGTACCAGGATTGGTACCAGTGACGCAGCTCTTCGACTTTCATCCGGTCCAGGTCGGCCATCCAGCCAATGGTCGGCGTGTGATAGCCGCTAGCCGGGTAAGCCATGGCCTTGAAACGCTCGTAGGCCTTGGACATGGGTTTGTCATCGGTGCGCATGCGCCGTTCTTCCTTGATGACTTCGATCTCGCGGGCGAACTCGTCGGGCGGCAGGCGCAGGCTGGCCATGCGGTCGG
The DNA here is from genome assembly GCF_013416725.1 of Pseudomonas sp. SbOxS1. Classification (NCBI taxonomy): domain Bacteria; kingdom Pseudomonadati; phylum Pseudomonadota; class Gammaproteobacteria; order Pseudomonadales; family Pseudomonadaceae; genus Pseudomonas; species Pseudomonas sp. SbOxS1. Next base: position 458,316 of record NZ_JAAVXC010000002.1, read on the forward strand.
CTTCCAGTTCGAAGGCCACACCCAGGCGGTCGCGGGCCAGGACCTGGTAATACGCCGTGAAGTCGTCGCTGGTGAAGGCGTTTTCTTCGGCGCCGAGGTCGCGCAGGATCAGCGACGCTTCGCCAGGGCCGACTTTCTCGCTGCCCTTGAACATCATGTGCTCCAGGGCATGGGACAGGCCGGTCTGGCCCGGCGTCTCATAGCTGGAGCCAACCTTGTACCAGACCTGGGAAACCACCACTGGCGCGCGATGGTCTTCGCGCACGACGACCTTCAAGCCGTTGTCGAGGGTGAATTCGTGGGTCGGTTGCGGGTCGGCCGCCAGGGCCGAAAGGGGCAGGCAAACTGTGCTGAGCAGCAGGCCTGCAGCGCGGCGGGCTAGGGCATTCATTCGTTTTTAAACCTTTGGGGCTGCCTGCTTGTTCTTAGCGTCAGCGGGCGAGAGGGTGCTAGGATACTGATCCGTTTTACTGGCGGCCACGCCTATCAGGCCTTGGCGTTTGATCAGGTTGTTTGGGTTTGCGGCAGTAAGCTGTGATTTATCAACTAAACTCAGCTTTTTCGCCGATTTTCCGCCATCAGTCCTTAGTGAAATCGTTTTTGCAGGGTGCCTTTTGCACCTCGACAAAATGTTGCGCATGAACAAGCTGGGTCAATCGCAGTCTGTTCTGCATCGAATATTCATTTGCCGGGGCGCCCGTTGGCGCGTCGCTACCGTGAGATAGCCGTCCCCCATGTTTGGTTCCAACGACGACAAGAAGACCCCAGCTGCGGCTGGCGAAAAGAAAAGCCTGTTCGGATGGCTGCGCAAAAAGCCGCAGGAACCCGTCGTCGAACAGCCACAACCACTTCCTGAGCCAACGCCCGCGCCGGTAGTAAATGCTGCCGAACCTGCGCCGGTTGTGTTGCCGATCGCCGAGCCGGTGCTGCAACCGGTCGTCGAGACGGCGCCTGAAATCGTCGCCGAATTGCCACTGACCCCGGTCGCCGAGCCCTGGTTGACCTTGCCGGTGGCGGAAGAGCCGGTGGCGCTGGTCGTTGATGACCTGGCACCGCACGTGACACCGCCGATTCCGGTGCAGACGGTATCTGTGCCTGAGCCGGTTCAGGCTCCCGTCGTTGAGCCGCTCGTAGCGCCTGTCGTCGAGGTTGCGCCAAGCCCCGCGGTCGCTGCATTCGTGCCGCCGGTTGCGCCGGTTGCGCCGGTTGCGCCGGTTGCGCCGATTGCTCAAGCGCCAGAGCCTGCACCTGCACCTGCACCTGCACCTGCACCTGTTATTACTCCTGTTGCCGCAGCGCCCGTCGAAGTTCCAGTCGAGCCGGTACGCACCGAAGAAACCAAGGCCGGGTTCTTCGCCCGCCTCAAGCAAGGCCTGTCCAAGACCAGTGCCAGCATCGGCGAAGGCATGGCCAGCCTGTTCCTGGGCAGGAAAGCCATCGATGACGAGCTGCTCGATGACCTCGAAACCCGCCTGCTGACCGCCGATGTCGGTGTGGAGGCCACTTCGGTGATCATCCAGCGCCTGACCCAGAAGGTGGCGCGCAAAGAACTGGCCGATGCCGATGCGCTGTACAAATCCCTGCAAGCCGAGCTGGCGGCCATGCTCAAGCCCGTCGAGCAGCCGCTGAAAATCACTTCGCAGAACAAGCCTTTCGTGATCCTTGTGGTGGGTGTCAACGGTGCCGGTAAAACCACCACCATTGGCAAACTGGCGAAGAAGCTGCAGCTGGAAGGCAAGAAAGTCATGCTTGCCGCCGGCGACACCTTCCGTGCTGCCGCGGTCGAGCAATTGCAGGTCTGGGGCGAGCGCAACAAGATTCCGGTCATCGCCCAGCACACCGGGGCCGACTCGGCTTCGGTGATCTTCGACGCCGTGCAGGCCGCCAAGGCCCGTGGCATCGATGTGCTGATCGCCGACACCGCCGGTCGCCTGCACACCAAAGACAACCTGATGGAAGAACTGAAAAAGGTTCGCCGGGTGATCGGCAAGCTCGATGCCGACGCGCCGCACGAGGTGTTGCTGGTACTCGATGCCGGCACCGGCCAGAACGCCATCAACCAGGCCAAGCAATTCAACCAGACCGTCGAACTGACCGGCCTGGCGCTGACCAAGCTCGACGGGACCGCCAAGGGCGGGGTGATTTTCGCCCTGGCCAAGCAGTTTGGCCTGCCGATCCGCTACATCGGCGTCGGTGAAGGCATCGACGATTTGCGCACTTTTGAAGCTGAACCCTTTGTCCAGGCACTGTTTGCCGAGCGGGAGCGTTCATGATTCGTTTCGAACAGGTCGGTAAACGCTACCCGAACGGTCACGTCGGCTTGCATGAGCTGAGCTTTCGAGTCCGTCGGGGCGAATTTTTGTTTGTTACAGGTCATTCCGGCGCCGGCAAGAGCACCTTGTTGCGGCTGTTGCTGGCCATGGAGCGCCCGACCAGTGGCAAGCTGCTGCTGGCCGGGCAAGACCTGAGCACCATCAGCAACGCACAGATTCCATTCCTGCGCCGGCAGATCGGTGTGGTGTTCCAGAACCACCAGTTGCTGTTCGATCGCACGGTGTTCAACAACGTGGCGCTTCCATTGCAGATCCTCGGTCTGTCCAAGGCCGAAATTGCCAAGCGCGTGGACTCGGCCCTGGAGCGCGTGGCGCTGTCGGACAAGACCGATCTGTATCCCGGCGACTTGTCCACCGGCCAGCAACAACGCGTCGGCATCGCCCGCGCCATCGTTCACCGCCCGGCGCTGCTGCTGGCGGACGAACCGACCGGTAACCTCGACCCGCGCCTGGCGGCGGAAATCATGGGTGTGTTCGAAGACATCAATCGCCTGGGTACCAGTGTGCTGATCGCCAGCCACGACCTGGCGCTGATCGCGCGCATGCGCCATCGCATGCTGACGCTGCAACGCGGCCGATTGATCGGCGATGGGGAGGCCGGCGAATGAGTGCTACTCGCAGTCCAAAGGTTTCCGAGCGCGTGGCCCCCAAGGCTGCCGACCCGCAACCGCAGAAGAAAAAACACGACGACGATGATGGTCCGGATTTCGCCACGCTGTTGCGCGCCTGGATCGAAAGCCATCGCGCCAGCCTGCTGGACAGCTTGCGCCGCCTGGGCAAGCAGCCCATCGGCAGCTTTTTCACCTGCATGGTGATGGCAGTGGCCTTGAGTTTGCCCATGGGCCTGTCACTTTTGCTAAGTAACGTCGAACGCCTAGGCGGTTCCTGGCAGCGTGCGGCGCAGATTTCCCTGTACCTGCAACTCGAGGCCAGCCCGACGGATGGCGAGGCGTTGCGCGAACAGATCAAGGGCATCCCTGGGGTGGCCGATGCTGAATACGTCGGTCGGGATCAGGCGCTGGAGGAGTTCCAGCAACAGTCGGGCCTGGGCGAAGCGCTCAAGGAACTGCCGGAAAACCCGCTGCCTGGTGTGGTGCTGGTAACGCCGACTGAAGTCGACAAGCCGGCCCTTGAAGCATTAAGACAAAAACTTTCCGAACTGCCCAAGGTACAACAGGCGCAGCTTGATCTAGTCTGGGTCGAGCGTCTGGCAGCCATCCTCAAGCTGGGTGACCGATTTGTCTTCGGCCTGACCGTGCTTCTGGTTTCTGCATTACTTTTGGTGATAGGCAATACCATTCGTCTTCATATTGAAAACCGCCGCACAGAGATAGAAGTGATTAAACTCGTGGGCGGCACTGACAGCTATGTGCGCCGGCCCTTTCTCTATATGGGGGCGCTGTATGGTTTCGGTGCGGGGATTCTTTCCTGGGGCGTATTGGCGTTCGGCCTGGACTGGCTGAACGATGCGGTGGTCGGGTTGGCGGGGTTGTACGGCAGTGATTTCGCACTGGCCGGCGTACCGGTTGCCGACGGTCTGTCTCTCTTGCTTGGCGCGGTGCTGTTGGGTTATATCGGTGCATGGATTGCAGTCGCACGTCATCTCAGGGAGCTGGCGCCGAAGTAGAATCTTTTTTGCGCGTGATTGACCTTGCAGTTTCTAAGGGAACTTGTCTTGCGGTTTCCGGTCAATTTTCGCAGTGCCAATGGCACGAGTATGTAAGTGGGAGGTTTTTTCGTATGACCAATTCTTTGCAGCCTGCATATGCTCTGGTCCCGGGTGCGAACCTGGAGGCCTATGTGCACACCGTCAACAGCATTCCATTGCTGACGCCGGAGCAGGAGCGTGAACTGGCCGAGAGTCTCTATTATGAGCAGGATCTTGAGGCGGCTCGGCAGATGGTGCTCGCCCACCTGCGTTTTGTCGTACATATCGCCCGTAGCTATTCCGGCTACGGTCTGGCTCAGGCTGACCTGATTCAGGAAGGTAACGTCGGCCTGATGAAGGCCGTGAAGCGCTTCAACCCGGAAATGGGCGTGCGCCTGGTGTCCTTTGCCGTGCACTGGATCAAGGCTGAGATCCACGAATTCATCCTGCGTAACTGGCGGATCGTCAAGGTCGCGACCACCAAGGCCCAGCGCAAGCTGTTCTTCAACCTGCGCAGCCAGAAAAAACGCCTGGCCTGGCTGAACAACGAGGAAGTCCATCGCGTGGCGGAAAGCCTCGGTGTCGAGCCTCGGGAAGTGCGCGAGATGGAAAGTCGCCTGACCGGTCACGACATGGCCTTCGACCCGGCGGCCGAAGCCGACGACGACAGCGCCTTCCAGTCGCCGGCCAACTATCTGGAAGACCACCGGTACGACCCGGCCCGTCAACTGGAAGATGCCGACTGGAGCGACAACTCCAACCACAACCTGCACGAAGCGCTGGAAGTGCTGGACGACCGTAGCCGTGACATCCTCTACCAGCGCTGGCTGGCAGAAGAAAAGTCCACGCTGCACGACCTGGCGCAGAAGTACAACGTGTCGGCCGAGCGTATCCGTCAGCTCGAGAAGAGCGCGATGAACAAGCTCAAATTGTCGATCGCGGCGTAACCCGCACGAAGGCAATAAAAAACGCCCCGATCATTGATCGGGGCTTTTTGTTTCTGGCCTCACACAAAACCTATGTGGGAGCGAGCCTGCTCGCGAATGCGCCAGGTCAGTCGCTATAAGTGTTGATGAAACAATCGCTTTCGCGAGCAGGCTCGCTCCCACAGGGGATCTTCAGTGTCCGAGAAAATCGTGATTGACTATTGTGACCACGGTGCCCGACGCGAATCATTGAGCCCCACCAGATAGCTATCGCCACCGAGCTGACTCATCTGCCGCCGAATCCAGCCCGCACGCCGTGCCACGTAAGCGGTCGGATGGCTGGCACTCCACACTCGCGGGTTCGGCAATACGGCGGCCAGCAAGCTCGATTGCTGGCGACTGAGACCTTTAGCGCTCACGCCAAAGTGATGCCTGGCCGCCGCTTCGGCGCCAAACACCCCGTCGTCCCACTCAACGCTATTGAGGTACACCTCAAGAATCCGCTGCTTGGGCCAGAACACCTCGATCAACCCGGTAAACCAGGCTTCCAGTCCTTTGCGCAACCAGCTGCGGCCAGACCACAGGAACAGGTTTTTCGACACCTGCTGGCTGAGGGTGCTGGCGCCGCGAATCGAACCGCCGAGCTCGTTATGGGCCAGTGCCGCCTTGATCGCATTCACGTCGAACCCCCAGTGCTCGGGGAATTTCTGGTCTTCGCCAGCGATCACCGCGACTTTCAGGTCGTCGGAGATCTCTTCCCATGGCTTCCAGGTGCGCTGCAGGTCAATGGGCTCGCCGTCGAACCAGGATTCGATCTTGCGCTCGACCATCAGCGCCGTTCCCGGTGGGGGTACCACGCGGAAAATCAGCACCAGCAATACGCTGCCGCCCATGAACCAGAGCACGGCCTTGATGAAATGGCGGAAATAGATACGCAGCATAGAGATGGCTTGGCCGAACCCGTTGAGCGGGCCATTATACAGACCCTGTTGATCGAGACTGACTGGAGTTCTTCATGCTGCGTGGCTTTTTGATGCTGGCCGCTTTTTTCGGCTTCACCGGTGTCGGTCTCGGGGCGTTTGCCGCCCATGGCCTGAAAAACCGCCTGAGCGCCGAGTACCTGGCGATTTTCCATACCGGCGTTACCTACCAGTTGGTGCATACCCTGGCATTGCTGGGCGTGGCGTTGCTGGCTACGCAGATTCCCGGTCGCCTCGTGACCTGGGCCGGCGCTTCGTTTGCCATCGGCATCGTGCTGTTCTCCGGCAGCCTGTACGTGCTGACGCTGACGGGTGTCAGCAAGCTCGGCATCGTCACCCCCTTCGGTGGCCTGGCCTTCCTCGCCGGCTGGCTTTGCCTGGGTCTCGCCGCCTGGCGCCTGCCGCTGACCGCTTGACGCTTGTTGCTGACCTTTAGGTCACGATCGGGCTAGAATGCCAGCCCCAAAAAATGATGGCGGCATTCGACATGCGCATTCAGTTGAACGGCGAATCCTTTGAACTGCCCGACGGTGAAACCGTTGCGGCCCTGCTGACCCGTCTGGACCTGACCGGACGCCGGGTGGCGGTCGAACTCAATCTGGATATCGTCCCGCGCAGCCAGCACGCAGACACTGCGTTGAACGACGGCGACAATGTCGAAGTGGTGCACGCCATCGGCGGCGGCTAGCCGCGTGGCCCAAGGGCCGACAGAATTCTGCAAGACCCTCACCCCTACAGAGGATTCCCCATGAGCATCGTTCGTAGCGACAAGCCTTTCGTCCTGGCCGGTCGTACTTACCAGTCGCGTTTGCTGGTCGGTACCGGCAAGTACCGTGACATGGAAGAAACCCGCCTGGCCATCGAGGCCTCGGGTGCCGAGATCGTCACCTTCGCCGTGCGCCGCACCAACCTCGGCCAGAACGCGGGCGAACCGAACCTGCTGGATTTCCTCTCGCCGGATCGCTACACCTTCCTGCCGAACACCGCCGGTTGCTACGACGCTGTCGAGGCCGTGCGCACCTGCCGCCTGGCCCGTGAGCTGCTCGATGGCCACAACCTGGTGAAACTGGAAGTGCTGGCGGATCAGAAAACCCTGTTCCCCAACGTGATCGAAACCCTCAAGGCCGCCGAATCGCTGGTCAAGGAGGGCTTCGACGTGATGGTCTACACCAGTGATGACCCGATCATCGCCCGTCAGTTGGCGGAAATCGGCTGCATCGCGGTCATGCCGCTGGCCGGCCTGATCGGTTCGGGCCTGGGGATCTGCAACCCGTACAACCTGCAGATCATCCTCGAAGAAGCGAAAATCCCGGTGCTGGTGGATGCCGGTGTCGGCACAGCTTCCGACGCCACCATCTCCATGGAGCTGGGCTGTGATGCGGTGCTGATGAACTCGGCCATCGCCCACGCCCAGCAGCCGATCATGATGGCTGAAGCCATGAAACACGCGATCGTCGCAGGCCGCCTGGCCTACCTCGCCGGCCGCATGCCGAAAAAACTCTATGCCAGCGCCTCTTCGCCGCTGGATGGTCTGATCAAGTAAGAGCCATTGATGACTGAATCGAACGACACGCCAATCCAGACGGAAGAAGGCGACGAGCGCCAACACCGCCGCATCAAGAGTTTCGTGATGCGCGCCGGGCGCATGACCGAAGGCCAGCAACGTGGCCTGGAGCAGGGCGCGCCGCTGTTCGTGCTGCCCCTGGCCGACGCGCCGGTGGACTTCGACCAGGTGTTCGGTCGCTCGGCACCGCGTTCGCTGGAAATCGGCTTCGGCATGGGCCATTCGCTGCTGGAAATGGCTGCGGCTGCACCGGAGCAGGATTTCATCGGCGTCGAGGTTCACCGTCCGGGTGTTGGCGCGCTGCTCAATGGCGTGTTGACCCAGGGTTTGACCAACCTGCGGGTCTACGATTGCGACGCCATCGAAGTGCTCAACCGCTGCGTGGCCGATAACAGCCTGGATCGCCTGATGCTGTTTTTCCCGGACCCATGGCACAAGAGCCGTCATCACAAGCGTCGTATCGTTCAGGCATCCTTCGCCGAACTGGTACGGAGCAAGTTGAAGGTCGGCGGTATCCTGCACATGGCCACCGACTGGGAACCGTATGCCGAGTACATGCTGGAAGTGATGAACGTTGCCCCGGGCTACCGCAACCTCGCCGAAGACGGCAAGTGCGTGCCACGCCCGGCCGAGCGTCCGATCACCAAGTTCGAACGCCGCGGCGAACGTCTTGGGCATGGCGTTTGGGATTTGAAGTTCGAAAAACAGGCCTAAACCGCGCCGCAGCTGATCGTTCCCACGCTCCGCGTGGGAATGCCTCAACGGACGCTCCGCGTTCGGCTTTGGAAGGGACGCAGAGCGTCCCGGGCTGCATTCCCACGCAGAGCGTGGGAACGATCAATGACCAAGGAATCAGCGGCGGTCGGCGACTACGCCGATGAGCACCAGCACCACCAACAACACCGGCGCCAGGCTGTAGTTGTTGAACTGGCTCAAGCCCTTGACGATCCATGGCGTGGCGTAGATCAACGCCGCACCGCTGCCGATCATGCACAGCAGGGACATCAACGGTACGCGCAAGGCGCCGGCGATGCTGCCCAGGCGTTGCTCGACCAAGCCCTTGAAATCCGCACCGAACAGCACCAGCAGGCAACCGACCAGGGCGAGGGCGATTTCCGAGAGATTGCTGCGGCTCCAGCGAGACGCGGTGGCAAGCAGGTCGAGTACCAAATCCATTCGATTTCCTTATGTCAGAAATTTCTGCAGCAAGTCATTGAGGAAGAGTTGTCCGCGCTCGGTAGCCGCCAGACGTGACGGTTCGACCTGCAACAGGCCGCTTTGTTCGGCTTCGCGACGGCTTTCGGCGAGGCTTTCCAGGGTCATGCCAGTGCGTTCCGGGTACAGCCGCGCCTCGACACCTGCGGTCAGGCGCAGGGCGTTCATCAGGAACTCGAACGGCATTTCTTCATTGGTCAGCGCTTTTTCGCCCGCCTGGAAGCGCTTTTTCGGGTTCAGGTAGTCTTTCGGCAGGCGGGTCTTCCAGGTACGGATGATGCGCCCGTCCGGATGGCTGAGCTTGCCGTGGGCGCCGGCACCGATGCCGATGAAGTCGCCAAAGCTCCAGTAATTGAGGTTATGCCGCGCCGGACGACCCGGTTGAGCATACGCCGAGACTTCATACTGCTTGTAACCGTGTTCGGCCAACAGCGCCTGCCCGGCTTCCTGAATGTCCCACAGGGTGTCGTCTTCCGGCAGCGTCGGTGGCTGGTTCCAGAATACGGTGTTCGGTTCCAGGGTCAGCTGATACCAGGACAGGTGGGTCGGCTTCAAGGCGATGGCCTGGCGCAAATCGCTCAGGGCGTCTTCCAGGGATTGATCGGGCAAGCCGTGCATCAAGTCCAGGTTGAAGTTATCGAACCCCGCTTGACGAGCCATGCCGGCGGCGCGCACGGCCTCGTCACCGTTGTGGATGCGACCCAGGGCAGTGAGCTTTTCTTGCTGGAAACTCTGGATGCCAATCGACAGGCGATTGATGCCCAGTGCGCGGTAGGCGATGAACTTCTCTTGTTCGAAGGTCCCCGGATTGGCTTCCAGGGTGATCTCGATGTCGCTGGCGAAAGGAATGCGCTGCTCGACACCCTTGAGCAAGCGACCTAGCGCCTGGGCGCTGAACAGGCTGGGCGTGCCGCCGCCGAAGAAGATCGAGCTCAGCTCACGGCCATAGACGGCGTGCAGGTCCTGATCGAGGTCAGCCAGCAACGCGTCGACATACTCTTCTTCCGGCAGCACGGGGCTGGCGGTGTGGGAGTTGAAGTCGCAATAAGGGCATTTGCGTACGCACCACGGGATGTGGATGTACAGCGCCAGGGGCGGCAGCACAGGCAGGGCGGCCCGAGGCGATTGTGCGGCGCCGCCGAAGATCAGCGGCGACGCGGAGGATTCACGGGTCATTTCAAGCCCAGACGCTGGCGCAGCAGATCCATTGCACGGGCGCGGTGACTGATCTGGTTCTTGTCGCCTGGGCTAAGCTCGGCGCTGGAGCAATCGCGCTCCGGCACCCAGAACAGCGGGTCGTAGCCAAAACCGTGTTCGCCGCTGGCCTGGGTCAGGATGCGGCCGTGCCACAGACCTTCACACAGGATTGGCAGCGGATCGTCGGCGTGCCGCACCAGCGCCAACACACAGACGAACTGCGCGCCACGCTCGGCTTCGGGCACGTCCTTCAACACCTCGAGCAACTTGGCGTTGTTCGCCGCATCGCCCTTGCCATCGGCATAACGCGCCGAGTAGATGCCCGGCGCACCGCCAAGGAAATCCACCGCCAGCCCGGAATCGTCGGCCAGTGCCGGCAAGCCGGAAATGCGCGCGGCATTGCGGGCCTTGAGGATGGCGTTCTCGACGAACGACAGGCCGGTTTCTTCAGGCTCCACGCTGCTGAACTCGCCGATCGAGCGCAGTTGCACCGACTCGCCGAGCATGGCCTGGAGTTCCTTGAGTTTGCCGGCGTTATGGCTGGCCAATACGAGTTGCGTGAAGTTGATCATTCGCCGGGGAAGAGCTCTTGGTTGAAGTTGATGGTGTTGATTTTGTCACCGGTCTGCACCTTGATGTCGAAGGTACGGGTTTCCTGCTGCGGGACCGGGTATTGGGCGATGTAGTAGATCGCGCCTTGCTCGGTAATCTGCTTGAAATTCAGTGGCACGCTTTGGCTGGTCAGGTCCTTGACCGTGCCAGTGACCTGGGCCATCTGCGGCTTGCCGTCCTTGATCACCGAAACGTTGATCACGCCCTGATTCTTGCTGCGTGTCAGTTCCGCGGCCTTGGCAATGTCGGGTGTCAGGAAGGTGGAGTTGAAGGTGTTGTAGTGCACCGTCGTGTCGCCAAAGACTTCCTTGCGATCACTTTTGATCGCATCAGCGGCCACGGCCGTGACGCTCAGGCAGGCGGTGAGTAGAAACAGCGCTAGACGACCCATGATCATTCTCCTCGCAATAAGGTGTTCAGACCGCGACCTTGTGGTCTGCAAGCCCCGGGCTGCTGACGCGGTAAATGCCGATCTCACCTAACAGATTAGGCCATAGCTTGCTGGCCCACCCGTGTCGATGCTGTTGATCCACGGCCAGCCGATCAATGACCTTGGCTTCACGTTCGAGGCACAAGGCTTCAAAGTCGGCGAAGGTGCAGAAGTGGATGTTCGGCGTGTTGTACCAGGTGTACGGCAGGAACTCGGAAACCGGCATCCGGCCCTTGCTTGCCAGGTACCAGCGGCAGCGCCAGTGACCGAAATTGGGGAAAGTGATGATGCACTGGCGGCCGACCCGCAGCATTTCGTCGAGGATCTTGTCCGGGTAGTGCACCGCTTGCAGCGCCTGGGTCATGACAACAATGTCGAAACTGTTGCTGGCAAAGTTGCCCAGGCCCTTGTCCAGGTCCTGCTCGATGACGTTGATGCCCTTGGCCACGCATTCGGCGATGTTATCGGCGTCGTTTTCCAGGCCATAGCCGGTGACCTGCTTGTTGTCGCGCAGCCAGGTCAGCAGTTCGCCGTTGCCGCAACCGAGGTCGAGCACGCGGCTGCCGGCGGGTATCCATTCCTGGATGATTTCCAGATCAGCTCTCATGGCTATCTCACAACGTAATGCGGTTCATGTAATTGCCGAACGCCTGCAAGTAGCGCGGGATCGGAATCAGGAAGGCGTCGTGGCCTTGCGGCGCGTCGATTTCCAGGTAGCAGACGTCCTTGCGCGCGGCCATCAGCGCGTCCACCAGTTCCCGCGAGCGGGCAGGGGAGAAGCGCCAGTCGGTGGTGAACGACATCACGCAGAACTTGGCGGTGGCGTTGGCGAAGGTTTTCGCCAGGTCATCGTCGAAGTTGGCCGCCGGGTCGAAATAGTCCAGGGCCTTGGTCATCAGCAGGTAAGTGTTGGCGTCGAAACGCCCGGAGAACTCTTCACCCTGATAGCGCAGGTAGCTTTCGACCTGGAACTCGACGCTGTGGAAGTCGTAGTTGAGCTTCTCGCTTTTCAGGCCGCGACCGAATTTCTCACCCATGGAGTCGTCGGACAGGTAAGTGATGTGCCCGACCATCCGCGCCAGCATCAGCCCGCGCTTGGGGATCACGCTGTGTTCCTGGAACGAGCCGCCGTGGAATTCGGGGTCGGTGAGGATCGCTTGGCGCGCCACTTCGTTGAAGGCGATGTTCTGCGCCGACAGCTTGGGGGCCGAGGCGATGGCCAGGCAATGGCGGATGCGGTCTGGGTAAGTGATGCTCCATTGCATCGCCTGCATGCCACCCAGGCTGCCGCCGATCACCGCGGCAAACTGGGCGATGCCGAGGCGATCGGCCAGGCGCGCCTGGCTGTGCACCCAGTCTTCCACGGTCAATACCGGGAAATCGGCGCCGAACGGCTTGCCGGTTTCCGGGTTGATGCTGCTCGGGCCGGTAGAGCCGTTGCAGCCACCGAGGTTGTTCAGGCTGACCACGAAGAACTTGCTGGTGTCGATGGGCTTGCCGGGGCCGATGCAGCTGTCCCACCAACCGGGTTTGCGGTCGTCGGGGCTGTGATAGCCGGCGGCATGGTGGTGGCCGGACAAGGCGTGGCAGATCAGCACGGCGTTGCTCGCCGTGGCGTTCAGGGTGCCGTAGGTCTCGTAGATCAGGTCATAGGCCGGGAGCGAACGGCCGCAGGCCAACGCCAGGGGTTCGCTGAAGTGCGCCACTTGTGGCGTCACCAGACCAACAGAATCGGGGGGAAAGGCAGCTGGCATCGACCCTGCTCTCGTTGAAATGAGGCGTAAGTCTAAAGACCGCTGCCCATAGCAGCAAGCGACTACCTACGATGATCGTTCCCACGCTCTGCGTGGGAATGCAGCCCGTGACGCTCCGCGTCACATCCAGAGCCGAACGCGGAGCGTCCGTTGAGGCATTCCCACGCAGAGCGTGGGAACGATCAGCCGCTGTGCAGCAGGATCAGATCAGGCCGAACAGTTGTTTCGGCATCAGCGCGTAGTACGCCAGGCGCGGAATCAGCCAGCTCTGCAGCAATTGCAGCGCGATGAAGGCGAAGATCGGCGAGATGTCGAGGCCGCCCAGGTTAGGAATGATCCGGCGGAACGGAGCCAGTACCGGCTCAGTGATCTGCTGCACCAGCTCGGCGCCCGGGTTGTGGCTCCCTGGAGCGACCCAGGACAGGATCACGCTGATGATCATCGCCCAGAACAGGATCTTCAAGAACAGCGCGAAGATGCCGATCAGCGCCCATGGGGCCAGGAACAGTAAGTCGACCGAGTAACCGCTGAGCAGCAGGATGACCGCGAACAGCGCCATCTGCACGACCAGGGCCAGCACCAGCGAGGACATGTCCAGCCCGAACATGCTCGGGATCACCCGGCGCAGTGGCTTGAGCAGCGGTTGCGTGGCCTTGACGGCGAATTGGCAGAGCGGGTTGTAGAAGTTCGCCCGCACCAATTGCAGGATGAAACGCAGCAACACGATCAAAAGGTACAGGCTGCCCAAGGTCTGGATCACAAAAATGGCAGCGTCATTGAGTCCGAGCATTGTCGATTCCTTATTAAGTGCTGATTAGCGACCGAGTTGCTCAGCCATCTCGGCCGAGCGGTGCGCGGCGGCGCCCAGGGCTTTTTCGACCAGTGCTTCGAAGCCATTGGCCTGGAACGATTTGATCGCGGCTTCGGTGGTGCCGGCGGGCGACGTGACGCGGCGACGCAGTTCGGCGGCGTCGACGTCGCTGGATACTGCCATGTGGGCGGCGCCCAGGGCGGTTTGCAAGGTCAGTTGGGCGGCGATGTCTGCCGGCAGGCCGAGTTTGACGCCGGCGGCGGTCATGGCTTCGATCAGCAGGAAGAAGTACGCAGGGCCGGAACCTGAAACGGCGGTGACCGCATCCAGTTGCTGTTCCTCGTCCAGCCACAGGGCGATGCCAACCGCCGATAGCAGCTCTTGAGCTTGCTGACGTTGTTCAGCGGTCACCTGGGCGGTGGCGAACAGACCGCTAACGCCCTGACGCAACAGCGCCGGCGTGTTGGGCATGCAGCGCACGATCGGCTGGGCGCCGAGCCAGTTGTTCATGCTGGCGCAAGTAATGCCAGCGGCAATCGACACCACCAGTTGCCCGGGCTTCAGGCTTGGACGAATGGCTTCGCAGACAGCCTTCATCGCCTGGGGCTTGACCGCCAGCACCACCACATCGGCGCCTTCAATGGCTTGGGCGTTGTCGGCGAATACTTCGATGCCATGTTCGGCGCTCACACGGGCGCGGGTTTCGTCACCCGGATCGCTGGCGCGAATCTGCGCGGCTTCCAGACCTTTGGCCCGCAGGCCGCCGATCAAGCTGGCGGCCATGTTGCCGGCACCGATAAAGGCAATACGCGTCTTGCTCATGTCAGGTCCTTTTCAAGAAGTGGGATGGCCATATTTACGACTGGCTGTAGTCGCGGGCGCCAAACAGTGCGGTACCGATCCGCACCCAGGTGGCGCCCTGGGCGATGGCCGACTCGAGATCGTGGCTCATCCCCATGGAAAGTGTGTCGAGTGGCAGATTCAGGCTGGCCTGCAGGCTTTGCACGGCAGCGAAAGCGGCATCCTGGGCGGCGCGATCTTCGGTCGGCTCGGGAATGGCCATCAGCCCGCGCAACTTCAGGCGCGGCAAGGCGCTGATGGCATTGGCCAGGGCCGGCAGGTCCGCCGGGGTGCAGCCGGACTTGCTGGCTTCACCGCTGACATTGACCTGGATGCAGATGTTCAAGGGCGGCAGATCGGCAGGGCGTTGTTCGGACAGGCGTTGTGCGATTTTCAGGCGATCCACGGAGTGCACCCAGGCGAAGTGCTCGGCGATTGCACGAGTCTTGTTCGATTGAATGGGGCCGATGAAGTGCCAGATCAAGGGCAGGTCGGTCAGTTCGGCCTGCTTGCCCATGGCTTCCTGCAGGTAGTTCTCGCCAAAGTCGCGCAGGCCCGCGGCATAGGCTTCACGCAGTGCCTGTGCGGGTTTTGTCTTGCTCACGGCCAGCAACTGCACGCTGTTTTCATCGCGGTGGGCGGCGAGGGCGGCGGCACGGATACGTGAACCAACCCGTTCAATGTTGTCTGCTATCGTGGACATTCAAGAGGCGCCAGCGGTCTGAGGTTGGCGGCATTCTACTGGAATTGAGGGGTGCTATGGATATCACTGAGTTGCTGGCGTTCAGCGCCAAACAAGGCGCATCCGACCTGCATTTGTCGGCTGGGCTGCCGCCGATGATTCGCGTCGATGGCGATGTGCGGCGTATCAACTTGCCGGCCCTGGACCACAAGGAAGTGCAGGCGCTGATCTACGACATCATGAACGACGCCCAGCGGGTGGCGTTCGAAAAGCACCTGGAAACCGACTTTTCCTTTGATGTGCCGGGTGTCGCGCGATTCCGGGTCAATGCCTTCAATCAGAGTCGAGGTGCCGGAGCGGTCTTTCGCACGATCCCGTCCAGGGTCCAGAGCATGGAAGAGTTGGGCATGGGCGAAGTGTTTCGCAAGATGACCGACGCGCCACGCGGCCTGGTGCTGGTGACCGGCCCGACGGGGTCGGGCAAGTCCACCACCCTGGCGGCGATGATCGACTACCTGAACAGCCATCGCCATCACCACATCCTGACGATCGAAGACCCTATCGAATTTGTCCACGAATCGCGCAAATGCTTGATCAATCAGCGTGAAGTCCACCGTGATACCCGCAGTTTCGCCACGGCCTTGCGTTCGGCGCTGCGCGAAGACCCGGACGTGATCCTGGTGGGAGAGATGCGTGACCTGGAAACCATCCGCTTGGCCTTGACCGCTGCCGAGACCGGCCACCTGGTGTTCGGCACGCTGCACACGACCTCGGCGGCGAAAACCATCGACCGGATCATCGACGTGTTTCCGGGGGACGAGAAGTCGATGGTGCGTTCGATGCTGTCCGAGTCGTTGCTGGCGGTGGTGTCCCAGACCCTGGTGAAGAAGATTGGGGGCGGTCGGGTCGCGGCCCACGAGATCATGCTGGGAACGTCGGCGATCCGTAACCTGATCCGGGAGGACAAGGTGGCACAGATGTATTCGTCGATTCAGGCGGGCGGGTCGCTGGGGATGCAGACGCTGGATATGGGCTTGAAGGAGCTGGTGGCCAAGGGGCTGGTCAGTCGCGAGCAGGCGCGGGAGAAAGCACGGTCGCCGGATAACTTCTGAGGAAGAAATGTAGTGCTTTCATGGGCCCCATCGCGAGCAGGCTCGCTCCCACAGGGACTGCGTAAATCCTGTGGGAGCGAGCCTGCTCGCGATGGGGCCATCATGTTCGGTGCAAATACCGGATGCGTTCAGGTCAGCGCTGAACAACCTGCATCGCTTTCTGATCTTTCGGCAGAACCCGTTTGGCCACTACGTAGTGCTTTTCCCAATACGGTTTCTTCAAGGTATCGATGCTCACCGACTTGCCACGACGTGGTGCGTGGATGAAGCGGTCGTTGCCCAGGTAGATGGCAACGTGATTGACTCGACGGCTCTTGATGTTGAAGAAAATCAGGTCGCCCGGTTTCAAATCGTTGCGATCAACTTTCTCGCCGTGACCGCTGGCCATGGCATTGGAGGTACGTGGCAGGTCAAACGTGGCGTCGTTGAACGCGTATTTCACCAGGCCGCTGCAGTCGAAGCCTTTGCTCGGGCTGCTGCCGCCCCAGCGGTATGGTGTACCGAGGACGTTGACGGCGCGGCTCAGCACGTTGCTGCTTTCCCGGGTCGCCATCGGCGGTACCAGGCTGCTTTTGCTGACCAGCTCAGGAGCCAGTTTGACCGATTTCTTGCTTTTGCTCGAAGGAGCGGCAGCATGGGATTTTGGGGTGTAACCATTAACGTTCGGAAGACGTTGCTCACGATTGGTGGCGTGGGCGGCCAAAGGCAGTAATAGGCAAATGGTTAGCCATGTCTTGAAAAATGGACGCATTAGGCAGGGCTCGTATAAGTTAGCGCGAAACTTTATAACAGCTTTTTTTGGCATTCCGAGGCCGTTGGTCGATTCCATCTGGGTCTAACGGAACCAAATGAGCGGTAAATTGACGCAATTGTCTGACAGAAGTCAGGTGCCATAAGGGTTTGGCGGAAGGGACAGTATCAGTTGCCATACGTCGGCTGCTCGTAAAAAAGTCACAAAGATTTAAAGAATATTTATCTATCGTGTGAATCGAGGTCCTCCATGAACACCTATCAACCGCCCGTCCCGCATCAAGACACCCACAGCAAGGTGATCGGTTACCTGCTGTGGATTTTCGGTTTTACCGGTGCTCACCGCTTTTATTACGGCAAGCCGGTGACCGGGACGATCTGGTTTTTCACCTTCGGTTTGCTGGGGATCGGCTGGTTGATCGACCTGTTCCTGATTCCGGCCATGGACCGTGAAGCGGACCTGCGGTTTACCGCGGGACCGATCGAATACAACGTGGCGTGGATCCTGCTGACGTTTCTCGGGGTGTTCGGTGTGCACCGGATGTATCAGGGGAAGTGGATCAGCGGGTTGCTGTACCTGGTGACGGGTGGGTTGTTCTTTCTGGGGGTGCTGTATGACTTCTGGACGCTGAATGATCAGGTGTCCATTCGCAACGCGCAGAAGCGCGGCGCCTTCCAGTAAAAGCTTCGCTGGCAAGCCAGCTCCTACAGGGGCGGCGTGAACCCTGTAGGAGCTGGCTTGCCAGCGAACGACGCGACGCGGTCTTAAGCCTGGTGGCTGATCCGGCCGTCTACCAGGGTGTAGCGCACCACACCCGGCAGGCTGTGACCCAGGAACGGGCAGTTCTCGCCTTTGGACAGCCAGGTCTCACCGGCCACGGTCGAGGCCGCCGGGTCGAACAGCACGATATCCGCCGCGCCACCCACCGCCAGCTTGCCCGCTGGCAGGCGCAAGGCCTCGGCAGGGCCGGCGCTGAGCCGCGCCAGCAGCGTCGGCAGGTCGAGCAAGCCGTCTTCAACCAAGGTCATCGCCAGCGGCAGCAGTAGTTCAACGCTACTGATGCCGGGCTCGGTAGCCCCGAACGGCGCCAGTTTGGCGTCCCGCTCGTGCGGTTGGTGATGGCTGGAAATGGCCGAGACCACGCCTGACTTCACGGCGGCACGCAAACCCTCACGGTCGGCGCGGGTGCGCAGCGGTGGCTGCACGTGATAGAGGCTGCTGAAATCGATCAGTGCTTCGTCGGTCAGAATCAACTGGTACAGCGCGACATCCGCCGTGACCTTCAGGCCGCGCTGCTGGGCCTGGGCGATCAGGGCTACACCACGCGCGCTGGTCAGCTGGCTGAAGTGCGCGCGCACGCCGGTTTGCTCAACCAGCAGCAGATCCCGAGCCAGGGCCACGGTTTCGGCGGTTTCCGGAATACCCGGCAGGCCGAGGAAGCTCGCGGTCGGTCCTTCATGGGCCAGGCCGCCTTCCGCCAGGTCGTGGTCCTGGGAGTTGAAGATCACCGTGAGGTCGAAGGTGGCCGCGTAATCCAGCGCCCGGCACAGGGTGCGGGTGTTGCGGAAGCTCTCCAGGCCGTTGCCGAAGGCCACGCAACCGGCATCGCGCAAGGCAACCAGCTCTGCAAGCTGTTCGCCGTCCAGGCCTTTGCTCAGTGCGCCAATCGGGAACACTTTGGCGTTACCGGCTTCACGGGCGCGGTCGAGGATCAGCTCGGCCACGGCCGAGGTGTCCAGCACCGGTTTGGTTTTTGGCGGGCAGCACAGGCTGGTCACACCGCCGGCAGCGGCGGCGCGGGTTTCGCTGACAATCGAACCTTTACGGCTGTAGCCCGGTTCGCGCAGGGCGACGTTGAGGTCGACCAGGCCAGGGGCGGCCACCAGGCCTGTGGCGTCAATGGTGTCGACGGCGACAAAACCGGCTGGCGCAGCGCCAAGGGCGACGACTTTGCAGGCTTCAATGTGGATATCGGTGACTTGATCCAGGCCGCTGGCCGGATCGATGACGCGGGCGCCAAGAATGCTGAGCTTCACTGAACGTTCTCCTGCTCGAATTGGCGTTGCGCTGTCTGGCCGCTCATGGCCATGGACAAAACGGCCATGCGAATCGCGATGCCGTAGGTCACCTGGTTGAGGATTACCGAATGTGGACCGTCGGCTACCGCCGATTCGATTTCCACGCCGCGATTGATCGGCCCCGGGTGCATGACGATGGCATCCGGCTTGGCGCCGGCCAGGCGCGCGGTAGTCAGGCCGAACAGGCGGTAGAACTCGCCCTCGCTCGGCAGCAGGCCGCCGGTCATGCGCTCACGCTGCAGGCGCAGCATGATCACCACGTCGACGTCTTTCAGGCCTTCGGTCATGTCGGTGTAGACCTTCACGCCGTATTGCTCGATGCCGATCGGCAGCAGGGTCTTCGGCGCGATCACGCGGATGTCCGGGCAACCCAGGGTTTTCAGGGCCAGCATGTTCGAGCGCGCCACCCGCGAGTGCAGGATGTCGCCGACGATGGCCACCGAAAGATTTTCAAAGCCGCCCTTGTGCCGGCGGATGGTCAGCATGTCGAGCATGCCCTGGGTCGGGTGGGCGTGTCGGCCGTCGCCACCGTTGATGATCGCCACTTGTGGGCAAACATGTTCGGCGATGAAGTGTGCGGCGCCGGAATCACCGTGGCGTACGACGAACATGTCGGCGGCCATGGCTTCCAGGTTGCGCAGCGTGTCGAGCAGGGTTTCCCCCTTGCTCGCCGACGATGTCGACACGTTCAGGGTGATCACGTCCGCCGACAGCCGCTGGGCCGCCAGTTCGAAGGTGGTGCGGGTGCGGGTGGAGTTTTCGAAGAACACGTTGCACACGGTCTTGCCGCGCAGCAACGGGACTTTCTTCACCGCCCGGGCGCCGACTTCGAGGAACGAGTCGGCGGTGTCGAGGATTTCCGTCAGCAGCTCGCGGCGCAAACCGTCGAGCGAGAGGAAGTGGCGCAGCTGGCCCTGATCATTGAGCTGCAGCGGGCGCTTGGTATCTGGAGGCGTCATCGCGAGGGGGACTCTCAATAGGGCGAATTAAAGGGCGAGGTCTTGCAGTTCGAGCTTGAGTTCCGGCCCCGACAGTTTCACCCGCTCGTGGGCTGCCAGGGACAGGGTCGCACCCAGTACGTTCGGACGGATCGGCAGTTCCCCGGCGTCCAGGTCCAGCAGGCAGACCAGCGTCACGCTGGCCGGGCGACCATAGTCGAAGAGTTCGTTCATGGCGGCGCGGATGGTCCGCCCGCTCATCAGAACGTCGTCGATCAGCACCAGGTGCTGGCCTTCGATCTCGAACGGCAGGGCCGAGGGGCGCACTTGCGGGTGCAGGCCGTTCTGGCTGAAGTCGTCGCGGTAGAAGGAAACGTCGAGTGTGCCAAGAGGTTCAGCGCTGCCCAGCTCTTCGAGCAGGGCCTGGGCAACCCACACGCCACCGGTACGAATGCCGATGTAGCGCGGTTCGCTGATGCCACGGTGTTCCAGGTGTGCCTTGAGACGGATCGCCATCTGGCTGATCAGTTCGGCGGGATTGGGCAGGCTCATGGTTGCTCCTTCTTGGGCCCGAGCCGGGTCGTTGCCGCAGGTGGCTCGGGTTGTAGCTAAAAGAGACGGGTGACGGCTCTTCAGGATTAGGATTGGAACAATGCGCTGTTCTCGTCGAGCCAGCCTTGCAGCAGCAGGGCGGCGGCGATGGCATCCACCGGGTTGTCGCGGTAGCTGCCTTTCTGTCCGCCCCGGGCCAGGCGTTCGCCCTTGGCCTCGTAGGTGGTCAGGCGTTCATCGTGGGTGTAGAAGGGCAGGTTGAAGCGGCCGTTCAGGCGCCGGGCGAATTTTTCCGCGCGGGCGCACATGTCGCTGGGCGTACCGTCCATGTTCAGCGGCAGGCCGACCACCACGGCGTCGGGTTTCCATTCCTTGATCAGTGCTTCGACCTGATCCCAGTCGGGAATACCGTTTTGTGCCTTCAAGGTGCACAGCTCGCGGGCCTGGCCAGTAATGACCTGGCCAACCGCAACGCCGATCTGTTTGGTGCCGTAGTCGAATCCCAGAATCAACCGCAGGGCCATCAGGCGTGCCCCGCCTGGCTGGTGAGCAGGCTTAGGTTGACGCCCAGGTGCTTGGCCGCCGCTTCCAGGCGCAGCTCGCTGCTGGTGTTGAACAGGATGTCGGCGTCGTACGGGCAGGTCAGCCAGGCGTTCTGGGCCAGTTCGGCCTCCAGTTGCCCGGCTTCCCAACCGGCATAACCCAAGGTGATCACGCTTTTCGCCGGGCCGACGCCATCGGCGATGGCGAACAGCACGTCCTGGGAGGTCGACAGGGACAGCTCGCCTTCCAGATCAACGGTCGCCTGGAAACTCTGGCCCTTGGGGTGCAGGACAAAGCCGCGATCGGTCTGCACCGGACCACCGATGAAAATCGGCACGTGCTGGCACAGCGCGGGCGGCTCGATGTCCGGGCGCAATTGCTCGAGGATATCGGCCAGGTTCAGGTCCTGCGGACGGTTGACCACCAGCCCCATGGCACCATTGGCCGTGTGCTCGACGATGTAGGTCAAGGTGTGCGCAAAGTTCGGGTCGACCATGTGAGGCATGGCGATCAGGAAGTGATGCTTGAGGTAGCTGGGGCTGACGTTTTTCATGAACGCTAGTGTGGCGTTGGAGGGACGAACTGACAAGCCGGGGATGCCGCAATTTGGCAGGCTTCATCGATCCAATGTGGGAGCGAGCCTGCTCGCGATGACGGCGGCACATTCAAAATTGATGTGTCAGACAGGCCGCTATCGCGAGCAGGCTCACTCCTACAGGGGGATTTGGGGTGGTCAGTTGCTTGAGAGGCGATCGCCGCGGGCAAATTTCCACGTGCGGATGATTTCCAGTCGATCGATGTCCGACAGGTCCCCGGTAAAGGGGGCAAACGGCGCCGCCAGGCGCACGATGCGCTGGGCCGCCTGATCCAGCAGCGGTTGCCCGGAGGACTCCAGTACCAGTACCTCATACAGCGAGCCGTCGCGGTTGATCGAGACCATCAGGCGCAAGTTGCCGTAAATCTGCTTGCGCCGGGCCTCGTCGGGGTAATTGAGGTTGCCGATGCGCTCGACTTTTTTACGCCATTCATCCTTATACCAGGCGCCCTTGTCGCGCATGGTCGAGGCGGCGCTCAAGCGGTGGATGCGCGGGCGCTTGGCGTACAACTGTTGTTCCTGGGCCAGTTCGGCTTCGAGGCTGGCGATGTCGCTGGACAGTTGTTCGCTGTCGAAGGTCGGTGCCGCCACCGCAGGCTTGGTGACGGGCTTGGGCTCTTCGGTTTTCGCCGCGGCTTTTTTCGGCTTCGGCGCAACGGTGGTCACGGCAGCCTTGGGCGCTGCTTCCTGTACTTCAGGCTTGGCCGCTGGCGGTGGCGTGACTTTCTGAACCTTGTTGTCCTGGAACGGCGCGATTTCGGTGGTCTTGGGGACGGCCTTCTTGTCCAGGGTGCCGCTGCCTTGCTGATTTTCCTGGGCGAGGAAATCGGCCTTCTCCGGCTTCTTTTCGCTTTTGAAAGTGGCGAGGGTGATTTCCAGGGTTTTACTGATCTGTTTGGGCTCGACCATCGTGAAGCCGACACCCAGCAATAAGGCCAGGTGCACCAACGCCGCCAGAAACAGGGTAAATCCGAGGCGATCGGCCGGGCGCACGCCGTGGTGGGCGAGTTCGGGGGGCAGATCGGACGGGAGGGTCATGACAAGGAAACCAACATCACGTTTTCACAGGCCGCGCATGATAACGCAATGTTGGTTTGGCTTTTCAACGGGCCTTTAGCTTCTGATCGATGGCATCCATCAGCATACCGCCGATATCGGTGCCGAAGGCGTTATCGATTTCGCGGATGCAGGTCGGGCTGGTGACGTTGATTTCTGTCAGGTGCTCGCCGATCACATCGAGGCCAACGAACAACAGGCCTTTCTCGCGCAGGGTCGGGCCGACTTGCGCCGCGATCCAGCGATCCTTGTCGGTCAATGGACGGGCTTCGCCGCGGCCACCGGCGGCGAGGTTGCCACGGGTTTCACCGGCCGCGGGAATGCGCGCCAGGCAATAGTCTACCGGCTCGCCGTCGATCATCAGGATGCGCTTGTCACCATCGACGATGGCCGGCAGGTAGCCCTGGATCATGATTTGTTGCTGGCCGTGCAGGGTCAGGGTTTCGAGGATCACCGACAGGTTCGGGTGGCCGGCGGTGTGACGGAAGATCGAGGACCCGCCCATGCCATCCAGCGGCTTGAGGATCACGTCGCCATGATGGTCGGCGAATTCGCGCAATACGTCAGGGCGACGGCTGACGATGGTCGGCGGCGTGCACTGCGGGAACAGCGTGGCGAACAGTTTTTCATTGCAGTCGCGCAGGCTCTGCGGCTTGTTGACCACCAGCACGCCGGCGCTTTCGGCTTGTTCCAGCAAATAGGTGGAATAGACGAACTCCATGTCGAAGGGTGGATCCTTGCGCATCAGGATCACGTCCAGGTCGCTCAGCAGGTTGTCCTGCTCGGCTTCCAGCTCGAACCATTTTTCCGGGTTGGCGAACACTTTCAGCGGACGCATCCGCGCCCGTGCCTGACCTTCGGCCTGGTACAGGTCGCGCTGCTCCATGTAGAACAGTTCCCAGCCGCGTTTCTGTGCGGCCAGCAGCATGGCCAGCGAGCTATCCTTTTTATAGGAGATGCTGGCGATAGGATCCATGACAATCCCGACACGAACGCTCATGGGTGTTTCCTCAGAAGTGGGTGAGGCCTATGTAAATCCCTGTAGGAGCGAGCCTGCTCGCGATGGACTTCAGGACACCGCGCTCATCCTGCTGATTCGCGTCATCGTTGACGACCATCGCGAGCAGGCTCGCTCCCACAAAAGATCAATCCAAAGGACCGTATAAAAGTGGCGTCAGAGTGGCGCTGAGTGTGTTCCCGGTCAAGGAAAAACCACTGCCAGGGCCGGCCGATAGATTGGATTTGGAGACTGTGCTAAAAAGGCTGCCATGTTGTGCCGGCCCTTGAGCATCAAGGGTTTCGAGCCCTCGATGCCCTGCAGATGGACAAATAGATTCGTAAAGGCGACGGTAGAGCACCTATGGAAAAGCAACCCAGCGCCTTGAAGGTCATGGTGATCGACGATTCGAAGACGATTCGCCGCACCGCCGAAACACTGCTCAAGAACGTGGGTTGTGAGGTCATCACGGCCATCGACGGGTTCGATGCCCTGGCCAAGATCGCCGATCACCACCCCGGTATCATCTTTGTCGACATCATGATGCCGCGTCTGGATGGCTATCAGACCTGCGCATTGATCAAGAACAACAGTGCATTCAAGTCCACGCCAGTGATTATGCTGTCGTCCAAGGACGGGCTGTTCGACAAGGCCAAGGGGCGCATCGTCGGCTCCGACCAGTTCCTGACCAAGCCTTTCAGCAAGGAAGAACTGCTGAACGCGATCCAGGCCCATGTTCCGGGCTTTGCCGCTGTTTTGCCGCAGTAAGACACCTACAGTGACGCTCGGCCATTGGGCCCTGCGCCGACAAGAATGGGGAAGACCATGGCACGTATCCTGATCGTCGACGATTCGCCGACTGAAATGTACAAACTGACCGGCATGCTGGAAAAGCACGGTCATGAAGTATTGAAAGCCGAAAACGGCGCAGACGGCGTGGCCCTGGCCCGCCAGGAAAAACCCGACGCGGTGCTGATGGACATCGTCATGCCCGGGCTCAACGGTTTCCAGGCGACCCGCCAATTGACCAAAGACCCGGAAACCGGGCACATCCCGGTGATCATCATCACCACCAAGGATCAGGAAACCGACAAGGTCTGGGGCACGCGCCAAGGGGCCAAGGACTACCTGACCAAGCCGGTCGACGAAGACACCCTGATCAAGACCCTGAACAACGTGCTGGCCGGTTGATCGCAGGACCATGAGCCAATCACTGACCGCCTTCGAACTGCTGCTGCAGATCGACCGGCGCTGTCGCTTGCTGGCGGCGGATTTGCCGTCCCAGCCGGCCCGCCAGGACAGCTGGAGCGGCATCGGTTTTCGCCTGGGCGAACACTGGTACGTCGCGCCCATGGGCGAAGTCGGTGAGGTGCTGCATGAGCCGCGTTTTACCCTGGTGCCGGGGGTCAAGTCCTGGGTCAAGGGCGTGGCCAATCTGCGCGGGCGCTTGTTGCCGGTCATTGATTTGGGCGGCTTTTTTGGCCTGGAAGTCTCGGCAGCACGCAAGCAGCGACGGGTGTTGGTGGTGGAGCATGAAGACGTGTTTGCCGGGTTGTTGGTCGATGAGGTCGTTGGTTTGCAGCACTTTGCCCGGGACAGTCTGCAGCCGATAGACACCCTGGGCGGCCCGATCGCACCGTTCATCACCGGCCGGTTTCAGCGCGAGCAGGGCTGGCAGGTGTTCAGCCTGTTTGCACTGGCGCGGTCGCAAGGGTTCATGAACGTAGCCGCGTAACCCCTTGTAGGAGCGAGGCTTGCCCGCGAAGAACGATGACGCGGTATTCCTGTAAAACCGCAGCGCCTGCTTCGCGGGCAAGCCTCGCTCCTACAAGGGCAGGGGCATTGAGTGAATTGGGCAGGACAGGCGAAGACCGATGACAAAAGCAAAATCAGGCAAGCCAATGGAAGCGTCGCGCAGTCGATCGCAGATCATCGCGCTGTTCATCGCACTGATCATCTTCATCATGTTGTTGTTCGCCAACTTCGCGTACCTCAACACCCAGGCCACTTACGACAAACAGTACATCGGCCACGCCGGTGAGCTGCGCGTGCTGTCCCAGCGCATTGCCAAGAATGCCACCGAAGCCGCTGCCGGCAAGGCTGCTGCGTTCAAGTTGCTCAGCGATGCGCGCAACGATTTTGCCCGGCGCTGGAGCTATCTGAAGAAAGGCGACCCCGCCACCGGCCTGCCACCGGCACCCGCCAGCGTGCGCCCGGAAATGCGCGCGGTACAGCTGGACTGGGAACGCCTGCTGAAAAACACCGATACTATTTTGTCCAGCGAACAGACGGTGTTGTCGCTGCATCAGGTCGCCGCGACCCTGGCCGAAACCGTGCCGCAGTTACAGGTCGAATACGAAAAAGTGGTGGAAACCCTGCTGCAACGCGGCGCCCCGGCTGCGCAGGTGGCGATGGCCCAGCGCCAATCACTGCTGGCCGAGCGTATTTTAGGTGCGGTCAATACCGTGCTGTCCGGCGACGAGAACTCGCAGCAGGCCGCCGATGCGTTCGGCCGTGATGCGGCGCGTTTCGGCCAGGTGCTCAACGGCATGCTCCAGGGCAACGCGGCGCTGCGGGTCAGCCAGGTCGAGGACCGCGACGCGCGCGCGCGGCTGATCGAGATTTCCGAGCTGTTCGAGTTCGTCTCAGGCTCCGTGGACGAAATCCTCGAAACCTCCCCGGAGCTGTTCAAGGTCCGTGAGTCGGCCACCAATATCTTCAGCCTGTCACAAACCCTGCTCGACGAAGCTTCCCACCTGGCCAGCGGCTTCGAAAACCTCGCCGGGGGACGTGACACCGACACCATCGGCGGTTATGTCCTGGGCCTGGGGGCGTTGATGTCGATCATCCTCATCGGCCTGGTGATGGTGCGCGAAACCAATCGCCAGTTGCGCGAAACCGCCGAAAAGAACGAGCGCAACCAGAACGCGATCATGCGCCTGCTCGACGAAATCGAAGACCTGGCCGACGGCGACCTGACCGTGACGGCCACGGTGACTGAAGACTTCACCGGGACCATTGCCGATTCGATCAACTATTCCGTGGACCAACTGCGCGACCTGGTGGCAACGATCAACCTGACGGCCGGCCAGGTCGCTGCCGCCGTGCAGGAAACCCAGGCCACCGCGATGCACCTGGCGCAGGCCTCGGAGCATCAGGCCCAGCAGATTTCCGAAGCCTCCACCGCGATCAACGACATGGCTGAGTCCATCGATCAGGTGTCGGCCAACGCCGCAGAATCCTCGGCGGTGGCCGAGCGTTCGGTGGAGATCGCCAACAAGGGCAATGAGGTGGTGCACAACACCATCCATGGCATGGACAACATCCGCGAACAGATTCAGGACACCGCCAAGCGGATCAAGCGCCTTGGCGAGTCTTCCCAGGAAATTGGCGACATTGTCAGCTTGATCGATGATATTGCCGACCAGACCAACATCCTCGCCCTCAACGCGGCGATTCAGGCGTCCATGGCCGGTGATGCCGGGCGCGGTTTCGCGGTGGTCGCCGACGAGGTGCAGCGCCTGGCGGAGCGCTCTTCGGCCGCGACGCGGCAGATCGAGACCCTGGTGCGGGCGATCCAGGCCGACACCAACGAAGCGGTCATTTCCATGGAACAAACCACCACCGAAGTGGTGCGCGGCGCGCGTCTGGCGCAGGATGCCGGTGTGGCCCTGGAAGAAATCGAAGGGGTATCCAAGACCCTGGCGGCGCTGATCCAGAGCATTTCCAACGCGGCGCAACAACAGACGTCGTCTGCCGGTCAGATTTCCCTGACGATGAACGTGATCCAGCAGATCACCTCGCAGACCTCGTCCGGCTCTACCGCCACCGCCGAAAGCATCGGCAACCTGGCGAAAATGGCCAGTCAGTTGCGGCGTTCGGTGTCCGGTTTCACCTTGCCGGCCACCCAGGCGCCGGTCGCGGACAAAGCTTGAACCGCCCCCGGGCACGGCTATCTTGATTGAAGTGGGGATTGGAGTGGTTATGGGTGATCGGCACGACTATGTGGCCCTTGAATGGGTCAAAGGCGAAATTGCCGAAACGCTGAAGCAGGCTCATCACGCGATCGAAACCCAGCTTGATGACCCGCAGGCGACGCACGCCCTGAGCGAATGCCTGGCGTGCATCCATCAGGTTCACGGCAGCCTGCAGATGGTCGAGTTCTACGGCGCGGCCTTGCTCGCCGAAGAAATGGAGCATCTGGTCACCGCCTTGCAACACAATCGCGTCAATCATCGCGACGAGGCGTTGCACCTGATGCTGCAAGCGCTGGGGCAGTTGCCGATCTACCTTGATCGTGTACAAGGCGCCCGCCGCGATTTGCCTCTGGTGGTGTTGCCGCTGATCAACGACCTGCGCAGTGCCCGAGGCGAAAGCCTGTTGTCGGAAACCAGCCTGTTCAGCCCGCAGTTGCCAGGCCTGGCTCCCCTGGATGAAGCGTCGCTGGTGCTGCTGGAGCCGGCCGAACTGCCGAATGTGCTGCGCAAGTTGCGGCAGATGTTGCAGATGGCCCTGGTCGGTTTGCTGCG
Source organism: Pseudomonas sp. SbOxS1 (assembly GCF_013416725.1). Taxonomy (NCBI): domain Bacteria; kingdom Pseudomonadati; phylum Pseudomonadota; class Gammaproteobacteria; order Pseudomonadales; family Pseudomonadaceae; genus Pseudomonas; species Pseudomonas sp. SbOxS1. Next base: position 486,459 of record NZ_JAAVXC010000002.1, read on the forward strand.
TGAACTGGACGACGACACTCACCTGGAGTACCTGGCCAAGGTCTTTACGCGCCTGGAAGGCTTGTCCGGTACAGCGCCCCTGAGCCCACTGTGGCAAGTCGCCTCGGCGCTGGTCGAAGGCATGCGCGCCGGCGTCATCGCCAACAGCCCGGCCTTGCGCAGCTTGTTCAAGGAGGCCGACAAGGAGCTTAAACGTCTGCTCGAACAGGGCATGCTGGGCATCAATCAGCCGCCGCCGCCCGAGCTGCTCAAGAGTTTGCTGTTCTATATTGCCAAGGCCGAACATCCCACCGGGCAGATGCTGACCATGAAAGATCGCTACGCACTGGACGATGCATTGCCTGACAGCGCGATGGTCGACGAAGAACGCGCAAGGCTGGCCGGTCCTGACCGTGACGCCATGCGCTCGGTACTGGCGGCATTGTGCGAAGAGCTGGTGCGGGTCAAGGAGCGCCTGGACCTGTTCGTGCGCAGCGACCGGCAACACACCTCGGACCTCGACAGCCTGCTGGCGCCCCTGCGGCAAATCGCCGACACCCTGGCGGTGCTGGGTTTTGGCCAGCCACGCAAGGTCATCATCGATCAGCTGGCGGTGGTGCTGAGCCTGGCCCAAGGCCAGCGCGCACCCGACGACGCGATCCTCATGGACGTGGCCGGAGCCTTGCTTTACGTCGAAGCGACGCTGGCCGGTATGGTCGGCACCGTGGAGCCTGAAAGCCAGGAAGACAGTCGCCTGCCCACCACCGACCTGACGCAGATCCACCAGATCGTCATCAAGGAAGCGCGTATCTGCCTGCAGCAGGCCAAGGACATGATCGTCGACTACATCGATGCCGACTGGGACCGACAGCACCTGCAGGCATTGCCGGCCTTGCTGACCCAGGTGCGCGGTGCGCTGGCGATGATTCCGTTGAGCCGGGCGGCGGGCCTGATCGAAACCTGCAATCACTTCATCCGCGAGCACCTGCTGCTCGATCCGGATCAGCCCGGCTGGCAGGCGCTGGACAGCCTGGCCGACGTCATCACCAGCATCGAGTATTACCTTGAGCGCCTCAGCGACGACCCCGAAGCGCCCGGTGAACACCTGCTCGACGTGGCGCAAAGAAGCCTGGCGGCACTCGGGTTTTTCCCCAGCGAACGACAGGTACCAGTACTTGCGGATGTCTTGAGCCCCGGCGAAGCACAGGCCCTGCGGCAACAGCAGGAACGGGATGCCCCGGCCGTCGCCCAGGCCCTGGCCGATGTGCTGGCCAACCCGGTCTCGGCGCTGAACCCACCCGCGCTCGACACCCCGGATAGCCTGCTGCCGCCGCCTTCAGGCGAAGAGCCGGTGGACGAGGAATTGCGCGAAGTGTTCCTCGAGGAAGCCGATGAAGTGCTGGAGGTCATTCGCGAGTATTTGCCGCGATGGTCGACGGATCCCGCCAACCGCTTGGCCCTGAGTGAACTGCGCCGCGCCTTCCACACCCTCAAGGGCAGCGGCCGGATGGTGCGCGCCCTGGTGCTCGGCGAACTGGCCTGGGCCCTGGAAAACCTGCTCAACCGCGTACTGGAACACAGCGTGGAGCCTGGCGCTCAGGTGCAGCAGCTGCTCGGCGATGTGCTCGATCTGCTGCCGGAACTGGTGGCCGAATACGCCGTCGATGCCCAGCGGCAGCGCAATGATGTCGACCAGTTGGCGGCGCGCGCCCATGCCCTGGCCAAGGGCGAGACCCCGGCAGAGGACGAGGACACCCAGGACGTCGCGGCCCTCGACCCGCTGTTGCTGGAAATCTTCCGCAAGGAAGCCGAAACCCATTTGGGCAGCCTCAACCGCTTTCTCGACCAGGCCGCCGAACATTTGCCGCTGCAGGCCAGCGATGAGCTGCAGCGCGCCTTGCACACGCTCAAGGGCAGTGCGTCGATGGCGGGGGTGATGCCGATTGCCGAACTGGCGACGCCGCTGGATCAGCTGGCCCGGGAGTACAAGGCCCACCTGATCGCGCTCGACCTGGACGAAGTCGAAGTGCTGCTGGAGGCCGAAGGCTTGTTCCGTCTTGGCTTGCGCCAGCTCAAGACCGACCCGCTGGCCGAAATCCCCGGTTCCCGGGCCTTGATCGAACGTGCCAGGGCGCTGCTCGCCGAGCGCCTGCAAAGCCACTTGAGCTCGCCCAGCAGCGGCCTGAGGGTCAAGCGCGACCCGCAGCTGATCACCAACTTCCTGGCCCAGGGCATGGACATCCTGCTGGATGCCGAAAGCCTGTTGCGGCGTTGGCAGCAGCACCCAGGCGAGCGCCAGGAACTCAGTGCACTGCTGGATGAATTGACCACCCTCGGCGAAGGCGCGCACCTGGCGGACCTGCACCCGGTGGATGAGCTTTGCGAAGCCTTGCTCGACCTCTACGGTGCGGTGGAAGAGAGCAGCCTGGCGGTCAGCGAGGCGTTTTTCCATGAGGCACAAAGTGCCCACGAAGCGCTGATCAACATGCTCGACGAGCTGGCGGCCGGCCAGGAAGTCAGCCCGCGCCCGGAGCGGGTTCGGGCCTTGCACGGCTTGCTCGACCAGAGCCTGGACCCTTCGGCCATGGGCCTGATCCGCAGTGATGGCAGTCGCACCTTGAGCATCCGCGAGCTGGGCGACGCCACCGCCGAACTTGAGCGCACGCTCCCCCCTGTAGGAGCGAGCCTGCTCGCGATGGACGTCAACGATGACGCGCTTTCATTGGATAAACGCGGTGCCTTTGAGTCCTTCGCCGGCAAGCCGGCTCCTACAAAGGATCGCGCAGTCGAGCTGGACGACGACATCGTTTCGATCTTCCTCGAAGAAGCTGAAGATATCCTCGACAGCGCCAACCATTCGCTGCAACGCTGGGTCAGTGACCCGCAGAACCCCGCGCTGCTGTCGTCCTTGCAGCGTGATCTGCACACCCTCAAGGGTGGCGCGCGGATGGCCGAGGTCGAGCCGGTCGGCGACCTGGCCCAGGAACTTGAAAGCCTCTATGAGGGCCTGGCGGACCGCCGTTACAGCCACGGTGAAGTGCTGGTGCAGTTGCTGCAACAGAGCCATGACCGCCTGGCGCAGTTGCTTGAGCAACTGCAAGATCAGCAAGCCCTGGGTGATCCGGGGGAACTGATTGAAGCGATTCGCGCGTTCAGGCAAGGCCACGCGGGTAACGCCGAGGTGATCGAAGCAGCGACCAGCAACGACTCGGCCCACCATGACGGCGAGTTGCTGGATATCTTCCTTGAGGAAGGTTTCGACATCATCGAAAGCTCCGGCGCGGCGCTGCTGCGCTGGCAGGCCGAGCCGTCGAGCCGTCAGGAAATGGAAACCCTGCTGCGCGACCTGCACACCCTTAAGGGCGGTGCACGCATGGTGGAAATCGCGCCGATTGGCGATTTGGCCCATGAGCTGGAATTTCTCTACGAAGGTTTATCCACCGGCGTGCTGCAACCTACGGCGGCGTTGTTCGAACTGCTGCAGCGCAGCCATGACCGGCTGGCCCAGATGCTCGACGCGGCGCGCGCCGGTGAGCCATTGCCGCCGGCCGATCGTCTGATCGATGCCATCCAGAACTTCAGTCACCCGGTGCAGCCTGATTCCCAGGTACCGCTCACCGTGCCTGTTACGGCGAAAGCCGAGACGCCGCTGCTGCAACCCGATGCCGGGGCGGACATGGTCAAGGTCTCGGCGGAACTGCTCGACGACCTGGTCAACCTGGCCGCTGAAACTTCGATCTTTCGCGGTCGCATCGAGCAGCAGGTCAACGACGCGCAGGTGGCGCTCAACGAGATGGAAACCACCATCGAGCGCATGCGCGACCAGTTGCGCCGGCTCGACACCGAAACCCAGGGTAGGATCCTCAGCCGCCAGCAAGTCGACGCCGAGCGCCTGGGTTACGAAGAGTTCGACCCGCTGGAAATGGACCGCCACTCGCAATTGCAACAACTGTCGCGAGCCCTGTTCGAATCCGCCTCCGACTTGCTTGACCTCAAGGAAACCCTCGACCGGCGCAACCTGGACGCGGAAAACCTGTTGCAACAGCAAGGCCGCATCAACACCGAATTGCAGGAAGGCCTGATGCGCACGCGCATGGTGCCGTTCGAGCGGATGCTGCCGCGCTTGAAGCGCATCGTCCGCCAGGTGGCCAGTGAGCTGGGCAAGGACGTCGAGTTCATTGTCGGCAACGCCGAAGGCGAAATGGATCGCAATGTTCTCGAACGCATGGCGGCGCCGCTGGAGCATATGCTGCGCAATGCCGTCGACCACGGCCTGGAAGCCGCCCCTGTACGGCTGGCGGCGGGCAAGCCGGCGCAAGGGCGGATCACCCTGGATCTGTTGCGCGAAGGCGGCGACATCATTTTCGATATTCGCGACGACGGTGCCGGCGTGCCACTGGAGGCGGTGCGGCGCAAGGCGATCAAGCGCGGCCTGCTCGACCCTCACAGCGTCATCAGCGACCACGACGTGCTGCAATTCATCCTGCAACCGGGGTTTTCCACGGCCGAAAAAATCACCCAGATCTCCGGGCGCGGTGTCGGCATGGACGTGGTGCACGAAGAAGTGCGACAGCTGGGCGGCACCATGAGCATCGACTCCGTGCCAGGGCAGGGCGTGCATTTTCGCATTCGCCTGCCGTTCACTGTGTCGGTCAACCGGGCGCTGATGGTGCAATGCGGGGAAGACCAATACGCGATTCCGCTGAACACCATCGATGGCATTGTCCGCGTATTGCCCAACGAGCTCGAGGGGCATTTTCGTCTTGATCCGCCGACTTATGAATACGCCGGGCAGCGCTATGAATTGTGTTACCTGGGTGAGCTGCTGAAAACCAGCCCGCGTCCACGGTTATTGGGTCAGGGCCTGCCGCTGCCGGTATTGCTGGTGCAGTGCAACGAGCGTCACATTGCGGTGCAGGTCGATGCCATGGCGGGCACGCGTGAGATCGTGGTCAAGAGCCTCGGCCCGCAGTTTGCGGCGGTTCAAGGAGTGTCCGGGGCGACGATTCTGGGGGACGGCCGGGTGGTGCTGATTCTGGATTTGCTGGCGCCGGTTCGCGCCATGCAGGCCCGGGCGCCGCAGCGTCCGGTGAGCCACGAAGTCGAGGTCGAACCGCAGCGGCCCTTGCTGGTGATGGTGGTCGACGACTCGGTCACCGTGCGCAAGGTCACCAGCCGTTTGCTCGAACGCCACGGCATGAACGTGCTGACCGCCAAGGACGGTGTCGACGCCATGCTGCTGCTGGAAGAGCACAGCCCGGACCTGATGCTGCTGGACATCGAAATGCCGCGCATGGACGGCTTCGAAGTCGCGACCCAGGTACGCAAGGATGAGCGTCTGCGGCACCTGCCGATCATCATGATCACCTCACGCACCGGCCAGAAACACCGCGACCGGGCCATGGCCATCGGCGTCAACGACTACCTTGGCAAGCCGTACCAGGAATCGGTATTGCTCGAAAGCATCGCCCTATGGAGCAAGACCCATGCATGAGCGTCGCCACGAGCCGCGCGACAGCCACCTCACTGGCCTGCTGCTGCCCCTGGCCGACCGCAACCTGATCCTGCCTAACGTCGCGGTGGCGGAGCTGATCGACTACCAACCGGCGGCCTTCGACCTGGACTCACCGCCCTGGTACCTGGGACGGGTAGCGTGGCGCGACCGGCAGATACCGTTGCTCAACTTCGAGTCGGCCTGCGGGCAGAAAATCGTCATCGGCGAACGTGCGCGAATCGTTATTCTCAATGCGTTGGGTGGTCGGCCCGGGCTGAAATTCATCGCGATTCTGGTCCAGGGGATTCCGCGCTCGTACAAGCTCGACAGTCAGTTGAGCTATGTGGATGTGCCGTTGTGCTCGCTGGAGAAAGCGGCGGTGCAGGTGGCTGATCAAGTGGCCAAGGTGCCGGATTTGTTGGCGTTGGAAGAGCTGCTCGTGAGTGCCGCGCTCGTCTGAAGGTCCCCTTCGCGGGCAAGCCTCGCTCCTACAGGTCTTCGTGTCATACGCAATTTTCGCGAACGGCATAAAACCTGTAGGAGCGAGGCTTGCCCGCGAAGACGGCCTTCAATACACCTGAAACCTGACTGCTAAACCTTGGCCTGAGCCAACGTCTCGTTCTGATCCAGCGCCCGCTCCACCAACAAATGCACACCATCTGCCATCCGGCTGAGCGCCAAGGCTACCGAGCGGCGTGAGCCTTCCACATCGTCCGCCAGATCGGCCGCAATGGCGCTGATGGACAACAGGTCTTCAGAGGCGTTGGCCAGAAGCGCTTCGGTGCCGACATCGGGAGAGACGGTGAAGAGCTGGAATTTTCGACGCTTGGCCGGTTTTTCTTGAGGGGGCGGGAAGTAATGAGAGAGGGCGCGGTCGGCTGCTTCTTTGAGTTTCTCGTCTTCGAAGGAAGCTTGGGAATCGGGATCGGTTTCTCGGGGATTGGGAGTTACTTTGAACATACTGAATCTCCGCTTAATGAGTTTCAGCTGCTCCATTCGGTTACCAGGCGAAGGGGTGGCAGCTGTACGCGGGCTGGAACCCGGGCAAACGGACAAATCCCGGCAGACGCAAAGGTCTCCCGCGCACAGCCGCCATAACGGAGTGCACCCAATAAAGGTGCGCAAGCATACGTTATGAAAGGCGTTTTTGCCTCGTTATCACCTCGGGATTCCAGGCCCGGTCGCTGAATTTGCAGCGACACCCAAACGATAAAGACCAGCACAAAAGCGCACCAGTCAGCGGGTTCCGGCATTGCTGTAGGCAGCGGTGTCAGGAGTTGTAGCCTTCCACCGTTTCTGCGGACAAATGTTTAAACACAAAATCCGATCGGCTGGCGAAGATGTCCGAAGGTTGAAGATTCCCAAAAAGGGACCTATCGTTCCCTTTTTGGGACTCTTTGGTTGTCACTGTGCAAAACCTCTCCCTCAGCGAAGCCTTGTTCACGACCACTCAGCAAAAAGTGCTGGGCCTGGTGTTCGGCAAACCCGACCGAAGCTTTTACGCCAACGAGATCGCGCGCTGGGCTCAAGTGGGCAAAGGCAGCCTCATGCGCGAACTGGATCGCTTGCAACGGGCGGGGGTACTGACGATGTCCCGACAGGGCAACCAGACTCACTATCAAGCCAATCCCGATTGTCCGATCTATACAGAGCTTATGGGTATCACCCGCAAAACTTTCGGTATCGCACAGCCTTTGCGCGACGCCTTGCAGCCCTTCGCCGATCAGCTCGATTGGGCGTTTGTCTATGGGTCGATCGCCAAGGATCAAGCCAACGCATCCAGTGACATTGATCTCATGCTGATTGGTAAAGGGCTGCACTACAGTGAAGTGATGGAACGGCTCTTGCCCCTGGAAGAGCAACTGGGCCGCACCATTAACCCGACGCTCTACACCCCCGAAGACTGGGCCGCAAAAATAAAGGCTGAAAACAGCTTCGTCGTGCGGGTAGCGCAACAGGTCAAGATCAATCTGATGGGTGAGAGCCCTTTGGAGTCCAAGGATGGGCAGCAACGAGAGCCTGGAGAATCTGGTACGTAGCGGTGGGTTGAAGGTCGAGCCGTCGGAACGCAAGGAGTGCGAAGGCTTGATGCGTTCGGCCATCGCTCGACTGAAAGATGCGCAAACCCTTTCACTTTCCTTCGCAAGTCGATTCGATCTGGCTTACAACGCGGCTCACGCTATCGCACTGGCCGCCCTGCGGTTGAGTGGATACCGCTCCGACAAGCGCTACCTGGTTTTCCAGTGTCTGGTTCATACCGCCGATGCGAACAAGCTTCAGGTCCGACTTTTCGCCTTGTGCCATGAACGGCGAAATCTGGCGGAATACGAAGGCTATATGGATGAAGATGAGGCATTGCTGGCGCAGTTGCTGGAAAGTACTTCGCAGCTTTTGATTCGAGTGCAGGAGCAGATGGGCGAGTTGTGATGATTCATGGGTCAACGCTTTGGAATCGTGTCTAACGTCCTTCGCGGGCAGGCTTACTCCCGCAGGTTTTGTGAGTGCCGCCGAATCACTGTAGGAGCGAGCTTGATCGCGAAGGCGGCCTTCAATCCACCGCAAACCTCTGCTGAACCTTGGCCTGGGGCGAGCACCTGCCTATCAGTTTTACTAGTAGACACCTTCAGCAAAGGAGCCGAAGCTCAATGCCATCAGCAAGGAGCAGCACGAGCCCTGCCAATGCCTTCCCAAAACAAAGAAGTACTCTGCACTTATCACTATGATGCGCTGGATTGTCTGATTGGCCTGAATGCGCCTACACAGGACACTCTTCAGCGCTTTTACTGCAAAAGCCGACTGGCCACGGAGATCCAGGGCTTGGTGCGCTGTTCAATCGTGCAGCAGGGTGATCTGTTATTGGCGCAACAGAAACGTTTGGGCGACACACTGGTAACGGCTTTGTTGGCCACTGATCAGCAGCGTTCAGTGATGCACACAGTTGGTGGGAGCTCGTTTCCGATTGCTTACTTACCCTATGGCCATCGTCGCCCAGAAAGTGGTTTGACCAGTTTGCTGGGTTTTAATGGTGAGCGGTCGGATGCAATTACCGGGCATTATTTGTTGGGTAATGGGTATCGGGCGTTTAATCCGGTTTTGATGAGGTTCAATAGTCCGGATAGTTTGAGTCCGTTTGGTAAAGGTGGGTTGAATTCATATGCCTATTGTTTGGGTGATCCGATTAATATGAGCGATCCAACGGGGAATGTTCCTAACCCTAAACTTTGGTTTCAATGGACTTCCGAGCGAGTGACTAGCCAGGCTAAACATGCGCGCGAAACTGGAGCGCTACTTTTTCCTGGAACGGACAACGCTTTAAGTTATGTGTCGGATGATTATTTATGGGTCCCACCACTTGAACAAATATCAACCGCATCGCGCCCCCCAGCGGACGTAAAAATTTTCCGTGAGATAAAGAATCTACAGAAGCAAAGCTATGAAAAGCTACCCAAGCGACAGCGTATGTCAGAGCATCCGTCTGTTGAGAGAGCGACCAAGAATTTCTATGATAAACGCCCGGTATTGAGCGAGCTATATTCGCTAGTGGCCAATGGGTCTAATAATTTTTCTGACTTTAATAAGCATATTTATAAAATCGAAAGTGTGCATGCGGAGTTGATGGATGGATTTAGTCGTAATATGAGGACGCCTTTTATGTTTAAAGTGAGGGCGCGAGAGGTTAGGGGTAACTACGATTTCGACTCCGATAGCTCCTAGATATTGGTAGGAGTAGGGATCTCGGGCTATGTCGAATTTTTGGGTAAATTAGATTCGTTACCCTAACCGTAACAATCCACCACTCTGCTTGATTGATACCCCCACCCAACCCTCCTACTGTGACCCCCACGACAGCGAACCCGTGGAGTGGTCATGACAACAACAATATCCCCCGACTCGCGATGGACGCGGCGGCGCAGCGAAAAGCAGCGGCGCCTTGCGCAGGTGCGAGACCTGGCTGACGGTGTGGTGTTGCCCACTGACAAGATCGTGGCGGCGCTGGAGGCGTTGATCCTGCCGGGCGATCGTGTGGTGCTGGAGGGCAACAACCAGAAGCAGGCGGATTTTCTTTCCCGCTCGCTGGCCAAGGCTGATCCCGGCAAGCTGCATGACCTGCACATGATCATGCCCAGCGTCGGTCGTTCCGAGCACCTGGACCTGTTCGAGCGCGGCATTGCGCGCAAGCTCGACTTCTCCTTTGCCGGCACCCAGAGCCTGCGCATCAGCCAGTTGCTCGAAGACGGCCTGCTGGAAATCGGCGCGATCCACACCTACATCGAGCTCTATGCACGACTGGTGGTCGACCTGATTCCCAACGTGGTGCTCAGCGCCGGCTTCATGGCCGACCGCGCCGGCAACATCTACACCGGACCCAGTACCGAAGACACGCCGGCGCTGATCGAACCGGCCGCCTTCAGCGATGGCATCGTCATCGTTCAGGTGAACCAGTTGGTCGACGACGTCACTGATTTGCCACGTGTCGACATCCCTGCCTCTTGGGTCGATTTCGTGGTGGTGGCCGACAAGCCGTTCTACATCGAACCGCTGTTCACCCGTGATCCCCGGCACATCAAGCCGGTGCATGTGCTGATGGCGATGATGGCGATTCGCGGGATCTATGAAAAACACAACGTGCAGTCGCTCAACCACGGCATTGGCTTCAACACGGCCGCCATCGAGCTGATCCTGCCGACCTACGGCGAATCCCTTGGCCTCAAGGGCAAGATCTGCCGCAACTGGACCCTCAATCCCCATCCGACCCTGATCCCGGCGATTGAAAGCGGCTGGGTCGAAAGCGTGCATTGCTTCGGCACCGAACTGGGTATGGAAAACTACATCGCCGCCCGGCCCGACGTGTTCTTCACCGGGCGAGACGGCTCCCTGCGCTCCAACCGGATGTTCAGCCAACTGGCCGGGCAATACGCGGTGGACCTGTTCATCGGCGCGACCCTGCAAGTCGATGGCGACGGCCATTCTTCCACCGTGACCCGCGGTCGCCTGGCCGGTTTCGGTGGCGCGCCGAACATGGGCCACGACCCCCGCGGTCGTCGCCACGGCACGCCGGCCTGGCTCGACATGCGCCACGCCGACGCGGCCGAGCCGATGCTCGAACGCGGCAAGAAACTGGTGGTGCAAATGGTCGAGACTTTCCAGGAAGGTGGCAAACCGACCTTCGTCGAGACCCTCGACGCGGTGGACGTGGCTAAGAAAAGCGGCATGCCACTGGCGCCGATCATGATCTACGGCGACGACGTCACCCACCTGCTGACCGAAGAAGGCATCGCCTATTTGTACAAGGCCCGTTCTCTGGAAGAACGCCAGGCAATGATCGCCGCCGTCGCTGGCGTGACCGCCATTGGCCTGCGCCACAACCCGAAAGACACCGCGCGCATGCGCCGCGAAGGCTTGATCGCCTTGCCCGAAGACCTCGGCATTCGCCGTACCGACGCCACTCGCGAATTGCTCGCCGCCAAAAGCGTGGCCGATCTGGTGGAGTGGTCCGGTGGCCTCTACAACCCGCCCGCCAAGTTCAGGAGCTGGTAATGCACGCACTCAACCTGCAACCGAAAACCCTGAGCCTGGCTGAACGCCTGGCGGACCTGGCGGTGGACGCGCTGATCGACGAGGCGGATCTGTCGCCGAAGCCGGCGCTGGTTGACCGTCGCGGCAATGGCGCCCATACCGATCTGCACCTGGGGCTGATGCACGCCTCGGCGCTGGCCCTGTGGCCGGCGTTCAAGGAAATGGCTGAAGCCGCTATCGAGATGGGTGAGGTCGGCTTGCCGCTGCGCGAGGCCATTGGCCTGATCGGTCGTGAGGGCGAGCAAGCGATGCTCGCCACCACCAACGGCGTCAACACCCATCGCGGGGCCATCTGGGCGCTGGGCCTGCTGGTCGCTGCTGTTGCGCTGGAGCCGCAAGCCACCGCCGCCGGCTCCATCGCCTTGCGCGCGGCACGCCTGGCCTTGCTCGACGACCGTTATGCACCGCGCCCACTGAGTCACGGCGCGCAAGTTGCTCAACGCTACGGCGCACGCGGTGCCCGTGAGGAAGCGCAACTCGGCTTCCCGGCGGTGACTCAACGCGCACTGCCGCAACTCAAGCGCAGCCGCGCTGCCGGGCATGGCGAACAGAACGCCCGGCTCGATGCGCTGCTGGCGATCATGACGAACCTGGCCGACACCTGCGTGCTGTACCGCGCCGGGGAAGAGGGCCTGCACACCATGCAACTCGGTGCCCAGGCGGTACTCGACGCAGGCGGCAGCGCCAGCCTCGCCGGTCGCCGCCGATTGCATGAGCTGGACCAACAATTAATCGCGTTGAATGCCTCGCCCGGCGGCGCTGCCGACCTGCTCGCAGCCTGCCTGTTCATCGATCGCATCGAGTCCGGCGACGGCATCATCCAGGGAGCTTTTTGATGGAAACCTTATCCTTTGAATTCCCCGCCGGGCAGCCGCCACGCGGCCGCACGCTGGTGGGTTGTGTCGGCTCGGGCGATCTGGAAGTGCTGATCGAGCCAGGTCAGCCCGGCAAGCTGAGCATCACCGTGCAGACTTCGGTCAATGGCAGCGAACAACGCTGGCAGCACCTGTTCGCACGGATGTTCGACGGTCAGGTCCCGCCGGCCATGGACATCGATATCCACGATTTCGGCGCCACCCCCGGCGTAGTTCGCCTACGCCTGGAACAGGGCTTCGAGGAGATCGGCCATGACTGACAGCGCAGCGCTTCTCAACAAACACAGCTTCGTTGAACTCGGTGCCCGGCAAAGGGCGAGAGCCTTGCTGGATGCCGGCACCTTCCGCGAATTGCTCGATCCGTTTCAACGCATCATGTCGCCGTGGCTGTCGCGCCAGGGCGTAGTGCCTCAGGCAGACGACGGTGTGGTAATCGCCAAAGGCAGCCTCGCCGGTTTACCGGTGGTGATCGCTGCCATTGAAGGTGCGTTCCAGGGCGGCAGTCTCGGTGAAGTCGGCGGGGCGAAAATTGCTGGCGCGCTGGAGCTGGCCGCCGAGGACAACCGCAAGGGCATCCCGACCCGCGCTGTACTGCTGCTGGAAACTGGCGGCGTGCGTTTGCAGGAAGCCAACCTCGGCTTGGCGGCAATTGCCGATATCCATGCGGCGATTGTCGATTTGCGGCAGTACCAACCGGTGGTGGGCGTCATCGCAGGCAGTGTCGGTTGCTTCGGCGGCATGTCGATTGCCGCCGGCTTGTGCAGCTACTTGCTGGTGACCCAGGAAGCTCGCCTGGGCCTGAACGGTCCGCAGGTGATCGAACAGGAGGCGGGGCTCGAGGAGTACGACTCGCGGGATCGCCCCTTCATCTGGAGCCTGACCGGCGGCGAGCAACGTTTTGCCACGGGGCTGGTAGATCGCTACGCCGATGATGACGTGGCGCAGATTCGCCAGCAGGTCGGCGAATTGCTCAAGCAAGGTTTACCCGCGCAGCATCGCAGTGCCCAGGCCGAGCTGTTTCTGCAACGACTGGCGCGTCTGGATGCCGAACCACAAATTGAACCGGCCACGGTTCGCGACCTGTATCAAGGAGAGCGCGCATGAGTTCGTATTCCCTGAGGGGCTTGAATTGGTTCAACGCCTTGAGCCGCGATGCCAGGTCGGTCGACGGTTTGCCGGCCTCGCTGAAAGTGGCTGATGGATGCTTGGGTGAACAACCCGCGCGGTTTATCGCCGTGGTGGCCGACCCCGACAATCGTTTCGTCCGCGCCCGCAAGGGTGAGGTCGGGTTGCTTGAAGGCTGGGGCCTGGCCAAGGCGGTGGACGACGTCATCAGCGCCGATCAGAACAAGCCGCAAAAACGCGCCCTGATCGCCATCGTCGATGTACCTAGCCAGGCCTACGGTCGCCGCGAAGAAGCGCTCGGCATCCATCAGGCGCTGGCAGGTGCCGCCGACAGTTATGCCCGCGCCCGCCTGGCAGGTCATGCCGTTATCGGTCTGCTGGTGGGCAAGGCCATGTCCGGGGCCTTTCTTGCTCATGGCTATCAGGCCAACCGGCTGATCGCCCTGCGTGATCCGGGCGTGATGGTGCACGCCATGGGCAAGGCTTCGGCGGCGCGGGTGACCTTGCGCAGTGTCGAGGAGCTGGAAACCCTGGCCGCCAGCGTGCCGCCGATGGCCTATGACATCGACAGCTATGCCAGCCTCGGCCTGCTCTGGGAAACCTTGTCGGTACAACAGATCGAACAGCCAACCACGGAAGACCTGGCGCGGGTAACCGAGTGCCTGGCCCAGGCGATTGCTGATGTCGCGCACACGGGCACGGATCTGAGTGCTCGCCTCGGGGCGGCCAATCGGGCGGCCTCGAGCAAGGTCCGCCAGTTGCTGAGAGAGCAGTGGTGAGCCGGTTTCTGGCGCACGACCTGCTCTGGGGCATGACCCCTCGGCAGTTGCCCGTGGATGCGCCTGCCTGGGCGGTCAAGTCGATCGGCGCGGGGCAACCGGTGGTGGTGCGTCGTGCGGAATCGGCGGCAGGGCAGGTGGCGGTTGGCGTGCGTGGGCGTTTGCGTGAGCAGCGCTATGGGATGTCGATGGCGATTGCGGCGGTAACCCGTCGTGTCAGCCCGGAAGCGCTTTGTCACGTCGATATTCACCGTGACCTGCCGGCACTTGAAGCCCTGGCTCAATTGCGTCCCGCACTCGATGCCTGCGCTTGGGTCTGGGGTGTCAGCGGCAGTGCCGGTTTCGAGTTGGCCAGCGGCTTTGCCGCCCTGCATGAGGCCAGTGATCTGGATCTGATCCTGCGCACGCCGCAACCGCTGGCGCGTGATCAGGCCCGGGAGCTGGTGGCGTTGCTCGATGCGGCGCCGTGTGTGGTGGACATGCAATTGCAGACCCCGTTTGGCGCTGTCGCCTTGCGTGAATGGGCGGGGTCTTCCCCTCGGGTGCTGCTGAAGAAGGCAACGGGAGCCTGTTTGGTCGTCGACCCATGGAACCCGCAGGAGCAGGCAGCGTGAGCAGCTTGCTGGTGTTTCCGGGCCAGGGTGCGCAGCGGCCGGGCATGCTCCAGGGTTTGCCTCGGGAAACGCTGATCGAAGCCAGCGACCTGTTGGGTGAAGACGTTCGGTTGCTGGATTCTGCCCAGGCGTTGCAATCGACAAGGGCGGTGCAGCTCTGCCTGCTGATCGCCGGTGTGGCGGCTGCACGGCAGTTGTCATTGCCGGCGGATTACGTCGCAGGGCTTTCCATCGGTGCCTACTCGGCAGCGGTAGTAGCGGGTGCCTTGGGTTTCAGCGATGCGCTGCATCTGGTCAGCCTGCGCGGTGAGTTGATGCAGCAAGCGTATCCACAGGGCTACGGGATGACCGCGATCATCGGCCTGGAGCTGGCTGTGGTGGAGGGCTTGCTGGCCCAGGTTCACAGTGTCGATACGCCGGTTTACCTGGCCAACATCAACGCCGATAACCAGGTGGTGGTTGCCGGCAGTGACGCTGGGATGAAAGCACTGGCCGAGCTGGCAAGGGCGCGTGGGGCAGGGATGGCCAAGCGTCTGGCCGTGAGTGTGCCGTCGCACTGCCCACTGCTGGACGTACCGGCGCAAACCCTGGCCGAAGCGTTCGCCAAGGTGACACTGCAAACGCCAAAGATTGGTTACCTGAGCGGCAGCCGCGCGCGCCCGGTGATCAAGGTTGACGCCTTGCGCGACGACCTGGCCTACAACATGTGCCGCGTGGTGGATTGGCGCGGCACGGTACAAAGCGCCTACGAGCGTGGCGTACGTCTACAGATCGAACTGCCGCCCGGTGCGGTGCTGACCGGGCTGGCGCGCCGGGTGTTCGAACAGGGCACCGTGATTGCTTTCGACGGTGCCCGGCTCGATACCCTGCAGGCGCTGTTGCGTGAGGAGGGAAGTCGCCACTCCTAGAGCAACCCTGAGGCTTCGAACAACAAGAACAACATTCGACGATGCACTTTGAGGACGACAACAATGATTATTTACGGTGTGGCGCTGCTCGCGATCTGTACGCTGGCAGGGGTGATCATGGGAGACATGCTCGGTGTCTTGCTGGGCGTCAAATCCAACGTCGGCGGGGTCGGGATCGCAATGATCCTGTTGATCTGCGCGCGGCTTTGGATGCAAAAACGCGGTGGCATGACCAAGGATTGCGAGATGGGCGTGGGCTTCTGGGGTGCCATGTACATTCCGGTGGTCGTGGCGATGGCCGCGCAACAGAACGTGGTGACCGCATTGCACGGCGGTCCGGTGGCGGTGCTGGCGGCGATCGGTTCGGTGGTGGTCTGCGGCTGCACCATTGCCTTGATCAGCCGGACCCACAAAGGCGAACCCTTGCCCGATGAACCGGCGGAAATCTCCCCCGTCGGCACACCTGTAGGAGGTCGCTGATATGTGGGATCTCATCGAGAAAGGCCTGGAACACAACGGCCTGGTCACTGCATTCGCCTTCGTTGGCGTGATCATGTGGGTGTCAGTCATCCTCTCCAAGCGCCTGACCTTCGGGCGCATCCATGGCTCGGCGATTGCCATCGTCATCGGCCTGGTGCTGGCCTGGGTCGGCGGCACCATGACCGGCGGGCAAAAAGGCCTGGCGGACCTGACGCTGTTCTCCGGCATCGGCCTGATGGGCGGCGCCATGCTGCGGGACTTCGCCATCGTCGCCACGGCATTCGAAGTGCAGGCCACCGAAGCGCGCAAGGCCGGCTTGATCGGCGTGATCGCGCTGCTGCTGGGTACGGTGCTGCCGTTCATTGTCGGTGCGTGCATGGCCTGGGTGTTCGGTTATCGCGATGCGGTGAGCATGACCACGATTGGCGCGGGTGCGGTGACCTACATCGTCGGGCCGGTGACCGGTGCGGCGATTGGCGCGACCTCGGACGTGATGGCGCTGTCGATTGCCACTGGGTTGATCAAGGCAATCCTGGTGATGGTCGGCACCCCGATGGCGGCGCGCTGGATGGGCTTGGATAACCCGCGTTCGGCGATGGTGTTTGGCGGGTTGGCCGGCACGGTGAGCGGGGTGACGGCGGGGCTGGCGGCGACGGATCGGCGGTTGGTGCCTTATGGGGCGCTGACGGCGACTTTCCATACCGGGCTTGGCTGCCTGCTCGGGCCTTCGTTGCTGTACTTCATTGTTCGCGGGATTGTCGGCTAACTGATCGTTCCCACGCTCTGCGTGGGAATGCAGCCCGGGACGCTCCGTGGAACGCAGAGCGTCCCTTGAGGCATTCCCACGCAGAGCGTGGGAACGATCAGTGGGTGGTGTGGCGATTGGCGTACATCCGACACTCCGCCAACAACGCCAACAGATTCGGATCGCGCTCCTTGGCCTTCAAAAACACCACGCCAATGTGCTGCTGCATCCGATACTTCTCCTGCAACGGAATCAGCTTCACCCGATTCTCGTACACCGCCGCAATCCTGCCCGGCAGCAACGCATAACCCACGCCTGAGCTGACCATGCTCAGCAGGGTGAAGATGTCGTTGACCTGCATCGCCACCTTGGGCTCGAACCCCGCCTGGCTGAACACCCGATTGCTGTCCTGATGCGTGGCAAAGCCCTGGGTCAGGGTGATGAAGGTCTCTTCGCGGACTTCGGCGAGGTCGACTTCGCTTCTTTGCGCAAACTTCGAATCGGCCGGCGTCGCCAGGAAGATGTCGTCGGAAAACAGCTCGATATGCGCAAGGTCCGGGTCGTTGATGCTGTCGTCCAGAGACACCAGGATCGCATCGACCTCCATGTTCTTGAGCTTGTACAGCAGGTCGAAATTGGAGCCGAGGATCAGGTCGATATTGAGCTCGGTGCGGCGGATCTTCAGGCCCATGATCAACTGCGGCACGGTCTTCACCGTCAGCGAATACAGCGAGCCCAATTTGAAGCGCTCGGCAGAAAAACCGGCGGCTTCGCGGGTCAGGCGCACGGTTTCCACGACATCCTGAATCAGTTTCTGCGCCCGTTCTTCCAGCACGTAGGCGCTTTCCAGCGGCGTGAGGTTGCGCCCCTCGTGCTTGAACAACGGGCAGCGCAGTGCGCTTTCCAGGGAGTGGATCGCCCGATGTACGCTAACGTTACTGGTCTGCAATTCGGCCGCAGCGCGGGCCAGGTTGCCGGTGCGCATGAAGGCCAGGAACACCTCGAGTTTTTTCAGGGTCAACTCTTCATCGATCAACATGGGGTGGACTCTTTTTGGAATAACCCGATTGTGCACGTATGTGGGTGTCTGTAGGAGCGCACCCTATTGAGCTTTATCGATTTTCGAGGTGGGTAAGCGATGTATCACGGGGAAAGATTGAACGCTTGGACGCATCTGGTCGGGGCGGTGGCGGCGTTTGTCGGCGGTGTGTGGCTGATCGTGCTCGCCAGCCTCGACGGCAGTCCGTGGAAGATTGTCAGCATGGCGATCTATGCCTTTACCTTGCTGGTGCTGTACAGCGCATCGACCGTGTACCACAGCGTGCGCGGACGCAAGAAAGCGATCATGCAGAAGGTTGATCACTTTTCTATCTACCTGTTGATCGCCGGCAGCTACACGCCGTTCTGTCTGGTGACTTTGCGCGGGCCTTGGGGTTGGACCTTGTTCGGGATTGTCTGGGGATTGGCGCTGATCGGCATACTGCAGGAGATCAAGCCGAGGTCGGAAGCGCGGATCCTGTCGATCGTGATCTACGCGGTGATGGGCTGGATTGTGTTGGTGGCGGTCAAGCCGTTACTGGCGGCGCTCGGCAGCGCCGGGTTTGCGTGGCTGGCGTCAGGCGGGATTTTGTACACCGTGGGGATTATCTTTTTTGCCCTGGATCATCGCCTGCGCCATGCCCACGGGGTCTGGCACTTGTTCGTGATCGCCGGGAGTTTGCTGCACTTTGTCGCGATTTTCTTCTATGTCCTGTAGGAGCGAGGCTTGCCCGCGAAGACCACGCCGCGGTGATTCTGATGCACCGCGGTGAGCCCTTCGCGGGCAAGCCACGCTCCTACAGGTAATAACTCCCTAGAAATCGCCCCAAAGCTGTTGGGCCACCGCCAACGCCACCACCGGCGCGGTTTCGGTGCGCAATACTCGCGGGCCGAGGCGGGCGGCATGAAAGCCGTTGGCCTTGGCCTGTTCGACTTCGGCGTCGGACAACCCACCCTCCGGGCCAATCAGGAACGCCAGCGTCCCAGGCTTGGCATGGCTGACCAACGGCTCAGCCACCGGATGCAACACCAGCTTCAGTTCAGCCTCGGTCTGCTTCAACCAATCGGCCAAAAGCACCGGTGGATGGATCACCGGCACCCGTGAGCGTCCGCATTGCTCGCAGGCGCTGATCGCCACCTGGCGCCAGTGCAGCAGGCGTTTGTCGGCGCGCTCGTCCTTTAGCCGCACTTCGCAACGTTCACTGAAGATTGGCGTGATTTGCGTGACGCCCAATTCAGTCGCTTTCTGGATCGCCCAGTCCATGCGCTCGCCACGGGACAAGCCTTGGCCAAGGTGGATCTGCAATGGCGATTCCACCTGGCCGGCGAACTGTTCATTGATCTGTACCACCACGCGTTTTTTCCCGACTTCCACCAGCGTGCCGCGAAATTCATGGCCGGAACCGTCGAACAGTTGCAACGCATCGCCCTCGGCCATGCGCAGCACGCGACCGATGTAATGGGCCTGGGCTTCGGGCAACTCGTGCTCGCCGGTGCTCAGGGGGGCGTCGATAAAGAAGCGGGACAGTCTCATGCTGGGTCTCTGACAATGGGTGTGAAGCATCTGAAGGTCGTGCCGACCTTATCGCTGGCAAGCCAGCTCCTACAACGACCGCGATCAACTGTAGGAGCTGGCTTGCCAGCGAAAGCGGCAGACCAGGCACCACAGAAGCTCGGGTGAAATCAATCAGCCCGGATCGCGGAAACCGGGATGGAAGTCCTTGGGCACCGCCACGCTGACGCTTTCGCGGGTGGCAATGTCGATGCCTTCACTGGCAACTTCGGCGAGGAAGTCGATCTGCTCCGGGGTGATCACGTACGGCGGCAGGAAATACACCACGCTGCCCAGCGGCCGAAGCAGGGCACCACGTTCCAGTGCATGCTGGAACACCTTCAGGCCACGGCGTTCCTGCCATGGATAGGCTTCTTTGCTCGCCTTGTCCTTGACCATCTCGATGGCCAGCACCATGCCGGTCTGGCGCACTTCGCTGACGTTCGGGTGGTCGACCAGGTGCGCAGTGGAGGAGGCCATGCGCTGTGCCAGGGCCTTGTTGTTCTCGATGACCTTGTCTTCTTCGAAGATATCCAGCGTCGCCAGGGCCGCCGCGCACGCCAGCGGGTTGCCCGTGTAGCTGTGGGAATGCAGGAAGGCGCGCAGGGTCGGGTAATCGTCGTAGAAGGCGCTGTAGACCTCATCGGTGGTCAGGCACGCCGCCAGCGGCAGGTAGCCGCCGGTCAGGGCCTTGGACAGGCAGAGGAAGTCCGGGCGGATGCCGGCCTGTTCACAGGCGAACATCGTCCCGGTGCGGCCGAAGCCAACGGCGATTTCGTCGTGGATCAAATGCACACCATAGCGGTCGCAGGCTTCACGCAGCAGCTTGAGGTACACCGGGTGGTACATGCGCATGCCGCCGGCGCCCTGGATCAGCGGTTCGACGATCACTGCCGCAACGGTGTCATGGTTCTCGGCCAGGGTCTGTTCCATGGCGGCGAACATGTTGCGCGAGTGTTCTTCCCAGCTCATGCCCTCAGGGCGCAGGTAGCAATCGGGGCTCGGCACCTTGATGGTGTCGAGCAGCAGCGCCTTGTAGGTTTCGGTGAACAGCGGCACGTCGCCCACCGACATCGCCGCCATGGTTTCGCCGTGGTAGCTGTTGGTCAGGGTGACGAAGCGCTTCTTGTTCGGCAGGCCGCGGTTGAGCCAGTAGTGAAAGCTCATTTTCAGCGCGACTTCGATGCAGGACGAACCGTTATCGGCGTAGAAGCACCGGGTCAGGCCTTCGGGCGTCATCTTCACCAGGCGCTCGGACAGCTCGATCACCGGCTGATGGCTGAAACCGGCGAGGATCACGTGTTCCAGTTGATCGACCTGATCCTTGATGCGCTGATTGATGCGCGGGTTGGCATGGCCGAACACGTTCACCCACCAGGAGCTCACCGCGTCGAGGTAGCGCTTGCCTTCGAAATCTTCCAGCCACACGCCTTCACCGCGCTTGATCGGGATCAGCGGCAGTTGTTCGTGATCTTTCATCTGGGTGCAGGGATGCCACAACACCGCGAGATCGCGTTGCATCCACTGATTATTCAGGCCCATGTTCAGTCTCCTCGAGGCGGTCCGTGACACGCGCGGACATACAATCGCGCAAGCCTATGCAATGCGTGCCTCGGGAACAACCCATTGTGTCGATTGAGCTACTTTGTATAGGGCGGTAGACGTTGCTGGCGGGCGTCTGACGGCTGACGTATCCTTCGCGGTTCTTGAGCCGCCTGGCTCGTAAAACCGCTATTTTTTCCTGAATTTCCGGAGTTCGCTGAATGTCTGTCGGTTGGCTGCGCGCCTGTGCGCTGGTGATGTTGGGGCTGTTCAGCGTGTCTGCGCTGGCCAAGGATAAAACCGCGATCGTGATCGGCGGCGGGGTCTCGGGCCTCACGGCGGCTTATGAGCTGCAGAACAAAGGCTGGCAGGTCACGCTGCTGGAAGCCAAGCCGAGCCTGGGTGGCCGCTCCGGCATGGCCACCAGCGAGTGGATCGGCAACGACAAGACCCAACCGGTCCTGAACAAGTACGTCTCGACGTTCAAGCTGAGCACCACGCCAGCGCCGGAATTCGTGCGTACACCCAGCTACCTGATCGACGGCGTGTATTACACCGCTGCCGATCTGGCCACCAAGGATCCGACCACTGCCGAAGCGCTCAAACGCTACGAAAAGACGGTGGATGACCTGGCGCGCTCGATCGAAGACCCGCTGAACCCGGCAGCCAACAACACGCTGCACGCCCTGGACCAGATCAACGTGTCCAACTGGCTTGATCGCCTGAGCCTGCCGCCGACTGCCCGTCAGTTGGTGAACCAGCAGATTCGTACCCGTTATGACGAACCTTCGCGTATCTCGCTGCTGTACTTCGCCCAGCAGAGCCGCGTTTACCGTGGCGTGTCCGACCGTGACCTGCGCGCTTCGCGCCTGGTCGGTGGCAGCCCGGTGTTGGCCCAAGCCTTCGTCAAACAACTGAAAACCATCAAGACCAGCTCCCCGGTCTCGTCCATTACCCAGGACAAGGATGGCGTCACCGTCAAGGTCGGCAGCGTAGGTTATCAGGCTGACTACGTCGTACTGGCCGTGCCCCTGCGCGCCCTGAACAAGATCCAGATGACCCCGGCACTGGATGCCCAGCACCTGGCTGCGATCAAGGGCACCAACTACGGCTGGCGTGACCAGATCATGCTGAAGTTCAAGACGCCGGTGTGGGAGCCCAAGGCGCGCATGTCCGGCGAGATTTTCAGCAACACCGGCCTCGGCATGTTGTGGATCGAGCCGGCCCTGAAGGGCGGCGCCAACGTGGTGATCAACCTGTCCGGCGATAACGCACGCGTAATGCAGGCGTTCGGCGACAAGCAGATGGTCGATCAGGTGTTGATCCGCCTGCACGCGTTTTATCCACAGGCACGTGGTTCGTTTACCGGTTATGAAATCCGTCGCTACAGCACCGACCCTTCGATGGGCGGCGCTTACCTGGCGTTCGGCCCAGGCCAGATCAGCAAGTTCTGGCGCCTGTGGGAGCGTCCGACTCAACGCGTAGCCTTTGCCGGCGAACACACCGACGCACTCTACCCGGGCACCCTGGAAGGCGCGTTGCGCTCCGGTCAGCGCGCGGCCGGTCAGGTTGAAGACCTGGCGGCGGGCAAGTCGTTTGACCCGGCGAAGGCCGCTCCAGTAGCCGCCGCAGCTGCAGCCGGCGCGGTGGCGGCGAAGAAGGGCAACTTCTTCACCAACCTGTTCGGCGGCTCGGATGACGAGAAGAAGCCAGAGCCGGTCAAGGCACCTGAGCCGGTCGCTCCAGCGCCTGCACCAGCCCCAACGCCGGCACCGGCGCCTGCACCGGTCGAGGCTGCGAAGCCTGCTGCACCCGTGAAGGCTGAGCCGGCCAAGAAGGCGCCAGCCAAAGCCCCGGCGAAGAAACCGGCAGCCAAGGCCGAGGCAAAAAAAGCCCCGGCGAAAAAGGCTGAACCGGCGAAGAAGCCAGCGGCGGCCACTGTTACCAAGGCCCAGTAACGTTCAGGTGTAAAAAAGCGCGGCCCCAGGGTCGCGCTTTTTTATGCCCGAAAAAAACCGAGAGCGAAATCGAATAAATCTTTTGATACAGGTGTTCTCTGCTTTGTATTCACTTTTTCTCACAATTTCGACTTTAATCTTTCCTTAACCCTCGTAATTTAGGCTTTTGATCGCATTTCTCGATATTTCAAAGCGAAATTTTCCGCTTTAATTCGATAGATAAATCGATAGTCTTGGGCCAGCACACACAGGATCTAGGCAATGCAGCTACGAAATTCTACTTCCCGTTACGGCTGGGTCAGCATTTTCATGCACTGGGGTGTGGCGCTGGCGGTCTTCGGCCTGTTCGCGTTGGGGTTGTGGATGGTCGGGCTCGACTACTACAGCACCTGGCGCAAAGACGCGCCGGACCTGCACAAGAGCATCGGCCTGGTGTTGCTGGGTGTGATGGTGCTGCGGGTGTTGTGGCGTTTCATCAGCCCGCCGCCACCGACCCTGTCCAGCTATAGCCGCATGACGCGCCTGGGCGCCAAGTTCGGCCATGGCTTTCTGTATCTCAGTCTGTTCGCTGTGATGATTGCCGGTTACCTGATTTCCACCGCAGAAGGTGTCGGTATCCCGGTGTTCGGCTTGTTTGAAGTGCCTGCACTGGTGTCCGGACTACCGGACCAGGCAGATACCGCCGGTGTGATTCACCTCTGGCTGGCGTGGGTGCTGGTAATTTTTTCCGGCCTCCATGCGTTGGCAGCATTGAAGCACCACTTTATCGACCGTGATGTGACCCTCAAGCGAATGCTGGGTCGCAAAGCCTGAAGTTCAACCTCGACTCCAAAGGAAAACAAAGCATGTTGAAAAAGACTCTGGCCGCTCTGGCAATCAGTTCCGCCCTGTTGTCCGCCGGTAGCGTCATGGCCGCTGACTACGTGGTCGACAAGGAAGGCCAGCACGCCTTCGTTGACTTCAAGATCAGCCACCTGGGCTACAGCTTCATCACCGGTACTTTCAAGGACATCGACGGCAAGTTCAGCTTTGACGCTGCCAAGCCTGAAGACAGCAAGATCGAGTTCAACGTGAACACCGCCAGCGTGTTCACCAACAACGCCGAGCGCGACAAGCACATCTCCAGCAAAGACTTCCTGAACGGCAGCAAAGCCACGTTTGTTTCCACCAGCGTCAAACCTACCGGCAAAAACGCTGCTGGCAAGGACACTGCTGACGTCGCTGGCGACCTGACTATCCTGGGTGTGACCAAGCCAATTGTGGTCAAAGCCACTTTCCTGGGTGAAGGCAAGGATCCATGGGGCGGCTACCGTGCAGGCTTCGAGGGTACCTTCAGCCTCAAGCGTTCCGATTTCGGCAAGCAGAAAGACCTGGGTCCATCGTCCGATGCAGTTGAAATGTACGTGACGTTTGAAGGTGTCAAAGCGAAGTAATTTTCGCCGCTGACAAAAACGCCCGCTGCTCTCCCGAGCGCGGGCGTTTTTTATTGCCGCACACAAACTGTGTAGGAGCTGGCTTGCCAGCGAAGGCGTCCCTGAGCTCTCCAAAGAATTCGAGGGCCCCTTCGCCGGCAAGCCGGCTCCTACAGGTTCTGTGTCAGGCATAAAAAATGCCCCGGACCTTTCGGTACGGGGCATTTTTTATTGCGGCGATAACTCAGCGATTGCGGGTCAGCAAGGCCGGTTTTT
Organism: Pseudomonas sp. SbOxS1; assembly: GCF_013416725.1. NCBI lineage: Bacteria > Pseudomonadati > Pseudomonadota > Gammaproteobacteria > Pseudomonadales > Pseudomonadaceae > Pseudomonas > Pseudomonas sp. SbOxS1. The sequence continues at coordinate 510,813 of NZ_JAAVXC010000002.1, forward strand.
CACCACGAGGACGGCTTGGCAGTTGATCCAGCTGCTCAGGTGTCGGGAAGCGATCGGCCTTCGACTCCTTGTGCATGATCTTCGGCGCGGGACCGCGCGGGTTCTGCACGGCCGGTTCCGAACGCGATTGCTCGTCACGGGCCGGGCGGCGGTTGCGCGAGTCTTCGCGACGGGCCTGGCCATCACGTGGTGCGCCGCTGCGTGGACCGCTGCGCTTGGCTGGCGGGGTGCCGGTGCTGGCGCCATCGCTGTTGCGCGGACCGTTCTGGCGACCACCCTGTGGCTTGCCGCCACGTGGTGCGCCTGCAGCTGTGCCTTGTGCCGGAGCACCCGGGCGACGGCCGCGGCCCTGGGCCGGTTTCTGCTGTGGCACGTAGTCGACGCGGTTACCGAAGTTATCGATATCGTCGTCCAGGAACTCGTCCGGAGCACGATCAGCTGCGGCACGCGGCGGCTGGCTTGGCTGACGCTGTTCGCGGGCCGGAGTGCCTTCGCGCGGCTTTTGCTGGCGGGCCGGGCGCTCACCGCGCTCGCCTGCCGGTTTTTCCTTGCCCTTGTCCTTGCCTTTGTCCTTGCGACCGCCACCACCACCGCTGCCATTCGGACCGTCGCCGCGCGGGCCACGTGGATTGCGCGGGTTGCGCATGTCCGGACGCTCGCGTGCTTCGGGTTTCTCGGCTTCCACGGCGCTGGCATCAAAGCCCATCAGGTCGCCGTCGGCGATTTTCTGCTTGGTCATGCGCTCGATGCTTTTCAGCAGTTTTTCTTCGTCCGGGGCCACCAGCGAGATCGCCTCGCCCGAGCGACCGGCACGGCCGGTACGGCCAATGCGGTGCACGTAGTCTTCATCGACGTTCGGCAGTTCGAAGTTGACCACGTGTGGCAACTGGTCGATGTCCAGGCCGCGGGCGGCGATGTCGGTGGCAACCAGGATGCGCACGGTACCGGCCTTGAAGTCGGCCAGGGCTTTGGTGCGAGCGTTCTGGCTCTTGTTGCCGTGGATCGCGACGGCGCTCAGGCCGTGTTTGTCCAGGTACTCGGCCAGGCGGTTGGCGCCGTGCTTGGTGCGGGTGAACACCAGCACCTGTTCCCAGGCGCCAGCGGTGATCAGGTGCGCCAGCAGTGCACGCTTGTGGCTGGCCGGCAGGCGGAATACGCGCTGTTCGATGCGCTCGACCGTGGTGTTCGGCGGCGTGACTTCGATGCGTTCCGGGTTGTGCAGCAGCTTGCCGGCGAGGTCGGTGATGTCCTTGGAGAAGGTCGCCGAGAACAGCAGGTTCTGGCGCTTGGCCGGCAGACGGGCGAGGACTTTCTTCACGTCATGGACGAAGCCCATGTCGAGCATGCGGTCGGCTTCGTCCAGCACGAGGATTTCCACGTGGGACAGGTCGACGCTGCCTTGGCCAGCGAGGTCGAGCAGGCGGCCAGGGCAGGCTACCAGCACGTCTACGCCACGGGACATGGCCTGGACCTGCGGGTTCATGCCGACGCCACCGAAAATGCAGGCGCTGACGAACTTCAGGTCACGGGCATAGACCTTGAAGCTTTCGTGCACTTGCGCCGCGAGTTCGCGAGTAGGGGTCAGGACCAGTACGCGCGGTTGGCGCGGGCCGTGACGCTGGGATTTGTCCGGGTGACCGTTGGGGAACAACCGCTCCAGGATCGGAAGGGCGAAACCGCCGGTTTTACCAGTACCTGTCTGTGCCGCGACCATCAGGTCGCGACCTTGCAACACGGCGGGAATGGCCCGCTGTTGCACCGGAGTAGGCTCGGTATAGCCCGCTGCCTCGATGGCGCGGACTAAAGCCTCGGAGAGACCGAGGGAAGCAAAGGACATGAGTAATCCTGTTTTAAGTTAGGGCTTGGCCCAATGGGAGTCTTGCCTGGCGCGAATGGCGTTTATGAGGAACGCAATCCCGTCCGGTCCTGCTTCGGTCACGAAGGCTCGTCTGGAGCGCTCGCGCGGGCTGAAAAGCTGCGCTGTAGCGGGGTCGAGATGCCTTGAACGGTTCCGAGCGTCCGGGCGTGAGCCTGGCGGGAAGGCCGGAGTATAACAGAGCAATCACTGCGCGCCGCTTTCCTGCTGCTCAACGGTTTTTTCCGTGTTGGCCGTGGTCCGCCCGGCGTTGGGGGTGTCGGCCGGGGCAGCGCCATATCGTGCGCTGAGCTCGGCGTAGGCGGGTTCGCGCTTGAAACGTTTGAGTTCGGCGCCGAAACGCTGCACCAGCAAGTCCATGCCGGCATTGCGTCGCACCGCCAGAAACTGGCTCTGCTGACTGATGACTACTGGGTTTTCAGTGATCTTGTTGCGGATATTCAGTTCGTCGAGCAAGTGCTGGCCCACCCGGCGGTCGGTGATCAGCAGGTCGATCCGCCCACGCACCAGTTTGCCGAAGTTCGCTTCGTGGCTCGGCGCAGGTTCCCGGGTGAACAGGGTCGAGTCCCTGAAGTCCTGGCTGTACAGGTAGCCAGGAGAGATGCCGATGGTCAGGCCGCGCAGTTCGTCGAGGGTGCGAAACGGATGGGGCCTGGCGTTGGCGTAGAACATCACGAACTGCACGTCCGACAGCGGTTCGCTGGGGTAGAGCAGGGTCGCATCGCGCTCATCGCTATGGAAAATGTCCAGCGCGCCATCGGCTTGACCGGTTTCAAGCATCGACAGGCAGCGTTTCCATGGCAGGAATTGCCATTCCACTTCGATGCCCAGGCGCTTGAAGACGATGGCGGTGGTTTCGTAGTCCAGCCCCTGTGCCTTGCCGTTCTCCTCGTACACGTAAGGTGCCCAGGGTTCGGTGACAATGCGCAGCTTCTCGCCCCTAGCGGCAAAGCTAAGGCAAGTGAAAACAAGCAGGGCGACGAACTGCGTGATCAAAGGCATGGGCTTGAGATTACGACGAGAAACGCGAAAGAGCCAGAAACTGGCAGCAGATGCTCTAACTCCGTGGATTGCCGCACAATAAAAGTGCGTTGAAAGCAAAAGATCGCAGCCTGCGACAGCTCCTACGTTGGAGTGTTTATGTCCTGTAGGAGCTGCCGCATGCTGCGATCTTTTGATCTAGCTTTGTTTAACGCGGCAATTTCAGGTTGTTCCACACTGCCAGGCTCGCTTCAGCCTGGTTCAGTGTGTAGAAGTGCAGCCCTGGCGCGCCGCCCTGCAGCAGGCGTTCGCACATTTCGGTGATGACTTGCTCGCCGAAACGCTGAATGCTCTGGGTGTCGTCACCGTAGGCTTCCAGTTGCTTGCGGATCCAGCGCGGGATTTCCGCACCGCAAGCATCGGAGAAGCGCGCCAGCTTGCTGTAGTTGGTGATCGGCATGATCCCCGGCACGATCGGGATGTTCACGCCCTTGGCCCGTACACGCTCGACGAAGTAGAAGTAGCTGTCGGCGTTGAAGAAGTACTGGGTGATCGCACTGTCGGCGCCAGCGTTGGCCTTGCGCACGAAGTTGTTGATATCGTCTTCGAAGTTGCGTGCCTGCGGATGCATTTCCGGGTAGGCGGCGACTTCGATGTGGAAATGGTCGCCGGTCTCTTCACGAATGAATTCAACCAGGTCGTTGGCGTGGCGCATTTCACCGCTGGCCATGCCCATGCCCGAAGGCAGGTCACCGCGCAAAGCGACGATGCGCTGGATGCCGGCAGCCTTGTACTGGCTCAGCAGGCCGCGCAGGTCGGCCTTGCTGTCGCCGACGCACGACAGGTGCGGTGCGGCCGGGACTTTGACTTCGCTTTCGAGCTGCAACACGGTGTTGAGCGTGCGATCACGGGTCGAACCACCCGCACCGTAGGTGCAGGAGAAGAAATCGGGGTTGTACGTGGCCAGCTGACGGGCAGTGGCGAGCAGCTTTTCATGCCCAGCGTCGGTCTTGGTAGGGAAGAACTCGAAGCTGTAGCGACGATCTTGGGACATGGTCATATCCTTGGAAACTCGAAAGCCAAACGGTGTGTCCGTTACGACGCCTTCGCTGGCAAGCCAGCTCCTACAATGGGTGGAACAGATTATTCTGTAGGAGCTGGCTTGCCAGCGAACCAGTCAACGCGGTGCGCCAGGCACACCGCGTCGCCGATCGGCGAATCAGTAGCGGTAAGCGTGCGGCTTGAACGGACCTTCGACAGTCACGCCGATGTAGTCGGCCTGGGTCTTGGTCAGTTGAGTCACGACGCCGCCGAAACCGCGGACCATTTCCAGGGCCACTTCTTCGTCGAGTTTCTTCGGCAGTACTTCAACGGTCAGGCGCTCGGCTTTCTGGGCTGGCGACAGGTCGGCGTACTTCTGGCCGAACAGGAAGATCTGCGCCAGTACCTGGTTGGCGAACGAACCGTCCATGATGCGGCTCGGGTGGCCAGTGGCGTTGCCCAGGTTAACCAGGCGGCCTTCGGCCAGCAGGATCAGGTAGTCGTCGTTCTGGGCGTCGAATGCACCAGCGCCGGTACGGTGGATCTTGTGAACCTGTGGCTTCACTTCTTCCCATGCCCAGTTCTTGCGCATGAAAGCGGTGTCGATTTCGTTGTCGAAGTGGCCGATGTTGCAGACAACAGCGCGCTTCTTCAGGGCCTTGAGCATGTTCGCGTCGCAAACATTGACGTTGCCGGTGGTGGTCACGATCAGGTCGATCTTGCCCAGCAGTGCCTTGTCGATGCTTTCTTCGGTACCGGTGTTGATACCGTCGATGAACGGCGAAACCAGTTCGAAACCGTCCATGCAGGCTTGCATGGCGCAGATCGGGTCGACTTCGGAGACTTTGACGATCATGCCTTCCTGACGCAGGGACTGGGCGGAGCCCTTGCCCACGTCACCGTAACCGATGACCAGCGCTTGCTTGCCGGACAGCAGGTGGTCGGTACCGCGCTTGATCGCATCGTTCAGGCTGTGACGGCAGCCGTACTTGTTGTCGTTCTTGCTCTTGGTCACCGAGTCGTTGACGTTGATGGCCGGGATTTTCAGCTCGCCTTTGGCCAGCATGTCCAGCAGGCGGTGCACGCCGGTGGTGGTTTCTTCGGTCACGCCGTGGACGCGATCCAGTACCTGTGGGTACTTCTTGTGCAACAGTTCGGTCAGGTCGCCGCCGTCGTCGAGGATCATGTTGGCGTCCCATGGCTGGCCATCCTTGAGGATGGTTTGCTCCAGGCACCACTCGTACTCCTGCTCGGTTTCACCTTTCCAGGCGAAAACCGGAATGCCGGCAGCGGCGATGGACGCAGCAGCCTGGTCTTGAGTCGAGAAAATGTTGCAGGACGACCAGCGTACTTCGGCACCCAGGGCAACCAGGGTTTCGATCAGCACGGCGGTCTGGATGGTCATGTGGATGCAGCCGAGGATCTTCGCGCCCTTGAGCGGTTGCTCTTCGGAGTACTTGCGACGCAGACCCATCAGGGCTGGCATTTCCGATTCGGCGATGATGGTTTCGCGACGGCCCCAGGCAGCCAGGGACATGTCGGCGACTTTGTAATCGTTAAAATCTGCAGGCGTGATAACAGCGCTCATGAAGAGCCTCCATTCGTAATGTATGCGAATGGGCGCCGTTGTGCGTTTAGTGTCTGGCCGTTGATGACCAAGCAACGCCCCATCCGAGCCTGACAGGCCTAGCCTGCTGCAGCGCCCCTCGGACAGGTGGCGGGAAAACGGTAGCAAGTGAAGATTACCGTTTTGAAACGGGGGCGATTATAGCGGGCTATGCTGATCTTCCAAAGGGTTTCTGTCGGTCAATGTGCGAACGGTAATGGTGGCCATAGAAGATGCCGAATAGAGCTCTGGCCCGGGGTCTGCCAAGATACCGTCCATCATTCGGCAAGACGCTCAGGAGTGCATATGAATTTCCACACCCGCAAATGGGTCAAGCCCGAAGACCTGAACCCCAATGGAACGCTGTTCGGCGGCAGCCTGCTGCGCTGGCTCGACGAAGAAGCGGCGATCTACGCCATTGTCCAGCTGGGCAACCAGCGCGTGGTCACCAAGTACATTTCCGAGATCAACTTCGTCAGCGCCTCGCGCCAGGGCGACATCATCGAGCTGGGTATCACCGCCACCGAGTTCGGCCGCACCTCGATCACCCTCACGTGCGAAGTGCGTAACAAGATCACCCGCAAAAGCATCCTGACGGTGGAAAAGATTGTGTTCGTCAACCTGGGTGAAGACGGCTTGCCTGCGGCACACGGGCGCACCGAGATCAAATACGTCAAGGACCAGTTCAAGGATGAGGGCGCCGTCGAATAATGTTCGGCGTGTAAGAACGTAAGCTGAGCCGCAGGGGTCGTAATTACATCGCACGCCTGCGGTTCAGGAGTCCCATGGACACTAAAAACGACGGCAAGACCCCCGACCTCTCGGCAAAAGAGCAGCGCGAAGTCGAAAAGAACCAGCCACCGCGCGCGGCGGTGCTGCACGAAATCATCCGCACCCAGGGCGATCAGGAACTGGAGCGCAGCGTTGCCGCGCTGTGGTGGTCGGCGCTGGCCGCCGGCCTGACCATGGGCCTGTCGTTGATGGGCATGGGGTTGCTCAATTCCCGCCTGCCGGACGGCGAAGGTTTCAAGGTGATTGCCAGTTTCGGCTATTGCGCCGGTTTCCTCGCGGTGATTCTGGCCCGCCAGCAACTGTTCACCGAAAACACCCTGACCGCCGTGCTGCCGATCATGAGCAAGCCCACACTGGGGAACTTCGGCCGGTTGCTGCGGCTGTGGGGAGTGGTGCTGGTGGGTAACCTCTGCGGCACGATACTGGTGGCCTACGTCATGCTGGAGTTGCCGATTTTCGACAGCAAGACCGACGTGGCCTTCCTCGACATCGGCCGCAAAGTCATGGAAAACGACGCCAGCCAGATGTTCGCCAAGGGCATCGTCTCGGGCTGGATGATCGCCACCATGGTCTGGATGATCCCGTCCATGGAGAGCGCCAAGATGTGGATCATCATCCTCATCACCTACCTCATGGCGCTGGGGGATTTCACGCACATCGTGGTCGGTTCGCTGGAGGTCTCGTACCTGGTGTTTGCCGGGCAATTGCCGTGGAAGGATTTCTGGCTGGTGTTCGCCGGTCCCACGCTGGTGGGGAACATCGTGGGTGGCAGCTTTATCTTCGCGTTGATCAGCCATGCGCAGATTCGCAGCGAGAGCGGGCCGCCGAAAAACGCAGCGGATCAGGCTGAAGAGCCCGATCCGCAGGTGATCAAGAAGTAATCAGCCCGGCACATTCACCGTAGCGGCACTGCGTCGTTGCAGGTAGATAAAATACAGCGCGGCCAACACGGTCAAGCCACTGACCAGTGCGCCGGTCCACGGCAAGTCCGCCAGGTCTGCACCGCTGGCGACCACCAGCCCGCCGATCCAGGCACCTGCGGCGTTACCGAGATTGAATGCGCTCTGGTTCAGCGTCGAACCCAGGTTGGGCGCTTCATGGGCCTGGTCGATGATCAGCAGTTGCAGGATCGGGCACAGCGCGAAGGCGAAAATGCCCCACAACACCAAGGTGATCGCTGCGGGAATCACCGAGTGGCTGGTCTGGCTGAATGCGGCCAAAACGACCACCACGGCCAGCGCCATGCCGACGAGTGAAGGCAGCAAGCGGCTGTCGGCCAATCGCCCGCCGAGCATGCTGCCTGCGGTCAAGCCCACGCCGAACAACAACAGCATGATGGTCACGCCATGGGGGCTGACACCGGTGATGTCCTGCAGGATCGGCGCGATGTAGGTGAATACGCTGAACAGGCTGGTCGAGGCCAGTACGCTCATGCCCAGTGCCAGCAGCACGTTGGCCTTGCCGAGCACCTTGAACTCGCTCGCCAGGTTGGCTTTATCCATCACGATGTTCTTCGGCAGCCAGACCCACTGCGCAATGGCAGCGATCACGCCGATCACCGACACCGCCCAGAACGTCGAACGCCAGCCGGCGTATTGCCCCAGCGCGGTGCCCAACGGCACCCCAAGCACGTTGGCCAGGGTCAGGCCGGTGAACATCATGGCAATCGCCTGGGCCCGTTTGTTCGGTGCCACAAGGCCGGCGGCAACCACCGAGCCGATGCCGAAGAACGCGCCGTGGCACAGCGCGGTAATCACGCGCGCGGCCATCAGCGTGGCGTAGTTCGGCGCCAGTGCGCAAAGCATGTTGCCGAGGATGAACATCAGCGTCATGCCCAGCAGTGTCGCTTTGCGCGGCATGTTGGCCGTGCCGATCGCGAGGATCGGCGCACCGAACACCACGCCCAGGGCATAGCCGGTGATCAGCAATCCGGCGTGGGGAATGCTGACTGCGAGGTCGCGGGCAACATCGGGCAACAAGCCCATGATGACGAATTCAGTGGTGCCGATGCCGAACGCGGCAACAGCAAGGGCAAGCAAGGCGAGTGGCATGCGCAGGGTCTCTGTCGGTAGTCTTGACGCTCTGATCAGGCATACGCATGCCAAAGGCCGATCTCGATGAGAACGGCCAAGGGCATTGTTATTGGAATTAGTCTGTGCGCAACTGAGTGCGGCGTGGTCGGTTGCAGTATAAACAGCTGCTGACATATGGCGAATCAATTCTCTACCCGCCCCCTGTAGGAGCCCGGCTTGCCGGCGATGACGATCTCCAGGACGCCATCGCCGGCAAGCCGGGCTCCTACAGGGGGCGGGTGAACCACAAAAGGAGTAGGCCGTGCTTGCGACGGCGTTGGTGTTGGTGGCGGCGCTGCTGCATGCGGCGTGGAATACCCTGATCAAGTTCAGTGCGGAGCGTTTGCTGGTAGTGGCCTGCATGGACAGTGTGGCAATGCTCTTCGTCGCGCTTATGTTGCCGTTCGTGGAACTGCCGCCACTGGACATCTGGCCGTGGATTCTCGCCTCGGCAGCGTTCGAGTTGCTCTACCGCTATTTGCTGATCCAGGCCTATCGCGTCGGCGACCTCGGGCTGGTCTATCCGCTGATGCGTGGGTTGTCGCCACTGGTGGTGCTGGCGCTGACCCTGGTGTTTGCCGGGGAAGTACTGACCCACCAGCAGATCTTCGGAATTCTGCTGATCCCGCTCGGCATGCTTTGCCTGCTCTGGCAGGGGGGCGGCGGTGCGCGCTTGCCGTGGTCGATGCTGCCTGTGGTCGCGTTGATCGGCTTGTGCATTGGTTGCTACACCTTCATCGACGGTCAGGCCTTGCGGCGCTGGTCGCATCCACTGGATTACCTGGTCTGGGTGACGTTGCTCAGTGCCTGGCCGTTTCCGTTGCTGGCCTGGGTGCGCAAGCGGCCGGCGTTCAAACTGTTCTGGCGCGAGCAATGGCGATTGGGGCTGGCGGTCGGGTTCTGCGTGTTGTTCAGCTACGCTCTGGTGCTGTGGGCCATGCAGCTGGGCTCGATTGCCGAAGCGGCGGCCTTGCGCGAGATCAGCGTGATCCTGGTGGTGCTGTTCGGCATGCGTTACCTGAAAGAGCCTTTCGGCGGGCCAAGGCTCCTGGCCTGCGGGCTGGTCCTGGTCGGCATGCTGGTGATGAAATTTTGACGGGTCAAAATCTGAGAAAGGGACTGCTGAATGAATGTTGCTCTGTGGTGCATTTTAATCGCGATCATCCTGCCGTATGTGTGTATAGCGGTGGCCAAGATCAGCGGGGGCTACGGTTTGAGACACAATCATGATCCCCGGGGATTCCTCGATTCCCTGGAGGGCTTGGGCAAGCGGGCGCATGCGGCGCAACTGAACAGCTTCGAAGTGGCCCCGGCGTTCGCGGCAGCAGTGATCGTGGCGCACCTGGTCGGCAATGCGGAGCTGGTGACGCTCAATGTGCTGTCGGTGTTGTTCATCACCAGTCGACTTCTCTACATCATTTTCTATCTGGCGGACTGGGCGACCTTGCGGTCGTTGGTGTGGTTTGTGGGGATGGGGTTGATCATCAGTTTCTTTGTGGTCTCGGTTTAAGGGCAGAATCAAAAGATCGCAGCCTGCGGCCGCTCCTACATAGGGCGTGTGCAGGCTGCGATCTTTTTGCTTTAAAGCTTGTCCGCCACCTGCGGCACTTGTGGCAGTGCTGCACCTTTGGGCCACAGCATCCAGATCTGCCCTTGCTGCTTCATGTCTCCAGCCAGTTGCCCAGCCGCCTCGCCAGTACCCCAGAACAGATCTGCACGAACCTCGCCAGCAATGGCGCCGCCGGTGTCCTGGGCCGCCACCGGGCGTACGAGTGCAGTGCCGTCCGGTTTGGTGGTGGACAACCACAGCAGGCTACCCAACGGGATCACCTTACGGTCCACCGCCGCACTGTAACCAGCCGTCAACGGCACGTTCAGCGAGCCGCGCGGCCCTTCGTTGCTGTCGGGGTTCCTGGTGAAAAACACATAGCTCGGATTACTGCCGAGCAGTTCTGGAATGCGCGAAGGGTTGGCCTTGGCCCAGCTGCTGATCGCTCCCATGGTCACGTCTTCTTTCTTCAACTCGCCTTGTTCAACCAACCAGCGCCCGATCGGTCGGTAAGGGTGGCCGTTCTGGTCGGCGTAAGCGATTCGCAGCTGGCGACCGCTGTCGAGCTGGATCCGACCTGAGCCCTGGATTTGCAGGAACTGCAGGTTCATCGGATCGGTCAGCCAGGCCACGACCGGCGCGTTGACCCCTTTGCTACCGATGGTTGCGGCATCGTCGTAAGGCTTGAGCACACGGCCTTCAAGGCGGCCGCGCAGGCGTTTGCCCTTGAGTTCCGGGTAGATGCTGTCCAGCGAGACAATGATCATGTCTTCAGGCACGCCATACACCGGGATGTTCGCCGTGGTGGTTTGGGTCAGGCTGCCGGGATAGACCGGTTCGTAGTAGCCCGTAATCAATCCGTTGGGATTGTCATTGGCGGCGCGCAGGCCGTAGACATCCAGGTTCTGCTTGAGAAAGCCGCGGATGTCGCTGGCGCTCTGTGGCACGTTGGCCGCCGCTGCACAGGTGCCGCCCCAGACCGGATCGGCCTTGAGTCGGGTGCAGGCGCTGCGCCAGGAGCCGAAACCGGCCACGAGGTCTTTGTCGGAGACCGCCGGCAACGCTTCCCAGGTGGCGCTGGAGTAAGTGGCCAGGGCGTGGGTCTTCGGTTGCTTGTCTTCGCCGCCGGTGCAGCCCGCGAGCACGGCCACTATTGGAAGCGTCCAGGCCAGGGGGTGACGCCAGGCCTTGAAACGGCTGTTCATGGGGTAATTCCTTTACCGGTTGCCTGAGAGTGGTGTGCGCTCATGCAACCCGTATTGATGATAGGGGTATTGGTGTTTGCCGGTGACGCGAGGATACTGGCCGACGTTTTCCGTGACCTGAAGCCACCATGACTCTTAAAAGACTTTCTGTTGTATTGCTGGCCTGCCTGACGCTGTCCGCTTGTGGCGGCGTCGATCCCAACTCGCCCCTCGGGCAGCGCAAGGCCATTTTCAAGCAGATGCTCAAGACCGGTGAAGACCTGGGTGGCATGTTGCGTGGCCGTATCGCGTTCGATGGCCCCAAATTCGCTGACGGCGCGGTGAAACTCGATGCGCTGTCCCGTGAGCCGTGGAAACATTTTCCGCAGGTGCGCGAAGAAGACCACACCAGCGCCAGAAGTGATGTCTGGGAGAAGCAGGCACGCTTCGAGCAAATGGCTCGCAGCCTTGAAACCGCCACCGGCGAGCTGGTGATTGCCAGCCAGGTCCAACCCTACAAGGCCAGTAACCTGGGGCCGGCGGTACAGAAGGTCGAAGATGCCTGCAGTGCGTGCCATAAAGAGTTTCGGGATCATTGACCTGTAGGCGTTGCGGTGTGGCGATTCGACTTGCCGGCGTGAGCCTTGAGGTTGCTAAAAGCTTCGCTGGCAAGCCAGCTCCTATCTGTCCAATTCATCCACCGCTTCCTGCAATTCCTTGCGGGACTCGGCGAGTTTGTCCTTGCGCTTGTTGATCTTCTCGGGGTCGCCTTGTTTCATGGCTTTGTCGAGGTCGGCCTGACGCTTGCTGACTTCGTGCTTGGCGTCGAGCACCTTGTTTTCCCGTTCTTTCTTCAGCGAGGCATCGGTGCAATTGGCGCTGACTTCGCTCAAGGCTTTCTCCAGGCCGGCCTGCTGTTCGGCATTGCCGTGGGATTTGGCCAGTTCAATCTGATTGAGGATGCCTTGCTTCTTGGCGGCGCAGCCGGTCAGGCCCGGGGCCTCTTCGACAGCCATCAATGGAGTGGCCATAACGCTGCAAAGGGTCAACAGGACCAGCGGTGAAAGAAATTTCATAAAAGCTCCAGGTGAAAAAGCATTCGTGTCGATGCAGCGATGGCATGTTTGAGCCCATCGGGACTTCGGGGTTCCCGGGCGCAAGGGCATCACCGGGACTAAAACTAAAAACCGTCCATGGCAGCCCGGCGCAGTGTTTCACTCAGGGCCAGGACCTGCGGGTCGCGAAAAAATGCACTCAATTGCGCTGCGCGGCCTGGACCGATGCCGGGCTGGGCCTGCCATTGCTCGATGTCTCGTTGTGCCAGCTCCCGCCATGAATCGCCGAGGTGTGCCTGGCCGGTCGGCGGCATGCCCAGGGCTTTAAGCCAGCGGGCGAATGGGCGTTGCCGGGCACCGTTGAAACTATTGGCCAGCCGGGCAGCGCTGAGCTCGCCTAAACCGTCAATGTTAGCAAGCTCTTGGGCATCGAGGGTCAACCAATCCAACAGGCTGTTCAGGCGACCTGTTTCAAGAAGTTTTTCCCATGTGCCGGGGCCGACATGGGGCAGGCCCAGTCCGTGCTTGCCGCTAAGCCAGGTCAGGCGCGCAAGAAACTGGCTTTCGCATCCCGGGGTTGGCTGCCAGCAGCTCAATGGATGAAAGTCGGCTGCCAACGGAACGGTCATTTCAGGGCGTTCGGTACTGCGCAGCACAACGCCATCGAGCCTGGGAATGGTCAGGCCGGCCAGGCTGATGGAAACCTGGTCGCCCGGTCGAACATCCAGCGTTTGCCAGCGCTGCAGGGAACTCACGCTAACGCGCTTGATCTGCTGGTCATCGAGCCTCACCGGGGTCAGCTCCAGCACGGGGGTGATCCGTCCCGTGCGGCCAATCTTGAAATGCACCTTTCGCACCTCGGCCAGTGCCTGGGCGAAGGGATACTTCCAGGCCACGATCCAGTACGGCGCTTTTGCCTGCCAGCGCTCGGCGGGCGGGCGCTGCTCCTGGCGCAGGACAATCCCGTCGCTGGCAAATGGCAGGGGCGAGCGATACCAGTGATCACGCCAGCGCTCGACCTCGGCTATTGAACTGATGCGCCGGGTGTACTGTGCGGTGCTGGCAAAACCGAGTTTTTCAAGCTCCGCGATACGGGCCGGCAAGCTTGTCGGCCCGTGGGGCCATTCCCAGGCAAACAGGCCGATCCCCTCAGCCTGCTTGATACTCAACGTCTTGCGGGCCATCAAGCCGGCTACCGTGCCGCGGGCGTTCAGGCTGCCGGCGATGGCTTGCACGTGGTCAGTCAGGCGCCAGTAGAGCTCGCCCTGTACCACCAGGTCCCGTGGCTCGGGCAGACGTTGAGGAATGGCGCCGATCTGGCGGGCCGAGGCAGTCCAGTCCTGGCCGTGCACACCATTGCCGCGACTGATCGCCTGAGTGAGCAGACCGTTGCGGTAGACCAAGGTCACCGCCACGCCGTCGACCTTGGGCTGGGCCCAGACCTGCTCACGATCACGCAGCCAGTGTTCGACGGCGCCGCCGCCGGGCAGTTTTTCCAGGCCGGTATGCGGCACTGGATGGGCCAGCGGGCCGCTCGCGGTACGCAATGGATCGGTGACCGAGCCGGGACTGAAGCATTGGCGCCATTGGGTCAGTCGTGCGAAGGACTGATCGTAGAGTTCGTCGGCGATCAGCGCACGACCTTCACGGTGATAGCTGTCATCCCAGAGGTCGATTTGTTTTTGCAGCGCGGCGAGTTCTTGCGCGGCACGCGCGGGCGGCCAGGCAGGGCACTCGCCAGCAGCTATGTCCAGGCATAGGCAGGTCAGGAGTAAGCCGGTCAGCAGGCGGGGTAGCATCGTGAGCTTCCTTGCTCGATGGAGGTGCCTGAAGGTTAGTCAGCGGCGCGCTGATGGGCTTAATGCTGTTTTTCGGATTGTTTCCACCCATTAAAAAGCCCCGCACGGCGAACCGTGTGGGGCTTGATGTACCGCTGGGAAGTCTTACAAGCCGGCAGCGGTGCGCAGGTCGTCGGCGCGGTCGGTTTTTTCCCAGGTGAAGGTGGTGAAGGTGTCATCACCAACCGTCTTGGTTGCCGGGGTACGACCGAAGTGGCCGTACGCCGCGGTTTCCTGGTACATCGGGTGCAGCAGGTCAAGCATGGTGGTGATTGCGTAAGGGCGCAGGTCGAACACTTCGCGGACCAGCTTGACGATCTTGTCGTCGCTGATCTTGCCGGTGCCGAAGGTGTTCAACGAGATCGAAGTCGGTTGAGCAACGCCGATGGCGTAGGACACCTGGATCTCGCAGCGCTCGGCCAGGCCGGCGGCAACGATGTTCTTGGCCACGTAACGACCGGCATAGGCCGCCGAACGGTCAACCTTCGATGGATCCTTACCGGAGAACGCACCACCACCGTGGCGGGCCATGCCGCCGTAGCTGTCGACGATGATCTTGCGGCCGGTCAGGCCACAGTCGCCCACCGGGCCACCGATGATGAACTGGCCGGTCGGGTTGATGTGGAACTGAGTGTCCTTGGACAGCAGTTCGGCAGGCAGCACGTGCTTGACGATCAGCTCCATCACGCCTTCGCGCAGGTCGGTGTACGACACTTCCGGGTTGTGCTGGGTAGACAGGACCACCGCGTCGATGCCGACAACCTTGCCGTTTTCGTAGCGGCAGGTCACTTGCGACTTGGCGTCTGGACGCAGCCAAGGCAGCAGGCCGGATTTACGGGCTTCGGCCTGACGTTGCACAAGCTGGTGCGAGAACGTGATCGGTGCAGGCATCAGCACGTCGGTTTCGTTGCTGGCGTAGCCGAACATCAGGCCCTGGTCGCCGGCGCCCTGATCTTCAGGCTTGGCACGGTCGACACCCTGGTTGATGTCAGGGGACTGCTTGCCGATGATGTTCATCACGCCGCAGGTCGCACCGTCGAAGCCGACGTTGGAGCTGGTGTAGCCGATGTTGGTGATGACGTCACGAACGATCTGCTCCAGGTCAACCCAGGCCGAAGTGGTGACTTCGCCAGCGATGATCGCCACGCCGGTTTTCACCAGAGTCTCGCACGCCACGCGGGCGAACTTGTCTTCAGCGATGATGGCGTCCAGCACCGCATCAGAAATCTGGTCGGCGATTTTGTCCGGATGCCCTTCAGACACGGACTCGGAGGTGAAAAGGGAGTATTCGCTCATCTCGATGTTTTCCTGAAATTACCGATGGTGAGTGTCGCCAGCCGACCGCTGAAAATGGCGGACCTGAATCTGGAAACCATTACGTAAGCCTACATAGAGGCTTTCTCCGGGGGCGAGCCCCGCAGCGGTGGCCCAACGGGCCAGATCGTCCTGTTCAAACCCCAACCAGAGATCACCGCAGGCCTCCTTGGCCCAACTCTGGTTGTGGCTACATAATTCTGTCACCAGCAGGCTGCCGCCTGGTTGCAGCAAGTTGGCCATGTGCTTGAGCGCATCGGCCGGCGCGGCAAAGTGATGCAACACCATGTTCAGTACAACGCAATCGGCCTTGAGACTGACGCCGTTCAGGGCATCGGCCAGTTGCAGGCTGACATTAGTCAGCGAATCGCGTTCGCATACCTGGCGCGCCAGTTCGAGCATGGCCTGGCTATTGTCCAGTGCCGTGACCTGAGTGAAACGACGCGCCAGTTCCGGCAGGAATGCACCGTCGCCGGGGCCGACTTCGATCGCCGTGGCAGCGCTGCCGAAGCTCAGCTTGTCGAGCAGGGCCACCACGCTTTCGCGGTACTGTGGCAGGCCGGCGATCAAGTCTTGCTGAGCGCGAAATTTCTCGGCGACCCGTGAGAAAAAGTCCTGGCTAGCCGCCTCGCGTTGCTTGTGAACCTGGGTGATCCGCATCTGCACGTCGGCAGGCAAGGTCAGGTTGTCCACTTCTTCGAGCAGGGCCGCGTGCAGTTTGCCCCCCGGCAACTCGGTGTGGGGCAGGGCGCGACGGTAGAAAATCGCATTGCCTTCACGGCGGGTTGCTACCAGCTCGGCCTGGGCCAGTACCTTGAGGTGATGACTCATGCCCGATTGGCCGATGCCGAAGATCTGCGCCAGTTCCAGTACGCCGAACGAATCGTTGGTCAGTGCGCGCAGGACATTCAGGCGCAGGGGATCGCCGCTGGCCTTGCACAAGGCCGCCAGCTCATCACAATCGTCCTGGCGAATGGAGGGCGCGCGTAAATTCATAGGGCGGCAGTCTAGTCACGCGCCGGAAGCACCGCAAGATCAATATCAAAAAGTTTTGATATTGATCGATAGATGGCACTTCTCACGAACTGGTTAACTCTACAAACCGATGGCGGAAAGGTTTCACCTGCCTAATCCGTCGCCAAGCGTTGGAAAAACGCCTTCAGATGACTTTCTGTCATTGCCCCGAGGCGCCCCGGTGAGGGAAAATGCTCGCCTTTTTTCCGTTTCGTTTTTATCAAACCCCCAGGAGATCAGCGATGCCTAGCCGTCGTGAGCGTGCCAACGCCATTCGTGCCCTCAGCATGGATGCCGTGCAAAAAGCCAACAGCGGCCATCCCGGTGCCCCCATGGGTATGGCGGATATCGCCGAGGTGCTTTGGCGCGACTACCTCAAGCACAACCCGAGCAATCCATCGTTCGCCGACCGTGACCGCTTCGTGCTGTCCAATGGTCACGGCTCGATGTTGATCTACTCGCTGCTGCACCTGACCGGCTACGACCTGTCGATCGAAGACCTGAAGCAGTTCCGCCAACTGCACAGCCGCACCCCGGGTCACCCGGAATTCGGCTACACCCCGGGCGTCGAGACCACCACAGGTCCCCTGGGCCAGGGCCTGGCCAATGCCGTGGGCTTTGCCTTGGCTGAAAAAGTCATGGCGGCGCAGTTCAACCGTCCTGGCCACAACATCGTCGACCACCACACCTACGTGTTCCTGGGTGATGGCTGCATGATGGAAGGCATCTCCCACGAAGTCAGCTCCCTGGCCGGTACCCTGGGCCTGGGCAAACTGATCGCCTTCTACGATGACAACGGCATCTCCATCGACGGCGAAGTCGAAGGCTGGTTCACCGATGACACGCCAAAGCGTTTCGAATCGTACAACTGGCAAGTGATCCGCAACGTCGACGGTCATGATCCGGAAGAGATCAAGATCGCGATCGAGACGGCGCGCAAAAGCCCGCAGCCAACCCTGATCTGCTGCAAGACCACCATCGGCTTCGGTTCGCCGAACAAGCAAGGCAAGGAAGACTGCCACGGCGCCCCGCTGGGTGACGCGGAAATCGCCCTGACCCGCGCTGCGCTGAAATGGAACCACGGCCCGTTCGAAATCCCGGCCGACATTTATGCCGAGTGGGATGCCAAGGAAGCCGGCCGCGCGGTCGAAGCCGAGTGGGACCAGCGTTTCGCGGCCTACTCCGCGGCGTTCCCGACCGAAGCCAATGAGCTGATCCGTCGCCTGAGCGGCGAACTGCCGGCCGACTTCAGCGAAAAAGCCGATGCCTACATCGCCGAAGTGGCTGCCAAGGGCGAGACCATCGCCAGCCGTAAAGCCAGCCAGAACGCCCTGAACGCGTTCGGCCCGCTGCTGCCTGAGTTCCTCGGCGGTTCGGCTGACCTGGCCGGTTCCAACCTGACCCTGTGGAAAGGCTGCAAAGGCGTCACCTCCGAAGACGCCAGCGGCAACTACATGTACTACGGCGTGCGCGAGTTTGGCATGACCGCGATCATGAACGGCGTTGCCCTGCACGGCGGCCTGGTGCCTTACGGCGCGACCTTCCTGATGTTCATGGAATACGCTCGCAACGCGGTGCGCATGTCGGCCCTGATGAAGCAGCGCGTGATCCACGTCTACACCCACGATTCTATCGGTCTGGGCGAAGACGGTCCGACTCACCAGCCAATCGAGCAACTGGCCAGCCTGCGCTGCACGCCGAACCTCGACACCTGGCGTCCGGCCGATGCCGTTGAATCGGCGGTGTCCTGGAAGTATGCGCTGGAGCGTAAAGACGGTCCTTCGGCCCTGATTTTCTCCCGTCAGAACCTGCAGCACCAGACCCGTAATGCCCTGCAGGTCGCCGACATCAGCCGTGGTGGCTACGTGTTGAAGGACTGCGCAGGCGAGCCTGAGCTGATCCTGATCGCCACCGGTTCGGAAGTCGGCCTGGCCGTTCAGGCTTACGACAAGCTGACCGAGCAGGGCCGCAAGGTGCGTGTGGTTTCCATGCCTTGCACCAGCGTGTTCGACGCCCAGGATGCTGGCTACAAGCAATCGGTCCTGCCGTTGCAGGTCAGTGCCCGTATCGCCATCGAAGCTTCGATCGCCGACTACTGGTACAAGTACGTCGGCCTGGAAGGTCGCGTGATCGGCATGACCACCTACGGCGAGTCGGCGCCTGCGCCTGCCTTGTTCGAAGAGTTCGGCTTCACCCTGGAAAACATCCTGGGTCAGGCTGAAGAACTGCTGGAAGACTAAGCACCGTGCGGTGGTCTCACGACCGCCGCCGTCCCCTGTAGGAGCTGGCTTGCCAGCGAAGGCGGCCTCAAGATCATTGCAAGACTTGAGGGCCTCTTCGCTGGCAAGCCAGCTCCTGCAGGGGGTTGTGTTGTACTTGCGCAAAATCGAGAACCCCCATGCCTCAACCGCGTCCCTACAAAGTTGCACTCAACGGCTACGGCCGGATTGGTCGTTGCGTCTTGCGTGCGTTGTTTGAACGAGGCGATAAGGCCGGGTTCGAGATTGTCGCGATCAACGATCTGGCGGACATGGCCAGCATCGAATACCTGACACGCTTCGACTCCACCCACGGGCGCTTTCCCGGTGAGGTCAGGGTCGACGGCGATTGTCTGCATATTAATGGCGACTGCGTGAAAGTCCTGCGCAGTGCCACTCCCGAAGGCATCGATTGGGCGTCGTTGGGCGTCGATCTGGTGCTGGAGTGCTCCGGCGCTTACCACACTCGCGAAGACGGCCAGCGGTTCCTCGACGCTGGCGCCCCGCGCGTGCTGTTTTCCCAGCCGATGGCCAGCGAGGCGGATGTCGATGCCACCATCGTCTACGGCGTGAACCAGGATTGCCTGACCGGCGATGAGTTGCTGGTGTCCAACGCCTCCTGCACGACCAACTGCGGTGTGCCGTTGTTGCGCCTGCTGGACCAGGCCATCGGGCTCGAGTACGTGTCGATTACCACCATCCATTCGGCCATGAACGACCAGCCGGTGATCGACGCCTATCACCATGAAGACCTGCGCCGCACCCGTTCGGCGTTTCAGTCGGTGATTCCGGTGTCCACTGGCCTGGCGCGCGGCATTGAACGCTTGCTGCCGGAACTTGCCGGGCGAATTCAGGCCAAAGCCGTACGTGTGCCGACGGTTAACGTGTCTTGCCTCGATATCACGATGCAGACCGTGAGCGACACCGACGCCACCGAGGTAAACCGGATCCTGCGCGAGGCTGCCACCCGCGGCCCGCTCAAAGGCCTTCTGGCCTATACCGAGTTGCCTCACGCAAGTTGTGATTTCAACCACGACCCACATTCGGCGATCGTCGATGCCAGTCAGACCCGAGTTTCCGGCCCAAGGCTGGTGAACATCCTGGCCTGGTTCGACAACGAATGGGGTTTTGCCAACCGAATGCTGGATGTTGCGGAACACTATCTGCACACAGCCTCAACAAAACCTGCTCTCTAAGAACAGCTACTCAGGAAATGCGACCCATGACCGTGTTGAAGATGTCCGACCTCGATCTGCAAGGTAAGCGCGTACTGATTCGCGAAGACCTCAACGTCCCAGTCAAGGACGGTGCTGTCACCAGCGATGCGCGAATCCTGGCTTCGCTGCCGACCATCAAGCTGGCCTTGGAAAAAGGCGCGGCCGTGATGGTCTGCTCGCACCTTGGCCGTCCGACCGAAGGCGAATTCTCGGCCGAGAATAGCCTCAAACCAGTGGCTGACTACCTGAGCAAGGCTCTGGGCCGCGAAGTGCCACTGGTGGCTGACTACCTGGGCGGCGTCGAGGTGAAAGCCGGCGACATCGTTCTGTTTGAAAACGTGCGCTTCAACAAAGGCGAGAAGAAGAACGCCGATGAACTGGCCAAGCAATACGCCGCCCTGTGCGACGTGTTCGTGATGGACGCCTTCGGTACCGCGCACCGTGCCGAGGGTTCGACCCACGGCGTGGCCAAGTTCGCCAAGGTTGCCGCTGCAGGTCCGCTGCTCGCTGCCGAGCTGGACGCGCTGGGCAAGGCCCTGGGTGCGCCGGCCCAGCCGATGGCCGCCATCGTTGCCGGTTCCAAGGTATCGACCAAGCTTGACGTTCTTAACAGCCTGAGCCAGATCTGCGACCAGTTGATCGTCGGCGGCGGTATCGCCAACACCTTCCTGGCGGCTGCCGGTCACCCGGTCGGCAAATCGCTGTACGAGCCGGACCTGCTGGACACCGCTCGCGCCATCGCCGCCAAAGTCAGCGTGCCGCTGCCGGTGGACGTGGTGGTTGCCAAGGAATTCGCTGAAAGCGCGACGGCCACGGTCAAGTTGATCGCCGATGTTGCCGCCGACGACATGATTCTCGACATTGGTCCGCAGACAGCGGCGAACTTCGCCGAACTGCTGAAATCGTCCAAGACTATCCTGTGGAACGGTCCGGTTGGCGTGTTCGAGTTCGACCAGTTCGGTAACGGCACCAAAGTGCTGGCCCAGGCTATCGCCGACAGCGCGGCATTCTCCATTGCTGGTGGCGGCGACACCCTGGCGGCCATCGATAAATATGGCGTTGCCGAGCAAATCTCCTACATTTCTACCGGTGGCGGCGCGTTCCTGGAGTTCGTCGAAGGCAAGGTGTTGCCAGCCGTTGAAGTCCTGGAAAGCCGGGCCAAGGCCTGAGGGTCGCCCGTTTGACCAGGCAAGGGAGTGTTGACATGGTCAAGACCTTAGCGCTGTTGATCGTCGCGGGTTCGCTGGCGGCTTGTGGGAGTAACCCCAAAGCCACGCCGGAACCCGCGCCCCAGGGCGGTTGCTATCAAGCCGACTGGCAGGCGGAAACCAATCCGGTGCTCAACAAGCGTGCCGGGCCTGATGGCCTGGACAAATACGAGACACAGACCCCTGCCAAGGAACATGGTTGTCCTTAACGGGTCTGACTCTTTACTCAGGGCTGGCGGTGTCTGCCGTCAGTCGAGGGACACGGATGAAAGGCTTTATCGCCATTACGGCGCTGACATTGCTGGGCGGGTGCGCCAACTGGAACCCGTTCCAGTCGTCCACCCCGGTGGATAACTGGACCACCTGGACCTGCGACAGCCAGGCCAAGGTGGTTTGGCGCTACACCGACGACAGCCGCAACGAAGTCGATGTACGTCTGGGCGGAGCCGATCAGGTCCATCGCCTCAAGCAAGAGCCGGGCGCGTCGGGTTCGCTGTACAGCGACAACATGCTGGCGTTTCACATGAAAGGTGAGGAAGGCCTGGTCTACTGGGTCGCCACCAATGATTTGATTGGCCGTGGCTGTAAGGCCGAATAACAACGGTGTGACGCCTTCCCTGTAGGAGCTGGCTTGCCAGCGAAGAGGCCCTTGAGGACGCCTTCGCCGGCAAGCCGGCTCCTACAGTGGGGCGAGTTGACCGAAAGAGCATTGACCGAATTCGCAGCCCGGGACCAACCCCCGATCTGCAATAACTTGAATAGCCGCCGCCGCTACGGCAGGCTGGCACGATTAACGACCCAAACCGGGAGAGACACACACAATGGCACTTATCAGCATGCGCCAGATGTTGGACCACGCAGCCGAGTTCGGCTACGGCGTTCCAGCCTTCAACGTCAACAACCTTGAGCAGATGCGCGCCATCATGGAAGCCGCTGACAAGACTGACTCCCCGGTGATCGTCCAGGCTTCGGCCGGTGCTCGCAAATACGCCGGCGCACCGTTCCTGCGTCACCTGATCCTGGCAGCCATCGAAGAATTCCCGCACATCCCGGTGTGCATGCACCAGGACCACGGCACCAGCCCTGACGTCTGCCAGCGCTCCATCCAACTGGGCTTCAGCTCGGTGATGATGGACGGTTCCCTGGGCGAAGACGGCAAGACCCCGACCGACTACGACTACAACGTCCGTGTTACCCAACAAACCGTGGCCATGGCTCACGCCTGTGGCGTTTCGGTAGAAGGCGAACTGGGCTGCCTGGGTTCGCTGGAAACCGGCATGGCCGGTGAAGAAGACGGTATCGGCGCTGAAGGCGTACTGGATCACAGCCAGATGCTGACTGACCCGGAAGAAGCCGCTGACTTCGTCAAGCGCACCCAGGTTGATGCCCTGGCCATCGCCATCGGTACCAGCCACGGCGCCTACAAGTTCACCAAGCCGCCTACCGGCGATGTGTTGGCGATCGACCGCATCAAAGAGATCCACAAGCGCATCCCGAACACTCACCTGGTGATGCACGGTTCGTCTTCGGTTCCGCAAGAGTGGCTGGCGATCATCAACCAGTACGGCGGCGACATCAAGGAAACCTACGGCGTACCGGTTGAAGAAATCGTTGAAGGCATCAAGCACGGCGTGCGTAAGGTCAACATCGACACCGACCTGCGCCTGGCGTCCACCGGTGCGATGCGTCGCCTGATGGCCACCAACCCGAGCGAATTCGACCCGCGTAAATTCTTCGGCGCCACCGTGACCGCCATGCGCGACGTGTGCATCGCCCGTTATGAAGCCTTCGGTACCGCGGGCAACGCTTCGAAGATCAAGCCGATCTCCCTGGAAGGGATGTATCAGCGTTATCTGAAAGGTGAGTTGAACGCCAAGGTCAACTAAGCCTTCCGCGTTCTAGCCCAACTCAAAAAACCCGCAGAAATGCGGGTTTTTTTATCCAGATCATTCCCACGCTCTGCGTGGGAATGCAGCCCGGGACGCTCTGTGTCCCTTCTGGAACTGGAACGCGGAGCGTCCCTTGAGGCATTCCCACGCAGAGCGTGGGAACGATCACTGTAAGGCTACTTATCGTGATCAATATCCAGCTTGCTGAACGTCACCTTGCCGCCCTCGCTGGTGTACCCGGTGTTGTCCTGCACATACACGCCGGCCTTGAAGTACAGCGGTTTGTCGCGCCAGGTGGCGCTGATATTGGTGTCCCACTGGTAACCCGCCGCGCTGACGCCCAAGGCGCCGCCAGGGCTCAGGTGAATGAGGTAGTTGAACTCACGATTGAGCTTGATTCCGGTGGCCAGGGTGATGACCCGGCTTTCGGCGTCGTCGGGGTGCATGCGCACCTTGATGACGAGGTTGCCGGTCTCGGTTTTTGTCTTGTATTGGTATTCGAGTTTGACCATCGGCTTCTGGCTGTTATAGGCGTGGATCTGCCCAATCACGATTTTTCCCGAGCTCGGGACCTGGTTCACCGCCAGGGTGGCATGAAGCAAGTTGTCGGCATCCGGGTAGTACCAGTTGCGCAGCGTGCCGTTGCTATACGTTTCGCGCAGCTCGGTGCGGGGGTAGATCGCGTTCTCAGTGCGCGAGCCGGTCACCGGTGACCAGAAAAACAACGTGCCGGTGTCGGAATGGAAGTATTGATCCTTGAAGCCGTTGACCAGTTTGGAGGTTTCAACGGTGTACGGCGGGCTGCCGACGGGAACGCTAAGGTTCCAGGTTGCGAGGTCGATCATAGTCAAAAGCTTCCACGGATTCTTACTGCACGCACGTACCAATCGCTCTAGCACGCGTATTCTGGGCGGCCTTTATAAGCGTAGCGGGCTTTTTTGTTAACGCCCGCCGGGCAGTTAATTGGCGTCAACATCCTGTCGAAGTGCCATCTTTCCCGGTTTTCGCGGGCTGCATGCCCGACCGTTAGTCGGCTAATGACGCTTCAGTCGTATGATGGCGCACTGACACCTACTGCTTTCACTGATCACCGTCTAGAGTGAAGGCACAGTATCTGTCCGGTTAATAACGAGAAGTCGGCCTGACTTCCAGACCTAGAGAAGCAGCATGGAATGCGCGCACCCAATGCCAGCTGAAGGCCCTTCAACCCTGTTGATCGTCGATGATTACCCTGAAAACCTGGTCAGCATGCGTGCATTGCTGCAGCGCCAGGATTGGCAGGTCATCACCGCTGCCTCCGGTTTCGAGGCGCTCGGGCTGTTGCTTGAACATGATGTCGACCTGGTGTTGCTGGATGTGCAGATGCCGGGCATGGACGGTTTCGAAGTGGCGCGCCTGATGCGCGGCAGCCAGCGGACACGTCTGACACCGATCATTTTCCTGACCGCCAATGAACAGTCCCAGGACGCCGTGATCAAGGGTTACGCCAGCGGCGCAGTGGATTACCTGTTTAAACCCTTCGACCCGCAGATTCTTAAACCGAAGGTCCAGGCGCTGCTCGAACATCAGCGTAATCGCCGGGCATTGCAGCGTCTTAGTCAGGACCTGGAGGCCGCTCGCGCGTTCAACGCCTCGGTGCTGGACAACGCCGCCGAAGGCATCCTGGTGGTCGGCGAGGACGGTCTGATCCGTTTTGCCAACCCGGCGATGTCGCGGTTGCTCAGTGCTACGGTGCAGGAGCTGCAGGGCAGGGAGTTCCTGGATTTCCTGCAAAAACCGCACATACCCGTGTGGGCCGATTCCGACCTGTTAAGCGGTTACAAGCGTGGCGAGACCTTGCGCCTGCACGACGCATTGCTGCGTACCGCCCCCGGGCAACAGGTGCCGGTGGCACTGTCTTGCGCGCCACTGCCCTCGGACCAACACGCGATGGTGGTGACAGTGCTGGACATGTCGGTGGTGCGTCATCTGCATCAGCAACTCGAATTCCAGGCGGTCACCGATCCGCTGACCGGGCTGCTCAACCGTCGCGGCTTCTACCAGACCGTGGAAAACCTGCTGTTGCGCGGCGAACGGTCCGACAGCGCCTGGGTTTTGTTGTATCTGGATCTCGACGGCTTCAAGCGGGTCAACGACTCTCTCGGTCATGATGCTGGCGATCGGGTATTGCGTTGGGTGTCCGAACAGTTGAAGGCCTGCCTGCGCCCGTTCGATATCCTCGCCCGCATGGGCGGCGATGAATTCACGGCGCTGCTGGACCTGGAGTTTCCCGAGCAAGCGGCGAAAATTGCGGAGAAACTCATCGAGCGGGTGTCGATCTGCCAGCAAATCGATGGCCTGGATATCGCCCTCGGTGCCAGCATCGGCATTGCCACGTTTCCCGACTGTGGCGCCAATCTTGACGGCTTGATGCGCGCTTCCGACATCGCCATGTACGAAGCCAAGCGCGCCGGTCGTCAACAGTATCGATTTTACGATCACGAAATGAACGGTCGGGCGCGTTCGCGGCTGATGCTCGAAGAAAGCGTGCGCACGGCCATCGAGAACCGTGATTTCAACCTTGTGTATCAGCCGCAGGTGGCTGTTGCCGGTGGGCGCACGCGCGGGTTCGAGGCGTTGCTGCGCTGGCAGCATCCGAGCGTCGGCGACGTTCCGCCAGGCTTGTTTTTGCCGCTTCTGGAAGAGGCGCGATTAATCAGTCGCCTGGGCAGCTGGATTTACCAGCACAGTGCCGGGCAGCGCAAAGCCTGGGAGAACCTGTTTGCCGAGGACCTGGTGGTGAGCGTCAGTTTGAGCAACACCCAGTTTGCCATGCCCAACCTGGTCACCGAGTTGCGCCAGGTGGTGGAGCGCCATGGTTTGAAGCCGCGGCATCTGGAAGTCGAAGTGACGGAAGCGGCCTTGATGCATAACCCTGAGGAAACCCGTAAACAGTTGCGCTTGCTGCGCAATCTGGGGGTGCGGGTGGCGCTGGATGATTTCGGGGCCGGCCCCTGTTCCTTGTCCCACCTGCGCGATCTGGAACTGGATACGCTCAAGCTCGACCGCCATCTGATCGGCCGTCTTCCTGAGTCCTCAAGGGACGCGGCGCTGGTGCGCAATGTGATCGACCTGTGCAAGGAGTACGGGATGCTGGTGATTGCCGAAGGGGTCGAGACCATGGCGCAATATCAGTGGCTGCAAGCCAATGGCTGTGAATATGTGCAAGGCTTTCTGGTAGCCCGGCCAATGATGGCCGAAGACATCGAGGGCTTTGTACAGCCCTTCGACTGGGGCGCGCTGAGCCGCTGAATTCGCTACACTGGCGACCTTTTGCTGATTTGCGTTGCTTGCCCAGATGACCGCGTTGAAATACCTCCAGGCCTATCCGGCTACCTTGCAGGACCAGGTGCGCAAATTGATCGCCGACGGCCGGCTGGGCGATTACCTGAACCAGCGCTACCCGCAAAAGCATGCCGTGCAGAGCGACAAGGCGCTGTACACCTATGCCCTGGACCTCAAGCAGGAATACCTGCGCAACGCCCCGTCCATCGACAAGGTACTCTTCGACAACCGCCTGGACCTGACCCATCGTGCGCTTGGCCTGCACACCACGATTTCCCGGGTGCAAGGCGGCAAGCTCAAGGCCAAGAAAGAAATCCGCATTGCCTCATTGTTCAAGGAGGCGCCGTCGGAGTTTCTGAAAATGATCGTGGTGCATGAGTTGGCGCACTTCAAGGAGTCCGACCACAACAAGGCATTCTACAAACTGTGCGAGCACATGTTGCCCGGGTATCACCAGGTGGAGTTCGATGTGCGGGTGTACCTGACCTGGCGGGATATGCAGTAGTTTTGCCACTGGAAATCGCAACAAGGAGTGTGTGGATGGACGTAAGCAAGACCAAGAGCAGCTTCTACCGCCGTCTGTACGTGGCGTACCTGATCGACAGCGGCCTGGCCAGCAGCGTTCCAGCACTGACCGAAGCCACCGGCATGCCCCGGCGCACAGCCCAGGACACCATCGCCGCCCTGGCGGATCTGGACATCGTTTGTGAGTTCGAGCAGGAAGAGGGTGGGCGCAACCATGCCGGGCGCTACCGGATTCGCAGTTGGGGTGCGATTGATCGCGGGTGGATCGAGCGTAATCTTCGGCAGATCAAGGCGGTGCTGGAGTATCCCTGAATTTCTGCGGTGTTTGATCTGACGCCTTCGCGAGCAAGCTCGCTCCTACAAGTCATGCGCTATTTTTTGTAGGAGCTGGCTTGCCAGCGAAGGGGCCCTCAGGAACGCCGCATGCCGATATGTGGAATGCCATCCTCGACATACACCTCGCCAGCGACCTCAAACCCGTACCGCCCGTAATACCCCTGCAAATGCGCCTGGGCCGAGAGATAGACCGGCATCTCGGGCCAGCGCTTTTCAATCTGCTTCAGCGCCTGGGCCATCATCTCATGGCCCAGCCCGGTGCCTCGCTCCTGTGGCGCAATGATCACGCGGCCGATCACCACATCACCGCCCTGTAGCTCGGGATCGAGCAAGCGCAGGTAGGCCACCAGACGATCTTCATCCCAGGCCATCAAGTGGCAGGTGTCGCCCTCAAGATCCTGGCCATCGATGTCCTGATAGATGCATTTCTGCTCCACGACGAACACCTCGGCGCGCAGTTGCAAGATGGCATACAGCTGCTCTTTGCCCAGATCGCTGTGGTGTTTGCAGACCCAGTTGATTGTCATGTGTCGATTCCCTGAAAACGTCCTTGTGATACTAAGCGCCTCGACGACAGATGTCTTGATGGCGTAGGAATCTGTGACAATGACCAAAATGCCATCATTCATTTAACGCGACGCTGTCTTCTTTGTGTAATCTGAAATCAAGCGATGTGCAGTGCTGCAACGCGCTGACATCGAGGGCCTGGGGGTGCCGGTACGGGGTCTTGGCGTTTTGGCTGAAAACACGTCGGGCAACCCGCCCGCTAAGGATTTTCTGGCATGCCGCGATTGCATCGAGCCTTTGCCTTGATTGGATTGCTGTTGCTGACTGAAACGGTGGCAGCAGAAAAGTTGCGCTTGGTGGCGGATGCCTGGTCGCCCTTTACCGACGCCACGCTGTATAACGGCGGGCTGGCCACGGATATTGTCAGTACCGCCCTGGCGCGGGCCGGCTATGCCAGTGATTTCGAGCAGGTGCCCTGGGCGCGGGCGTTGCGGGGGGTGGGTGAGGGCCGCTATGACGTTCTGGTCAATGCCTGGTTCGAGGAGGAGCGCACAAGACTCGGTCAGTTTTCGGGCGAGTACCTGGTCAATCGCGTGCGCTTTCTCAAGCGTAAAGACGTACCCATCGAATTCGCCAATTTGCAGCAGCTCTACACCTATCCGATTTCGGTGGTGCGTGGCTACGCCTACTCACCCCCCTTCGATCAAGATGTGTCATTGCAGAAGATTCCGGTACACAGCTTTGCCATGGCCGTGCGCATGGTCGCTGCCGACAGGGTCAAGCTGACCTTGGAGGATGAATACGTCGCTCGTTACTACCTGGCCCGCGAGTCGGCCAAGGTCCGCAATGCCGTGGAGTTCTTGCCCAAGCCGTTGAGCGAGAATGGCCTGCACATCCTGGTCAGCCTGAAAAATCCGCAGCATGAGCAGATCGTCGCCGGTTTTGACCGCGCCATCGCGGCAATGAAGGCCGACGGCAGCTATGCACGGTTGATGAAGCGACACGGAATGTGAGGTGTGGCTGCCATCACCGCGCTCAATCCTCGCTGGTGTCCTTGATCAAATGTGCCGCCAGCGTGCGCAACGGCCCCAGTTGCCGGCAGATCAACGCCAGTTGCGTCTGCACCAATCGCTGGCCTTCATCTATTTCATCGGGCATTTGTTCGAGCATGTTGGCCAGCGCTTCTTCCTCATCGCTCTGGATGGCAACGGCGGATTTACTCGCCAAGCCTTGGGCGATTTCATCGATGCTGGCGGCCAGTTTCACTCCTGCGCCCTCGATCAGGTGTTCGCGTACATCCGGCGGTAATTGGGTTTCCCGGTGTGCCCCCAGCCCGGACAAATAGCTGAGCAAGGTGTGCGACAGCACCAGGAAGCGGAACCCGACATCCGCTTCCTTACGGAAATGTCCCGGTTCCATCAGCATGTTGGCCAGGGTGGTCGACAGCGCCGCGTCGGCGTTGTGTGCATTGCGTCGCGCCAGGCGATACGCCAGGTCGTCGCTTTTGCCGGCGGCGTATTGCTGCATGATCTGGCGCAGGTAGATGCTGTTGCAGGTCAGGGTGTTGGCCAGCACTTTGTTCAGGCGCCGACCCTGCCAGTCCGGGAGGAACAGGAACACCGCCAGCCCGGCGATCAGGCTGCCGAGCAGGGTATCGAACAGGCGAGGCAGGAACAGCCCGTAACCGTCGCCCACCTGATTGAAGCAGAACAGCACCATCAGGGTGATCGCCGCTGTCGCCAGGGTGTAGCGGGTGGTGCGGTTTGTAAAGAACACCACGCCGGCGGCAATCGCGAAACATGACTGGATCAGCGGGTTGGGGAACAGGTCGAACAGGGCCCAGGCCAGGGTCAGGCCGATCGCGGTGCCGATGATCCGCTGGCCGAGCTTGCGCCTTGTTGCACCGTAGTTTGGCTGGCAGACGAACAGCGTCGTGAGGATGATCCAGTAACCCTGGGACGGGTGGATCAAATGCACCATCGCGTAGCCGATGCTCAAGGCCAGGGGCAAGCGCAGGGCATGGCGGAACAGCAGCGAGGTCGGCGTCAGTTGCGTGCGCAAGCGTACCCAGACATCTTTCAAATTGCGCGGTGAGCGGTCGAGCAGGCTGCTGTCGGTGGCGTCGGCCAGGGTGTCGGGGTTGCTGGCATCGCTGAGCAGGCGGTCGAGTGTGCCCAGGTTGGCTGCCAGTGCCCGCAGTGAGCGCAGCAGCCCGCGCCACGCGGGATTGCTCTGGATGCGCAGGTGTTCGAGGGAGGCGTGCAGGTCGCCGAGGGCTTCGGCGAAACCCGCGTCATAGGTGAACGGCTGGCGCATCTGGATCGATTCGGCCAGGGCGCGGCAGGCCTTGCCTTGCTGGCGCAGCAGGCGCTGACAGCGGAACAGCACGTCGCTGTGAAAGAACGCTTCGGCCAGGGCGTTGTAAGGGTAGTGCGAGGAACTGGCGCGTTCGTGGATGTCCTGCGCGAGAAAGTACAGCTTCAGGTAACGGCTGACTTTCGAGCCGGGGCGACCGTTGCCGACCCTGTGCAGGATGATTTCCTTGGCGGCGTTGAGTGCCGCAACCACGCGACCGTTCTGCTGGGCCAGTTCCAGGCGTCGCGCTTGCACATCCATCTGGCGGATGGGCTCGAAGAGCGACGACTTCAACTTCAGGTAATAACCCAGCTCCCGGAACAGTTTCGCCAGGCTCTGCTGCACGGGCTGATTGGAAAACATGGCCTGCCACAGCACCGAGAGCAACCCGTACCAGGCGGCGCCCGCCACCAGCAGCACCGGCTCATGCCAGAAATCGGTGACCGCGCCGCCGCGCTGATCGACGCCGATCATGGTGTAGACCGAAAGAATCAGGGTCGCCGAGGCAATCGCCCCATAACGTTCGCCCAAGGCGCCGAGCATGGTCAGGCAGAAGGCGGCAAGGGCGAAGGCGATGATAAAGAGAATGGGGTAGGGGAACAGCAGTTCGACCGACAGCGCGGCGACGGCAAAACACACCAGCGTCACCGCCAGCGCGTTGAGGCGCCCCTGCCAGCTGTCATCGGTTTCGGCCAGGGCGCTGGCGATAATCCCCAGGAACAACGGGATCAGCAGCCCCATTTCATCCTGATACCAGCACAACGCCATGGTGCCGGTCAGGGCGATGAATACCCGCACGCTGTAGCTGAATTTATCCAGCGCCCAA
This sequence comes from Pseudomonas sp. SbOxS1, assembly GCF_013416725.1. Taxonomy (NCBI): domain Bacteria; kingdom Pseudomonadati; phylum Pseudomonadota; class Gammaproteobacteria; order Pseudomonadales; family Pseudomonadaceae; genus Pseudomonas; species Pseudomonas sp. SbOxS1. The sequence goes on from NZ_JAAVXC010000002.1 coordinate 541,580, forward strand.
AGGCGGCGCAGAGACTGACGGAGCGAGGTCGATGACATGAAGTGCGAAGGCCTTCCGAGGCAATGACGCTAAATTGAGCCAGTAATGACGCCGACGCAATGGCGGCGATCACATCTGACAGCAAAATCTGTTCCTTTATCGATCAGTGCACAGTCAATGTGGGAGTGAGCCTGCTCGCGATGAGGCCGTTACATTCAACATTCATATCGACTGTCAGACCGCCATCGCGAGCAGGCTCACTCCCACAGGTATTGCGTTGAATCAGGCGTACTGCGCGGCGGCGTAACCCGAAGCCCAGGCCCACTGGAAGTTGAAGCCGCCCAGATGCCCGGTGACGTCCAGCACTTCGCCGATGAAATACAGGCCAGGGCTTTTCAGCGATTCCATGGTCTTGGACGACACTTCATTGGTATTGACGCCACCCAGGGTCACTTCGGCAGTGCGATAGCCTTCGGTGCCGGCGGGCACGACTTTCCAGCTCGCCAGTTTTTCCGCGACATCGGCCAGTTCGGCGTGGGTGTACTGCTTCATCGGTTTGGAGATGAACCAGTTGTCCGCCAGCAGGTTGGCCATCTTCTTGGTGAAGATTTCACCGAGCAGGGTTTTCAGTTCGCTGTTTGGGCGTTCGGCTTGTTGCTGTTGCAGCCAGCTCGGTACGTCATGGTCTGGCATGAGGTTGATCTCGACCGTGTCGCCGGATTCCCAGAACGAAGAAATCTGCAAAATCGCCGGGCCGCTGAGGCCGCGGTGGGTGAACAGGATGTTCTCGCGAAAGCTCTGGTCATTGCAGCTCACCAGGCAATCGACCGAGGTGCCGGACAGCTCGGTGCACAATTCCTTGAGCTGATCGGTGATGGTGAACGGCACCAGCCCGGCGCGGGTGGGCAGCAGCTCGTGGCCGAACTGTTTGGCCACTTGATAGCCGAAACCGGTCGCGCCCAGGGTCGGGATCGACAAACCGCCAGTGGCGATGACCAAGGACTCGCAGGTGACCTGGCCGAGGGTGGTGTCCAGCAGATACCCTTTCTCGAGCTTCTCGATGGTCTGGATCGAGGTGTCCAGGTGCAGGCTGACGCCGACCTGATTGCACTCCTCGAGCAACATTTCGAGGATGTCGCTGGACTTGTTATCGCAGAACAGTTGGCCGAGCTTTTTCTCGTGGTACGGCACGCCGTGCTTGGCGACCATGCCGATGAAATCCCACTGGGTGTAGCGCGCCAGTGCGGATTTGCAGAAGTGGGCGTTCTGCGAGAGAAAATTGCCAGGTTCCGTGTACATGTTGGTGAAATTGCAGCGGCCACCGCCCGACATCAGGATTTTCTTGCCGGCCTTGTTGGCGTGGTCGAGGAGCAGCACCTTGCGCCCGCGCCCGGCGGCGGTCAGTGCACACATCAACCCTGCGGCGCCAGCGCCAATAATCACGACTTCGGTAGAGCGCAAAACGGTGTCCTCTAAATGTGTCACCACAAAACAAACTGTGGGAGCGAGCCTGCTCGCGATGAGGCCTGCACATTCAACATAGATGTTGTTTGACAGTCCGCCATCGCGAGCAGGCTCGCTCCCACAGGGATATACAGCGTGCTTAAAGGATGCGCACGCGCAACGAACGGCCCTTGATCTTGCCGTCGTTCAGGCGCTGCAAGGCCTGCTTGGCGACGCCGCGCTCCACGGCCACATAGGCCTGGAAGTCGAAGATCGCGATCTTGCCGACCTGGGCGCCCGGGATGCCTGCTTCACCGGTCAGTGCCCCCAGAATGTCGCCCGGACGCACTTTGTCCTTGCGGCCTGCACCGATGCACAGGGTGCTCATCTGCGGCAGCAGCGGACCGCCGCCCTTGGAGGTGAGGTTGTCCACCTGATCCCAGGTCAACGGCGACTTCTGCAATTGCTCGATGGCTTGGGCACGCTGTGCTTCGGACGGCGCGACCAGGCTGATGGCCAGGCCTTTCTCACCGGCACGACCGGTACGGCCAACGCGGTGAATGTGGATTTCCGAATCACGGGCCAGCTCGACGTTGATCACCATGTCCAGGGAATCGATGTCCAGGCCGCGCGCGGCAACGTCGGTGGCCACCAGTACCGAAGTACTGCGGTTGGCGAACATCGCCAGCACCTGGTCGCGATCACGCTGTTCCAGATCGCCGTGCAGGCCGACGGCGGAGATGCCTTTGGCCGTCAGGTGATCAACGGTTTCCTGGACCTGCTGCTTGGTAAAGCAGAACGCCACGCAGGACGCCGGGCGGAAATGGCCCAGTACCTTGGTCACGGCGCTCATGCGATCGTCCGGGGAAATTTCGTAGAAGCGCTGCTCGATCTGCGTATCGTCGTGGAACGCCTCGGCCTTCACTTGCTGCGGGTTGCGCATGAACTTCGCCGCCAGCTGCTTGATGCCTACCGGATAGGTGGCGGAGAACAGCAGGGTTTGGCGACGTTCCGGGGCCTGCATGATGATTTCTTCGATGGAGTCGTAGAAACCCATGTCGAGCATGCGGTCGGCTTCGTCGAGGATCAGGGTGTTGAGGCCGTGCAGGACCAGCGAGCCCTTGCGCAGGTGCTGCTGGATGCGCCCCGGGGTGCCGACGATGATGTGCGCGCCGTGTTCCAGCGAAGCGATCTGCGGGCCGAGGGATACGCCGCCACACAGGGTCAGGACCTTGATGTTGTCTTCGGCACGGGCCAGGCGGCGGATTTCCTTGGCAACCTGGTCGGCCAGCTCACGGGTCGGGCACAGGATCAGTGCCTGGCAACCGAAGTAGCGCGGATTGATCGGGTTCAGCAGGCCGATGCCGAACGCGGCGGTCTTGCCGCTGCCGGTCTTGGCCTGGGCGATCAGGTCCATCCCCTTGAGGATCACCGGCAAGCTTTGCGCCTGGATCGGCGTCATCTGGGCATAACCGAGGGAGTCGAGGTTAGCCAGCATGGCGGCGGACAGCGGCAAAGTATTAAATTCGGTGGCGATGGTGGTCACGGGACTGGCCTGCAAAACAAAATGTCGCGCAGTGTACCAGCCCGATGGCCATTCGCCCTAAGGTTCGATGTGCTCTTCCGGACGCTTGACGCGCCGTCCGTCTTCCTTTGAGAGCTGGGAAAAGATCGTTGCGGCCAGCATGGCCATGATTCCGACGGTGACAAACGTCAGCTGGAACGCGCCCAGCACGGTCTCGACGCCATCGTTCCCGATCCCTGCCGTGAAACCGCCGAGCAATGCACCGGCGCAGGCCACGCCCAGGCTCAGGGACAATTGCGCCACCACCGACAGCAGGCTGTTGCCGCTGCTGGCGCTGGCGTCGTCGAGGTCGATCAGGGTCACGGTGTTCATCGCGGTGAACTGCAAGGAGTTGATCGCCCCGAGGATCGCCAGCAGGCACAGCAGCAGCCAGTACGGCGTCTGCTCGCTGACCAGCCCCATGCTCGCCAGCATGATCCCCAGCGCCAGGGTGTTGCCGGTCAGCACGATGCGGTAGCCCAGGCGTTCGATCAGCGGTCGCGCCACCCCCTTGGCGACCATCGCCGCAGCGGCCAGCGGCAGCATGCTCATGCCGGCCTGGGACGGTGAATAGCCCAGCGCCACTTGCAGCAGCAACGGCACGAGGAACGGCAGGGCGCCGCTGCCGAGCCGGGCGAAAAGGTTGCCGAGGATGCCGACGGCGAAGGTCCGGGTCTTGAACAGCGACGGCGAAAACAGCGGATTGTCGATGTGCCCGGCGCGCAGCCAGTAGGCCGCGAGGCACGCCATGCCGCCGAACAGCAGCAGCATCACCCGCAGGTGCGGCAGGTGCAGTTCGCCCAGGCCTTCCATGGCGATGGTGATCAGGATCATCGCCGCGCCGAACAGCAGGAAACCCAGGCTATCGAAGCGGGTACGCTCGGAACCGCGCAGGTCCGGGATGAACTTCCACACGGCGTAACAGCCCACCAGCCCCACTGGCAGGTTGATCAGGAAGATCCAGTGCCAGGTCAGGTACTGCACCATCCAGCCGCCCATGGTCGGGCCGATCAATGGGCCGAGCAGGCCGGGAATGGTGATGAAGCCCATGATCCGTACCAGTTCCGAGCGCGGGTAGGCGCGCAGCACCACCAATCGCCCGACCGGCAACATCAACGCGCCGCCCAGCCCCTGGATGACCCGGGCGCCGATCAGCATGCTCAGGGTGTTCGACATTGCACAGAGCAACGAGCCGAAGCTGAACAGCAGGATGGCGCCGAAGAAGATTTTCCGGGTGCCGAAGCGGTCGGCAATCCAGCCGGAGGCGGGGATCAGCAAGGCGACCGTGAGCATGTAGGCGATGATCACACCCTGCATGCGCAGTGGATCTTCCGCCAGGTCGCGGGCCATGGCGGGCAGGGCGGTGTTGAGGATCGTCCCGTCGAGGGATTGCATGAAGAAGGCAATGGCGACGACCCAGGGCACCCAGCGGGCGGTGACAGGGTCGAGAGGCGGGCGGTTGGGCATGGGACCTCTTGTCAGGGAGTATCTGCGTTTCACCGAATTTTGTAGGAGCTGGCTTGCCAGCGAAGCTTTTGGCGACCTGGAGGGCCTCTTCGCTGGCAAGCCAGCTCCTACAGATGTTGCGTGGTTACAGGGTTAGCGTGAGTCGGCTGACAAGCGCCCCCGGCAACAACGCCGATGCCGTCGCCCGCTGGCTGTAGGTGCTCGCCGACAACAGCAACTCGCGCTCCGCGGTCAGCGCTTCCAGTTGTGAACCCAGCAGGCTGTAGGCGCTGTCATCGAAACGCATGGTGCTGACCGGTGCCTGGATCTTGCCATTCTCGACCCAGAAGGTCGCAAACCGCGTCATGCCGGTCAGGCGTGCCGCCGGTTGATCCGAGAAGTTCAGGTACCACAGGTTGCTGATGTACAAGCCGGTACCGAGTTGCTTGAGGATTTGTGCCTCGGGCAAATCCCCGGCCTGCATGTTCAGGGCCGTTGGCGATTCCCCGCCACTGGCGCCGTTGGCGGTCAATCCGTACTCGGCGGCGCTGCGTGAACCCACCAGTTGCGCACCGGCCTTGCCTTCGACGATCAACCCCAGGTCGCTGCGTGGGTAGCCTTCGTCGGAGAACGCCGGGCTCAGCGAACCGCTGACTTTTTCGTCCAGCGAAACCAATGGGCTGAAGGCTTGGTCGCCCCCGTAGAGCTTCTGCAGCGGACTGCTTTTGCTGGCAATCGACTGCGCCGAAAAACCGCCCCAGCACAACATGCCCATGATTTCTTCCAGCGCGGCGGGGGCCAGGTAGGCGCGGTACTGACCTGGCGCCAAGGTGCGCAGCGGCCGTCCCAGGTATTCAAGCTGTTCCCGTGCCTGCTGGAAGCGTCTGGCAAAGCCTTCGCTGTTCCAGTCGTGCCCGGCATAGCTGGCCTTCACCGCCTGGCCGTTTTCATGGAACAGGCTGAAATCGAAGTTGAAGCTGTTGGCCTGGTGCCAGCCGAAGGCGCCGGCGGAACTGGCGAAACCACGGCTGATCGGCCCGGCCGCATAGAACCCGACCAGATCCAGGCCTTCGGCGGCCTGGGTGATTTCGGCGACCACTTGCTCGGTGTCCGGCAGCGGATGCTCCTGCACGTTCCGGCTTTGCCAACTGGTGTAGTTGAGCAGCAGGTAGGGGTCCTGCGGTAGCAGCGGCAAAGTTTCGCGCAATTGTTGCAGGCCTTCGGCCAGGCGCTGGTGGTCGACTGCCGGATCGCCCGCCAGGGTGATTTGCAGGTCGGCGTGGCGGCCATCGTTGATCAGTTTCAAGCCGATGCTCGCCTGCTGCACCTGCCCGGCCTGACGCACCTTGGCGTGGTTGAAACGCACGAAGGCCGACGATTCGGCGGCGTAGCTGAGGGTGAATTGCTCCGGCTCGCGCAACGCGTCGCGCAATCGGCTGACCAATGCCTTGAACGCATCGGCCTGGGCTTTCGACGTGGTCATCAGCTGTCTCCCCCAAAAACATCAACGTTGCTGAATACGCAGGCTGGCGAGGCATGGCCGACGCGAATCACCTGATTCGGTTCGCCCTTGCCGCAATTGGGTGTGCCCAGGACCTTGAAGGTGCTGGCATCGCCGACTGCGCTGAGGCTTTTCCAGAACTGCGCGGAAATCGCCCGGTAATTCGGGTTCTTCACCACGCCCTTGAGTTCGCCGTTTTCAATCAACTGGCCCCATTCGCAACCGAACTGGAACTTGTTGCGCGCGTCGTCGATGGACCACGAGCGGTTGGTGCTCATCAGGATGCCGTGTTCGATGTTGCCGATCAGTTGCGCAAGCGGCTGGTCGCCAGGTTCGATGTTGAGGTTGGCCATGCGGTCGATCGGCGGACGGTTCCAGCCGCAGGCGCGGCTGTTGGCGACACCGTTGAGGCCTGCGCGGAACTGCGAGAGGGCACCGCCCAGGGGGCGCAGCAACAGGCCTTCGCGAATCAGGAACTGTTTGCTGGCAGCCGTGCCGTCGTCGTCATGGCCATAGCTGGCGAGCTGTTCGGGAATGTCCGGATCGAAGGTCACATTGAGCAGTTTCGAGCCGTATTGCAGGCTGCCGAAATCTGCGGCTTTGACGAAGCTGGTCCCCGCGTAATTACGCTCGTCACCGAGGATGCGGTCCAGTTCCAGCGGGTGGCCGATGGATTCGTGGATCTGCAGCATCATCTGGTCGGGCATCAGCAGCAGGTCGCGCGGGCCTTGCGGGGTGTTCGGTGCCAGCAGCAATTGCAGCGCCTGGTCGGCGACCAGCGGGCCGGCACCGACCAGGCCGCAGCGATTGATCACATCCGCGCCGCCCTGTTGGCCGAAGTTCTCGCGACCCAGGCTGCGGGTCTGGCTGTCGCTGCCGTCGTAGGCGGTGACGTCGAGACCCGGGTAGACGAAGCGCTGGGCCTGGCGCAGTTCGGCGCCGGCGCTGTTGAGGTAGATCTGCTCGACGTGGGTCATGCCCAGGCTGACCTGCCAGCTCACCAGGCGCTCGTCCTTGGGTACGGCGGCGGATTCGGCCCCCAGCAGCTGGTAGCAGTCGCTCAGGGAGGGGAAGGGCTGGTCGAGGGTCGGCGAGAAATAATCGGCACGGTCACTGGATACCGCTTGGTCGCGCAGGTCCAGCAGGGCGTGCGGCTTGAGGCGGCGCGCCTGCTGTTCGGCGCGTTCGAGGGCGGCTTGCAGGCCCTGTTGCGACAGGTCATTGGTGGCCGCATAGGCTTCGACACCGTTGACCCGTACAGTCAGCATGGCGCCTTCGTCGCGGCTCAGGCTCGGCGGTTCGGCGACGTTCTTGCGCACCGACAGGTACTGGCCGGACTCGCGCACATATCGCAGGGAAAAGAATTCGGCGCCCGTACGCAAGGCAGCAAAGCGCTGCTTGAGCTGGGGGTGGAAATCGAACATTCGGGAACCTCCTTGGTATGGAGTGGCGGTGCAGCGGTGCGGCGAGGGGATGGAACGATTGCGCGGCACTAGAGTAGGCCTGCATGGGGGGAGGATCAAGCTTGGATCGGTGTGGAAAAGTTTAAGCGGGGTGAGTCTGATAGAGGTTGGTTGTTTTGCAAGGCCCCTTCGCGAGCAGGCTCGCTCCCACAAGGGATCTGAGTCGTTCACAGATCAAATGTGGGAGCGAGCCTGCTCGCGATGGGTGCGACGCGGTGTTATGCCTTACGCAGTCTGGCCCACTTCACGCATAGGCTTGCCCTTCACCGGTGCACCGCCCGCTACGTAGTAGCTGGCCTTGCTGCGCGGCAATGGCTTGCGGCCACGGATCTTGTCGGCGATTTTCTCGGCCATCATGATCGTCGGCGCGTTCAGGTTGCCGGTGGTGATGATTGGCATGATCGAGGCATCGACCACGCGCAGGCCTTGCATGCCATGCACGCGACCTTCGCCATCGACCACGGCCATTTCGTCGGTGCCCATCTTGCACGAGCAGGACGGGTGGAACGCGGTTTCGGCGTGTTCGCGGATGAACTTGTCCAACTGCTCATCGGTTTGCACGTCGATGCCCGGGCTGATTTCGCGACCACGGAAGGCGTCCAGCGCCGGTTGCTGCATGATTTCACGGGTCAGGCGGATGCCGTCGCGGAATTCCTGCCAGTCCTGCTCGGTGGCCATGTAGTTGAACAGGATGCTCGGGTGCTGGCGTGGGTCCTTGGACTTGGCCTGGATGCGCCCACGGCTTGGCGAACGCATGGAACCCATGTGCGCCTGGAAACCGTGCTCTTTCACACCGTTGCTGCCGTTGTAGTTAATCGCTACCGGCAGGAAGTGGTACTGAATGTTCGGCCATTCGAATTCCGGGCGGGTGCGGATGAAACCGCCGGCTTCGAACTGGTTGCTGGCGCCGATGCCGGTGCCGTTGAACAGCCACTCGGCACCGATGGCCGGCTGGTTGTGCAGGAGCAGCGACGGGTACAGCGACACCGGTTGGGTGCAGGCGTACTGCAGGTACAACTCAAGGTGGTCCTGCAGGTTTTCACCGACGCCCGGCAGGTCGTGAACCACCGGAATGTCCAGCTTGTTCAGCAGTGCGGCCGGGCCGACGCCGGAGCGTTGCAGGATCTGCGGCGAAGCGATGGCGCCGGAGCACAACAGCACTTCCTTGCGAGCCTTGGCTTCAACGCGTTCTTCAGCGTCGCCCACCAGGTAACGCACGCCGACCGCACGCTTGCCTTCGAACAGGATCTTGTCGGTAAGGGCGTGGGTGACGATGGTCAGGGTCGAACGCTTCTTGGCCACGTCCAGGTAACCGCGGGCGGTGGAGGCACGCCGACCTTTGGGCGTCACGGTACGGTCCATCGGGCCGAAGCCTTCCTGCTGGTAGCCGTTGAGGTCTTCGGTGCGCGGGTAACCGGCTTGCACGCCAGCTTCAACCATGGCGTGGAACAGCGGGTTGTTGCCGGCTTTCGGCGTGGTCACGCTGACCGGGCCTTCGCCACCGTGGTAGTCGTTCGGGCCGATGTCGCGGGTTTCCGCCTTGCGGAAATACGGCAGGCAGTCCAGGTACGACCAGTCCTCGAGACCTGGCAGTTTTGCCCAGCCGTCGTAGTCCATGGCGTTGCCACGGATGTAGCACATGCCGTTGATCAGCGAAGAGCCGCCCAGGCCCTTGCCGCGGCCGCATTCCATCCGGCGACCGTCCATGTGTGGCTCTGGATCGGTTTCATAGGCCCAGTTGTAGCGACGGCCTTGCAGCGGGAACGCCAGGGCGGCCGGCATCTGCGTGCGGAAGTCCATCCGGTAGTCCGGGCCGCCCGCTTCGAGCAGCAGGACAGTGACGCCTTCGTCTTCAGTCAGACGGGTCGCCAGGGTGTTACCGGCGGAGCCGGCACCGATGATGATGTAATCGAATTCTTGGGACATTGAATGCACCCTCTTTGAAGTTGGTTCAGGTCAGGCCATTTGAAGGCGAGCGCTTCGCGCTCGATTCGCTGGCAAGCCAGCTCCTACAGGAGCGGGCTTGCCCGCGAAGACGGCCTGGCAGGCAATACAGAGCCCGGGTTCTTAGAACACCGAGACGTAATCGCCCAGCTCGACCTGTACCGATTTGATGCGGGTGAAGTTGTTCAGCGAGCTGATGCCGTTTTCACGACCAACACCCGACTGCTTGTAGCCGCCGACCGGCATCTTCGCGTCGGACTCGCCCCAGGCGTTGATCCAGCAGATACCGGCTTCCAGTTGGTGAATCACGCGGTGGGCGCGGTTCAGGTCCTTGGTGACGATACCGGCGGCCAGGCCGAAGTCGGTGTCGTTGGCGCGACGGATCACTTCTTCCTCGGTTTCGTAGGAGAGGATCGCCATCACCGGGCCAAAGATTTCTTCGCGCACGATGGTCATGTCGTCGGTGCAGTCGGTGAACACGGTCGGCGCGACGAAGGCGCCCTTGGCGAATTCGCCGTCGGTCAGACGCTCGCCGCCGCACAGCAGGCGCGCACCTTCTTCCTTGCCCTTGGCGATGTAGCCCAGCACGCTTTCCATGTGGGCGAAGCTGACCAGCGGACCGAAGTTGGTGTTCTCGTCTTCCGGGTTGCCGACGCGGATGCGCGCAACACGCTCAACGATCTTGGCTTCGAAAGCGGCTTTCAGGTGCGCCGGTACGAACACGCGAGTGCCGTTGGTGCAGACCTGGCCGGAGCTGTAGAAGTTGGCCATCATCGCGGTGTCGGCGGCGCGATCGAGGTCGGCGTCGTCGCAGATGATCAGCGGCGACTTGCCGCCCAGTTCCATGGTCACGTCCTTGAGCGAAGAGCTCGAAGCGCTGGCCATGACTTTCTTGCCGGTGTCGGTGCCGCCGGTGAACGAGACTTTCTCGATGCGCGGGTGTTCGGTCAGCCAGGTGCCGACTTCACGGCCGCTGCCGGTCAGGACGTTGAACACACCCGCTGGCAGGCCGGCTTCGGTGTAGATCTCGGCCAGTTTCAGGGTGGTCAGCGAGGTGACTTCGCTTGGCTTGAAGATCATCGCGTTACCGGCGGCCAGGGCCGGTGCGGATTTCCACAGGGCGATCTGGATCGGGTAGTTCCACGCGCCGATACCGGCCACGACGCCCAGCGGCTCGCGACGGGTGTAGACGAACGAAGTGGTGCGCAACGGGATCTGCTCACCTTCGATGGCGGGTACCAGGCCTGCGTAGTACTCCAGTACGTCGGCACCGGTGACGATGTCGACGTAGCGGGTTTCGGAGTACGACTTGCCGGTGTCCAGGGTTTCCAGGGCGGCCAGTTCATCGTTGCGCTCGCGCAGGATGTCCACGGCGCGACGCAGGATGCGCGAACGCTCCATGGCGGTCATCGCGGCCCAGATTTTCTGGCCCTTCTCGGCGCTGACCACAGCGCGCTCGACGTCTGACTGGGTGGCACGTTGTACTTTTGCGAGGACTTCGCCGTTAGCCGGGTTGATGGCTTCGAACGTGGCGTCGCTGCCAGCGTCACTGTAGCCGCCATCGATGTAGAGTTTTTGCAGTTCGAAACGGGCCATAAAGTCCTCGCAAGTGCATAAAGTGATTGGCGCGTTCGGGGATTGAGCGTTCTGTTGTGCTCTAACTCACCCGCTTGGCCAGTTGGATATCCATGTATTCGTAAGCGATCCGTTGCGCCTGCTCGGTGTCGAAAGCATCTCCCGACAGCGCGCCGCGCAACCACAAGCCGTCAATCAACGCTGCCAGGCCCCGGGCCGCACTGCGCGCTTCGACAAGCGGCAACACGCGGCGGAACTGACAGCACAGGTTGGAATACAGACGGTGATCGTTGATCCGCTGCAACCTGTGCAAAGACGGCTGGTGCATGCTGGTGGCCCAGAAGGCCAGCCAGGTTTTCATTGCCGGGCCATTGACCTGGCTGGCGTCGAAGTTGCCTTCGATGATCACCTGCAGATGCGCCCGCGGGCTGTCATCTGTCAGCGCCAAGCGGCGCGCGGTGACGTTCTCGCTCAGGACGGTCATCAGGTACCCCATGGTGGCGGCGATCAGGCCATTCTTGTCCTGAAAGTAGTGACTGATGATGCCATTCGAGACACCGGCCAAACGGGCGATCAGCGCAATGCTGGCGTCCCCCATTCCGACCTGGTCGACTGCCAGCAAAGTGGCTTCGATCAACTGCTGGCGACGGATGGGTTGCATACCGACCTTGGGCATCTTGCACATCTCCTTAGGCCTTCCGGCAGACGCACGGCGTCTATCGGATTGAGGGCCAGTCTATTTTGTTTTGATTGAACGTTCAATCAACAAAGAATAAGATCTGCGACAAATCGTCGCTGCCTACAGATTTTTCCTACGCGTAGCGGCGAAAAAAACGACTTCCGAAAATGCTCGAAACCCACGCGCTACGGCGTTAAAGGGGGTTCGAACGTGTTCGGGTTGTCTTTATATCACCCGCTGGTCGGCTGCCCACTAAGCGATTGGTCGGGTAACTCGTTTGTCTTGCGTTCTTCTCTCGCACTGCCCGGAGCATCTGTGCCATGAGTTCTGCCTCGCTAATAAAGACCCCACCCGAGAAGGTGACGGTCAACGGTTGGGTGTTCTACACCTCTACCGCGTTGATTCTGTTGTTGACCGCCATTCTGATCATCGCCCCGCAAGAGGCCGGCAGACTGCTCGGTACGGCGCAAGCCTGGTTGTCCCGCAGCTTCGGCTGGTACTACATGGTGGTGATTGCCGCCTACCTGATCTTCGTGGTCGGCCTGGCGTTCTCGTCCTACGGCAAGCTCAAGCTGGGCAGCAAGGATGACACCCCGGACTTCAGCTACGGCGCCTGGGCGGGGATGCTGTTCTCGTCGGGTATCGGCATCTCTCTGCTGTACTTCGGTGCGTCCGAGCCGCTGGATCACTATTTCAACCCGCCCGAAGGCGTGGCCGGCAGCAACCTGGCCGCGCGCCAGGCGGTGCAGCTGACATTCCTGCACTGGGGCCTGCATGGCTGGGCGATCTATGCGTTGGTTGGCCTGGCGGTGGCGTACTTTGCCTACCGGCATAACCAGCCGCTGGCGTTGCGTTCGGCGCTGTATCCGCTGGTGGGCGAGCGTTGGGTCAAGGGCGCGGCCGGTCATGCGGTGGACGGTTTCGGCATGTTCGTGACCCTGCTGGGCCTGGTGACTAACCTGGGGATTGGTTCACTGCAGGTGTCGTCGGGCCTGGAAAACCTGTTCGGCATGGAGCACAGCAACACCAACCTGCTGATCGTGATCATCGTGATGAGCACCGTGGCGACCATCGCTGCCGTGTCGGGTGTGGAAAACGGCATTCGCCGCCTGTCCAACCTCAACATCGTGCTGTTCAGCGGCCTGCTGATTTTCGTGCTGCTGTTCGGCCCGACCTTGCACCTGCTCAACGGCTTCGTGCAGAACGTCGGTGATTACCTGAACGGCGTGGTGCTGAAGACATTCGACCTCTATGTGTACGAAGGCGACAGTGAGAAGTCCGACCGCTGGCTGGGCCTGTGGACTCTGTTCTACTGGGCCTGGTGGATTTCCTGGGCCCCATTCGTAGGCATGTTCGTCGCGCGTATTTCCCGTGGTCGCACGGTGCGTGAAATGGTCGCTGGCGTGCTGCTGATTCCGCTGGGTTTCACCTTGGCGTGGCTGTCGATCTTCGGTAACTCGGCCCTGGACCTAGTGATGAACCACGGGGCAGTGGAGCTGGGCAAGACGGCGCTGGAACAGCCGTCCATGGCGATCTACCAGTTGCTGGAGCATTACCCGGCGTCGAAAGTGGTGATCGGCGTCTCGATTTTCGTGGGCTTCGTGTTGTTCCTGACGCCGGCGGATTCCGGCGCGGTGATGATGGCCAACCTGTCGTGCAAGGGCGGTAACGTCGACGAAGATGCGCCGCACTGGCTGCGGATCTTCTGGTCGGTGGTGATCACCCTGGTGACCATCGGCCTGCTGTTCGCCGGTAACTTCGAAGCCATGCAAACCATGGTGGTACTGGCCGGCCTGCCGTTCTCGGTGGTGCTGGTGTTCTTCATGTTCGGCCTGCACAAGGCCATGCGCCAGGACGTGCAGATCGAACAGGAGCAGGCGGAGCTGGCGGCACGCGGTCGTCGTGGCTTCAGCGAGCGTTTGACGCAGCTTGACCTGCAACCGAGCCAGTCAGTGGTACAACGCTTCATGGACAAGCATGTGAGCCCGGCATTGCAGGATGCGACGACGCAAATGCGTGCCCAAGGCCTGGAAGTGCAGACGGTGTTGGGCAAGTCCAAGCGTTGCATGGGCGTGCGGGTCGAGATGGAAGAGGGCAACCCTTTTGTCTACGAAGTCAGCCTGGACGGCTACCTGGCGACGCCAACCGAGTCGGCGCAATCCGATGAGGCACGCCAGCGTTACTACCGCGCCGAGGTGTACCTGCACAACGGCAGCCAGGACTACGACTTGATGGGTTTCACCCAGGATCAGATCACCCGTGACGTGCTCGATCAGTTTGAAAGCCATCGGCAGCTCCTTGGCCGGGTCTACAGCTGATTTGTAGGAGCTGGCTTGTCGGGTCGCCGCATCGCAGCGAATGATACACCGCGGTGTATCTGGCTTGACGCCTTCGCCGGCAAGCCGGCTCCTACAGGTTCCAACCTTGCGCACAAACAAAAACGCCGCGATCTCTCGCGGCGTTTTTGTGTCTGTTGCCTTACCCCAGGTTCTTGCCGAGCAGCGCGTGGTACAGCTCGCTGTCGCCGAGAATCCCGACCACTTTGTTGTTGTCGTGCAGCACCAGTTTGTTGCCCGTCTGATAACGGATCTGCAGCGCATCGCGCATGCCGATGTTGGAATCCACCAGCGTCGGCCGGCGCGCCAGGCCTTCTACCGCCTGCCCTGGAATCCAGTTCTGCAGGTCCAGGCTCGCACCGTTCTGGCGTGCGCCCTTGATGGTGTTGCCTTCGGCCAGGTCCAGCCACGAATCGCCGCCCGGATCGAGGCACACCGAACCGTTGATGCGCTTGCAGTTGTCCAGGGTGCGCATCAGGCTGCGCCCGCACAGAACGTTCAGCGGGTTGGTGTGGGCCACGAAGGTGCGCACGTAGTCGTCCGCCGGGTTGAGGACGATTTCTTCAGGCTTGCTGTACTGGATGATCCGGCCGTCTTTCATGATCGCAATACGGCTGCCGAGCTTCAGGGCTTCATCGAGGTCGTGGCTCACGAACACGATGGTTTTGCTCAGCTTGCGTTGCAGTTCCAGCAGTTCGTCCTGCAGGCCCTGGCGGATCAGCGGGTCGAGCGCCGAGAACGGTTCGTCCATCAGCAGGATGTCGGCGTCCATCGCCAGTGCGCGGGCCAGGCCCACACGCTGCTGCATACCACCGGACAGCTCATCGGGTTTCTTGTTGCGCCATTGGGTCAGGCCCACCAGCTCGAGTTTTTCATCGACCAGTTTCCGGCGTTCCTTCTCCGGACGGCCCTGCATTTCCAGGCCGAAGCTGATGTTCTCGCGCACCGTCAGCCAAGGCATCAGGGCGAACTTCTGGAACACCATCGCGATGCGCTTGGTACGCATCATTTTCAGTTCGGCAGCAGTGCAGGACGCAATGTTGATCTGCTTGCCTTCATGCTCGACGAACAGCTTGCCGCGGCTGACAGTGTTGAGACCGTTGATGCAGCGCAGCAGGCTGGACTTGCCGGAGCCAGACAGGCCCATCAGCACGCAGATTTCACCTTTTTCGATATCCAGGCTGGCCTTTTCGACGCCAACGATCTGCCCGGTCTTTTTCAGGATCTCGCTGCGGGTCAAACCTTGATCGAGAAGTTTCAGTGCTTCGCGTGGATCTTTGGTGAAGATTACGTCGACGTCTTCGAAGCGAATTATGCTCATGCGTCACCCCCTACTTTGGCGTCGGGTTGTTTGCAGATACGGTCGAGCATGATCGCCAGCAGTACGATCGCCAGGCCCGCTTCGAAGCCCAGGGCGATATCAGCAGTGTTCAGTGCGTTGACCACCGGTTTACCCAGTCCGTCGGCGCCCACCAGTGCCGCGATCACCACCATCGACAGCGACAGCATGATGCACTGGGTGATGCCGGCCGCGATGCTCGGCATGGCGTGGGGCAGTTCGATCCGTGTCAGCAGCTGGCGACGCGAGCAGCCAAAGGCCTTGCCGGCGTCCATCAGTTCTTGCGGGACATCGCGGATGCCCAGGTAGGTCAGGCGGATCGGCGCAGCAATCGCGAACACCACCGTGGAGATCAGGCCTGGAACCACACCCAGCCCGAAGAGGGTCAGGGTAGGAATGAGGTAAACGAAGGTCGGTACGGTCTGCATCAGATCGAGTACCGGTCGCATTACAGTGTAGAACATTGGCTTGTGCGCGGCGACGATACCCAGCGGTACGCCGATGACCACGCAGACCAGGGTGGCGAACAACACCTGGGCGAGGGTCTCCATGGTTTCCTGCCAGTACCCCAGGTTGAGGATCAGCAGGAAGGAGGCGATGACAAAAACCGTCAGGCCCCATTTGCGCTGGATGAAGTGGGCCAGGAGGGCGATGAGGCCGATCAGTGCCAGCGGGTTGAACCAGGTCAGCGCGAAAGTCACGCCGTGGATCATCGTTTCCAGCGTCACGGCAATGGCATCGAATGTGTTGGCGCCGTGTTGCGTCAACCACTCGACAAAGCTCGCGATGTGCTGGCCTAAAGGGATTTTCTGATCAATCAGCATGGTAGTGAACGTCCGCATGCAAGGAAATAAACAGCCCGGACGGCGTTAGCCGCCCGGCATAAGCGATGCTCCCTGATTCAAGGCGCGAGTTTGGCTTTCACGGCTTCCAGGCCTGGTTTACCGTCAATGGTGGTCACGCCAGCGAGCCAGGTATCGAGCACCTGTGGGTTCTTTTTCAACCAGGCCTTGGCGGCCGCGTCAGGCTTCATCTTGTCGTCCAGGATGTTGCCCATCAGTTCGCTCTCCATGTCGACAGTGAACTCCAGGTTTTTCAGCAGTTGGCCCACGTTGCTGCATTCCTCGGCGTAACCCTTGCGGGTGTTGGTCGCCACGGTGGCAGCACCGAAATCAGGGCCAAAGAAATCGTCGCCGCCGGTCAGGTATTGGATCTTGAAGCGCTTGTTCATCGGGTGCGGCGCCCAGCCGAGGAAGACCACGGCGGTGTCGCGTTTCTGTGCGCGGTCGACCTGTGACAGCATCCCCGCTTCGCTGGACTCGACGACCTTGAAACCGGCGTCCTTGAGCCCGAAGGCGTTCTTGTCGATCATGCTCTGGATCAGGCGGTTACCGTCGTTGCCCGGCTCGATGCCGTAGATCTTGCCGTCGAGTTCTTTCTTGAATTTGGCGATGTCGGCGAAGTCATGCAGCCCCTTGTCGTACAGGGCTTGGGGTACGGCGAGGGTGTACTTGGCGCCCTTGAGGTTGGTGCGCACGGTGTCCACGGTGCCGGCGTCGCGGTAGGCCTTGATGTCGTTTTCCATGGTCGGCATCCAGTTGCCGAGGAACACGTCCATGTTCTTGCCGTCGGCCAGGGACTTGTAGGTCACGGGTACGGAAATCATGGTGGTCTTGGTCTTGTAGCCGAGGGCGTTGAGCACGACGCTGGTGGTGGCGGTCGTTGCGGTGATGTCGGTCCAGCCGACATCGGAGAAGTTTACGGTGTTGCATTGCGCCGGTTCAGCGGCTTGCGCCAGAACCGGCAGACTAAGCAAAGCGGCCAACAACAACGACGGGGAACCTTTCATGGATGGACTCCTTGGTGTTTTTTTTGGCAGTGTTTCCGACTGGAACCACCGCACTTATAGGTTGCGGTTGGATGGCGTTCTGGAGACATCTCTACCACGGCGCCTTGCAATCGAGTCGATACGATCATGTACCAGTGAAAATCTGACGCCTACAGGGTGCGTCGTAACCAGTACAGGGATGGTCGCATCCAGTGTCGGTGACGTCGTTTACAGATTTTTTCAGCCTCTTTTCCCCCTCTGCATCGCAAAAAAACGCCGAAAACATGGCGTAAAACGCACACGGCGTTAGTGGACAAGAGTGCGTCGGTTAGAGACGTCGAACGACATGACAAAAGCCCGATGATGCGGTCATCTCGGCGGATTGCAGCTTGAGCGTAGCAGCTCCGCCACCGGGCGCTTTTGCGCCTGGAGTTGGCTCACCCAGGAGTTCGGCAGTAATGGCTATCAGTGTTTTCGACTTGTTCAAAATCGGCATCGGCCCTTCCAGTTCGCACACCGTGGGGCCTATGCGGGCAGCGGCGCTGTTCGTGCAGGGTTTGCGCGAACGGGGGCAGCTCGAGCAGGTTCGACGTGTCGAAGTGCAGCTCTTTGGTTCGCTATCGGCCACCGGTATTGGCCACGGTAGCGACAACGCAGTGATCATGGGGTTGATGGGGGAGTGGCCGGACGCAATCGATCCGTCGCAAATCGGCATTCGCATCGCCACCTTGCGTGAAACCGACACGCTGTTGCTCGACGGTCGCCTGCCTGTCCCGTTCATCTGGGCTCGGGACATGCGCCTGATCGATGAGAACCTGCCGTTCCACCCTAATGCCATGACCCTGGTTGCCGAAGGTGAAGACGGCGAGTTGCATCGCGACACCTACTATTCGGTCGGCGGCGGTTTTGTCGTCGATGAGGCCCAGGCGTCCAGCGGTGTGGTCGATATGGATCGCACCGTGCTGCCGTACGATTTTTCCAGCGCCGCCGAGCTGCTGGAGTTGTGCAAAACGCACAACCTGCGCGTGGCTGAATTGATGATGGCCAACGAGAAGGTCTGGCGCAGCGAAGAAGAAATCCGCAGTGGCCTGATGCACCTCTGGCGCGCCATGCAGGATTGCGTCGAGCAAGGCCTCAAGCACGAGGGCATCCTGCCCGGCGGCCTGAACGTGCGCCGTCGTGCGGCCAAATTGCATCGCAGCTTGCAGGAGCTGAACAAGCCCAACGTGATCGGCTCGACGTTGAGCGCCATGGAGTGGGTCAACCTGTTCGCCCTGGCGGTCAACGAAGAGAACGCCGCCGGCGGGCGCATGGTGACGGCGCCGACCAATGGCGCGGCCGGGATCATCCCGGCGGTGTTGCACTACTTCATGAAGTTCAGCGAGGACGTGACCGACGCCAATGTCGTCGACTACATGCTCGGCGCGGCGTCGGTCGGGATCCTGTGCAAGAAGAACGCCTCGATCTCCGGTGCCGAAGTCGGTTGCCAGGGCGAAGTCGGCTCGGCTTGTGCCATGGCGGCGGCGGGCTTGGCGGAAATTCTTGGCGCCACGCCGGAACAACTGTGCAACGCGGCGGAAATCGGCCTGGAGCACAACCTGGGGCTTACGTGCGATCCGGTGGGCGGCCTGGTGCAGGTGCCGTGCATCGAGCGCAACGCGATTGCCGCGGTGAAGGCGATCAATGCGGCGCAGATGGCATTGCGCGGCGATGGCCAGCACTTCATCTCCCTGGACCGGGTGATTCGCACCATGCGCGATACCGGTGCCGATATGCATGACAAATATAAGGAGACGTCGCGGGGTGGGTTGGCGGTTAGCGCGGTTGAGTGCTGAGACCGCATCGATCCTATCGCCAGCAGGCTGGCTCCCACAGTAGATTTGTATCGACCACAAAATCTGTGGGAGCCAGCCTGCTGGCGATAGGGCCAGACCAGTCAAAACTGCGCGCTAAGTGAACACCCGGTTTAAAACGCGCCACCTTTTGGCGCGTCGCTAACAGATAAATTGCCTCACCGGCGATCAGGTACAATCGCTGCTCCGACCGCCCGTCACCCGTGCCTGCGGTGACACTCTTCCCAGGCTGCTCGCAGCCCTGTTCCCACAAGTGCTACCGATTTGCTCACACGCAACGGGGCAGAGCACTTGCCGCCATTGATGGCACTTATAACCCCTACTCCCTGCGCGTCATATATAGACACATTCCGACGTCGTTTTTAGGAGTTATTGAACGCGCAATCAAATTTAGGCATGGCAATTGCTCTGTCATTACAAAGCCCGTCTCCCACGCGAGAACGATGGCAATAACAAGAGCCTCCGCCTGAGGCCATCACCCGCTTTGTGTGAGGAGATACCGCGATGACGACGTTCAACTCCGGGGCCCAACCCCAGAACCGTGCGCCTCAATCCATCGGCTTTCTGCTGCTGGACAATTTCACGCTGATTTCCCTGGCTTCCGCAGTCGAACCGCTGCGCATGGCCAACCAGTTGTCCGGCCGTGAGCTGTATCGCTGGACCACCCTCACCGTCGATGGCGGTCAAGTCTGGGCCAGTGACGGTCTGCAAATCACCCCCGACGCCTCCATGCACAAAGCGCCTCCCATGGACACCGTGATCGTCTGCGGTGGTATCGGCATTCAACGCACTGTTACCCGCGAACACGTGTCCTGGTTGCAGAGCCAGGCGCGTCAGTCCCGTCGCCTGGGTGCGGTCTGCACCGGCAGCTGGGCCCTGGCGTGCGCCGGCCTGCTGGACGGTTTCGATTGCAGCGTGCACTGGGAATGCCTGGCGGCGATGCAGGAAGCGTTTCCGCGGGTAGCCATGAGTACCCGTCTGTTCACCCTCGACCGTAACCGCTTCACCAGCTCCGGTGGCACCGCGCCGCTGGACATGATGCTGCACCTGATCAGCCGCGATCACGGTCGTGAACTGTCCGCCGCGATTTCGGAAATGTTCGTCTACGAGCGCATCCGTAACGAACAGGATCACCAGCGCGTACCGCTCAAGCACATGCTCGGCACCAACCAGCCGAAGTTGCAGGAAATCGTCGCGCTGATGGAAGCCAACCTCGAAGAGCCGATCGACCTCGACGAACTGGCGGTGTACGTCGCCGTGTCTCGTCGCCAGCTGGAGCGGCTGTTCCAGAAGTACCTGCATTGTTCGCCTTCGCGCTACTACCTGAAGCTGCGTTTGATCCGTGCTCGGCAACTGCTCAAGCAAACGCCGATGTCGATCATCGAAGTGGCGTCGGTGTGTGGCTTCGTGTCCACGCCGCACTTCTCCAAGTGCTACCGCGAATACTTCGGCATTCCGCCGCGCGATGAGCGTGTAGGTTCCAACACTACGCAACAAGTGGCGATGATGCCGCTGCCGCAGGCCTTGGTGCTGTCGCCGTTGTCCGGGCCGTTGTCGGCGTTGAGTCAGGCGCGTAATGAGTCGACGTTTGCTAGCGTAAGGCTCTAAAACCGAGTCGCTCCATTCGCGGGCAAGCCTCGCTCCTACAGGAAATGCGCCATTTTCGAACCGGCGCTGTACCTGTGGGAGCGAGCCTGCTCGCGAAGGCGATTTATCGGGCGACGTGGCTTTGTTGATATTCCGCCAACGCCGGCAGCAACTGCTTGTCGATGGCCTGGCGCACTGCCGGCAGGATCGTCGCGCTGCTGGTGTACATCTGCTTGACCATGGTGCGCAGCACGATGGCCCGTTCGTTGTTCAAGCCTCGCACGGCAAACTCACAAGCCTGCTCGGCCGTGGCGCCGCTCGGCACTTGGAAGCCCAATGACTTGAGCTGGCCCAACAGGTCTTCCTGGTCTATCAAATCAGCGTGCATCATGACGCGAATCCTTCTTCTGGGAATGGTGTCGTGGCTCGATTCTGGTAGTGGCACGCAGTGGCGGCAAGGGCGATTTGTCGCAATGGCAGCATTGACTATGAACAGGTCGTTTTCGGGCTATAAACCGGCCATGAGAACCGGCACACTGGACCCAGCTTGCTTCACGAGGGTTTGGTCACCTTCCCGCGGCAGCTCCTCAACAGTACCCTCTGCCTCGATCCTGTCACGGCTTGATCGGGGCTTTTTTTATCTGGGTTTTTTGTGTTGTCTGCCCAGGCGCCATCGCGGGCAAGCCTTGCTCCTACAGGGGGCTTGTGTTGTTCACATCATTATCGAACGACGCAAATCCTGTAGGAGCGAGGCTTGCCCGCGAAGAACGATGACGCGGTCTAACGCTGTAGCACCAAAATGCGCGACAACAACTCATCGCGGTCCACATAGCACCCCTGGAAGTGCCGTGCTCCAGTGGCAGGATCAAATGCATTGCGCGCATGCAGCGTACGGCGATTGTCGAAGCACCAGAGTTCACCCGGATTGAGCCTTTGCATCACGCGAAAGC
Organism: Pseudomonas sp. SbOxS1; assembly: GCF_013416725.1. Lineage (NCBI taxonomy): Bacteria > Pseudomonadati > Pseudomonadota > Gammaproteobacteria > Pseudomonadales > Pseudomonadaceae > Pseudomonas > Pseudomonas sp. SbOxS1. The sequence goes on from NZ_JAAVXC010000002.1 coordinate 563,067, forward strand.
GGTCCTCGCGAGTCATCGCAATGAAGCGGCGATAGGCACGATACAGCCTGGGCATCTGCTCCACCGACGCATCGAACGGCCCGCGCAAAAAGTTCGCCATGCGGATTTCCGACACCTGTCCCAAGGCATTCAGGGCGATGATCGGTGCCAGGCATCGGTAGTCGCTGTGGCGGTCCTTGTTACGGAACTCCACGGGAATCTCGCACAAGCTCTGGAACGCCTCGGGGTCCTCCTGGCGTAACGCCTCGGCGATGGCAAAACCGTCGACGAAAATGCTCTCACCCCCCTCGGCATCGTTGACCAGGCAATGCAGGAATTGCAGCCCCGGTTGCAACTCACGGGTTGGCAGATCGCTGTGCAACGGCAGGTTGAAAGCGGTGTAGGCGTTGCTGTCGGCATCGGCCTTGGATTGCACGTTGAACAGCACGCCGAAATTGCTCTCGCGGATGAAGGAAATGCGCTGGGCGACCAGCTTCAGCGAGCCGGGCTCGGTGGGTACGCCACGGACCTGGGTCAGGCCGGTGTCGCGCACGGCCAGCAGCCATTGCAATAGCGCCTGGTTGTCGTTCATCAGCGCTTGATACTCGAACACCGGCAACTGCAAATCACTGCGCCAAAGCCTGGCTTTGGGCTTGCCTGCGAGGCGCTCGGCGCGGGACTCGTCGTCGTAGGCATGGGCACGCAACCAGCCAGGGTCGAAGCGGCTGAGGTGGCCATTCTGCCACTGCACGTTCAGGCAGCCTTCAGCATCGATACTGGTCTGGACAGGCACCAGGTTTTGCGGCACATCGACGATTTCCAGTACCTGTTCGCGAGTCACCGTGTAGACGCATTGCGGGCACGGGCAATTGTCCCGCAGCCATGGGTGGTGGAAGGGGCTGACGCGGTTGTCGGCCCACTTCACCAGCACACGATCCTCCATGGCCTGCACGCCTGCCAGCGCGCTGATCAACGGATAAGTACGAAAGTCAGCAAAAGCGGCGGCGGTGTTCATGCGATCTCCTTGTTATTTTTTTGGCGGTAATGCGATCACTCGGCCGATGTAGGCGGGGGCGGGCAAGTCGGTCTGCTCGGCGACGATGGCCTGCAGTTTGCCCAGGGTCACTTCGCTGAATGGTGTGGAGCTTGGCCCGGCGAGGTCGACGTGCAGCAACATCTGTTCGTTGCCCGCCAGCTCCTTCGCGTCGCCCACCAAGTGCAGGCTGTGGTAGAGGTGCAGGCGTTTGGCGTCGTGGCCGATGATCTGCGTGTGCACCTCGACTTCGGCGTCGAGCTTCACTTCGTGCAGGTAGTTGAGGTGCAGTTCCAGGGTGAACAGCGAGTGGCCGCTGGCTTCGCGGTTGTTGCTGTCCATGCCGAGGCGGTCCATCAGGGCGTCGGTGGCGTAGCTGAAAATCAGCAGGTAGAACGCGTCGCGCAGGTGGCCGTTGTAGTCGACCCAGTCGGGGATGATGCGTGTTTGGTAGGTGGTGAGTGCGGGCATGATGGCTGATCCAGAACAGAGGGTGATTGGAATGCCGTCATCGCCAGCAGGCTGGCTCCCACATTGGTATGCGTTCTCCTGTGGGAGCCAGCCTGCTGGCGATGGGGCCGGACCTGCGGTCTGATTACTCGCTGAAGGCCATCCCATGCTTCTCCTTGGTGGTCTTCACCGCTTCCAGTACCGCCAGCAGGCAGTCATCACGATAGCGCTCCAGCGCCGAAATGCTGTGTTTGCCCAATTGATCGCTGGTGCCATCCACCACATCGTCGATCAGTTTGTCGGTCAGCTCCGGCGCCGGCAGGTAAGTCCACGGCAACTGCAAGGCCGGGCCAAACTGTGCCATGAAGTGCCGCATACCGGCGTCGCCGCCGGCCAGGGTATAGGTCAGGAATGTGCCCATGAATGACCAGCGCAGGCCCGCGCCAAAACGGATCGCGTCGTCGATTTCGCCGGTCGTCGCTACACCGTCGTTAACCAGGTGCAGCGCCTCGCGCCACAGCGCTTCGAGCAGGCGGTCGGCGATGAAACCTGGCACTTCCTTGCGCACATGCAAGGGGCGCATGCCGAGGGATTCGTAGACTTTCATTGCCGCCTGCACAGCTTCGGGGGCGGTGTTCTTGCCGCCAACCACTTCCACCAGCGGCAACAGGTAAACCGGGTTGAACGGGTGGCCGACCACGCAGCGTTCCGGGTGGGTCGAACTCTCGTAGAACTCGCTTGGCAGCAGGCCGGAGGTGCTGGAGCCGATCAAGGCATTGGGCTTGGCTGCAGCACTGATTTTGCTGTGCAGTTCCAGTTTCAGTTCAAGGCGTTCGGGGGCGCTTTCCTGGATGAAGTCGGCGTCGCGCACGCATTCTTCGATGGTCGCGACAAAGCGCAGGCGATCCTGCGAGGCGCCGGGTGCCAGGCCCTGTTTCTCCAGCGCGCCCCAGGCATTGGCGACGCGTTTGCGCAGGGCGGCTTCGGCACCGGGGGCCGGGTCCCATGCCACCACGTCTAGGCCATGGGCGAGGGCGCGGGATACCCAACCGCTGCCGATGACACCGCTGCCCAGGGCTGCGAAGGTTTTGATTTCGGTGATGAAGGTCATTGTCACATCCTAGAGAGTTCGGTGAATCCCTGTAGGAGCCGGCTTGCCGGCGAAGGCGATTTAAGCACCGCAGAAAATGCGATGGATGTACCGGCCTCTTCGCCGGCAAGCCGGCTCCTACAGTGGTTGGTGTTAGTGGGTTTAACCGCGCTGTTTCAGGCCCATCTTCTTGCGGCCTTCCGCCGGGGTCAGGACCCGGGCGCCGAGGCGGCTGAGGATTTCGCCGGCGCGTTCGACCAGTTGGCCGTTGGTCGCCAGGACGCCCTTGTCCAGCCACAGGTTGTCTTCCAGGCCGACCCGCACGTTACCGCCGAGCAATACCGCCTGAGCAGCCATCGGCATTTGCATGCGGCCGATACCGAAACCGGCCCAGACCGCATCGGCCGGCAGGTTGTCGACCATGGCTTTCATGGTGGTGGTGTCGGCCGGGGCGCCCCACGGGATGCCCAGGCACAGCTGGAACAGCGGGTTATCGAGCAGGCCTTCCTTGATCATCTGCTTGGCGAACCACAGGTGACCGGTGTCGAAAATCTCCAGCTCAGGCTTAACGCCCAGCTCTTGGATGCGCTTGGCGCCAGCACGCAGTTGCGCTGGGGTAGAGACGTAAATGGTGTCGCCATCGCCGAAGTTCAGGGTGCCGCAATCGAGGGTGCAGATTTCCGGCAGCAATTCTTCAACGTGGGCCAAACGGGTCAGCGGACCGACCAGGTCAGTGTTCGGGCCGAACTCCATCGGATTCTCGCCCCCGCCAATTTCCAGGTCGCCGCCCATGCCGGCGGTGAGGTTGACGATGATGTCGACGTCGGCTTCGCGGATGCGCTCCATCACTTCGCGGTACAGCGCCACGTCACGGCTGAACTTGCCGGTTTGCGGGTCGCGAACGTGGCAGTGGACCACGGTGGCGCCGGCCTTCGCGGCTTCCACGGCGGCCGCGGCAATTTGTTTCGGGGTGACCGGCACGTGTGGGCTCTTGGCGGTCGTGTCGCCAGCACCGGTGAGTGCGCAGGTGATGATGACGTCGTGGTTCATTTGGCGGTTTCCTTCAGGCGTGGTGGTCCCATTCGCAGCCCGGTCGGGCTGCGAAGCGGTGGTTCAGTTCAGGGTTACTTGGTGGTCAGCTTCAGGTTTTCAGCCGCCGGTTTGCCATCGAAGGTGGTCACGCCCTCGAGCCAGCGTTGCTTGTCTTGCGGATGATCTTTCAGCCACTGCTTGGCCGATTCGAAGGCGTCCTTGTGATCGAGCAGCGGCTGCATCATCCGGCTCTCGTCTTCGGCAGTGAAGGTCAGGTTGCTCAGCAGGCGACCGATGTTCGGGCACTGCTCGGCGTAGGTCGGCGCGGTGACGGTCCAGACCGTGGCCATGCCTTCGTTCGGGCCCAGGGCGTCTTCACTGCCGGTGAGGTAAGTCATCTGCACGTTGACGTTCATCGGGTGCGGCGCCCAGCCGAAGAACACCACGGCTTCCTTGCGGCGCACAGCACGATCCACCGCGGCGAGCATGCCGGCTTCGCTGGATTCGACCAGCTGGAACTTGCCGAGGCCGAACTGGTTCTTGGCAATCATCGCCTTGATCTGGGTGTTGGCGCCCGAGCCTGGCTCGATGCCATAGATCTTGCCGCCCAGCTCTTTTTCGAACTTGGCGATGTCGGCGAAGGTTTTCAGGCCCTTGTCAGCCAGGTAGGTCGGCACGGCAAGGGTGGCGCGGGCGTCTTTGAGGCTTGGCGCTTCAAGCACCTTGACCTGATTGGCGTCGACGAACGGGGTAATGGTCTGGGTCATCAGCGGGTTCCAGTAACCCAGGAACAGGTCCAGGCGCTGATCGCGGATCCCGGCAAAGATGATCTGCTGGGAAGCGCTGGTTTGTTTGGTGCTGTAGCCGAGGCCGTCGAGCAATACCTGGGTCATCGCACTAGTGGCGATCACGTCGGTCCAGTTCACCACGCCCATGCGCACGTTCTGGCACGACGCAGGTTCGGCGGCCATGACACTGGCGCTCAGCAAAGCGGTACCACTGAGTGCAAGAACACAGCTGCTGATCAGTCGTTTCATTCTCAGGTTCCTCGGCAGTTTCATTATTGTGGGTCCGGTCGTCTGTGCGCCGGTGATGTCACGTTACGCAGCTAATCTGCCATGAAAGCGCACTGCGGCGACCGACTCTTGCACTGCAGCGACCTGTGCTCTTGAATGCCTGATGCAAGTGGCGTATCAACGTCATCACGCTACCCGTCGATCGAGTGCGCTCCATGTCCCAGGATTTCTATTTCTTGTTGATGCCGGGTTTCTCGGCCATTGGATTTATCTCGGCCATCGAGCCGTTGCGGGTCGCCAATCGCTTTCGCGGCGAGCTTTATCGCTGGCACGTGCTGAGCGCCGATGGCGGGGCGGTGCTGGCCAGTAACGGCATGTCGGTCAACGCCGACGCGGCGCTGGAGCCACTGAAAAAAGGCGCGACGCTGCTGGTGGTTGCCGGCTTCGAACCGCTGAAATTCGCCACTCCGGCGCTGGAACACTGGTTGCGTCGCCTGGACAACGAAGGCGTGACCCTAGGCGCCATCGACACCGGCAGCTTCATCCTCGCCGAAGCCGGCCTGCTCGATGGCCATCGCCTGACCCTGCACTGGGAAGCCATCGACGCCTTCAAGGAGTCCTATCCGCAGCTGAGCGTTACTCAAGAGCTGTTCGAAATCGACCGTCGACGCATCACCTCTGCCGGCGGCACTGCTTCGATCGATTTAATGCTGGATCTGATCGCCCAGGCCCATGGCCCGGACCTGGCGATCCAGGTCAGTGAACAGTTCGTACTCGGGCGCATCCGCCCGCGCAAGGACCACCAGCGCATGGAAGTCGCCACTCGCTACGGCATCAGCAACAAGAAGCTTGTGCACGTGATTGGCGAGATGGAGCAGCACAGCGAACCGCCGCTGAGCACGCTGGAACTGGCGGAATCGATCAAGGTGACACGCCGGCAGCTTGAGCGCCTGTTTCGCCTGCATCTGAACGATACGCCGAGCAATTTCTACTTGCGGTTGCGGCTGGAGAAAGCGCGGCAGCTGCTGCGTCAGACCGATATGAGTGTGTTGGAGGTGAGTATTGCGTGCGGGTTTGAATCGCCGTCGTATTTCACCCGCAGTTATCGGGCGAAGTTCGAGCGGTGCCCGAGGGAGGATCGGCGGACCGCCAAAGCATGAGTAACTGAGAACCCTGTAGGAGCGAGCCTGCTCGCGATGGCGGACTGACATTCAACATCTATGTTGACTGATATGGCCTCATCGCGAGCAGGCTCACTCCTACAATTGATCTGTTCTGTCAGGGTGACGGGTTACTTCTTCACCAACGCCGAACAGGCAGCCTTGTACGCCTCATGCTGATACTTGTTCAGCGAGTCCGGCAGCTCAAAACCATGCTTCTTGGCCTGGGCATTGATCGTCTGTGGCGACAACAGCATCACCTCGCAACTCTCCAGCAACTGAAAAACGCCCTCGATCTTGAACGTGGTCGGCCCACCGGCAAATTCGCCTTTCTTGCTGCGTTTCTTGATCGCGATTCGATCTATCGAATTCTCGCGAACAAAGGATGCGACCTGAGCGGCAAACACTTTGACGTTGGCGGCTTCATCGTCATCGTCCAGGGCAATTTTCTTGGTGGCGAGCGCCACGTGGCCCAGAGTGGAACCCTCGAGAGCTGCCACGGCGATGATTGCTTCGCTGCCCTTGATTTCGATGCCGCAGACTTTCATGTTGAATCCCTTTTCTGGCTGAAGGCGTGAAGCTTACAGCTCCAGTTGATTGGCGGTGATGCCAAACGCCGCAGCAATTTTTTCGCGGGTGGCCTTGCGCGGCTTAGCGACGCTTTCCTGCTGGGCGAAGGCTGGTTGGGAGATTCCCATGCGTTTGGCCACTTCATCCTGCGTAAGGTTCAAGTGCTCGCGCCAGGCGCGCACAGGTAACGCACCATCGACAATTCGGCTGACAACTTCGTGAGGGATCATCATGTTTTCCATCCTTTACGTTTACTCCTGCCCAATCAACTCCAAAAACTCCGACCGCTCATCACTCATCCGCGCTACGCAATCATTTTGCGCGATGGTGAATGCCTTGCTGCCGGCGGTGGCCGGGAAGGCTTCGATGGCGCAGTCGGCGTCGCGGGTTTTCAGCCATTGTTGCTGGGCGGCCTTGATCTTGGCGGTGATGTCGGCCAATTGCGACGGGTTCTTGCCGTAGAGCGACTGCATGCGCTCGTTCAGGCTTTTGTAGTTTTCGCTCAGCAAGTCTTCGGCGGTGGTTTTGCTGAAGGCGGAGCATTCCAGGGTCTGGACGTCGTTTTCGACTTTGTCGCAGGGGGTGTCTTCAGACTCCTCGGCGGCGTGTACGCCGGTCGCAATCAGTGCCAAAGCCAGGACGATGAATTTCATGTGGTTGCCGCTCCCATCCAGTGAAGCATCAAGAGATGTGGCGAATTCTGGCCCAAGCGGACAGCCTTGAACAGGTCGGCAATTGTGCCTTGCGACGACCCTTTGTCGCGGATTGACGCTTTCGGCAATTCCCCTGTCGTTTTTGCACCCGGCTGCCTCGCCCCTCAGGCATATGCTGGCCCCAAAGCGCCGGCACACGATTCGGCGCATGAATCGCCAACAAGGGGACAGCCTGATGAGCCCAGCCGAATTGCACGCCGACAGCATCGTTATCGACGGGCTGATTATTGCCAAGTGGAACCGCGAGCTGTTTGAAGACATGCGCAAGGGCGGTCTGACCGCGGCCAACTGCACCGTGTCGGTGTGGGAGGGCTTCCAGGCCACCGTCAACAACATCGCCGCCAGCCAGAAACTGATCCGCGAGAACAGCGACCTGGTGATTCCGGTGCGCACCACCGCCGACATCCGCAAGGCCAAGGAGCAGGGCAAGACCGGCATCCTCTTCGGTTTCCAGAATGCCCATGCGTTTGAAGACCAGATCGGCTATGTCGAAGTGTTCAAGCAACTGGGCGTCGGTATCGTGCAGATGTGCTACAACACCCAGAATCTGGTCGGCACCGGTTGCTACGAGCGTGACGGCGGCCTGTCGGGCTTCGGTCGTGAAATCGTTGCCGAGATGAACCGCGTAGGCGTCATGTGCGACCTGTCCCACGTCGGTTCCAAGACTTCCGAAGAAGTCATCCTCGAATCGAAAAAGCCGGTCTGCTACTCCCACTGCCTGCCGTCGGGCCTCAAGGAGCACCCGCGCAACAAGTCCGATGAAGAGCTGAAGTTCATTGCCGACCACGGCGGCTTCGTCGGTGTGACCATGTTCGCGCCATTCCTGGCCAAGGGAATCGATTCGACCATCGACGACTACGCCGAAGCCATCGAATACACCCTGAACATCGTCGGCGAAGACTCGATCGGTATCGGCACCGACTTCACCCAGGGTCACGGCCAGGACTTCTTCGAGTACCTGACCCACGACAAGGGCTACGCCCGTCGTCTGACCAGCTTCGGCAAGATCATCAACCCACTGGGCATCCGCACCGTCGGCGAGTTCCCGAACCTCACCGAGACCCTGCTTAAGCGCGGCCATTCCGAGCGCGTGGTGCGCAAGATCATGGGCGAGAACTGGGTCAACGTTCTCAAGGATGTCTGGGGCGAGTAAGCCGCAGCTCTTCTGAATCTTTTCCCCCGGCCATCCGCGCCGGGGGCATTACCAAAATTTTTCTGGAGTTAAGTTTCCATGGCCAAGATCGCCCCGCAATTGCCTATCGAAGTCGACAGCGAAACCGGTATCTGGACGTCCGACGCCCTGCCGATGCTGTATGTACCGCGCCATTTCTTCGTCAACAACCACATGGGCATCGAGGAAGTGCTGGGCGCTGAAGCCTATGCCGAGATTCTCTACAAGGCCGGCTACAAGTCCGCCTGGCACTGGTGTGAAAAAGAAGCCGAATGCCATGGCCTGGAAGGCGTCGCCGTGTTCGAGCACTACATGAAGCGCCTGTCGCAGCGCGGCTGGGGCCTGTTCAAGATCCAGGACATCGACCTGGATAAAGGTACCTGCAGCGTCAAGCTGGAACACTCGGCATTCGTCTACGTGTACGGCAAGGTCGGGCGCAAGGTCGACTACATGTTCACCGGTTGGTTTGCCGGCGCGATGGACCAGATCCTCGCCGCTCGTGGCAGCAAGATCCGCACCGTGGCCGAGCAAGTCTACGGTGGCTCCGAAGAGGGCCACGAAGACGGCTTGTTCATCGTCAAGCCGTTGTAAGTCGAGGAACCCGCCATGGCTTTCGAAGCAATGTTCCAGCCGATCCAGATCGGCAAACTGACCATCCGTAACCGCGTGCTCAGCACCGCGCACGCCGAGGTCTATGCGACCGACGGCGGCATGACCACCGACCGGTACGTCAAGTATTACGAAGAGAAGGCCAAGGGCGGGATCGGCCTGGCGATCTGCGGCGGTTCGTCCGTCGTGGCCATCGACAGCCCGCAGGAATGGTGGAGTTCGGTGAACCTGTCCACCGACCGCATCATCCCCCACTTCCAGAATCTGGCCGACGCCATGCACAAGCACGGCGCCAAGATCATGATCCAGATTACCCACATGGGCCGTCGCTCGCGCTGGGACGGCTTCAACTGGCCGACGCTGATGTCGCCGTCGGGCGTGCGTGAGCCGGTGCACCGTGCTACCTGCAAGACCATTGAGCCGGAAGAAATCTGGCGGGTGATCGGCAACTACGCGCAAGCAGCCCGCCGCGCCAAGGCCGGTGGCCTGGACGGTGTCGAACTGTCGGCGGTGCACCAGCACATGATCGACCAGTTCTGGAGCCCGCGGGTCAACAAGCGTACCGACGAATGGGGCGGCACCTTCGAAGGTCGCATGAAATTCGGCCTGGAAGTGTTGAAAGCCGTGCGCGCCGAGGTCGGTGACGATTTCTGCGTGGGCATGCGCATCTGCGGTGATGAGTTCCACCCGGATGGTTTGTCCCATGAGGACATGAAGCAGATCGCCAAGTATTACGACGACACCGGCATGCTCGATTTCATCGGCGTCGTGGGCTCGGGTTGTGACACCCACAACACCTTGGCCAACGTGATTCCGAACATGAGTTATCCACCGGAGCCGTTCCTGCACCTGGCTGCCGGCATCAAGGAAGTGGTCAAGGTTCCGGTGCTGCACGCGCAGAACATCAAGGACCCGAACCAGGCCACCCGTATCCTGGAAGGCGGTTACGTCGACATGGTCGGCATGACCCGCGCGCACATCGCCGACCCGCACCTGATCGCCAAGATCAAGATGGGCCAGATCGACCAGATCAAGCAGTGCGTCGGCGCCAACTACTGCATCGACCGTCAGTACCAAGGCCTGGACGTGCTGTGCATCCAGAACGCCGCGACTTCCCGTGAATACATGGGCCTGCCGCACATCATCGAAAAAACCACCGGCGTGAAACGCAAGGTGGTGGTGGTCGGTGCCGGCCCTGCCGGTATGGAAGCTGCCCGTGTGGCTGCCGAGCGTGGTCACGACGTGACCCTGTTCGAGAAGAAGGAATTCATCGGTGGGCAGATCACCACGGCGTCGAAAGCGCCGCAGCGTGACCAGATCGCCGGTATCACCCGCTGGTACCAGCTGGAACTGGCACGGTTGAAAGTCGACCTGCGCCTGGGCGTGGCGGCCGATGCGCCGACCATCATGGACCTGCGCCCGGATGTGGTGGTGCTGGCAGTCGGCGGTCATCCGTTCATTGAGCAGAACGAGCATTGGGGCGCGGCTGAAGGCCTGGTGGTCAGCAGCTGGGACATCCTCGACGGCAAGGTTGCACCTGCCAAGAACGTGCTGGTCTACGACACCATTTGCGAGTTCACCGGCATGTCGACCGCCGACTTCCTCGCCGACAAGGGCAGCCAGGTTGAGATCGTCACCGACGACATCAAGCCAGGCGTGGCCATCGGCGGTACGTCGTTCCCGACCTACTACCGCAGCATGTACCCGAAAGAAGTGATCATGACCGGCGACATGATGCTGGAGAAGGTCTACCGCGAAGGCGACAAGCTGGTGGCGGTGCTGGAAAACGAATACACCGGCGCCAAAGAGGAGCGGGTGGTAGACCAGGTGGTCATCGAGAACGGCGTGCGTCCGGACGAGGAGATCTACTACGCGATGAAGGAAGGCTCGCGCAACAAGGGCCAGATCGACGTCGAAGCCTTGTTCGCGATCAAGCCGCAGCCATGCCTGGAGCAGAGCGGCGACGGCTACCTGCTGTTCCGCATCGGCGACTGTGTTGCCCAGCGTAACGTGCACGCGGCGATCTACGACGCGCTGCGGTTGTGCAAGGACTTCTAAGCCACAAACTGATCGTTCCCATGCTCCGCGTGGGAACGCATCAATGGACGCTCTGCGTCCGCTCTTGGGACGCAGAGCGTCCCGGGCTGCATTCCCACGCAGAGCGTGGGAACGATCACTGACCCCGCGGTCTTTGGGAGCTCCACCATGTTGAACACCCTTCTTCCAATCCTGTTGTTCGCTGCCCTGGGCCTCGCGGTTCTGGGCGCGTTGCGGCGGGTAGCCATGTGGCGCCGGGGCCGGGCCTCGAAGGTCGATCTGATCGGCGGCCTGTTTGCCATGCCCAAGCGCTACATGGTCGACCTGCACCACGTGGTGGCGCGGGACAAATACATTGCCAACACCCACGTCGCCACGGCCGGCGGCGCGGTAGCGTCCATCGTGCTGGCGATCCTGGTGCATGGTTTCGGCCTGCATAACCGCATTCTGGGTTATGCGCTGCTGTTGATGTCGGCGGTGATGTTCGTCGGCGCGGTCTTTGTCTACCTGCGGCGGCGCAACCCGCCGGCGCGCCTGTCGAAAGGCCCGTGGATGCGCCTGCCGAAAAGCCTGATGGCGTTCTCGGTGTCGTTCTTCCTGGTGACCCTGCCGGTGGCCGGCATCCTGCCGGAGAACTTCGGTGGCTGGCTGTTGGCGGCGATCCTGGGGGTTGGCGTGCTGTGGGGCGTGTCCGAGCTGTTCTTCGGCATGACCTGGGGCGGGCCGATGAAGCATGCCTTCGCCGGTGCCCTGCACCTGGCCTGGCACCGTCGCGCCGAGCGTTTTGGCGGCGGTCGTTCCACCGGCTTGAAACCGCTGGATCTGGAAGATCCGGCCGCACCACTGGGCGTGGAAAAACCCAAGGACTTCACCTGGAACCAGTTGCTCGGCTTCGACGCCTGCGTGCAGTGCGGTAAATGTGAAGCGGCGTGCCCGGCCTTCGCTGCCGGCCAGCCGCTGAACCCGAAAAAACTGATCCAGGACATGGTCGTCGGCCTGGCTGGCGGCACCGATGCCAAGTTTGCCGGCAGCCCGTATCCGGGCAAGCCGATTGGCGAACACGCCGGTAATCCGCATCAACCGATCGTCAACGGTCTGGTGGACGCCGAAACCCTGTGGTCGTGCACCACCTGCCGTGCCTGCGTCGAGGAATGCCCGATGATGATCGAGCACGTCGATGCCATCGTCGACATGCGTCGTCATCTGACCCTGGAAAAAGGCGCGACCCCGAACAAGGGTGCCGAAGTCCTGGAAAACCTGATCGCCACCGACAACCCGGGCGGTTTTGCACCGGGCGGCCGGATGAACTGGGCGGCGGACTTGAACCTCAATCTGATGAGCGAGAAGAAGTCCACCGACGTGCTGTTCTGGGTCGGCGACGGTGCCTTCGACATGCGCAACCAGCGCACCTTGCGCGCCTTCGTCAAAGTGCTGAAAGCGGCAAAAATCGACTTCGCCGTACTCGGCCTCGAAGAGCGCGACAGCGGTGACGTGGCCCGACGCCTGGGCGACGAGGCGACCTTCCAGTTGCTGGCCAAACGCAACATCCAGACCCTGGCCAAGTACAGCTTCAACCGCATCGTCACGTGCGATCCGCATAGCTTCCACGTGCTGAAAAACGAATATGGCGCTTTCGATGGCAACTACCTGGTGCAGCACCACAGCACCTACATGGCGGAAATCATCGACGCGGGCGCGCTGAACCTCGGTCAGCACAAAGGCGACAGCGTGACCTATCACGACCCGTGCTACCTCGGTCGCTACAACGGCGAATACGAGGCACCGCGTCAGGTCCTGCGTGCGCTGGGTATCGAGGTCAAGGAAATGCAACGCTCCGGTTTCCGTTCGCGCTGCTGCGGCGGTGGCGGCGGTGCGCCGATCACCGACATTCCGGGCAAGCAGCGTATCCCCGACATGCGCATGGAAGATATCCGCGAGACGGGCGCCGAACTGGTGGCCGTGGGCTGCCCGCAGTGCACCGCGATGCTCGAAGGTGTGGTCGAACCACGACCGCTGATCAAGGACATTGCCGAACTGGTGGCCGACGCGCTCCTGGAAGATGAGGCCCCAAAGTCGGCGACACCGACCAAACGTGAACCCGCGGAGGTGCACTGATGAGCGACATTATCCGCCGCGACCCCCGTGCCGAATGGATCGCCCGCAACCGCCTGCACCCGTTGCACGCAGCCATGCAACCGGCGCAACACAGCTGGATGGGGCCTAACGGCGTCATTCGCAAGAACCCGCACGGCATCGGTTTCATCGGCCCCAACGGCATCAAGCGCATCGATCGCAGCGGCGCTCAACAGGGCGGGGCGACCAAACGCTCGGCCGCCGTTGAAGTGCAATTGCCGCTGCATCAGGTGCCTGCGCCGGCGTTCTACATCTGCGTGGTGCCGGACATGGTCGGCGGCCGCTTGAGCAGCCACGACAAGGACTTGCTGGGCCTGGCCCATCAACTGGCCGGCAGCGACGGCGCGGTATTGGCCGTGGTCTTCGGCGAACACAAGGAAAACGCGTTTTCCACAGCCGGCGTCGATCGCTTGCTGGTGCTCGAAGGCGACGAGTTCAGTGGTTATGCACCGGAACAACGGGTCCAGGGCCTGCGGGCTGTGGATAACCAGTTCAGCCCGCGTCACTGGCTGCTGCCGGACAGTCGCAGTGGTGGCGGCGAATTGGGTCGACGCTTTGCCGCGGCCCTGGGCGAACGCCCGGCCACGCGGGTCTGGCAGGTCAAGGATCAGGAGTGCATCGGCCGTGCCGGTGCCGGTTTGCAAGACCTGGCGCGTCCGGTTGCGCGGTTGATCCTGGCCGCCGTCGAATGCGCCGAACCGGTCAGCGAAACCCGTCACGAAGTCTTGCCGGTGGAGTTATCCACAGCCATCGCCCGCAGTCTCTCGCGCATCGAGGACCTGGGGGCGGTGGCGGTGGACCCGGCAGCGATTCCCATGGCCGAGGCCGAATTCATTTTCTCCGGCGGTAACGGGGTCAAGGATTGGAACTTGTTCCACCAGACCGCCGCGGCCCTTGGCGCCACCGAAGGCGCCTCGCGGGTGGCGGTGGACGATGGCTTCATGGCCCGCGACCGCCAGGTCGGTGCGTCCGGGACCTGGGTCACGGCACGGGTCTACGTGGCGGTGGGGATTTCCGGGGCGATCCAGCACCTGCAGGGCATCGGTGCCTGCGACAAGGTGGTGGCGATCAACCTCGACCCGGGCTGCGACATGATCAAACGGGCCGACCTGTCGGTAATCGGCGAGAGCGCCGAGATTCTTCGGGCCTTGATCGCGGCGGTAGAAGCCTACCGCAACGACGCCAAGCGCGATGCGGCTTAAGGGAAGGAAAGGGTTATGAGCACGAAAATCATCAGCCTGGTGTCCATCGGCGCCCACCCGACTTCCGGTCGACCACGACGTGCGGAGCAGGATGCGCGGGCGGTGGAACTGGGCTTGCAGCTGGCTGGGGATAACTTGCAGGTGCTGCACGCCGGCGACATCGCCGAACCGGCCTTGCGCGCTTACCTGGGCATGGGGCTGGAACAATTGCATGTGCTGGAACAACCGCAAGGCGCCGATGCGCTACCGGCCTTGACCGCGTATTTGCGCGATGCCGGCGCTCAGGTCGTTTTGACCGGTAGCCAGGCCGAAACCGGGGAAGGCTCGGGCATGCTGCCGTTCCTGCTGGCCGAAGGCCTTGGCTGGCCGCTGGTAGTGGGGTTGGCGCAGGTCGAGTCCATCGACGGCGGGTCGGCATTGGTGCTGCAGGCGTTGCCGCGCGGTCAGCGGCGGCGCCTGAAGGTTCGCTTGCCGTTTCTCGCCACTGTGGATAACGCCGCGCCCAAGCCCCGGCAGAGTGCCTTCGGCCCGGCCCGGCGTGGGGTATTGCAGGCCAAGGACGTGGAAATCGTCGACGATGAGTTGCTCGCGGTCGCCTCCCTGCAACCGGCCAAGCCACGCCCAAAACGCTTGAAGGTGATCAAGGCCAAAAGCGGCGCGGACCGCATGAAAGCCGCAACGGCGAAAGCCAGTGGCGGTGGGGGACAAGTGCTCAAGGGCGTAACGGCGCAAGCTGGGGCCGAAGCAATTCTCAAGTTGCTGATAGAAGAAGGTGTGGTCCGCTAGCGGTCAGTTTTGGGGGCAGGTCAATGGCAGTAGAATTTCGTCCGGCAGTGCGCGCGGACGCGCGCGAGATTGCGCGTTTGTTCCAGATTTCATCGGAGGGGGCTTCGGATTACATCTGGAGCCAGATAGCAGAACCCGGGCAGGATCTGCTGGACGTCGGAGCCCTGCGCTACGCCCGTGACGATGTGGATTTCTCTTGGCAGAACTGCCTGATCGCCGAAGCCGAAGGTGAAGTCATTGGCATGCTGCACAGCTACGTGATGCGTCACGATCCTTTCGCAGCGCCAGTGACCGACCCGGTGCTGGCGCCGTACGCCAGGATGGAAATCCCCGACACCCTGTATATTTCCAGCCTGGCGCTGCATGAAGGCTGGCGCAATCAGGGCCTGGGCAAGCAGTTCCTGGCCTACGCCTACGACCGCGCCAACCGGCTCGGGCTCAATGGCCTGAGCCTGATCGACTATGCCGCGAACACCGGTGCCCGAAGGTTCTATGAGCGCCATGGTTTTCGTGTTGTCGATACCTGCCAGATCACGCCGCACCCGATGATTCGTGTCACGGGTGAGGCCTATTTGATGTATCGGCCTTAGCGGTTTCCCGGGTGGAGGGGGGACCCTAGCAGAACTGATAGTGTTGGCTTTATCGGAGGTTTGTTAGGGTACTGAACAGTTGGTACCCGCCTTCTCGAGACCAGCCGTTCAGAACCAGGCATCTCATTGCGGGTTATCAGGTCTCACCAAGGACGCAACTGATGCCTATCGCCCGAAAGCCCCAACCTGCAAAACTCTTGTCCGCAGTGGATGCGCGGGCCCACCGAACCCTACTGCTCGCCAGCGATCTGCAACAAAGCGTATTGGCCGAACTGGATCGCAGCGGGCCGAACCCCTTCGCCTATTCCCCCTATGGTTTGCAACGCGCCCTCCGACGGGCGGGAACGCATCTGGGCTTTAATGGGCAGTTAAAGGAAGGTGCTACTGGTTGGTATCACTTGGGCAATGGCCATCGGGTCTATAGTCCGGTGCTGATGCGGTTTCACAGTCCGGATCGGTTGAGTCCGTTCGGCAAAGGGGGATTGAATGCGTACGCGTATTGCTCCGGCTCCCCCGTTAATCGCGTCGATCCAAGCGGAAGATCTTGGCTGGCACTTCTTGGAAACGCTGTGGGTTCATTGTTGAACACCATTTTTGCCGGAGCGGCGATCAACAGGGCTGCCGCGGCAATCGTGGCAGGCAGGCCTCAGGCCATGATTACGCGTATTGGCAATACCATGAGTTTTTGGGGCGGCGCCTCAGGTGTCCCGTCACGTGCAGTGGGAGTACCCGCGGCTATGGTCGCGCGAATGCCTGACACCGGTTTGTCGCTGGGTTCGAATCTGGGTGTCATTGGCGGTCAGGTGCTTACGGGGGCAGGTGCACTCCTACAGAATCGCGGCATCACCCAGACATGGATGACGACGGCAGCCAGTAATGGGCAGTCGAGATGGCGCGTGCTATGGGAGGCAACGAAGGAAGCCAGTGGATGGAACCTGCTGCGGGGGCAAGCACCGGGTCAGGTCCCGGGCAGGGCTGCCAACACGCCTATGGAGGTCGTTACAGTAGAGCCTCGGCGGTCGAATCCCGCAGTTCAAGGTCAGCAGATTAGAGGCGTAAACAGCACAGACTTGTGAGCTATAGTTTTTCTGTGCGCTGCTACAGGGGCAGGGGGGCTTTGCGACGTTCAGCGCTTACTCATAAAACTCGTTTTTATGAATGGGTTGAATATGAAGGCTTTCAGTCGGGCGTTGGCGCTCCTTGCGCTAATGTCTGCGAGTTTGATGGCAGCCCCCCAGGCAAAGTCTCCAACGGTCGATTTTTATCATTGGGTCGAGTCTGCACAAGGGCAAAAAGCATCCATTGCACAGCTAAGGCAGCAGTGTGAAAACGTACTGGATGCCGAGAAAAACCTGAGTTGTTCCATATCCGTTATCGCCAGGATTTTCGAGGCTAAAGCCGCCAAAGAATTGCCTGATTACTACCTCGCGATCAAGCGTAAACACGCTCAGGCCATAGAGGCCGATCAAGAGCTGAAGGCATTGTTCTCGATGTTCGGTAACCAGTCGCTTGCGACCCTGAGGGCGACCGGCGATTTCACGGTGAAAAGAACTTCACGCCGCCAAGTGCTCAGGACTCATCCATATTCCAGTGACCATTTCATTGCCGAAGAGGTGCTGCCCTTCATCGATGTCGACGCGGCCAATGGTCATTCCGCACGTTTTGTCCTCGACACTGGCGCTCCGCAAACCCGGGTCAATGCCGAAACGGCCAGGCTGATGGGGATCAAGTTGTTAACCGACTCCCACTACGCCTACAGCACGTTCTATGGTGAGAAAGATCTGTCTGCCCGGCTCGGGATTCTTGATTCCTTGAAAGTGGGCGATAGCGAGTTTCGCAATGTGTTGGTGTTTGTCAGTGATCGGGACAATTTGCTGGGGCTGGACCTGATCAGCAAGCTGGGGCGACTTAAAATCACCCGCAAAACCCTGGTGCTCAATCCCGTGCCTACCGCGCAATGTGACTCACCGATCGCCTACACCCGCATGGATCTCAATCAGCGCCTGACGATCGCTGTACGGCTGGATAACAGGGCCACGCTGGCGATAGTCGACACCGGCAATGTCGATTACCTGACATCCGCCTCACCTGGCGATCGGGTCAATGTCGTGATGACCCCTGGTAACTCACCGATCGACGCAGCGCACAAGCAGCGCTACCAAACCTTCAAGGGCATGTTGAATTTGCCGGGCGGTGCCATGGCGATCACCTACAGGTTTTATCCTGGCTTCACCATCCCGCCTTCGTGGGTGCAGGGGCAGTACGTGCCTTCGATTTTGCTGGGCTGGCGTGCGTTTAACGATTTTGAATTGAACCTCGACATCGACGCTGGGCGCTCATGCTTCAACAAGGTTTGACGTGTTTACCCACAATCCCTGTTAGCGCTTCTGTGGATAACATGTTCGCCCCTCGCTGAAACCCATACGAACCGCGGCCTGCGAGGCTTAGATCAAATAATAACCAGCGTAAGTTACGGTTTTCCTGCGCTTTTTTATCAGGTGAAGGGCAATACTTGCCCCCAATCTCTGTTGGCGCTTCTGTGGATAAGATGTTCGCTTACCGCTGGGGGCCTTATAAATAGCGGTGTTCAGGCTTCTGGTTGAAAATTGATCAATTCCAGGTTTTTAACGCTTATACCGTGCGCAAACCCTGAAAACTCGCGGCTTTCAGCGTTTTTCCACAGAGGCGTAATACTTGCCCCCAAAGTCTGTTGGCGTTTCTGTGGATAAGGTGTTCGCCATCCTCTGCAGGCCATGTAATCCGCGCTCTTTGGAGGGTTGGTCAATAAATGATCAGTTGTTATGAAATACCCGGGTTCTGGATAAGTCACGGATTTTCTTTGGTTTGTGTGGAAAAAGTTTTCGACATTTCCACAGTTGTCCCCATTCGCTGTGGGTGGACGTGTGGATAACTTGTTTGCGGAAGGCTGGGAGCTGCGGAAGGCATAGCTCTGTACGGAATAGATCATATTTCGTACAGATCTATGTGAAAGAGAGTGCCGGGCGATGGGAGGGTGTGTTGGGCGCCTTCGCGAGCGAGCTCGGCCCCACATAGTGCTGTGTTGCAACTGATACATAATTAATACCATACATGAGCAGCGAAGGCATGATGTGTATTCTTCATCGCGAACTGTCATTTATGACAGGTGCGAATTTTCGTTTGTTTGATTAGGGTTGATCTTTACTTCTCGCTTCGGAAGATGCCATGAAAAGTACAGATGACAACTCGGAACCGGCCAGCTCTTTTAGTTTAAATAATTGGATGACAGATATTCATTCCTATGTGAAGGACTATCGCTTGTGTCAGCTGAGTTTGCCTGGTGCGCATAATGCAGGAATGGATACGGATATTACAGATAACGATAGTTATGATGCGTGTCAGGATCACCCAATATACCATCAGCTTGAAAGTGGTGTACGGGCTCTGGATCTAAGGATCAATTGGTACTCAGGTACTCCTGGCGGTTTTTTTGATAAATTCATTACCGTTCACGGAGGGTCTGGCAGAAAACTTGGGTATATATTGAATGAAGTGGTGAAGTTTCTCGAGGAGCACCCAGGTGAGATTGTGGTGTTGGATGTTCATGCACTCGAACCGGGGGGGAATGCTGAAATCCCCTATAAACAACTTTATGAAGCCTTGGTGTCCAATTATCACAAATACCTGTTGCCGTTTTCTGCAAGCGGTTTGACCCTTGCGCAAATAAAAGAGCGACACCCGGGGCCTCGTATGGTTTTCGCAGTGCGTAACTTATTATGGATTACCCCGGAGCCATATCGAGATCGTAGCTTGTTTTGGGATAAAATTGGACACCGGTGGATTGATCAGAATGTGGTGAGCACTGACGAACTGAAGAAGTATATTGGTGGTGTCATAAATGATCCTCCGCCCGCGGAAGAGTTATGGACAACATCGGCAGTAGCTTTTAGTCTTTTTGGCGGGCCGCTAGATATAATTTCAGATCTTAAGGCATGGTACCCGGCAAACGGTGATTGGCAGGCAAAAAGTAATATTATAAACTTTGACTGGTGTACACGTTCAAATTCGGACATGGTACGTCAATGTGTTGAGAGCAATAAGATAAAAAAACCTCGCCCTGTACTTGAGATCACAAGTCCAGTCAATGGAGGATTTGTGGACGACGAATGGGTTGTGGTTCGGGGGACCGGGAAGGCTGGGGCCCTCGTGTATCTCTACGAGAGTGGTCGCGAACATCCTAGTTATGGTAATGGTTCGGTTGACGCCGCTACGCATGCATGGGAAATACGGACTAACATCATCCCTAGGGGAGCCTTCAATCTGACCTGCATTCAGATATTAAACGATAAAAAATCAAGGTGGGCTGAAACAGTAGCATTTACGCACGGCCCGCGTCCTGCGCCTGTTCTCCGTCTTCCAGTTGCTGGAACGGTTACGCAAACAGCCAGGCCGTTGATGAGAGGCACCGCTGCAGAAAACGGCGCGACTGTTCGAGTCTATGTGGGTGACGAAGTTTATGGTACGGCTACTGCGGAGCTTTACGGGTCTTGGGAGATCATGCCAACAAAGGATCTTCCTTTGGGGTACAAGTCGTTGATATTTGATCAGGTTGTCAATGGTCAAGTATCTTCCCGTTCACAGTCTACTTTTATTACCGTGGCAGATAAACCAAGTAAGCCGACACTAAAAAGTACTTTGATCGGGCCTGGTTGGGTAGAGATCTATCTCGATAGATATGACGATATCGCCAACTATACTTATTCTCTAAATGGTGGGCCTAGGGTAACCTTTTACAGTGGCTCGTATACATTTAATGGCTTGGTGTTGGGGGAAACCTATTATGCAGAAGTCTTTTCTACTAACGAGCAAGGTGTCGATTCTGATGTTGCAACCTTTCCGCTAAACTATATTGCGGAAATTCCAGCGCCTACTAATTTTCACGTGATATCGAATGAGGGGCGGTCCGTTACGATGGGTTGGAATGCTCCCGCTCCTGTAGCGGGACTGGAGTTGGCTGGCTATAGTTTTGGTCCCTCTGGAGTTGGAAATCATCATGTTGTTAACCCAGTAGGGACATTCGATAACCTTATTGCGTATTGGCCAACAGAGATGCAAGTTCGAGCTAGGTACCAGCGTGAACTTGTATCAGAGTGGGTAAGCCTGGTGGTTTTTCCGAAGCCTTGACAGATGCCTGGAGAATATAGGTGATGGATGAGCGCATGGACCCCAATGGCCAAAGTCATTCACACTAAAATATCTGCTACCGGCCATCTACGAATGGCCGGTGGCATTTACTCCTCATTCTAGCCCTGAACGGGCACGCCCTTTAAATACGGAGCAGGCTCGGCCCCAAGGTTGCTCAGCAAGCGCTCGCTGTACCAATCCACGAAGTTCACCACGCCGAACTCGTAGGTATTGGAGTACGGGCCAGGCTGGTACGCGGTGGAGTTGATGCCACGCTGGTTCTCTTCGGCCAGGCGACGATCCTGGTCGTTGGTGGCGTCCCAGACCTGGCGCATGCGCTCCACGTCGTAGTCCACGCCTTCAACGGCATCCTTGTGCACGATCCACTTGGTGGTGACCATGGTTTCCTGGGCGCTGATCGGCCACACGGTGAACACGATGATGTGGTCGCCCATGCAGTGGTTCCACGAGTGTGGCAGGTGCAGGATGCGCATCGAGCCCAGGTCCGGGTTCTTGATGCGGCCCATGAGCTTGGCGCAGCCTTGTTTGCCGTCCAGGGTCATCGACACGGTGCCCTTGAGCAGCGGCATGCGCACGATGCGGTTACGCAGGCCGAAGCTGGCGTGGGCGTAAGGGATCTTCTCGGCTTCCCAGGCAGCGGCAGAGGCGGCCACGTGGTCCTTGAACGCCTGGTCGGCGCGCGGGTCGGTGACGTCGTCCCATTCCAGCAGGGTTTTCAGCAGTTCCGGGTGCGACGCGTTGCAGTGGTAGCACTCGCGGTTGTTTTCCAGCACGAGCTTCCAGTTGGCTTTCTCCATCAAGGTGGTGGTGATTGCCACCTTGGTGTTTTCCATGTCGTACGGTTCCATGTAATGGCTGAGCGTCGACAGGAAGTCATCGATGGCCGGCGGGTTCTCCGCCAGGCTGATGAAGATGTAGCCACCGGCGGTCTTCACGTTCACCGGCTTGAGGCCGTATTGCTTCATGTCGAAGTCGGCGCCCATTTCGGTGCCGGCGAACAGCAGGCGACCGTCGAGCTCGTAGGTCCACTGGTGGTAGTGGCAGACCAGCTTGGCAACCTTGCCTTTTTCACTGGTGCACAGGCGCGAACCACGGTGGCGGCAGACGTTATGGAAGGCATGCACCACGCCATCGGCGCCACGGATCACGATGATCGGGTTCTTGCCCACTTGCAGGGTCAGGTAGTTGCCCTTGGTCGGGATTTCGCAGGTCATGCCGGCGATCAACCACTCTTTCTGGAAAATCTCCTGCATGTCGATATCAAACAGGCGCTCGTCAGAGTAAAACGGCTGCGGCAGCGAGAAGGTGCGCTCGCGCTCTTGCAGCATCTGTGCGGTGGCCTTGCGTGCGGGTTCCAGCGGATCGCCCAGGCTCAGAGTAGTAGTGACGTCCATCGTTTAATCCTCAAGGCCATCTGCGTGGCCGGCGAAAGTGGCTAATCAGGTGTACTGCTAAGGGTTGCTACGCAAGGTGTAAAGATTGTGTCTTGGTATGGGGCGAGTGTGGGGCCGGCGCTGGCCAGAACCTTATCCATGGGCGACATGGTGCAATCTGTTCCCGACGCGCAAGCCCCGGTCGTTGGGGGCTGGTCGCGATAAGCATGTGAATGTCGCAGATAGGTAAATGGGTGTTTCGCGCTATACGCAGAATCGCCAACATGAAGGCCGACAGTCGGCCGTGGAGATCAGCATGTCCAACAGCTTCCTGAACCCGGTAACCACCCAGACCTGGGCCAATGGTCGGCACATCGTCCGGTGTGTCAAAGTCATCCAGGAAACCTGGGATGTGCGCACCTTCTGTTTTATGGCCGACCAGCCGATCATGTTCTTCTTCAAGCCCGGGCAGTTTGTCACCCTGGAGCTGGAAATCGAAGGCCAGCCGATCATGCGGTCGTACACCATTTCCAGCTCACCGTCGGTGCCGTACAGCTTTTCGGTAACCATCAAGCGGGTGCCGGGCGGCAAGGTGTCCAACTGGCTGCACGACACCCTGCACGAAGGCCAGGAGCTGGCGGTGCACGGGCCGGTCGGGCTGTTCAATGCCATGGACTTCACTGCGCCAAAGGTGCTTTACCTCAGTGGCGGCGTCGGCATCACGCCGGTCATGTCCATGGCGCGCTGGTTCTACGACACCAACGGCAATGTCGACATGGTGTTTATCCACAGCGCCCGTTCGCCCAAGGACATCATTTACCACCGCGAGCTGGAGCACATGGCGTCGCGGATCGAGAATTTCAGCCTGCACCTGATCTGCGAGAAGCACGGCATGGGCGAGCCCTGGGCCGGTTATCGCGGTTACCTCAACCACCGAATGCTTGAATTGATGGCGCCGGATTTCCTTGAACGGGAAGTGTTCTGCTGCGGCCCGACACCGTACATGAATGCGGTCAAGCGCCTGCTGGAAGCTGCTGGCTTCGACATGAAGCGTTATCACGAGGAATCCTTCGGCGCGACGCCGCCAGAGGCGCGTGCCGACGCGGTGGAACATGCCGAACAAGCGGCCGAAGCCCCGGAAGTCGACGTGGCGGATCTGCACCAGGTGGAGTTCATCTCGTCCGGCAAGAGCATTCGCGTGGCGCCTGGCGAAACCGTGCATGCGGCGGCGGCCAAGGTCGGTTTGCTGATTCCCAAAGCCTGCGGCATGGGTATTTGCGGTACCTGCAAGGTGCTGAAACTGGGCGGGGAGGTGGAGATGGAGCACAACGGCGGGATCACCGAGGAAGACGAAGCCGAAGGGTACATCCTGTCGTGCTGCAGCGTGCCTAAGGGCGATGTGCGCATCGAGTTTTGATAGACGCTGTAGAAACCTGTGGGAGCGAGCCTTGTGGCGAGGGGATTTATCCCCGTTGGACTGCGCAGCAGTCCCATTTTTAGGGGCCGCTTCGCGACCCAACGGGGATAAATCCCCTCGCCACAAGGCTCGCTCCAACAAGGGGTTGTGTGAGCCCGTGTTTTAGTGGGACATCACTTCCCGAATGTCCCGCGCCAATTCCCGTACGCGCTCTTCTTCGGTGTCCCACGAGCACATGAAGCGTGCGCCGCCGTTGCCGATGAAGGTGTAGAACCGCCAGCCCTTGGCGGTCAGCGCAGCGATAGCCGGTTCCGACAGTTGCAGGAACACGCCGTTGGCCTGCACCGGGAACATCAATTCCACGCCAGGAATGTCGCTGACCAGTTCGGCCAGCAATTGCGCGCAGCGGTTGGCATGGTTGGCGTATTTGAGCCAGGCGTCGTTTTCCAGGATGCCGACCCACGGCGCCGACAGGAAGCGCATCTTTGAAGCAAGCTGCCCAGCCTGTTTGCAGCGGTAATCGAAGTCTTCAGCCAACTTGTGGTTGAAGAACAGAATTGCCTCACCCACCGCCATGCCGTTTTTCGTGCCGCCGAAGCACAGCACGTCGACGCCGGCCTTCCAGGTCAGGTCCGCTGGCGTGCACCCGAGGAACGCGCAGGCGTTGGAGAATCGCGCGCCGTCCATGTGCAGGTTCAGGCCCAGCTCCTTGCAGGTGGCGCTGATGGCGCGGATTTCGTCGGGGGTGTAGACGCTGCCGACTTCGGTGGCCTGGGTCAGGGTCACGACGCGGGGTTTGGGGTAGTGGATGTCCTGGCGCTTGAGGGCGATTTCGCGGATCGAATCCGGCGTCAGCTTGCCGTTTTCGGTGCGGGCGATCAGCAGTTTGGAGCCGTTGGAGAAGAATTCCGGTGCGCCGCATTCGTCGGTTTCGACGTGGGCTGTTTCCGAGCAGATCACGCTGTGGTAACTCTGGCACAGCGACGACAGGGCCAGCGAGTTGGCGGCGGTGCCGTTGAAGGCGAAGAACACTTCGCAGTCGGTTTCGAACAGTTTGCGGAAATGGTCGGACGCGCGGGCGGTCCACTCGTCGTCACCGTAAGCGCGCTGGTGGCCATGGTTGGCCTGTTCCATGGCAGCCCAGGCTTCAGGGCAAATGCCGGAATAGTTGTCGCTGGCGAATTGTTGGCTCTTATCGGTCATGGCCTGCTTCCGTGGTCGAGGCGCTTATGGTGAAGCGTCTCGTGGTCGATGATGGTGCGCACTTTACCGAAGATCGTCCGGGGTACGCACAGGATGTAACTGTCAGAACATTACAAGGATGTGGGGCAATTATGCACATGGCTACACACTTAAATCAGCGCGACCGTGCACTGGATCTGCTCAAGTGGCTGGCGCTGCTGAGCATGGTGCTTGATCACCTGCGATATGTCGGTTACTCCGCCGATTGGCTGTATGTGCCGGGGCGTCTGGCGTTCCCGTGGTTCTGCCTGGCGATGGCGGCCAATCTGGCGCGCAAGCCGGCGGTGGCGACCAACGGACACTGGCGCTATCTGGGCTGGTTGTTGATGTTTAGCGCCGTGAGTGAAATACCCTACCGAATGTTCATTCCCAACCCCGACACGTTGAACGTGATGCCCACGCTGGCACTCGGTCTGTTGGTGGTGCGGGGCTGGCAGGACCGGACTCTGCCGGCGCGACTGTTGGCGGTCGGCGCCGTCGTGCTGGCGGCACTGTTTGCGCGACAGCTGATGTTCGGGTTTTTCGGCGTGATGTTGCCGCTGGCAATGCTGCTGGTGATCCGGCGACCCTGGTATTTCGCCCTGTTGCCGGGACTGGTGTGTCTGGCGGCCAATCAATGGCAGGTGCTGTATTACTCCGTTCGACTGGGTAATCACGTGGCCATGGCGGCTGTCGTTACTTGTCTGATTGCGCCATGGCTGGGGGTGTTCCTGTTGCGACATGCCCAGGGCGTAAAACCACCGCCGATGCGGCGCTGGGCGTATGCGCTGTATCCCGTGCATTTCCTGGTGTTGCTGGCACTGCGACAGGCCATCGCCTGACCCTGTAGGAGTGAGCCTGCTCGCGATGGCGGCGGGCCAGCCGACATCAATGTTGAATGTGAGGCCGCTATCGCGAGCAGGCTCGCTCCCACAGGGATCTGTGGAGGATCAAAGGTCATGTACGGCATGCCATTTCCCGCCATGTCGTAAACGCACCTTTGCGTGGCGCGCGTAGGCATTTGACGACTCCAAGCCGGTCATACCATCGCTATCAAAGGGCACTGCCGAAAAGCCAGTGCCTCACCGAGACGAATGGCGCACCGCCGCCGCTGGGAGAGACGCGATGTTCAGCAAGCAAGACCAGATCAAGGGTTACGACGATGCACTGCTGGCGGCGATGAATGCCGAGGAGCAACGCCAGGAAGATCACATCGAACTGATCGCGTCGGAGAACTACACCAGCAAACGTGTGATGGAAGCGCAAGGCAGCGGCCTGACCAACAAATACGCCGAAGGCTATCCAGGCAAGCGTTACTACGGTGGCTGCGAGCACGTGGACAAGGTTGAAGCCCTGGCCATCGAACGCGCCAAGCAACTGTTCGGCGCCGATTACGCCAACGTGCAGCCGCACTCCGGTTCCTCTGCCAACAGCGCCGTGTACCTGGCCCTGCTGCAAGCCGGCGACACCATCCTGGGCATGAGCCTGGCCCATGGCGGTCACTTGACCCACGGTGCCAAGGTTTCGTCCTCCGGCAAGCTGTACAACGCCGTACAGTACGGCATCGACACCGACACCGGCCTGATCAACTACGACGAAGTCGAACGCCTGGCAGTCGAGCACAAGCCGAAAATGATCGTTGCCGGTTTCTCGGCCTACTCCAAGACTCTGGACTTCCCGCGCTTCCGTCAGATCGCTGACAAAGTCGGTGCGCTGCTGTTCGTCGACATGGCCCACGTGGCTGGTCTGGTCGCTGCCGGCCTGTACCCGAATCCGCTGCCGTACGCCGACGTGGTCACCACCACCACCCACAAGACCCTGCGCGGTCCACGTGGCGGCCTGATCCTGGCCAAGTCCAACGAAGAGATCGAGAAGAAGCTCAACGCCGCGGTATTCCCTGGTGCCCAAGGCGGCCCGCTGATGCACGTCATTGCCGGTAAGGCAGTGTGCTTCAAGGAAGCGCTGGAGCCAGGCTTCAAGGCTTATCAGCAACAAGTGATCGACAACGCCCAGGCCATGGCCGGCGTGTTTATCAAACGCGGCTACGATGTAGTGTCCGGCGGCACCGATAACCACCTGTTCCTGGTCAGCCTGATCCGTCAGGGCCTGACCGGTAAAGAGGCGGACGCAGCACTCGGTCGCGCCCACATCACCGTGAACAAGAACGCTGTCCCGAACGATCCACAGTCGCCGTTCGTGACCTCCGGCCTGCGCATCGGCACCCCGGCGGTCACCACTCGCGGCTTCAAGGTGACCCAGTGCGTCGAGTTGGCCGGCTGGATCTGCGACATCCTCGACAACCTCGGCGATGCCGATGTCGAGGCCAATGTCGCCCAGCAAGTATCGGCCCTGTGCGCGGACTTCCCGGTTTATCGCTGAGTGCGGTTTTGGAGTAAATGACTATGCAACGCTACTCAGGCTTCGGCCTCTTCAAACACTCCCTCAGCCACCATGAAAACTGGCAGCGCATGTGGCGCACGCCGACCCCGAAAAAGGTCTACGACGTGGTCATCGTCGGCGGTGGCGGGCATGGTCTGGCGACCGCCTACTACCTGGCCAAGGAACACGGCATCACCAACGTGGCCGTGGTCGAGAAAGGCTGGCTGGGCGGCGGTAACACCGCGCGCAACACCACCATCGTGCGCTCCAACTACCTGTGGGACGAGTCGGCGCACCTGTACGAACACGCGATGAAACTGTGGGAAGGCCTGTCCCAGGACCTCAACTACAACGTGATGTTCTCCCAGCGCGGCGTCTACAACCTGTGCCACACCCTGCAGGACATTCGTGATTCCGAGCGTCGGGTCAGCGCCAACCGCCTCAATGGCGTGGACGGCGAGCTGCTCGATGCCAAGCAAGTGGCCGACGAGATCCCGTACCTCGACTGCTCCAAGAACACCCGCTACCCAGTAATGGGCGCGACCGTCCAGCGTCGCGGCGGCGTGGCCCGTCACGATGCCGTGGCCTGGGGCTTTGCCCGTGCCGCCGACGCATTGGGCGTGGACCTGATCCAGCAGACCGAAGTGATCGGTTTCCGCAAGGAAAACGGCGTGTGCATCGGCGTGGAAACCAACAAGGGCTTCATCGGTGGCAAGCGCGTCGGCGTAGTGACCGCCGGTAACTCCGGGCACATGGCCAAGCTCGCCGGTTTCCGTCTGCCGATCGAATCCCACCCGCTGCAAGCGCTGGTGTCCGAGCCGATCAAGCCGATCATCGACAGCGTGATCATGTCTAACGCCGTACACGGTTACATCAGCCAGTCCGACAAGGGCGACCTGGTAATCGGCGCCGGTATCGACGGCTACAACGGCTACGGCCAGCGTGGTTCGTATCCGGTGATCGAGCACACCATCCAGGCCATCGTCGAGATGTTCCCGGTCCTGTCCCGCGTACGCATGAACCGTCAGTGGGGCGGCATCGTCGACACCACGCCGGATGCGTGCCCGATCATTTCGAAAACCCCGGTGCCGAACATGTTCTTCAACTGCGGTTGGGGCACCGGTGGCTTCAAGGCAACACCTGGCTCGGGCAACGTGTTTGCCGCCAGCCTGGCCAAGGGTGAAATGCACCCATTGGCTGCACCTTTCTCCATCGACCGTTTCCACAACGGTGCGTTGATCGATGAACACGGCGCTGCTGCGGTTGCCCACTAACAGGAGAAATCCCCATGTTGCATATCTTCTGTCCTCACTGCGGCGAACTGCGCTCCGAAGAGGAATTCCACGCATCCGGCCAGGCGCACATCCCGCGCCCACTGGACCCCAACAGCTGCACCGATGAGGAGTGGGGCGACTACATGTTCTTCCGCGATAACCCTCGCGGCCTGCACCACGAGCTGTGGGATCACGTCGCCGGTTGCCGCCAGTACTTCAACGTCACCCGCGACACCGTGACCTACGAGATTCTCGAAACCTACAAGATCGGCACCAAGCCACAATTCACCGACAAGACCGATAGCCCGAAAGCGGCCAGCACGGCTCTGGGAGAGAAGGTATGAGCCAGATCAATCGCCTGTCCAACGGCGGACGGATCGACCGCAACAAAGTCCTGACGTTCACCTTCAACGGCCAGAGCTACAAAGGCTTCGAAGGCGATTCGCTGGCCGCTGCACTGCTGGCCAACGGCGTCGACATCATCGGTCGCAGCTTCAAGTATTCCCGCCCGCGCGGCATCTTCGCCGCTGGTGCCGAAGAGCCGAACGCAGTGCTGCAGATCGGCGCCACTGAAGCCACGCAGATCCCGAACGTACGCGCCACGCAACAAGCGCTGTACCAGGGCCTGGTCGCCACCAGCACCAACGGCTGGCCAAACGTGAACAACGACATGATGGGGATTCTCGGCAAGGTCGGCGGCAAGCTGATGCCACCGGGCTTCTACTACAAAACCTTCATGTACCCGCAATCGTTCTGGATGACTTACGAGAAGTACATTCGTAAGGCTGCAGGTCTTGGCCGCTCGCCGACCGAGAACGATCCGGACACCTACGACTACATGAACCAGCACTGCGACGTGCTGATCGTCGGCGCCGGCCCTGCAGGCCTGGCCGCTGCATTGGCGGCTGCGCGTAGCGGTGCCCGGGTGATCCTGGCTGATGAGCAGGAAGAGTTCGGCGGCAGCCTGCTCGACTCCCGCGAAAGCCTCGACGGCAAGCCTGCCGTGGAATGGGTCGCCAGCGTCATCGCCGAGCTGAAGAACACCCCGGACGTGTTGCTGTTGCCGCGCGCCACGGTCAACGGCTACCACGACCACAACTTCCTGACCATTCACGAGCGCCTGACCGATCACCTCGGCGACCGCGCGCCGATTGGCCAGGTGCGCCAGCGCATCCACCGTGTTCGCGCCAAGCGTGTAGTGCTGGCGACCGGCGCTCACGAGCGTCCACTGGTCTACGGCAACAACGACGTGCCGGGCAACATGCTGGCTGGCGCTGTCTCGACTTACGTGCGCCGTTACGGCGTGGCACCGGGCAAGAAGCTGGTGCTGTCGACCAACAACGACCACGCCTACCGCGTTGCCCTGGATTGGCTCGACGCCAGCCTGCAAGTGGTGGCGATCGCCGACGCCCGCAGCAACCCGCGTGGTGCGCTGGTGGAAGAAGCACGCGCCAAGGGCATTCGCATTCTCACCGGCAGCGCCGTGATCGAGGCCCGTGGCAGCAAGCACGTGACCGCTGCCCGCGTTGCAGCCATCGATGTCAAAGGCCACAAAGTCACCAGCCCTGGCGAGTGGCTCGAGTGCGACATCGTCGCCAGCTCCGGCGGCTACAGCCCGGTGGTACACCTGGCTTCGCACCTGGGCGGCAAGCCGATCTGGCGTGAAGACATCCTCGGTTTCGTACCGGGCGAAGCTCCGCAGAAACGCGTGTGCGTCGGTGGCATCAACGGCGTCTACGGCCTCGGCGACTCCCTGGCCGATGGTTTTGAAGGTGGCGTGCGCGCTGCCAGCGAAGCCGGTTTCGGTGCGGTCGAAGCGACCTTGCCAAAAGCCCTGGCCCGTCTGGAAGAGCCGACTTTGGCGCTGTTCCAGGTGCCGCACGAAAAGAACACCGCACGGGCGCCGAAGCAATTCGTCGACCTGCAGAACGACGTCACCGCCGCCGCCATCGAACTGGCGACCCGCGAAGGCTTCGAGTCGGTAGAGCACGTAAAACGCTACACCGCGCTGGGCTTCGGCACCGATCAGGGCAAGCTGGGTAACGTAAACGGTTTGGCTATCGCTGCCCGTTCGCTGAACGTGACCATCCCGCAGATGGGCACCACCATGTTCCGTCCGAACTACACGCCGGTAACTTTCGGCGCGGTAGCTGGTCGTCACTGTGGGCACATTTTCGAGCCAGTGCGCTACACCGCCCTGCATCAGTGGCACCTGAAAAACGGCGCCGAGTTCGAAGATGTTGGCCAGTGGAAACGTCCATGGTATTTCCCGAAATCCGGTGAAGACATGCACGCGGCAGTCAAGCGCGAATGCAAAGCCGTGCGCGACAGCGTCGGCCTGCTGGACGCTTCGACCCTGGGCAAGATCGACATCCAGGGCCCGGATGCACGTGAGTTCCTCAACCGCATCTACACCAACGCCTGGACCAAGCTCGATGTGGGCAAGGCCCGCTACGGCCTGATGTGCAAAGAAGACGGCATGGTCTTTGACGACGGCGTAACTGCTTGTCTTGCCGACAACCACTTCGTGATGACCACCACCACCGGCGGCGCTGCACGCGTGCTGCAATGGCTGGAAATCTACTCGCAGACTGAATGGCCAGAGCTGAAGGTGTACTTCACGTCCGTGACCGATCACTGGGCAACCATGACCCTGTCCGGGCCGAACAGCCGTAAGCTGCTCAGCGAAGTCACCGACGCCGACCTGAGCAACGAAGCCTTCCCGTTCATGACCTGGAAAGAAGCCCTGGTCGGTGGTGTGCCGGCGCGGATTTTCCGGATTTCGTTTACCGGTGAGCTGTCGTACGAAGTCAACGTGCAAGCCGACTACGCCATGGGCGTGCTGGAAAAAATCGTCGACGCCGGCAAGAAGTACAACCTGACCCCGTACGGCACTGAAACCATGCACGTACTGCGGGCCGAGAAGGGCTTCATCATCGTAGGGCAAGACACTGACAGCTCGATGACCCCGGACGACCTGAACATGGGCTGGTGTGTCGGTCGAACCAAACCGTTCTCGTGGATCGGCTGGCGTGGCATGAACCGTGAAGACTGCGTGCGTGATCAGCGTAAGCAGCTGGTGGGCCTGAAGCCGATCGATCCGAACAAGTGGCTGCCGGAAGGTGCGCAACTGGTGTTCAACACCAAGCAGGCGATCCCGATGACCATGGTCGGTCACGTGACCTCCAGCTACCTGCACAACTCCCTGGGCTATTCGTTTGCCATGGGCGTGGTCAAGGGCGGCCTGAACCGCATGGGCGAACGTGTGTTCGCGCCACTGGCGGACGGCAGCGTGATCGAGGCGGAAATCGTTTCTTCGGTGTTCTTCGATCCGAAAGGCGAACGCCAGAACGTGTAATGGCCCAGGCCCTGTGGTGAGCCTGCCGACGCTTTCGCGAGCAGGCTCACTCCTACAGGTGATCGCGTAACCCTTGTAGGAGCGAGCCTGCTCGCGATGGCGGTAGTTCAGCCACCACAGGAACCAACAGAATTCAGGAAAGGTGCTTTATGACCGCAGCCAATGTTTACCAACAACGCCCAACCTCCGGGGCCAAGGCCGAGTCGTCGCTGCATCACGCCGACCTCGCCAGCCTGGTGGGCAAGGGTCGCAAGAGCGCCGGCGTGACCGTGCGCGAGAAAAAACTCCTCGGCCACCTGACCATCCGTGGCGATGGCCACGATGCCGCGTTCGCCGCGGGCGTACACAAGGCCCTGGGCATCGAATTGCCGGGCGCGCTGACCGTCATCGTCAAGGGCGAAACCAGCCTGCAATGGATGGGCCCGGATGAGTGGCTACTGATCGTGCCGACCGGTGAAGAATTCGCCGCCGAGCAAAAACTGCGCAAGGCGCTGGGCGACCTGCACATCCAGATCGTCAACGTCAGCGGTGGCCAGCAGATCCTCGAACTGAGCGGCCCGAACGTGCGCCAGGTGCTGATGAAATCCACCAGCTACGACGTGCACCCCAACAACTTCCCGGTGGGCAAGGCGGTCGGTACTGTGTTCGCCAAGTCGCAACTGGTGATCCGCCACACCGCCGAAGACACCTGGGAACTGCTGATCCGTCGCAGCTTCTCGGATTACTGGTGGTTGTGGTTGCAGGATGCTTCTGCCGAGTTCGGCCTTAGCGTTCAGGCTTGAGATCGCCTTCGCGGGCAAGTCGGTTCGCCGCCCGCTCGCTCCTACGGTTTTGTGTCGTTCGCGAATAATTTGGACGACGCGGACCTGTAGGAGCGAGGCTTGCCCGCGATCAACCGCGAAGCGGTTGTCAACAAATCGCACAGGAGTCACCGCACTATGAGCCGCGCCCCAGACACATGGATCCTGACCGCCGATTGCCCCAGTGTGCTCGGCACGGTGGACGCGGTGACCCGCTTTTTGTTCGAGCAGGGCTGCTACGTCACCGAACACCACTCTTTCGATGACCGCCTCTCGGGGCGTTTCTTCATTCGTGTGGAGTTCCGCCAGCCTGACGGCTTCGACGAGCAATCCTTTCGCGCAGGCCTTGCCGAGCGCGGTGCGGCCTTTGGCATGATTTTCGAGCTGACCCCGCCGCATCATCGCCCGAAAGTGGTGATCATGGTGTCCAAGGCCGATCACTGCCTCAACGATTTGCTCTACCGCCAACGCATCGGCCAGTTGTCGATGGACGTAGTCGCCGTGGTCTCCAACCACCCGGACCTCAAGCCGCTGGCCGACTGGCACCAGATCCCGTACTACCATTTCCCCCTGGACCCAAACGACAAGCCTTCACAGGAGCGTCAGGTCTTGCAGGTGATCGAAGAGTCCGGCGCCGAACTGGTGATCCTCGCCCGCTACATGCAGGTCCTGTCGCCGGAGCTGTGCCGCAAACTCGACGGCAGGGCGATCAACATCCACCACTCCCTGCTGCCGGGTTTCAAGGGTGCAAAACCCTACCACCAGGCCTACAACAAGGGCGTGAAACTGGTCGGTGCCACGGCGCACTACATCAACAACGATCTCGATGAGGGACCGATCATCGCCCAGGGCGTCGAGGTGGTGGATCACAGCCATTACCCGGAAGACCTGATCGCCAAGGGGCGCGATATCGAAGGGCTGACCCTGGCTCGAGCCGTTGGGTATCACATTGAGAGAAGAGTGTTTTTGAACGCCAACAGAACCGTCGTTCTTTAGATCGCCTTCGCTGGCAAGCCAGCTCCTACATTTGACCGCGATCCCCTGTAGGAGCTGGCTTGCCAGCGAAGAGGCCATAACAGGCAACACAAGAAAACCGAGCACTTAACGCGCTGCCTGCCTGGGCAACGCGGATCCATAAAAACAACAGCGAGGTGAAAGCATGTCTGGCAATCGTGGTGTGGTGTATCTCGGCGCTGGCAAGGTCGAAGTACAGAAAATCGACTATCCGAAAATGCAGGACCCGCGCGGCAGGAAGATTGAACACGCTGTCATCCTGCGTGTGGTTTCCACCAATATCTGTGGTTCCGACCAGCACATGGTGCGCGGTCGTACTACTGCGCAAACCGGCCTGGTGCTGGGTCACGAGATCACCGGTGAAGTGATCGAGAAGGGCCGCGACGTCGAAAACCTGCAAATCGGCGACCTGGTGTCCGTACCGTTCAACGTGGCTTGCGGGCGCTGCCGTTCCTGCAAGGAAATGCACACCGGCGTGTGCCTGAGCGTAAACCCGGCGCGTCCGGGCGGTGCCTACGGTTACGTCGACATGGGCGACTGGACCGGCGGCCAGGCTGAATACGCCATGGTGCCGTACGCCGACTTCAACCTGCTGAAACTGCCCGATCGCGATCGCGCGATGGCAAAAATCCGCGACCTGACCTGCCTCTCCGACATCCTGCCGACCGGCTACCACGGTGCCGTGACTGCAGGCGTTGGCCCGGGCAGTACCGTCTACATCGCCGGTGCCGGCCCGGTCGGCCTGGCGGCTGCCGCTTCCGCTCGCCTGCTGGGCGCGGCAGTGGTAATCGTCGGTGACGTCAACACCGTGCGCCTGGCCCACGCCAAGGCCCAGGGCTTCGAAATCGCCGACCTGTCCCTCGACACCCCACTGCACGAGCAAATCGCCGCGCTGCTGGGTGAACCGGAAGTGGATTGCGCCATCGACGCCGTAGGCTTCGAAGCCCGCGGCCACGGCCATGACGGCGTGAAGCACGAGGCTCCAGCCACCGTGCTCAACTCGTTGATGGGCGTGGTGCGTGTTGCCGGCAAAATCGGTATCCCGGGCCTCTACGTCACCGAAGATCCAGGTGCCGTCGACGCCGCCGCGAAAATGGGCAGCCTGAGCATCCGCTTCGGCCTGGGCTGGGCCAAATCCCACAGCTTCCACACCGGCCAGACCCCGGTGATGAAGTACAACCGCCAGCTGATGCAGGCGATCATGTGGGACCGCATCAACATTGCTGAGGTGGTGGGTGTGCAGGTGATCAGCCTGGATCAGGCGCCGGAAGGTTATGGTGAGTTTGATGCGGGTGTGCCGAAGAAGTTTGTGATTGATCCGCATAAGCTGTTTAGTGCGGCGTAGTGACCAATACCGGTTAGAAGGGCGGCCAGTCGGCCGCCTCTTTTTATTAAAAGCACAGCTAATGTCGAATTTTCTTTGCCCGTCCGGAAAAGGAAGTTTCCGGTTCGATTGCCGTATTTCGCTGAGGCGGCGAGGGGTATGCTAGATCAATATCGGTCTGGCTTATTGGATTGCGAATGTTTGGTGTGTTCATGTGGTGAAGCGATACAAAATAGCCAAGCTCATCTCTCAGCCCCTCCATAGTTTTGTTCTGTTGAGCAACTAATTGATGCATTTCCGCTATTGAGTTTTCATAGCGGGCCACAATGATTCTGCCGTCTTTTATTACTTCATGGGCGGCAGCGATAGAGTCTTGCTGCGATGCAATGGTTCGTTGTTGCGAGCTAATGGTTTTTTGCATTGATACGACAGTTTCTTGTAGTGCTGCGATCGTCTGGCTCTCTTGGGGTAAAGTGACAGGAGAACTGCTGACCCTTACCACTGGGCGCTGTGAGCTTTTCCTCATTACGCCGACGGAGCGCAGAAAGCTTTTTATCTTTCTGGAGGTATGCCCCTGAGGGTCTACCCTGTTCACCGGATCTCCCGCGCAATATGCATACGAGTTCAACCCACCCTCGCCAAACGGACTCCAACCGTCCGGGCTGTTAAACCGCATCAACATCGGGTTAAACGCCCGATAGCCATTCCCCAGCAAATACCACCCCGTCACCGGATCCGGCCGTTCGCCGTTGAAGCCGAGCAGGCTGAGCAAGCCGTTTTGCGCAGGGCGGTGCCCGTAGGGTGTGTAGGCGTGTGGATGAGGTCGGGTTGTGTCAAACACGTTCAACACCGAACGCTGCTGGTCGGTAACGAGCAAGCGGGTTTCCACGTTGCCGTCCTGGCGGTGTTGCTGTGCCAGTAACTGATCCTTGTGCTGCATGATTGATCGCTGCTCCGTGCCCTGAAGTTCGGTGGCCAGACGATCTTTCAGGTAGAAGCGCCGGGTACTGGATTGCGCCGAGGGGGTGCAATCGACCAAGCGATCCAGCGAATCATAGAGGTAGCGGCAGAGTAAGGTTTCGCGGTTGGGTTGCATGGGCAGGACTCCCTGACAAACTCTTTGAGTTCAGGGATTCACTGTCGCGCAACCTGCTGGGGCTGACTACTAACAGAACGGATAGCGTCACAACGCCATCATGGGTAAGCCCGAATCCCTGTAGGAGCGAGCCTGCTCGCGAAAAACGCAAGGGCAGCGCATTTCGCCAGAAAGCTCGCGTCATCGTTGACGTCCATCGCGAGCAGGCTCGCTCCTACAGGGGGAGGGTGGGAACAATGTTGGGGGTTACCAGTCCAATGGACATTATTCCGCCGCCCATTGCCGGGCGGTTTTCTCAGAGGATGTCTGGATGAAGTTTTCACGCGGTTTTGCACTGGCATCGCTCATGACCTTGGCGGTCAGCCCGGCCTTTGCCCAGTTCAGCCTGAGCGATGCGGCCAATGCCATTTCCGGCATGAACGGCGACAATGAAGCGACCGATACAGCGCCGACTGCGGAAACGGCGGACCTGCTGGGCGCGCTCACTCAATTGAACATCACGCCGCAACAAGCCGTCGGCGGCGCCGGGGCGATGCTCGGGTTGGCGAAGAATCAACTGAGTTCGACCGACTACTCGGAGCTGGCCAAAAGCGTGCCGGGGATCGACATGCTCTCGGGTGGGGGTGAGTTGGGGGCGCTCGCCGGGTTGCTCGGTTCGACCGGCAAGGCCGCAGGGCTGGATAACGCCCTGGGCAACGTCAAGGACACCAATGACCTGAACAACGCCTTCAGCGCCTTGGGCATGGACACCGGCATGATCGGGATGTTTACCCCGGTGATCCTGCAATACCTCGGTCAGCAAGGCGTCGGCGGCTCGCTGCTGAGCAGCCTGGGCAGCATCTGGGGCACAGGTACTGGGAACAGTATCGGCACTGGCATCGTCACGGGTAGCTGATTCAGCGACGCTCGGAGCGCAACGCGTCGATGCGCCGGTCCTTCTCGGTCCAGAGTTGGTTGACCCAGTTCTGGACTTTCTCGCGAAACAGCGGATCGTTTTCGTAGTCGCCCTGCCACAGCGCCGGGTCGAGTTCGCGGGTCTTGATGTCGATGATGACCCTCGGCACATTGCCGCTGATCAAGTCCCAGAACCCCGGAATCTTTTGCTGTGGATAAACCACGGTGACGTCGAGAATGGCATCCAGTTGTTCGCCCATCGCTGCCAGCACAAAGGCCACGCCACCGGCCTTGGGCCTGAGCAGGTGGGTGAAGGGTGATTGTTGCTGGGTGCTTTTGGCGGTGGTGTAGCGAGTGCCTTCCAGATAGTTGACCACGGTCACGGGCTGGCGCTTGAACAGTTCGCAGGCCTGTTTGGTGATCTCCAGATCCTTGCCGGCCAGTTCCGGGTTCTTCGCCAGAAAAGCCTTGGTGTAGCGCTTCATGAACGGGTAATCCAGCGCCCACCACGCCAGGCCCAGGAACGGCACCCAGATCAGCTCTTTCTTGAGGAAGAATTTGAAGAACGGCGTGCGCCGGTTCAGCGTCTGGATCAGCGCCGGGATATCGACCCAGGATTGATGGTTGCTGATCACCAGATACGAGGTGTCGGTGCGCAGATCGTCACCACCACGAATGTCCCACTGGGTGGGGATGCAAAAACGGAAGATCAGCTTGTCGATCTCGGCCCAGGTCTCGGCGATCCACATCACCGCCGATGAGGCGTAATCGCGAAAGCGACCGGGCAGGAGCAGTTTGAGCAGGGCAAACACCATCAATGGTCCGAACAGGACCAGGGTGTTGAGCAACAGCAGCAGGGTGACGAAACAGCCGGTGAGCAGGCGGCGCATAGGCAACTCTTGAAAGCGTGTGGGCGCGCCATGATAAGCAGCTTCGGGCGACAGGCCAAATCGTGGGGTGACGAATGTTTCACCTCTGGCGCGCTAATCTCCTGACACTGATCGTTCCCACGCTCTGCGTGGGAATGCGGCCCGGGACGCTCTGCGTCCCAAATCAAGAGCCGAACGCAGAGCGTCCGTTGAGGCATTCCCACGCAGAGCGTGGGAACGATCTATTCAACAACAGTCTAACATTGCGCTGCCCATTCCCAAGGACACCCATCACGTGAAATCCCTTCTTGCACTGCTTTCACTTATAGCCCTGCCGGTCATGGCCGCCGAGCCAACCCTGTATGGTCGCTACGAATATATCGCGCTACCGGAAATCGGCGGCGAAGTGCTCAAGGCCAAGATGGACACCGGGGCCCTGACCGCGTCGCTGTCGGCCAAGGACATCGAAACCTTTACTCGCGATGGCGAGGACTGGGTGCGTTTTCGTCTGGCGACCAAGGGTGCGAGCAACAAGGTCTACGAGCACAAGGTGGCGCGGATCAGCAAGATCAAGACTCGCTCGGAAGAGGATGAGGATGACAGCGAAGTGATCGCGCCCACCAAGCGGCCGGTGGTTGATCTGGAATTGTGCCTGGGCAACGTCAAGCGCACGGTCGAGGTCAACCTCACCGACCGCAGTAGCTTCAATTACCCGTTGTTGATTGGTGCCAAGGCGCTACGTGAGTTTGGGGCTGCGGTGAATCCGGCTCGGCGCTTTACGGCGGATAAGCCGGATTGTTAATTATGGGTTAATAGGCTGTCATATTGATATTGTCTTATGTGGTTCGCGAATCTTACTTGCGACTATGGTTGGTGCATTTGGTTTGCGTTTCTGGCTTAAGTCTCTGGTGAGTTTTTGAATGTCTTCCTCCATATGGCCTAACATTACTTCTCGCTTGCGACGACTTTCAGGGGAGCTTAAAGGGAGTCGTGCAGATATGTTTTCTTTGGATTTCTGAAGGTGGGCTAATAGTTTTTCCGGAGTGTCAACTTTCTGGGCAAAAAATGGAAACTGCAAGTTGTTCACTTTTGCGGTGGAGGTATTGGTTGGTGAAAAGTTGAGTGCTATTTCTTCGGGAGTAAACTTGTCGATGTCAAATGCCTTTTCCGGAGGGGGCGGTGAGATTTGCCCTGTAGCATTTTTTGGCACTGATGATTGAGGCCGTTGTCTTTTCGGGATTCGACCCATAAATCTATTTTGAAATGCTTTCCAGGCACTTTTGAAGACATTGTTGTGCCCCGTTGGATCTCTGCCACGCACGGGTTCGCCGTCGCAATACACATACGCATTCAACCCACCCTCCCCAAACGGACTCCAGCTATCCGGACTATTAAACCGCATCAAAACCGGATTGAACTGCCGATACCCTTTCCCCAAATGATAATGCCCGGTCAGCGGGTCCGGCAGTTCGCCATTAAACCCGAGCAGGCTGAGCAAACCGTTTTCCCGTAGACGGTGGCCATAGGGTGTGTAGGCAATGGGGTGGGGCTGACTCGCGTCGAGGGCGTTCAGCACCGACTGCTGTTGATCGGTTGCCAGTAGTATTGTTTTGCGTGATTGAGAAGACATCGGCTGCGCTCTGAGCAAGGTCCGAAAAGCTGTTCCCTAGCATCTCTCCTTTTTCCGCCATTGCCTACTATCAGAACTGCTAGGTACTACAGACCCCGCCCCGAGCGGATTCACCGTTACGTGGCTCTATCGTGAGTCTCTGATTTTGATCGCGGTATCAACAAAGTCTTGTGCGTTGAAGTGTCCGGCGACACGGCTGGTGCCCTCAATGCGCAGGGATGAGACGTGGGAGATGACTCGCTCCAGTTCTTTTTTATGAGTGAGCAGGTCAGCCCCCAGATGTCTTATTTCCATTTCATTCAGGTGTTTGAGGAACGGGTTTTTTGGATTGAGTAAGCCGGTATTGGTAGTGACTACATCCAAGGTGTCTCGAAGGTGTTTATCAGCGTTATTGAGATACGTGATGCCTGTTGCTTGATCTGAAGGTGTTGTTGTATCGAAAAAAGTAGGCTTTTTTTTGCCAGATAGAGCGCGAGCAATGAGTGCGTCAGGGTGGGTGTTATTATTGTTTGCAAGAATTTTTACTTTTTCTGCACCGCCAAAGGATCGTTCTGTGGACGTTACGATGTTTGTAAAACGTTCACTTTTCGGTGCTTTCATGAATTTATAGAGGTTCACGAATATTTCGTCATAAAAGCGTGCGGGTACTACAGTGTGACCTGTCGGATCTTTCCAATTTACAGGGTTTCCCACGCAGTACGCATAGGCATTCAGCCCGCCCTTCCCAAACGGACTCCAACTATCTGGACTGTTAAACCGCATCAACACCGGATTGAACTGCCGATACCCTTTCCCCAAATGATAATGCCCGGTCAGCGGGTCCGGCAGTTCACCATTAAATCCGAGCAGGCTGAGCAAACCGTTTTCCCGTGGACGGCGGCCATAGGGTGTGTAGGCAATGGGGTGGGGCTGATTCGCATCGAGGGCGTTCAACACCGACTGCTGTTGATCGGTTGCCAGCAGTATCGTTTTGCGTGATTGAGAAGACATCGGCTGAGCTCCGAGTACGGTCCAAAAAGCTGTTCCCGAGCATCGATCCTTTTTCCGCCATTGCCTACTATCAGAACTGCTAGGTCCTACAGACCCCGCCGCGATTTAACTCAGTCGGATTGACGTCGATTCAGCCTTGAGTCACCGTTCGCCCACTCCACCACCAGGCTCGGACGCCATGCCTCATATCCTGATTGTCGAAGACGAAGCGGCGATTGCCGACACCCTGATTTACGCCTTGCAGGGCGAAGGGTTCACCACTACCTGGCTGACCCTTGGTGCGGCGGCGCTGGAGCATCAGCGCCAGACCCCGGCGGACCTGATCATTCTCGACATCGGTCTGCCAGACATCAGCGGCTTCGAAACCTGCAAGCAATTGCGGCGGTTCAGCGAAGTACCGGTGATGTTTCTCAGCGCCCGCGATGGCGAGATCGACCGCGTCGTGGGCCTGGAAATCGGCGCCGACGATTACGTGGTCAAGCCGTTCAGCCCTCGCGAAGTGGCGGCGCGGGTTCGGGCGATTCTCAAGCGCATGGCACCCCGTGCAGTAGAAGAG
This sequence comes from Pseudomonas sp. SbOxS1, assembly GCF_013416725.1. Taxonomy (NCBI): domain Bacteria; kingdom Pseudomonadati; phylum Pseudomonadota; class Gammaproteobacteria; order Pseudomonadales; family Pseudomonadaceae; genus Pseudomonas; species Pseudomonas sp. SbOxS1. Next base: position 604,017 of record NZ_JAAVXC010000002.1, read on the forward strand.
TCGTCAGCACTGTTTCGCCTCGACAGCGAGCGTGTGCAGATCAGCTATCGTGGTCAGTTGCTGACCCTCACCCGCCATGAATTCCGATTGCTGCAATGCCTTCTGGAACAACCCGAGCGGGTGTTCAGCCGCGAGCAATTGCTCGATGCGCTGGGTGTCGCTGCCGACGCCGGTTATGAGCGCAGCATCGACAGCCACATCAAGAGCGTGCGCGCCAAATTACGCCAGGTGAAGGCCGACGCCGAGCCGATCCAGACCCATCGTGGCCTGGGCTACAGCTATAACCCGAGGCAAGGCTGATGCCATTGGGGATGCGGATTTTCCTGGTGTACGCGCTGTTTATCGGCTTGACCGGTTACTTCGTGCTCAACACCGTGATGGAAGAAATTCGCCCGGGTGTGCGCCAGTCCACCGAAGAAACCCTGGTCGACACCGCCAACCTGATGGCCGAAATCCTGCGCGATGACTTCAAGGCCGGCACCCTCAACCAGAACCGCTGGCCCGAACTGCTCAAGGCCTACGGCGAGCGGCAACCGAAGGCGAACATCTGGGGCCTGTCGAAGAATCAGGTCAACCATCGTATCTACGTCACCGACGCCAAGGGCAGGGTGGTGCTCGACTCCAGCGGCGCGGCCGTTGGCCAGGATTACTCGCGTTGGAACGACGTTTACCTGACCCTGCGCGGCGAATACGGCGCCCGCTCCAGTCGTAGCGATCCAGATGATGCGAGCTCATCGGTGATGCACGTTGGTGCGCCGATTCGCGACAACGGGCAGATCATCGGCGTGGTCACCGTGGCCAAACCCAACAGCTCGTTGCAGCCTTACGTTGATCGCACGGAGCGACGATTGCTCGCCTATGGGGCCGGGCTGATCGGCCTCGGCCTGTTGTTCGGCGCATTGTTGTCCTGGTGGCTGAGCCGGGCGCTGCGACGGTTGACGGCTTATGCCCAAGCTGTGAGCGAGGGCCGGCGGGTCGAGGTACCGCATTATCGCGGCGGCGAACTGGAGCAACTGGCGACGGCGGTGGAGCAGATGCGCACGCAGCTCGAAGGCAAGGCTTATGTCGAGCGCTACGTGCATACGCTGACCCACGAACTGAAGAGTCCGCTGGCGGCGATTCGTGGCGCGGCGGAGCTGCTGCAAGGTGAAATGCCGTCGGCTCAGCGGCAGCGATTTGTCAGCAATATCGACAACGAAAGTGCGCGGATGCAGCAGTTGATCGAGCGCTTGTTGAATCTGGCGCAGGTTGAACAGCGCCAAGGGCTTGAGGAGCGCGTAGAAGTGTCGTTGGCTGCTTTGGTAAGCGAGTTACTGAGCGCTCAAGCGGCGCGTATCGAAGGCAGGGAGCTGCGCGTGGAACAAACGATTCCACGGGACCTGACGTTGATCGGTGAGCCGTTTCTGTTGCGGCAGGCGCTGGGAAATCTGTTGGAAAATGCGCTGGATTTCACTCCGGCAAAGGGCGTGTTGCGATTCAGTGCCGAGCGGATTGGCGAGCAGATCAAGTTCACATTGTTCAATCAGGCCGAGGCGATTCCCGACTACGCATTGCCACGGCTGTGCGAGCGTTTCTACTCGCTGCCTCGACCGGACAATGGCCGCAAAAGCACCGGGCTGGGGCTTAACTTTGTCGAGGAAGTGGTCAAGTTGCACGGTGGGGAAATGAGCATCGGCAATGTCGAAGGCGGGGTGGAGGTCAGTCTCCACATAATCTCCATATTCCCCTCATAAAGCCCCCACACAGCCAACCCAGAATCTCCCCCATCCAAACAGGGAGAGTCCCATGAACCGCAGCCTGACCCTAAAACTCGGGGCAATCGCCCTGCTGATTCTGTTGTTGCTGATCCCGCTGTTGATGATCAACGGTGTGATCCAGGACCGCCAGCAACTGCGCGACGGTGTGCTCGAAGATATCGCCCGCAGCTCCAGTTACAGCCAGCAACTGAGTGGGCCGTTGATGGTGGTGCCCTATCGCAAAGTGGTGCGCACCTGGAAGACCCACGAAAAAACCAATGAGCGTTATCAGGAAATCGGTGAAGAGCGCGGCCGTTTGTACTTTCTGCCGGAGCGCTTCGAACTCGATGGCCAGGTGCAGACCGAACTGCGCTCGCGCGGCATTTATCAGGCGCGTCTGTTCCATGCCGACAACCGCATCAGTGGCCATTTTTCACTGCCGGCACAACTGGGCATCAAGGAAGACTTCGCCGATTACCAATTCGACCAGCCGTTCCTGGCGGTCGGCATCAGCGACATTCGCGGCATCGAGAATGCCTTGAAACTCGAACTGGACGACCAGAAGCTGGACTTCGTTCCGGGCAGTCAGGTGGGCTGGCTGGGCGAGGGTGTCCACGTGACGTTGCCGGCGTTGGACGCGAGGCAAAACACAGAACTGTCCTTCGGTTTCAACCTGAAACTGCAAGGTACCGGCCAGCTGCAGATCCTGCCGGTAGGCAAGACCAGCAAAGTATCGTTGGCTGCCAACTGGCCGCATCCCAGCTTCATCGGCAACTACCTGCCGGCGCAGCGCGAAATCACCGATCAGGGCTTCTCCGCCAATTGGCAGACCTCGTTTTTCTCCACCAACCTGGAAGAAACCCTGAACAGCTGCGTGTCCCGCGGCGGTTGTGAGGCGTTTTCCAGCCGCAGCTTCGGCGTGAGCTTCATCGATCCGGTGGATCAGTATTTGAAAAGCGACCGGGCGATCAAATACGCACTCTTGTTCATCGTCCTGACCTTCGCCGGTTTCTTCCTGTTCGAAGTGCTGAAAAGCCTGGCGGTGCACCCGGTGCAATATGCGTTGGTGGGTGTGGCATTGGCGTTCTTTTATCTGCTGTTGTTGTCGCTGTCCGAACACATTGGCTTTGCCCTGGCGTATCTGCTGTCGGCCAGTGGTTGTGTGTTGTTGATCGGGTTCTACGTCTGCCACGTGCTGCGCAGTGCGCGTCATGGCTTGAGTTTTTCCGCGGGGTTGGCGGCCTTGTATGGGCTGCTTTATGGATTGTTGAGTGCCGAGGATTACGCGCTGTTGATGGGGTCGTTGTTGCTGTTTGGATTGTTGGGTGTGTTTATGGTGCTGACTCGGAAGCTGGATTGGTATGGGGTTGGGCAGAAGGCGTCCAAACCCTTGGCGTTCGATGTTGGTGTGTTGGAATGAGACGGTCGATGGGGTTACGGGAGGAGCGGGAGCTGGTAAGAAAACTGGCGATCAAGCTCGCCAGTTTATTTCCATCTCGTCAAACATCTAGTTGAACCATGGGTGTTTGGCTTTCAAAATTTAAGCCATGCAGGAAGCGCCGAAGCTTGGCGATCCCTTGTTGCGCGCCGCTGGAGCTCAGAACCTTTTCGTACACCGCTAGCCTGAACGGCCAAGCGCTCTTTTGTATGTAGTTCGGCGCCAACCCGGGGGATCTGTGTAAATGCATCAAGCTGCTTGTCAGGTGTGTTGTGAGATGCAGCTAGCCATTCTGAAATAGATTGTTTTTCGCTCGCGTGAAGCCCTTTGTTGTACGTAACTCCATTTATCGGAGTATACATTGGGTTAGGCTTGCGAAGAGACGCAGAACTGCCGATACCGTAACCAGGATCTAGAGTTGAGCTCTCGTAACCGGAGGAGAAACTACTCCTGCTACTGGTAGATACTGAACCGGAGCTTGAAAGGGCAGACCCCTTTCTGGATGTGGGTGAGCTATATGCATTCGCAACAGGTATTACTTCGTCGGCTGATTTTCTCGCAGGTTTAAATGCCCTCTTAACGGGCTGCCAAAGGCGTTTCAATATGACAGGCACTTTAAAATGCCCTGTAGGGTCACCATTATTTATCGGATCCCCCCCACAATACGCATACGCATTCAATCCGCCCTCCCCGAAGGGGCTGAAGAGATTGCTGTCCGGACTGATAAATCGCATCAACACCGGGCTGTACGTTCGATAACCCCTACCCAACGAATAATTGCGCGCAAGTACCTCTTGAAGTTCGCCGTTGTATCGAAGCCGACTCTGTAATTCGTTATTTTCTGGGCTATCGCCGTAAGGGGTGTACGCGATGACATGTGGTCTGGTCGGGTCAAGCTCACTCAACACCGAATTCTGACAATCGATTGCTAAGAGAATTGTTTTACAAGAGTACGTAGGCATTGACTGATCTCCGGAATCAAACCCAAGTAGGTCGTTATGAGTCTCGGACGTTCTTCAGACTTTGCCTACTATCAGAACTGTTAGTCTTTTGCGCTTGCCAAATTCAAACCTTCGGCATCGTCGCCAACATCGAAGGCCGCTGACTCACCTCGAAATACCACCCCGCCAACTGCGGATTCGCCGCTCGCCAGTCCATATCCGGATGGCGCAAATCCAGATAACCCAACGCACAGGCCACACCGATCGCGGCGATGTCGAAGTGACTGGTCAGCTCGGCCATCGCATCTTTTTCCAGCAGCGCCAGGGCACGGCGGATTTTGTCGCGCTGGCCGTCGAGCCATTGGTCCCAGTGTTTTTCCGGGGCGCGCAGGGCGACTTCGTAACGGACTAACACCGCGGCGTCCATGATGCCGTCGGCCAGGGAGGCGAGGGTCAGGCGCCGCCAGCGGGCCGAGCCTTCGCGAGGGATCAACGGGTTGCCGACGTGCTGGTGGTCGAGGTAATCGAGGATCACTCGGCTGTCGTGGATGACGTTGCCATCGGCCAGGCGCAGGGCGGGGATCTTGCTCAGGGGGTTGTCGTCGATCAGGGTCTGGTCCGGGTCGACGGGTGTGAGTACGCAGTTTTGCAGGGCGACGCGGTCCTGTTGACCGGTTTCGTGCAAGAGCACCATGACTTTGCGCACGAAGGGGGAAAGGGGGTTGTGGTACAGGATCATGCTCGGGGCGGACATGGCGACGTCTCGGTCAGAGGTGGTGTCGGGCAGCATAGCGTCTTGAGCCGGATGCTCAAACGACAAACATATCGCCCCCTGTGGGAGTGAGCCTGCTCGCGATGAGGGCGTCATGGTCAGCAATGATGTTGTCTGACCCACCGCCATCGCGAGCAGGCTCGCTCCCACAGGTTTTGTGTTTTCAGGTGGCGGACTGCAGTGTTTGCGATTCGGCTTGCACGCCTGGTGCTGCTTGGGTTTTCAGTTCCCGGGCAACGGTCCAGACGATGAACGCGGCGACGATGTCGAAGATCGCCAGGGTCACGAACAGCGGGCTGTAGCCGATCTTGGTCACCATCACGCCAAACACCAGGGTGAAAGCCGCCGCGCCGAGGTAGCCGAACATGCCGCCCATGCCGGTCGCCGTGGCCACTTCGTTTTTACCGAATGAGTCAGAGGTGATTGCGTACAGCGCACCGGACAAGGTCTGGTGAGCGAAGCCGCCGATGCACAGCAGAGCAATCGCCGTGTAGGGGCTGGCGACCAGGCCGATGCAGGCCGGGCCGATCATGCATGAGGCACCGAACAGCAGGACCATTTTGCGCGAGGTGAACAGCGACACTTTGCAGTGCTTGTGGAAGAACGGGCTCAGGTAACCGCCGAGCACACAGCCAAGGTCGGCGGCGAGGAACGGCAGCCAGGCGAACATCGCGACCTCCTTGATGTTCATGTGCCGCTCGGTCATCAGGTACAGCGGAATCCACGCGTTGAAGGTCTGCCAGGCTGGCTCGGAGAGAATCCGCGCGCTGGCGATGGCGTAGAAGTTGCGGCTGCCGATGATTTTCTTCCAGCTGCCTTTTTGTGTGGCCGGTTCCTTGAAGTGCTCTTCCTGGCCGCTGAGGATGTAATCGCGTTCTGCATCGCCCAGGCGCTTTTGATCCCGGGGATGTTTGTAGAGGATCACCCATAGGAAGCTCCAGAGCACGCCAAGACCGCCGACGATCAGGAACGCCAGTTCCCAGCCGCTGTGCAGGATCGCCCAGACCACCAGGGGCGGCGCCAGCAGTGCGCCAATCGACGAGCCGATGTTGAACCAGCCAATCGCGACCGAGCGCTCCTTGGCCGGAAACCATTCGGTGGTGGCTTTCACCGCCGCCGGCAAGCCTGCCGCTTCCGTCAGCCCGAGCAGGCCGCGAACGAACGCCAGGCCCTGCCAGCCACTCGCCAGCGCGGCCAGTGCACAGGCAATCGACCAGGCGAAAGCGAAAATGGCGAAGCCCATCTTAGTGCCGATGGCATCGATGATGTAGCCGGCCACCGGTTGCATCAGCGCATAGCAGACCTGCCAAGCGACAACGATGTGCGAGTACTGCTCGGTGGAAATGTTCATTTCGCTCATCAGGGTCGGAGCGGCCACTGACAGGGTATTGCGAGCGAGGTAGTTGACGATCAGACCGGCTGTTACCAGGCCGACCATCCACCAGCGGATGCCTTTGACTTTCATCACATCACCGTCATTTTATTTTTGGATTTTTTGGGTGTTGCACTGTTGTAGGTTGTCGTACAACGTACGTCTTTATAGGAGTGCAAGGGTGAATGTGTCAACAAATATGTCAGGGAACTTGAGGTGGGAGGCGACGGGCGGGAGAGGGGTGTGATCGTATGACTGGCGTAGCGGGGGAACGTGTAGGAGCTGCCGCAGGCTGCGATCTTTTGACTTTGATTTTCAAGATCAAAAAGATCGCAGCCTGCGGCAGCTCCTGCAGTGTGCGTGTTATCGACGTTGAAGGAGGCCACGTAGGGCGAGGACTGCCGGAATGCCCAGCCCAAGCCAGCTCAAGGCATCCCAAACGCCATCGCCGAGCAACGCGGCAAACAATCCGCCTGCGCTGAACAAGGCGATAACGGTAGGGGTGCCAAACACCTTCCAGAAACTCGACTGCCGGGGCCTCATGCCACGCTCTCCGCTTTTTCCAGCACGGGTTTGGCCGCCTTGCGCCGCACCACCCACAGGTAAACACCACTGCCGAGCACAATGATCGTCAGCACGTCCAGGGTCGCCCAGAGGATCTGCATCGGCATGCCGCCGTAGTCACCGAAATGCAACGGCTGCGACATGCCCATGGCGTCCATGTACCAGGGCCGCTCGGCCACGGCGGTGACCTTCAGGGTGCTGGCGTCGATCAGCACCGGCGTCAGCAAGTGTGAAGTGAGGTGGGTGCTGCCTTTCATGAACACGGCGTAGTGGTGTTCGCTGGAGAACCGCGTGCCAGGGAAGGCGATGAAGTCCGGCTGCATGCCGGGTGCGACTTCCCTGGCGATGTCGAGCAGACGGGTGGCTGGCGCCAGTTGCGTCAGCGGTGGCGCATCGCGATACGGCGCAACCATCGCGCTGAGGCTGTCGTTGCGCCACGCCGCGATCAGCAGGTCGGCGCAGGCACTGATCACGCCGGTCACACCCACCACCAGGGCCCAGGTCAGGGTCACCACGCCGATCAGGTTGTGCAGGTCGAGCCAGCGCAGGCGGGTGGATTTGTCCTGGCGCACGGTGGCGAATTTCAAGCGACGCATGAACGGCAGGTACAACACGGTGCCGGACACGATCGCGACGACGAACAGCAAACCCATGAACGCCAGCAATAATTTGCCCGGCAGCCCGGCGAACATGTCCACGTGCAGGCGCAGCATGACCATCATGAAGCCGCCATTGGCCGACGGCATCTCCAGCGCTTCGCCGGTGCGGGCGTCGAGCATGAAGGTGTGGGACGAGTTCGGCTCGGTACCGGCGGTGGCCGCCATGATCGCGATGGCGCCGTTGGGCTCGTCATCGTCGAAACCGAAATACTGCATGACCTCACCGGGACGGTGCTTTTCAGCCGCCTGCACCAGCTGCTGCAAATTCAGCTGCGGGGTGTCCGCCGGCATTTGCTTCAACTCGGCGGCATCGCCCAGCAAATGGTCAATCTCATGGTGGAAGATCAACGGCAGGCCGGTCAGTGCCAGCAACAGCAGAAACACCGTGCAGATCAGGCTGGTCCAGGTGTGGACGAAGGACCAGCGGCGAATTGTTTTACTTTTCATTTCATAGCCTCCAGAAATACCAAAGCCGTCCTCGAAGGACGGCCTGGGTACCGGGCGTGTCAGATCAAGTGGTTACCACTTGTAGGTGGCACTGGCGACGACACTGCGTTCATCGCCGTAGTAGCAATAGAAACTGTCGCAGGTGGAGAGGTAGTCCTTGTCGAACAGGTTGGTCGCGTTGATGGCCAGCGACGCACCTTTGAGGCTGTTGTCGAGGCGGCCGAGGTCATAGTGGACCGCTGCGTCGAACACGGTATAGGCATCTGCCTTGCCGAGCTCGGTGTTGGCCTGATCGCCGTAGGTGTTGCCGGTATAGCGAACGCCACCGCCGATACCGAAACCGTCCAGGACGCCGTTGTGCCAGGTGTAGTCCGCCCACATCGATGCAGTCTGGATCGGCATCAGTTGCAGGCGATTGCCCTTGAACGTGCCATCTTGTACTTCGGATTTAGCCAGGGTGTACGCGGCGGTGAGCTTGAGGTTTTCCGTCACATCGGAGACGGCTTCCAGCTCCAGGCCCTTGACCTTCACTTCGCCGGTCTGGCTGGTGACTGGAATGCCACCGACGTTGTTGGTGACCGAGACATTTTTCTGGGTCAGGTCATACACCGCGGCGGTCAGCAGCGTGTTGCTGCCCGGTGGCTGGTACTTGATACCCAGTTCCCACTGCTTGCCTTCGGTCGGCTTGAACGATTCGGTGGTGGAGGTATCGGCGTTGCTCGCCGGCTGGAACGATTCGGCGTAGGACAGGTACGGCACGAAGCCGTTGTCGAATACGTAGCTGATCGCTGCGTTGCCGCTGAAGTTTTTGTTGCGATCGGTGTTGGTGGCATCACCCTTGTTGAAGAACTTGGTGCTGGTATGCACCCAGTCTTCACGACCACCCAGCGTCAGGCGCCATTGGTCGAGGGCCATTTGGTCCTGGACGTACAGGCCGGTCTGATAGGTCTTCTGGTCGTAATCGTAGAAGGCCGACGAGCGTGGCGGACGCACGATGGGCTGGCCATAGATCGGGTTGTTGACGTTGGTGGTCCCGCCGTCGCCGAAGATCGAGGTGTAGTTGGTGTTGGTGCGCTGGTGATCGAGGCCGATCAGCAGGGTGTGGCTGATGTCGCCGGTGGCGAAGTCAGCCTGCAGGTTGTTGTCCACGGCGAACTGACTGATGTCCTCGTCGGTGGTGGTGCTGGTACGGCCAACGTTGCCGTCGGCATCGACCTGGGTGAACGGGTAGGCGCCGGGGGTGAGGGCCTGGAAGGACAGGTCCGACTTGGTGTAGCGCAGGTTCTGCCGGAACTGCCAGACATCGTTCAAGCGATGCTCAAAGGCGTAGCCCAGTGCGTAGTAAGTGCGGTCGTAAAATTCCCAGTCCGGATCGCCCAGGTTCTTGTGATGGGAGATATCGCCCAATGGCGAGTCGATCTTGGTGCCCTGGATCGGACGGAACTGGCTGGTGATACCGGTATCGTCGCGGGTGAATTGGGTGAGCAGGGTGAACCGGGTGTCGTCGTCGATGTTCCAGGTCAGGCTCGGCGCGATGTTGTAACGCTTGTCGTCGATATGGTCGATGGGCGTGCCGCCATCGCGCACCACACCGCTGAGGCCGTACAGGAACTGGCCTTCATCGTCGATCTTGCCGGTGCTGGCGAAGTTGATCTGGCGGTGATTGTCGCTGCCGTATTGCACTTGGACTTCATTGCTGGATTCGGCGCTCGGACGACGGCTGACCATGTCCAGCAAGCCACCCGGCGGGGTCTGGCCGTACACGGACGAAGCGGGGCCGCGCAGCACGGCGAGGCGATCCAGGTTCCAGGTTTCCTGCTTGGGGTTGGCATAGACGCCCTTGGGCAACGGCAGGCCGTCCAGGAATTGGGTCGGCTCGAAACCGCGTACGCGCAACCAGTCGGCACGGGTGTCGCTACCGAAGCTGGCGCCGGTGGTGCCCGGCAAGTAGCGCACGGCGGCGTCGAGCGTGTGCACGTTGCGATCGTCCATCTGCTCGCGGGTTACCACCGAGATCGAGCGTGGAGCTTCAACCAGTGCGGTGTCGGTCTTGGTGCCGGCGGCGGTGCGCTTGGCGAGGTAACCGGTGGTGGCGCCCCACGCGCTTTCAGTGTTTTCCACGCCAATCACGCTGGTGGCCGGCAAGGCCATCACACCCTCGGGCACGGCCACCAGAGTATAGGTGCCGCCGCTTTGTTCCAGCTGCAGCCCGGTGCCACGCAGGGCCTCGCGCAGGGCGCCGGCAGCGTCGAACTGGCCTTTGACCGGGGCCGACGTCTTGCCGGCGGCCAGCGACGGGTTCAACGACAGCGCCAGGCCGGCTTGGCTGGCAATCTGGTTCAGGGTGCTGGCCAGTGGCGCGGCCGGCAGGTTGTAGGCACGAACGCTGGACGCCTGTTCAGCGGCGATCAGTTGGCTGCTGGCCAAGGGGGTGCAAAAGGCAAGGGCGACGGCCAGCAAACTGGGGCGCAACAAGGTGTCTAGCGAACGGGACATACAGCGGCTCCTGAAAGTGAATACTTCTCAATTGCCTAGGTGCCGGATGAAAAGCAAAAAGTGATAGGGCTGGATGAAAATAATTTCGATTCAGTAATTTTTAGTGAGGCTGATGGCCCCATCGCGGGCAAGCCCGCTCCCACAGGATTTGGGGCGTCCAAAGAATTACCGCTCGACACAGAACCTGTGGGAGCGGCGGTGCGACGATTCGACTTGCCCGCGAAGGCGTCGTGTCAGGCGCACCACCTCTCAGGGCTTGGCCTCGGTCTTCGCCGCCACCGTCACCCACCATTGCGTACGATGCTCAATCTGCACCGGCAGCGTCGGCAACAGCGCGTTCAGGGCCAGGTCGGTGTTTTTCAGCGGGAAGCTGCCGGTGATCCGCAGGTCGGCCACTTCAGGCGCCACACCCAGGTGACCCGGGCGATAACGACCGATCTCACGCACCAGGTCTTCCAGCCGCGCGTTGTCCACCACCAGCATGCCGCGGGTCCAGGCATCGGCGCCGAGGTTGAGCGCGAAAATCGGGCCGAGGCCGTCGCTGCGGATCAGCATTTGCTGGCCTTCGCGCAGAATCTGCTCTTCAGGACTCGATTGCGGATGGGCGGCCACCGCCGATTGCAGCACGCTAAGACGCGTGCCTTGCTCTTCACGCTTGACCAGGAACCGGGTGCCCAAGGCGCGCATGCTGCCTTCGTGGGTTTCGACGATAAACGGCCGGGCATCGCCGTGACCGGTTTCGACGAGAATTTCACCTTCCTGCAGGATGACCAGTCGCTGCTTGTCATCGAAGCGCACGTCCACGGCACTGTGGGTGTTGAGGTTGATCAGGGTGCCGTCGTCCAGGCGAAGGGTGCGTTGTTCGCCGGTGGCGGTGCGCTGGTCGGCCAGCCAATAGTCGATCGGCAGGTAGCGCTCACCGGCAAACAGCGTCAGCCCGAGCACCGCAACGATGCTGGCCAGGCCGCTGCCGAGCTTGCGCACCCGGCGGCGAATGCCTTCGCGCGATTGCAGCAGGGCGGTGCGTGCCGGGCCGCTGGCGACGCTGAAGCGCTGGTCGAGCATGCCCAACTGACGCCAGGCGCGGGCGTGTTCTTCGTGGGCGGCGTGCCACTTGGCGAACTCTTCGCGCTCCACGGGGTTGCCGGAGTCCAGGGACAATTGCCAGGCAATGGCGGCGTCGAGCACCTGTGCCGACACCGGCTTGGAACTGACCGGGCTCATGTCGGCTCCCCGTACAGGGCGATGTAGCACTGGCGGATGCCCTGGGCCAGGTACTGGCGCACCCGCGGCACCGAGACACCGAGGCGCTCGGCGATTTCCGCATGGCCGAGGCCATCGAGACGGTTGTAGAGAAAGGCCGCACGGGCCTTGCTCGACAGCTTGCCCAGCAGGCGATCGATGTTTTTCAGGTCTTCGAGGATCATTTGCTGTTCTTCCACCGACGGTTGTTCGGCTTCTGGAATCAGCATCAGCTCGGTGAGGTAGGCCTGTTCCAGCGCGGCGCGGCGGAAGTAGTCGAACAGTAGGCCCTTGGCAATCGCCACCAGAAACGCCCGCGGCTCGCGCGGCTCTTTCAGTTCCTCACGCCCGAGCAAGCGCACGAAGGTGTCCTGGCTCAGGTCTTCGGCCCGTTGCGGGCAGGCGACATTGCGCCGTAGCCAGGCCAATAGCCAGCCACGGTGGTCGCGATATAACGCACCGACGAGCTCACTTTGGGGGCTTGGGACTGACGACACGCAGCATCACCGATTGGGAAGTGTTAACTAACGAGAATTGTTCGCGATTGTGTCAGAGGCGGGGGAGGGAAAGCAATTGGCGTTGGTCGGTTGACCACACCATCGTTCGTCACCTGTAGGAGCCAGCGGTGCGGCGATCCGACTTGCCGGCGAACCAGGCGCTGCGGTGTACCTGTTGTACCGCGTTATCGTTCTTCGCTTGTAGGAGCCAGGCTTGCCGGCGAACCGGGCGACGTTGTGTACCTGCTGCACCGCGTCATCGTTCTTCGCGGGCAAGCCTCGCTCCTACAGGTGGATTGGACGCTGCGGTGATCTGCGAAGGCGCCAGAACAGGCGCCGAAGATCTAGAAGGACGGTGTCTGCTGCCGCCGCTTCCACTGGTTCAACCGCTGCTGCAGGTTCAACGGGCTATGGATCTGCTGCTGGCGCGCGCGGCTGAACAGGATCAGCGCCAGTTCGGCGGTCGCCAGGGCGTCGGCGCTGGCGTTATGACGCTCGAACACTTGCAGCTTGAACCAGTCGATCCACTCGTCCAGGCCGGCCTCGCGGATGTTGGCCTGCGGACACAGCAGCGGGGCGATGTCCGCCACATCCAGAAACGCATGCTGCAACTTGTAGCCCAGGTGCTCTTTCAATGCGCGCCCAAGCATGTGCTGGTCGAACGGTGCATGAAAGGCCAGCACCGGGCTGTCACCGACAAACTCCATGAATTCGAGCAACGCCTCGGCGGGGTCGCTACCCGCGGCAATTGCACTGGGCCCCAGACCGTGAATCAGCACACTGGGGCCGAGTTTGAGTTCGTCGCATTGCAATGTGCGCTCGAACTGCCGACTGAAATCGATCGCGCCATCCTCGATCACCACGGCGCCAATGGACAGTACCCGGTCCTTATTCATATTTAGCCCGGTGGTTTCCAGGTCGAGCACGACCCAGCGCTGTTCGCGCAGGCTGCATTCACTCAACCCAGATACCAATGGCAGGTTTTGCAGGCGTTGTTGCAGGTCTGCAGACAAGCTCGGGCCGGCGGGGCGCAGCCATGAAAACAGGCTCATAACTGATACCGCAGGGTCAGGCTGCTTTGCAGGCGTTGGGCCTGGCGCAGGGATTCACGCAGGATGCGTCGATCCAGATGATTGAGGCTGTCGGGGTCGACCCGATTGGAATAGGGCAAATTCTCCCGGGTCTGCAGCTGATGTTGTTGCATGCGGGTTTGCTGGATGAAGTGATAGGCCTCTTCGTAGGCCGCGCCGTCCAGTGGTTCGATGATTTCCTTGGCCACCAGTTGGCGAAAACGCTCCAGGGTATTGTTCGCTTCGATGCCGTGGGCGAGGGCGAGTAACCGCGCGGCGTCGACGAAGGGGGTCAGGCCCTGGATCTTCAGGTCCAGCGTGGCTTTTTCGCCATTTTTGCGCGCCAGCACGAACTCACGGAAACGTCCTACGGGAGGACGATTGCGCAACGCGTTTTCAGCCATCATGCGCTGGAACAGGCGGTTGTCGGCCACCTGGTCGAGAATTGAGCGGCGCAGTTGTTCGCAGCCTTGCTCGCTGCCCCAGACCACGCGCAAATCGAAATAGATGCTCGAACCCAGCAGGTTCTCCGGCGTGGCCTCGCGAATGAACGCGCCAAAGCGTCGGGCCCATTCGACCCTCGACAGGCACAGCTCGGGGTTGCCGGCCATGATGTTGCCTTTGCACAGGGTGAAACCGCAGAGCGCCAGGCTGTGGTTGATCTGATGGGCGATGGGCAGCAATTTGCCGCGGATCTCGGCGGCGTGGGCCGCGTCCCGTGCTTCGAACAGAATGCCGTTGTCCTGGTCGGTGTGCAGTGTCTGTTCGCGGCGGCCTTCGCTGCCGAAACACAGCCAGCTGAACGGGATGCCGGGGTCGCCTTTCTCGGCCAGGGTCAGCTCGATCACCCGGCATACGGTGTGGTCGTTGAGCAGGGTGATGATGTGGGTGATCTGGGTTGAAGATGCACCGTGGGCCAGCATGCGTTCCACCAGTTGACCAATCTCGCCGCGCAGCAGCACCAGGTTTTCCACTCGCTGGGCGCTGCGGATGGTGCGCGCCAGATGCACCAAGTCGACCCGTTGCAGGGAAAACAGATCGCGTTCCGAGACCACGCCGCACAGGCGTTGATCCTTGACCAGGCAGACGTGGGCGATATGCCGCTCGGTCATCGCAATCGCGGCATCGAAGGCGCTGTGGTCAGGAGACAGGTAAAACGGCGACCGGGTCATGTGCCGCTCGATCACCTCGTTGAAATCGCCGGTGCCGTTGGCCACGACATGGCGCAAATCACGCAGGGTGAAAATCCCCAGCGGCGCTTTATGTTCATTGACGATCACAATGCTGCCGACCTGCTGCTCATGCATTTGGGTCACGGCTTCACGCAGGGGCGTGGTGGGGCTGCACGTCACCGGATGGCGCATGGCCAATTCACCCAGGCGGGTGTTGAGCGAGTATTGGGTGCCGAGGGTTTCCACGGCTTTTTGTTGGACCTGCTGATTGACCTGATCCAACAGGCTGCTGACGCCACGTAGGGCAAAGTCGCGGAAGGTGCCGGAAATGGCGAACAGCTTGATGAATGCAAGTTTGTTCAGCTGCAGGCAAAAGGTGTCTTCGGCGGCCAGGTGTTCAGTGCGCGTTGCACGTTCGCCCAGCAGCGCGGCGAGGGGGAAGCACTCGCCCGTCGTGATTTCGAAGGTGGTTTCTGTCCCACCCTTGGCCGAGTGCGGACGCTCGCCGACAACGCGACCCTGTTTGACGATGTAGAAGTGTTCAACCGGCCCGTCCGCGGGCTTGATGATGCTCTCGCCGGGGGCGTAGAAGCGCAGCTGGCACTGTTCCACCAGGTACGCCAGGTGAGCGTGGTCCATCTGGTTGAAGGGCGGGAAGCGCTGGAGGAATTGCAAAGTACCCTGGATGTTCTGCAACACCGCGGTTTTCCCTGCCTGTGTGAAGGCGTCCGCTTTACTCATAACCATTACCGCAGTCTTTTTTTGAATTGTTGTTGTCGGATGACTCACCCATGGTCGACCCCTACGGCCAGGGTGCCCATTGGACGTAAGTCTAGGTAGGCTGGAAACGTGATGCAGTATCGGAAAAACCCTACCTGAACGTGAGAAAAACCTCACGTTGCCCCTATTGGAAAATTATCCGACGGAGTGCACATTGAAGGTCTGCTTAGTGATGTCTCACCACTGTGCTGGGGAATTGAATTGAACATGTAGAGAATGCCATGTCCGACCACGATATTTTGAGTGATGCCGAGCGCCAGGCGCTCAGTGCCGTCATGCTGGAACCCGACCTGCCGCCGCAGCGGGTGCTGATTGTCGACGACGACAAGGACGCCCGGGAGCTGCTGTCGGAGATCCTGGCACTGGACGGCATTCGTTGCATGACGGCAGCCAGTGGCGAAACTGCACTCAAGATGCTGGAAGAGAAACCCTCGATCGGACTGGTCATTACCGACCTGCGCATGGGACATGTCGATGGCCTGGATCTGATTCGTCAGGTGCGGGAGTCGGTGCGGGCGGCGATGCCGTTCATCATCGTCTCTGGCGATGCTGACGTGAAAGACGCCATCGCGGCGATGCACTTGAGCGTGGTGGATTTTCTGCTCAAGCCAATTGATACCGGCAAGTTGCTGGGGTTGGTCAAGCATGAGTTGGGGTTGGAGCCCTAACCAAAATTCTATGTTGCCTATTCAATCGCCTTCGCGGGCAAGCCTCGCTCCTACAAGGACGATGCTTACTTCTGTAGGAGCGAGGCTTGCCCGCGAAGGCAGCGCAACTGATTCCAAGCGAACAAAAAAGCCCTGATCTTTCGACCAGGGCTTTTTCATATCCGGCGCAAACGCTCAGTTACAGGCCATTGGCAGCCTTGAACTGGCGACGACGGCGGTGCAGAACCGGCTCGGTGTAGCCGTTCGGTTGCTTGGTGCCTTCCACCACCAACTCGACTGCCGCCTGGAAGGCGATGTTGCTGTCGAAGTCCGGCGCCAGCGGACGGTACAGCGCATCCCCGGCATTCTGACGGTCCACCACCGGCGCCATGCGCTTGAGGCTGGCCATCACCTGCTCTTCGGTGACGATGCCATGACGCAGCCAGTTGGCGATGTGCTGGCTGGAAATACGCAGCGTGGCACGGTCTTCCATCAGGCCGACGTCATTGATGTCCGGCACCTTCGAGCAACCAACGCCCTGGTCGATCCAGCGCACCACATAACCCAGGATGCCCTGGCTGTTGTTGTCCAGTTCGTTCTGGATCTGTTCGGCGGTCCACTGCGGGTTCACTGCCAGCGGGATGGTCAGGATATCGTCCACCGATGCATGGGCACGCTTGGCCAGTTCGGCCTGACGGGCGAACACGTCGACCTTGTGGTAGTGCAGCGCGTGCAGCGCAGCAGCAGTCGGCGAAGGCACCCACGCGGTGTTGGCGCCGGCCAGCGGGTGAGCGATTTTCTGTTCCAGCATCGCTGCCATCAGGTCGGGCATCGCCCACATGCCTTTACCGATCTGCGCACGGCCTTGCAGGCCGGTGCTCAAGCCGATATCGACGTTGGAGTTCTCGTAGGCGCCGATCCATTTTTCCGCCTTCATGTCGGCCTTGCGCACCATCGGGCCGGCTTCCATGGAGGTGTGGATTTCATCGCCCGTGCGGTCGAGGAAGCCGGTGTTGATGAACACCACGCGCTCGCTGGCAGCCTTGATGCAGGCCTTGAGGTTGACCGTGGTACGGCGCTCCTCGTCCATGATCCCGACTTTCAGGGTGTTGCGTGGCAGGCCCAGCACGTCTTCGATGCGCCCGAACAGCTCGTTGGTGAACGCTGCTTCTTCAGGACCGTGCATCTTCGGCTTCACGATGTAGACGGAACCGGTACGGGTGTTTTTGCGCGAGGTGTTGCCGTTCAG
This sequence comes from Pseudomonas sp. SbOxS1, assembly GCF_013416725.1. Lineage (NCBI taxonomy): Bacteria > Pseudomonadati > Pseudomonadota > Gammaproteobacteria > Pseudomonadales > Pseudomonadaceae > Pseudomonas > Pseudomonas sp. SbOxS1. The sequence goes on from NZ_JAAVXC010000002.1 coordinate 621,099, forward strand.
GTTGTGCATCGCCGCCAGGACAGTCACCAGACCGTCGAGGATGCCTTCCGGCACTTCGTTGCCCTCTTTATCGAGAATCGCGTCGATGGTCATCAGGTGACCGACGTTGCGCACGAACAACAGCGAACGACCGTGCAGGCTCAACTCGCTGCCGTCGACGGCGGTGTAGGTGCGGTCGGCGTTCATGGTGCGGGTAAACGACTTGCCGCCCTTGGCGACTTCTTCCGCCAGGTCGCCCTTCATCAGGCCGAGCCAGTTGCGGTAGATCACTACCTTGTCGTCGGCGTCGACGGCGGCGACCGAGTCTTCGCAGTCCATGATGGTGGTCAGTGCGGCTTCCATCAGGATGTCTTTGATACCGGCAGCGTCGGTCTGGCCGACCGGGGTGCTGGCATCGACCTGGATTTCGAAATGCAGGCCGTTGTTTTTCAGCAGGATCGCGGTCGGTGCCGAAGCATCGCCCTGGAAGCCGATCAGCTGGGCATCACTGCGCAGGCCAGTATTGCTGCCGCCTTTGAGGGCGACGACCAGTTTGCCGTCAACGATTTTGTAGTGTGTCGAATCGACGTGGGAACCGGCGGCCAATGGCGCCGCTTCGTCGAGGAAGGCACGGGCGAAGGCGATGACCTTGTCGCCACGAACCTTGTTGTAGCCTTTGCCTTTTTCCGCGCCGTCAGCCTCGCTGATGGCGTCGGTGCCGTAGAGCGCGTCGTACAGCGAACCCCAGCGGGCGTTCGAAGCGTTCAGCGCGAAGCGGGCGTTCATCACCGGCACCACGAGTTGTGGACCGGCCATGCGGGCGATTTCTTCATCGACGTTTTGCGTCGTTGCCTGGAAATCGGCCGCTTCTGGCAGCAGATAACCGATGTCTTGCAAAAAGGCTTTATAGGCCACGGCGTCGTGCGCTTGACCTGCGCGTTCCTGGTGCCAGGAATCGATACGAGCCTGGAAATCATCGCGTTTGGCGAGTAGGGCTTTGTTCTTCGGCGCCAGGTCATGGATGACCTTGTCGGCACCGGCCCAGAACTGGTCGGCGGTGAGGCCGGTTCCGGGAATGGCTTCGTTGTTCACGAAGTCGAACAGGACTTTGGCGACCTGCAGGCCACCGACTTGAACGTGTTCAGTCATTGCTTGCCTCACTCTGCTCAGCTATTTCGCTTTTCAGCTCTTCAATTTAACAATGAAGCCTCTGGCCATTTAAACCACAAACCCTGCGACCAGTACATGCCATTTCTGACGGCTGGGTGGGGACCAATCAACGGCTTTGGGGCCTTGCTGACGGGGCTTTCAGGGATGCGGCTGCGCCTGTGGCAGACATCGAACCAACGTTATGTAGTGCGCGCTGCGGCATACTACATGATGAATTGCGCTTGTGAAAATTAGACTAATTACGTCGTTCTGCGACCCCATGACGCATTGCAGTCACGCCGGGGATGAGGATGTTCTCAAAAAAGCATGAGATTGTTCCAGTTAAATATAAAAAGTTGTACACGATTTGTGGTTGACACGTTGTTCGGCGGTGTCGCCTTCGCGGGCAAGCCTCGCTCCTACACGCGAAGGCGTCAGCCGATTCAACACAGGATTAGCCCTTGCCTATACTTCTCTTTCAATAACAAAAGAGGGCTGCGCCATGGACCACCTCGTACTCACTGTTTTTGCACCGGACAAGCCTGGGCAGGTCGAGCGCATAGCCCAATGCATCGCCGAGCATGGCGGCAACTGGCTGGAAAGCCGCATGTCACGCATGGCCGGGCAATTCGCCGGGATTCTTCGGGTGGGGGTCCCGGCGGAAGCCTACGATGCACTGGTCGATGCCCTGCAAGGATTGTCGGCCCACGGCATTCGCGTATTGATCGCCGAAAGCGGTATCGAACAATCGTGCACCTGGAAGCCGATCGCCATGGAATTGGTGGGCAATGACCGGCCGGGGATTGTGCGCGACATCACGCGCTTGCTCAGTGAGCAGGGAGTGAACCTGGAACGGCTGGTGACCGAAGTACGCCCGGCCCCCATGAGCAGCGAGCCGCTGTTCCACGCCGAAGCGATACTGGCGGTGCCCTTGACGCTGTCTCTGGACGTATTGCAATCGCGCCTGGAAACCCTGGCGGATGATCTGATGGTGGAATTGGTGCTGCGCAGTGAACCTTGATCAGGTTATCCAGTTTAAACGTGCACCTGCCTGTGGATAACCTGTAGAGACCGCCCGCCAGGCCACGCCGGCCGGGGCTTTGCAAGAATTGATCAAAAAACCAGCAGTTTCAGTGACTTGCGCACAAACGGCGGGGATCACGCTGTGGATAACCTTGGGAAGGATCGGTGCAGGCCACGGATAACGTGGCCTGCAGAGGTTTGTGTGTTTTTTGATCAGCTGCGGCGGCGCAGGCTGAACCAGGCATCGACGCTGTAAACCGCCAGGCCAGCCCAAATGAAGATGAACGCCACCAACGTACTGGACGACAGGTGCTCGCCAAACAGCAGGACGGCCTGCAACAGCACCAGGGTCGGCGCCAGGTACTGGAGGAATCCCAGGGTCGTGTAGGGCAAGTGCCGCGCGGCGGCGTTGAAACAGACCAGCGGCACCAGCGTCACCGGGCCGGCAGCCACCAGCCACCAGGCTTCGGAGGTGGTCCAGAATTCAGCCTGGGCGCTGCTGGCGGTTGGATTGAGCAGCAACCAGGCCAGCGCTATCGGAACCAGCATCCAGGTTTCGACCACCAATCCCGGGAGTGCCTTGACCGGCGCCTGCTTGCGGATCAGCCCGTAGAAACCGAAGGTCAATGCCAGCACCAGCGACACCCAAGGCAGGCTGCCGACTTGCCATACCTGTTGCGCCACGCCAACCGCCGCCAGCCCCACCGCAATCCATTGCATGCGTCGCAGCCGTTCGCCGAGGATCAGCATCCCCAACAGCACGTTCACCAAGGGGTTGATGTAGTAGCCGAGGCTGGCCTCCAGCATGCGCCCGTTGTTCACCGACCACACATACGTCAGCCAGTTGGCGGCGATCAGCGTGCCGCTCAGGGCCAGGATCGCCAGCCGACGCGGGTTCTCCCGCAGTTCGCGCCACCAGCCCGGGTGTTTCCAGACCATCAGCAGCAAGGCGCCGAACAGCGCCGACCACAGCACGCGGTGAATGATGATCTCCACCGCGGGCACGCTGGCGATGGCCTTGAAGTAGAGCGGGAAAAGTCCCCAGATGATGTAGGCACTCAGGCCCAGTATGTACCCGCGACGCGGGTTGGCGGCTTGCATGCAGAATCCTTGCTTAGGCAGCTAACAAAGAGGGGATTGTAAGGAGATTTGTCTACGAATGTCCTGCCTGAATCGGTTGGCCAATTGTGAACACGAAACCTGTGGGAGTGAGCCTGCTCGCGATGACGATATGTCAGCCACAGATGTGCTGAATGTAATGCCGTCATCGCGAGCAGGCTCGCTCCCACAGGGTTTCGGGCTGAATCAGAAGAGTTTGAGTGGTTCTTCGTTGAGGGCAGCCAGCTGCTCACGCAACGCCAACACCTGATCACCCCAATACCGCTCCGTACCAAACCACGGAAAGCTGCGCGGGAATGCCGGGTCGTCCCAACGGCGGGCGAGCCAGGCGCTGTAGTGCATCAGGCGCAGCGCGCGAAGGGGTTCGATCAGTGCCAGTTCCCGGGGATCGAAGTCGTGGAATTCGTTGTAGCCGTCCATCAATTCCGACAATTGACCCAGGCAGTCCTGGCGATCGCCGGCCAGCATCATCCAGATGTCCTGCACCGCCGGGCCCATGCGGCAGTCGTCGAGGTCGACGATGTGGAACATCTCATCACGGCACATCATGTTGCCGGGGTGGCAATCGCCGTGCATGCGAATGTTCTGGTGCGGTGTATTACTGTAGGCATCTTCCACACGCTTGAGCAGATCGCGGGCCACGGACTCGTAGGCCGGCAGCAGGCTGCGGGGAATGAAATTGCCTTCGAGCAAGGTCGCCAGCGAATCATGGCCGAAGTTTTTCACCGCCAGCGCTTCACGGTGCTCGAACGGTTTGGTCGAACCCACCGCATGCAGACGGCCGAGCAGTTGTCCCAGGCGATACAGCTGGTCGAGATTGCCGGGTTCCGGCGCGCGCCCGCCGCGGCGGGGGAACAGGGTGAAACGGAAACCTTTGTGCTCGTGCAGGGTTTCACCGTTGTGGATCAGCGGTGCGACGACCGGCACCTCGACCTCGGCGAGTTCGAAGGTGAACTGGTGTTCTTCCAGAATCGCTTCGTTGGTCCAGCGTTGCGGGCGGTAGAACTTGGCGATCAGCGGCTCGGCGTCTTCGATACCAACCTGGTAGACACGGTTTTCGTAGCTGTTGAGCGCCAGGATGCGGGCGTCGCTGAGAAAACCGATGCTTTCGACGGCATCGAGCACGAGGTCTGGGGTGAGCGTTTCAAACGGGTGGGCCATGCTGACTCCTGCGCGCAGCAGGCTGCTGCGTCCGGCCAGGCATGGTAGCGCAGACGGGGCGGCTTTAGGGGCTGGGCTTGAGATGTGTGGTGTCTGGGCTGACGCTTTCGCGGGCAAGCCTCGCTCCTACGGGTTCACCGCCAATTTCAACATGGCGCTTATCCTGTAGGAGCGAGGCTTGCCCGCGAAGAGGCACTATCAGGCGCCGACGACCCCGCCATCTTCACGGGTAATGGCAATCACCGAAGACCGCGGCTTGCCATTGGGCAAATGCTCAGGGAAGGTCGAGCCGCCGTTCTCCCCCGGATGCTGAATCCCGACAAACAACGTCTTCTGGTCCGGCGAGAAACTGATGCCCGTCACCTCACAACCAATCGGCCCGACCATGAACCGACGAATTTCTCCGGTCACCGGGTCGGCGCAGAGCATCTGGTTGTTGCCCATGCCGGCGAAATCACCGGCATTGCTCGAATCGCCGTCGGTTTGAATCCACAGTCGCCCGGCATCATCGAAAGCCAGCCCATCCGGACTGTTGAACATGTTTTGCGGCGTGATGTTCGACGAGCCGCCCTTCGGCGTACCGGCATGCACTTGCGGGTTGCCGGCGACCACGAACAGGTCCCAGGCAAAGGTGTTCGAGGCGTGGTCGTCGCGGTCGGTGCGCCAGCGCAGGATCTGCCCGTAGACATTCTTCTCGCGCGGGTTCGGCCCGCCCACCGGTTGCCCGTCTTCGCCACGTTTGGCGTTGTTGGTCAGGGTGCAGTAAACCTGGCCGTCCTTGGGGCTGACGACAATCCATTCCGGACGGTCCATGCGCGTGGCCTTCACCACGCTGGCCGCCAGGCGCGCGTGAATCAGTACCTGGCCCTGGTCGGCAAAACCACTGCTGGCGTCGATGCCGTTTTTGCCGTGGGTCAACTCGATCCATTGCCCTTGGCCCTTGGGGTGATCGGCATTGCCGTCGCCGGCGTCGAAACGAGCCACGTACAGGGTGCCGTGGTCCAGCAGGTCGCGGTTGGCCTTGGAGTCCTGGTGATTGATCTTGTCGCGGCTGACGAACTTGTAGATGAACTCGCCGCGCTCATCGTCGCCCATGTAGACCACGGCGCGGCCGTCCGTGGTTTCGGCCAGGGCGGCGTTTTCATGTTTGAAGCGGCCCAGTGCGGTGCGCTTGACCGGCGTCGATTGCGGATCGAACGGGTCGATCTCGACCACCCAGCCGTGACGGTTGAGTTCGTTGGGGTTGTGCGCCAGGTCGAAGCGCGGATCGTGTTGATGCCAGTTGATGTCTTTGCTGGCGGGCACCACGCCGTAGCGTTTTTGTGCGCCATCGAATTTCTGTTCGGCATCGCTGCTGCCAAAGCAGTCGGTGAAGTTCTCTTCGCAGGTCAGGTAGGTGCCCCACGGAGTCTTGCCGTTGGCGCAGTTCTGGAAGGTGCCGAGGACTGTTTTACCTTGCGCATCGGCACGGGTTTTCAGCAGTTCATGACCGGCGGCCGGGCCGCTCAGCTTGATCGGTGAATTGCCGTGAATGCGCCGGTTATAGCGTGAGCCCTGGACAAACTGCCAATGACCCTTGTCGCGCTGCACCTCGATCACCGACACGCCTTCGCAGGCCAGGGCCTTGTGCACTTCCTGCGCCGATTGCGGCATGCCAGCGTGGGGGTAGAGGTAGCGGTAGTTGGTGTATTCGTTGTTGATCGCCATCAGCGCCCGATTGTTGTCATCGGGGAAGGCGAACAGGCTCATGCCGTCGTTGTTGTCGCCGAACTGGACTTCCTGATGTTCGGCGGTGCCGTTGCCGCTCACGTCGAACGCCGGGCCGTTTTTCTGCAGGGGCTGACCCCAACTGATCAGAACCGAAGACTTATAGCCGGGTGGCAGGCTGATCGCGTCGCTGGTCGCGGCGGGAATACTTTCGAAACCCAGCAACCGGCTGGTGCCGGCGCTGACACTGGCGGCCAGCACGCTGCGGCTCAGCAGGTTGCCGCCGAGGAACATGGCGGCACCGCACAAGGCGCCTGCGCTGATAAAGCCACGACGGCTGAGGCCGACCATGCGTTCGAGGTCGGTGGACTGGTTTTCTTCTAATAGGCTCACATCAGGCTCCCTGCGATTTTTGCAGTCACCTTAATGGGCAGCGATGAAGCTTTTGTTGCAGTTGTATTTAAAGCGGCGTGCCGAGCAATACGTTGGAGGGCGAGAACTGCGCACGCACCGGTTTTCCGCAGGTCAGCTTGCGCGCTTGCAAATGCCGGGGCTCGGCCAGCGCGCAGAGGGTCTGGCCATTGGGCAGGCCGATTCTCACTTCACAGGGGCCGTCTTCGGCGTCGAGGATCTCTTCAATGACGCCTTCAAGGCAATTGTGTCCTGGTGTTGCTTCGTCGTCGCTGCCGAGCACATCGAGCCAACCGGCCTTGATCAGGGCGACGACTTCGGTGCCGGTTTGCAGGTCCAGGCGCACGGTGCTGTCGTGGGTGATCTGCGCCTCGATGCTCAAGCCTTCGGCCAGTTCAAGACGAACCCGATCGTTGTGGCCCTGGGTTTCAATGGCCGCTATTTTTCCGTGCAACTGATTGCGTGCGCTGGTCCTGAGCATCAGGCGACCGAGCAGGTCAAGGTCGCTGGCGTCTTCAGCGGCTTCCAGTACCTGGGCTTGCAGCGCCTGCAGCCTTTGATAGAGGCGCAGCACACGCTCGCCTTCGGCGGAGAGTTTTGCGCCACCCCCGCCTTTGCCGCCGACACTGCGTTCCACCAGCGGTTTCTGCGCAAGGTTGTTCAGCTCATCGATGGCATCCCAGGCGGCTTTGTAGCTCAGGCCCGCGCTCTTCGCCGCGCGGGTGATCGACCCCTGCTCGGCGATGTGTTGCAGCAGGGCAATGCGTTGCGGGCGACGGACAATGTGCTGGGACAACAACGTAGGCAAGGACATGGCAAGGCGCTTTGGGCTATGACGATGGTGAGGACGTTGGCGGCTCGGGGCCCGGGAGTCAAGTCACGGTGACTCGCCGGGTTTGGGTGTGCGTGCCAGGCAATAGACGTCGACCCGCGCGGCGCCTGCCTCCATCAGCAGGCAAGCCAGTGCTTGCGTCGTGGCGCCAGTGGTCAGGACGTCGTCCACCAGCGCCAGGTGGCGCCCCTTCACTGATGCGTCGGGTGCCAGGGCGAAGGCGTGGTGCAGGTTCTTTTTGCGTGCCTGGGCGTTCAGGTCTTGTTGGGCATTGGTGTCCTGGGGCCTCGATAGCAGCCGTTCATCGCAAGGTATCTCGAGGCGCTCACTGAGCCAACGCGCCAGCATCGCAGCCTGATTGAAGCCGCGTTGGCGCAGGCGCCGGATAGACATCGGCACGGGTACCAGCGTGTCGGGTCGCGGCAGGTCATCGTCGAAGCGATGGTGCAGCGATTGAGCGAGAAGTTCGCCGAGCAGGTGGCCAAACGGCCATTTCGCGCTGTGCTTGAAGCGGGTAATCAGGCTGTCGACCGGGAAGCTGTAGGTCCAGGGTGCGACCACGTGCTCGAAGGCCGGTGGCTGCAGGAGGCATTGGCCGCACGTCATGCTGGGAGCGGGCAAGGGCAGGGCGCAGGTCTGGCAGTGATCGCCGAGCCAGGGCAACTCGGTTTCGCAGGCCATGCAAATGGGCGTGGTGCCATCGGCGGCTTCATCACACAGCAAACAGTTGTGGTTGTTTTTTAACCAGATGTAAACCGGCCTATCGTATCGTGGTTGACAGCGCATGGCTCTTCCTTAAATATGCCGAAACACCTGTGATGCGCCGGCGGAAATTCCATTTCCCGGTCGCCTGCCAAAGCATAAAACAAAGGAAACGCCCATGAGCGCCAGCACCTCTGCAACTTTGCGTCATGACTGGTCTTTGGCCGAAGTCAAAGCACTCTTCGTTCAGCCATTCAATGACCTGTTGTTCCAGGCGCAGACGGTGCACCGCGCGCATTTCGACGCCAACCGCGTCCAGGTATCGACCTTGCTGTCGATCAAGACCGGTGCTTGCCCGGAAGATTGCAAATATTGTCCGCAGTCCGGTCACTACAACACCGGCCTGGAAAAAGAAAAGCTGATGGAAGTGCAGAAGGTCCTCGAAGAGGCCGCGCGTGCCAAGGCCATCGGGTCGACCCGCTTCTGCATGGGCGCGGCGTGGAAACACCCGTCGGCCAAGGACATGCCTTACGTGCTGAAGATGGTTGAAGGCGTCAAGGCCCTTGGCCTGGAAACCTGCATGACCCTCGGTCGCCTCGATCAGGACCAGACCGAAGCGCTGGCAAAGGCCGGCCTCGACTACTACAACCACAACCTCGACACCTCGCCCGAGTTCTACGGCAGCATCATCACCACCCGCACTTACAGCGAGCGCCTGCAGACCCTGGCCTACGTACGTGAATCGGGGATGAAGATCTGCTCCGGTGGCATCCTCGGCATGGGCGAATCCCTCGATGACCGCGCCAACCTGCTGATCCAGCTGGCCAACCTGCCGGAACATCCGGAGTCGGTGCCGATCAACATGTTGGTGAAAGTCGCCGGCACGCCTCTGGAAAATGCCGACGACGTTGACCCGTTCGACTTCATCCGCATGCTCGCGGTTGCGCGGATCCTGATGCCAAAATCCCACGTGCGCCTGTCCGCTGGCCGCGAAGCCATGAACGAGCAGATGCAGGCCCTGGCCTTCTTCGCCGGCGCCAACTCGATTTTCTACGGCGAAAAACTGCTGACCACCGCCAACCCACAGGCCGACAAGGACATGCAACTGTTCGGGCGTTTGGGGATCCTGCCGGAAGCCCGCGAAGAACACGCCGACGAAGTGCATCAGGCTGCGATTGAGCAGGCGCTGGTGGAGCAGAAGAGCAGCGAGCAGTTTTATAACGCGGCTGTTTGATCTCCGATCCTTCTGAAGAAATGCAAAACCCCTGTAGGAGCGAGCCTTTGTGGTGAGGGGATTTATCCCCGTTGGGTCGCGCAGCGGCCCCAAAACCTGCGTTAGCGGAGTATCAGATACACCGTGTGCACTGGATTTGCGACTGCTTCGCAGCCGAACGGGGATAAATCCCCTCACCACAAAGGCTCACTCCTACAAGGGATCTGTGTCATTTGAAAGTCGAGGCCTGCATGTCTTTCGATCTCGCCGCACGCCTGGCTGCCCGTCGTGCTGAAAACCTCTACCGCCAACGCCCATTGCTCGAAAGCCCGCAAGGCCCGCAAGTGGTGGTCGACGGCCAGCCATTACTGGCGTTCTGCAACAACGATTACCTGGGCCTGGCCAATCACCCACAGGTGATCGAAGCCTGGCGCGCAGGGGCTGCAAAGTGGGGCGTGGGTGGCGGGGCTTCGCATCTGGTCATCGGCCATAGCGGTCCGCATCACGCCCTGGAAGAAGCCTTGGCCGACCTCACAGGTCGTCCGCGTGCCCTGCTGTTCACCACCGGCTACATGGCCAATCTCGGGGCGGTCACGGCGCTGGTGGGGCAGGGCGACACGGTGCTCGAAGACCGGCTCAATCACGCCTCGCTGCTGGACGCGGGACTGTTGTCCGACGCACGTTTCAGCCGCTATCTGCACAACGACGCGACGAGCCTCGCCAAGCGCCTTGAAAAAGCCACCGGCAACACGCTGGTCGTCACCGACGGCGTCTTCAGCATGGACGGCGATATTGCCGATCTGCCAGCGCTGGCTCGGGAAACCCGGGCCAAAGGGGCGTGGTTGATGGTCGATGACGCCCACGGTTTCGGCCCGCTGGGCGCCCAGGGCGGTGGGAGCGTCGAGCATTTCGGCCTGGGCATGGACGACGTGCCGGTACTGGTCGGCACGCTCGGCAAGGCGTTCGGAACGGCGGGCGCTTTTGTGGCCGGCAGCGAAGAGTTGATCGAGAGCCTGATCCAGTTCGCTCGCCCCTACATCTACACCACCAGCCAGCCACCGGCCCTGGCCTGTGCGACGCTCAAAAGCCTGGAACTGCTGCGCACCGAGCATTGGCGTCGCGAGCATTTGCAGACGCTGATCCGCCAGTTCCGCCAGGGCGCCGAGCAGATCGGCCTGGAGCTGATGGACAGCTTCACGCCGATCCAGCCGATCATGATCGGTGACGCCGGGCGCGCGGTGCGCTTGTCGCAGATGCTGCGCGAACGCGGCTTGATGGTGAGCGCGATCCGCCCGCCCACCGTGCCGGCCGGCAGTGCCCGACTGCGCGTGACCCTGACCGCCGCCCATAGCGAGGCGCAAGTACAGCTATTGTTAGAGGGACTGGCCGATTGTTACCAACGATTGGGAGCGGAGCCTGGCCATGCGTGATCGACTGATTCTGCTGCCCGGCTGGGGCCTCGGAATTTCGCCGCTGCAACCCTTGGCCGCAGCCTTGCAGGGCCTGGACGAACACCTGCGAGTCGAAATCGAGCCCCTGCCGGAGCTGGAATCGAGCAATCTTGAGCACTGGCTCGATGAACTCGACGCCAGCGTGCCACAGGACGCCTGGCTGGGCGGGTGGTCGCTGGGTGGCATGCTCGCGTCCGAGTTGGCGGCGCGCCGTGGCGACCGTTGCTGTGGCCTATTGACCCTGGCGAGCAACCCTTCTTTCGTGAGCCATGAACAATGGACCAGCGCAATGCCCGGCGAAACGTTCGATGCTTTCCTGGCGGGTTGCGCTGCCGATCCGCGCACGACCTTGAAGCGTTTTTCATTGCTTTGCGCCCAAGGTGGGGAAGACCCGCGTGGCCTGTCGAGGCTGTTGCTCGGGGGCGCGCCACACTCCACGGCGGCCGTGCTGATGAGTGGCCTGGAGTTGCTCGCGCAACTGGACACCCGCCAGGCCCTGCAGACCTTCCGCGGTCCGCAATTGCACCTGTTTGCCGGCCTCGACGAACTGGTGCCGGCCGAAGCCGCCGAGGCGTTGTTGGCGTTGCTGCCGGATGTTGAAATCGGCCTGATCGAACAGGCCGGCCACGCGTTCCTTCTGGAAAATCCCCACGGTGTCGCGGGGGCGATCCAGGCCTTTTTGCATGAGTGCGGCGATGACTGATTTATCCTTCCCCCAATTGCCCGGCGGTTTGCCCGACAAGCGCCAGGTAGCCGCCTCGTTTTCCCGTGCAGCGGCCAGCTACGACAGCGTGGCCGAGTTGCAACGTGACGTCGGTGGCCAATTGCTGCGCCGTTTGCCGCAGGCGTTCGTGCCCCGGCGCTGGCTCGATCTTGGGTGCGGCACCGGCCATTTCAGTCGTGCATTGGGTGAGCGTTTTCCCGACGGCCAGGGCGTGGCGCTGGACATCGCCGAAGGCATGCTCAATCACGCCCGGCCATTGGGCGGGGCTACACACTTCATCGCTGGCGACGCCGAGCGAATGCCGTTGCGCGATGCAACGTGCGACCTGATTTTCTCCAGCCTGGCCGTGCAGTGGTGCGGGGACTTCGCGTCGGTGCTCAGCGAAGCGCATCGAGTGCTCAAACCGGGCGGTGTCTTTGCATTTGCTAGTCTCTGTGTGGGCACGTTGTTCGAGCTGCGTGACAGCTGGCGTCAGGTGGATGGCATGGTGCACGTCAACCGCTTCCGCGAGTTCAACGTTTATCAACAGCTGTGCGCAGCCAGCGGCTTGCGGGCGATCAGCCTGGAAAACCAGGCGCATGTGCTGCATTACCTGGACGTGCGCAGCCTGACCCATGAACTCAAGGCCTTGGGGGCGCACAACCTGAACCCCGGGCGTCCGGGCGGCTTGACCGGTCGGGCGCGGATTCTCGGCCTGGTCGAGGCTTATGAGCAGTTTCGTCAGGCCAAAGGCCTGCCGGCGACTTATCAAGTGGTGTACGCCGTTTTGGAGAAACCCTTATGAGCTCCGCGTATTTCATCACCGGTACCGACACCGATGTCGGCAAAACCACGATTGCCGCAGGTCTGTTGAATGCCGCGCGATCAGCCGGGTTAAGTACAGCTGCGGGCAAGCCGGTGGCCTCTGGCTGCTCGGTGACGCCCAAGGGCTTGCGCAATGCTGACGCGCTGGCGCTGCTGGCGGAGTGTTCGGTGCCCTTGACCTACACCCAGGTCAATCCGCTGGCGCTGGAGCCGGCGATTGCGCCGCACCTGGCCGCGCGTGAGGCCGGCATCGCTTTGACCGTGCAATCGCTGCTGACTCCGATGCAACAGATACTCGACATGCAGGCCGACTTCACCCTGATCGAGGGGGCTGGAGGCTGGCGCGTGCCCTTGGCGGACCAGGACAACCTGTCAGACCTGGCGATGGCGCTGGGCCTGCCGGTCATCCTGGTGGTCGGTGTGCGCCTGGGGTGCATCAACCACGCATTGCTGACGGCCGAGGCGATTGCCCGGGACGGTCTGCAGTTGGCGGGATGGGTGGCGAACATCATCGATCCGAAGACCGCGCGCCTGGAAGAAAACCTCGCGACCCTCGCCGAACGCCTCCCGGCGCCCTGCCTGGGCCGGGTGCCGAAGCTCAAGGTAGTCACGGCCGAAGCGGTGGCGGAGCATCTGCAACTGGACCTGCTGGACTAGGATTTGGCGATGGCGGCACGGTGCCATTAGCGTTTTTGACGGGCGGTTTCTCGGTATGTCTGCTTCAATGAACGTTGATGGCTCTTTGACCATTGATGAGTCTTTTTGCAGGGACGAGCACTTCCATGGAAATCTCGGGAAATACCGCTTTTTATGCCGGCCTGAGCACCGTTCAGGCAGGGCAGAACCGTGTCGATCAAGCTGCCGGACAAATCGCCAGCACGACGATCGAGCGTTCGGCGACCAGCCAATCCTCCGAAGCCCAGGCCGATCGCCTGCGTTCGGTCGACCGCAGTCGGCAATCGGACCTCGTGAGCCATAACATCGAAATGGCCGAAGGCCGGTTTCAGGTGGAGCTGGGCGCCAAAGTCGCCAAGGCTTCCGATGAAGTGCTCGGCACCCTGATCGACACCTACGCCTGAACTCACGCTGAAAGCGCACCGGCTGACGGTACGCTTTCAGCGTGAGTCCCGTACCTATCCTCTTTCTCGCGCTGCGCGTTGCTCGTGCAATGGCGTCAGGCTCGCGTGTGCGCTTATTGGTCATGGAATGACGAATGGCGAAAGATCGGTGCTTGACAAGATTTGGGCGTAAACGTATGTTTCAAACAACTGTTTGATCGTTTCGACAACGGTCGCTCACTCCCGGTTACATCAGCAGAGGTTTATCGCTATGCCTGACTACAAGGCCCCCTTGCGTGATATTCGCTTCGTTCGTGACGAACTGCTCGGCTACGAAGCGCACTATCAGAGCCTTCCGGCTTGTGCAGACGCAACTCCGGACATGGTTGACGCCATTCTCGAAGAAGGCGCCAAGTTTTGTGAGCAGGTGCTGGCTCCGCTGAACCGCGTGGGTGACACCGAAGGCTGCACCTGGAGCGAGTCCGGCGTTAAGACGCCGACCGGTTTCAAAGAGGCCTACAAGCAATTCGTCGAAGGCGGCTGGCCAAGCCTGGCCCACGATGTGGAGCACGGCGGCCAAGGCCTGCCGGAATCCCTGGGTCTGGCAGTCAGCGAAATGGTCGGCGAAGCCAACTGGTCGTGGGGCATGTACCCGGGCCTGTCCCATGGTGCGATGAACACCATTTCCGAGCACGGCACGCCTGAGCAACAAGAGGCTTACCTGACCAAGCTGGTTTCCGGCGAATGGACCGGCACCATGTGCCTGACCGAACCGCACTGCGGCACCGACCTGGGCATGTTGCGCACCAAGGCCGAGCCTCAGGCCGACGGTTCCTACAAAGTGTCCGGCACCAAGATCTTCATCTCGGCCGGTGAACACGACATGGCCGACAACATCGTGCACATCGTGCTGGCCCGCCTGCCGGATGCACCGGCTGGCACCAAAGGCATTTCGTTGTTCATCGTGCCGAAGTTCCTGCCAAACGCCGATGGTTCTATCGGTGCGCGTAACGCTGTGTCCTGTGGTTCCCTGGAACACAAGATGGGCATCCACGGCAACGCCACCTGCGTGATGAACTTCGACGCGGCCACCGGTTTCCTGATCGGCCCGGCGAACAAAGGCCTGAACTGCATGTTCACCTTCATGAACACCGCACGTCTGGGGACCGCGCTGCAAGGCCTGGCCCACGCCGAAATCGGTTTCCAGGGCGGCCTGAAATACGCTCGCGATCGTCTGCAAATGCGCTCGCTGACCGGGCCGAAAGCGCCGGAAAAAGCCGCTGACCCGATCATCGTGCACCCGGATGTACGTCGCATGCTGTTGACCATGAAGGCATTCGCCGAAGGCAACCGCGCGATGGTTTACTTCACTGCCAAACAGGTCGACATCGTCAAGTACGGCGTGGACGAAGAAGAGAAGAAGAAAGCCGACGCACTGCTGGCCTTCATGACCCCGATCGCCAAGGCCTTCATGACCGAAGTTGGTTTCGAATCGGCCAACCACGGTGTGCAAATCTACGGCGGCCACGGCTTCATCGCCGAGTGGGGCATGGAGCAGAACGTTCGCGACAGCCGCATTTCGATGCTGTACGAAGGCACCACCGGCATCCAGGCACTCGACCTGCTGGGCCGTAAAGTGCTGATGACTCAAGGCGAGGCGCTCAAAGGCTTCACCAAGATCGTCCACAAGTTCTGCCAGACCAACGAAGGCAACGAAGCTGTCAAAGAGTTCGTCGCGCCGCTGGCTGCGCTGAACAAGGAATGGGGCGAACTGACCATGAAGGTCGGTATGGCTGCCATGAAAGATCGCGAAGAAGTCGGCGCGGCCTCCGTGGACTACCTGATGTACTCCGGTTACGCCTGCCTGGCCTACTTCTGGGCTGACATGGCACGCCTGGCTGCCGAGAAACTGGCTGCCGGCACGTCCGACCAGGCGTTCTACAACGCCAAGCTGCAGACTGCGCGCTTCTACTTCCAGCGTATCCTGCCGCGCACCCGCACTCACGTTGCAACCATGCTGTCGGGCGCCAACAACCTGATGGACATGAAAGAAGAGGACTTCGCGCTGGGCTACTAAGTCTTAACGCGTTTGTTCAAGAGCCGCTGTTCCTTCGGGAACAGCGGTTTTTTTTGTTTAAGGTTTTTATTCAATAAAAATAAGCGTGCAGGGTTAGTTGCTGAAAGTGCAATTAGCCGTTTCAGATTTATTTGCGAGAATATTTCATTCGAGCCCTTCCGCTAGCCGGTTAATTGCCATTGAGCAAATACTTTGCCAACGCGCTGATATGCCCAGGTCTCGACCTGAAAGGCCCAATCACGGCCGTTTACGGGGACTTTTACCCAGTGTCGGGGGAGACATTTCACCAAAGTTGCGGAATTCGCTGTGATTCAATTCAAACGAGCAAAAATATAAAAATACTTCTTTGAAATGTTTTGTTACGACTACAGTGCAAGTAAGCGTCGCCGCAGTGCGACGAACCAACAGCTATTAGTCAAGACTTGCGAGCACTTTGCCAGTGCGGTAATGCCCTGTGCGCTGCAACTTGAGTTTCATCTTGCAGTGTCAGCACGATTGCTGGCCATGAGTCCAACTCGCGACGGGTTACCGGAGCCCTGGCAGCTCCGCTCTGAATCGGGAGTGACATCATGCTGAAGTCCTTGCGCATCCTTCGAACAAAACCCTTGGTCTGCGCGTTAGCGGGCGTGCTGATAAGCGCCGGTGTTTTTGCCGCTGACCCGGCCGAGGTCGACCCGCCCGTACCCGAGGTGCCGACACTGCAGTCGCTGCGCGGCATGACCCCGCCCGATCCTTCCGGTACCGAAGGCGGGCGCAAGGTCGACCTGATGACCGACTATGTGCTCAATCGCTCAGCGGCCGTCCTTCTCGGCAAGGCCCTGTTCTGGGACATGGAAATCGGCAGCGACAGCACCACCGCCTGTGCCTCCTGCCACTATCACGCCGGGGTGGATCACCGAACCACCAACCAGATCAACCCCGGCCAGGCGCACACCAATGCCAACGTCGCGTCGATCTTCAACAAGCCGTTCGTCGCGTCCGATATCCCTGGCGATGTGCCTGCCTATACGACCCTTTCCGGGGGCAAGGGCGGCCCGAACTACCTGCTCAAGAAAGCCGACTTCCCGACCCATGTGCTGACCAATCCCCTGGATCGCAACTCGCCTATCCTCTATTCGAGCGATGACGTGATCGGCTCGCAAGGGGTGTTCGACGCCAACTTCGTCAAGCCCAACCAGCCGCGTTTCGACAAGTGCACCCAGCAACCGGACGGCATCTTCCAGGTCGGTGGCATCAATGTCCGGCGCAGCACCGGGCGCAATGCGCCGTCGGTGATCAACGCCGCGTTCAACGTGCGCAACTTCTGGGACGGCAGGGCCAATAACGTGTTCAACGGCTTCTCGCCCTTTGGCAATCGCGATCCCGATGCCGGGATCTACGTGACCAATGAACGCAGTACCGTGGCGGTCAAGGTACGGCTGGCGCTCAACGATGCCTCGGCCGCCTCGCAAGCCGTGGGGCCACCGGGCAGCGCGGTCGAGATGTCCTGTGGTGGGCGCACTTTCGCCGACATTGGCCGTCGCATGCTCGACACGCTGATGCTCAAGCAGCAGCGGATCTCGTCCACCGACTCGGTGCTCGGCCCGGTTTCCGGGGCGCGTCGTCCGACGTATCGTGAACTGATCAAGAACGCGTTCCAGCCACGGCTGTGGAATGCCACGCAGAATGTGTTGGTGGGCGGTGCGCCCTACACCCAGATGGAAGCCAATTTCCCTTTGTTCTTCGGCTTGGCGATCCAGATGTATGAAGCCACGCTGGTATCGGACCAGGCGCCGCTGGACGCCTATCTGCAAGGCAATCACACGGCCATGAACGACCAGCAAGTCCAGGGCATGAATCTGTTCCTGGGCAAGGGCAAGTGCGTCAGCTGCCACGGCGGTGCCGAGTTGACCAATGCCGCCAGCCGCTTGCAATTGCACCCCCGCGAGCGCATCGAACGCATGGTCATGGCAGATAACCTGACCACGCTCTATGACAACGGCTTCTATAACACCGGTGTGCGCCCCACCTCGGAAGACCTGGCACTCGGTGGCGCCGATGCCTGGGGCAACCCGTTGTCCTTCACCCGTCAGTACAACACCCTGCTGCAGGGCGGGAAGATCCCTGACCCGCTGGATGTCGATGTGTGCACCTTCGAAGCGCCCTTGAGCGCAGCATTGCCTTGCGATGCAACGCTGCAGCCCAACGTGGGTTTCCGCGATGCGGTCGATGGCGCCTTCAAGACCCCGACGCTGCGCAACATCGCGCTGACCGGGCCGTATTTCCACAATGGCAGCCGCGCCACCCTCAAGCAGGTCATGGAGTTCTACAACCGTGGCGGTGACCGGCGCGGTGAGGACGCCAGCAACACCAGCGGGTTCGAGCACCCGTCGGTCAATCAGCACAACGGCTCGAACCTTGATCCGGACATGACAAACCTGAACCTGACGCCGGATGAGATCGATGCACTGGTCAAATTCCTGGAAGTCGGGCTGACCGATCCGCGAGTCGCTTGGGAACGGGCGCCGTTCGATCATCCGTCGCTGGTGCTGCCGCAGGGCCACGTGGGTGATGAGAATGCCGTGACGCAAAAACCGGTCAGCCCGAAGATCACCACCCGGCAAGCCCTGGACGCCAACATCCAGCTCAAACCGATCGGTGCCGAGGGCCGCAGGCCCGAGGAGGGGCCATTGCAGCCGTTCTATAACGACCTCTGAGTGAATTCCCCTGGCGTCACGGGCGGCGTTGATTGCCGCTCGTGACGCTGTTTTACAAAAATTCACTCAGTAAGTCGGGGTTGGTGCCGTTACAGTTGTTGGCACATTGCCATCAATTGATATGACGGGTCGGAGCCTTACCTTTGCCGCGTTCTTCCCCTATGCGTGTGAGTCATTTTTTGCCGTCCTTACTGCTGTTACTGGCGGGGCTTGCGGCTGCCTACATCAAGGACTTGAACGTTTTCTTCACGTCGCTGTTCAACGTGCTGCCAACCCTGGTGCTATTACTCGGCGGTGCCTACTGTGCGGTTTACCGACGCCAGCGTGAGCTGTTTCTGATGGTCACGGTGTACATCGCCTACTTCCTGCTCGACACGCAGACCGATTACTACCGTGACAATGGCAAGGTGCGTGACGACGCCGCGGTGGTTTTCCATTTGTGTTGCCTGCTGTTGCCGTTGCTGTTCGGCGTATTCGCCGCGTGGCAGGAGCGTACGCACCTGTTCCAGGACATGGTCGCTCGTTTCGCCGTGTTGCTGGCTGTCGGCAGCGTCGCCTTGGCGCTTGAACAAAGTTACCCACAGGCGTTGCTGGCGTGGCTGGCGGAGATTCGCTGGCCGGCCTTGCACGGCGCCTGGATGAGCCTGATCCAGCTGTCCTATCCGGTGTTCATCGCAGCGTTCGGGCTGCTGGCCTACCAGTATTGGCGCCACCCAAGACCCCTGCATGCGGCACAGCTGGTGGGATTGCTCGGGCTGTTCTGGATGTTGCCGAAAACCTTCATCCTGCCCTTCACCCTGAACATCATGTGCAGCCAGGTGATGCTGATGATTGCCGCCGCCGTTGCCCATGAGGCCTATCAAATGGCCTTCCGTGACGAACTGACCGGGCTGCCGGGGCGTCGTGCGTTGAATGAGCGCATGCAGCGCCTGGGGCGCAACTATGTGTTGGCCATGAGTGACGTCGACCACTTCAAGAAATTCAACGACACCCACGGTCATGACGTGGGTGACCAGGTGCTGCGACTGGTCGCCAGCAAACTCTCGAAAATCGGCGGAGGCGGGAAGGCCTATCGCTATGGCGGTGAGGAATTCGCCCTGGTGTTTGCCGGCAAGACCCTCGAAGAGTGCATGCCGCACCTGGAAGACATTCGCGAGTCCATCGCCACCTACAACATTCGTCTGCGCAATCAGGACAGCCGTCCACAGGATGACAATCAGGGCCGCCAGCGTCGCGCCGGCGCCAGTGCCTCGAGTGTGTCGGTGACTGTCAGCATCGGCGTTGCCGAGCGCGTGGAGCAACGCACGCCCGAGCGGGTGCTCAAATCCGCTGACGAAGCGCTTTACAGCGCCAAGGGCGCCGGGCGCAATTGCGTAATGGCGTTCGGGCAGAGCCGCCGTGGCGCCGTGCGCATGGACGCCGCTGCGGTTGAGTGATGACGGCGCATTCAGCGTCTGGACTGTCATTGTGAAGGGCGAGGCGGCGGCAGTAGGTTTGAGTCATCTACTGCCGGAGAAATGACCATGCCCGCCTACAAGGCCCCCCTGCGCGACATGCGCTTTTTGATTGACCACGTCTTCGATTTCCACAGCAACTACGCAAAGCTCGGCGCCTCCGATGCCAGCCCGGACATGCTCAGCGCGATCCTCGAAGAGGGCGCCAGGTTCTGTGAGAACGTGCTGTCGCCACTCAACCGTAGCGGCGACGAAGAGGGCTGCCATTTCGACAACGGTGTGGTCACGACACCTGCAGGCTTCAAGCAGGCTTTCGCCCAATACGTCGAGGGTGGCTGGCATGGCCTGGCGGCTGATCCGGCGTATGGCGGTCAGGGCTTGCCCGGCTCACTGGGGCTGGTCATCAGCGAGATGGTGGGTTCGAGCAACACGTCCTGGGGCATGTACCCCGGCCTGACCCATGGCGCCATGTCGGCGATCCACGCCCATGGCACCCAGGAACAGAAACAAACCTACCTGAGCAAACTCACCGCTGGCCAATGGACCGGCACCATGTGCCTGACCGAAGCCCATTGCGGCACCGACCTGGGCATCATCAAGACCCGCGCCGTGCCTCAGGCCGACGGCAGTTACGCGATCACCGGCAGCAAGATTTTCATCTCCGCCGGCGAGCACGACATGAGCGCCAACATCATTCACCTGGTACTGGCGAAGCTGCCGGATGCACCGGCCGGGACCAAGGGCATTTCGCTGTTCATCGTGCCCAAGTTCCTGCCCGATGCCGCGGGTGAAGCGGGCGAGCGCAATGGGGTTTCCTGCGGTTCCATCGAGCACAAGATGGGGATCAAGGCTTCGGCCACTTGCGTGCTGAATTTCGACGGGGCCAAGGGCTTTTTGATCGGGGAAGCGAACAAGGGCCTCAACTGCATGTTCACCATGATGAACCACGCGCGACTCGGCACGGGCATGCAAGGTTTGTGTCTGGGCGAAGCGAGCTTCCAGGGCGCGATCAAGTACGCCAACGACCGTTTGCAGATGCGCGCTTTGACAGGCCCCAAGGCGCCGGAAAAAGCCGCCGACCCGATCATCGTGCATCCGGATGTACGTCGGATGCTGCTGACCATGAAAGCCTTCAACGAAGGCAACCGGGCACTGACTTACTTCACGGCGCAGTTGCTCGACATTGCGCACTTGAGCGCGGATGCAACGGCGCGCCAGGGCGCCGAAGACCTGCTGGCCTTCCTGACGCCGATCTGCAAAGCCTTCATGACCGAAACCGGGTTGGAAGTGACCAACCATGGCATGCAGGTGTTTGGTGGCCATGGCTTCATTCGTGAGTGGGGCATGGAGCAGTTGGTCCGCGACTGCCGGATCGCGCCGATCTATGAGGGCACCAACGGCATCCAGGCGCTGGACCTGCTCGGGCGCAAAGTCCTTGGCAGCCAGGGCAGGCTGTTGCGCGGCTTCACTAAAATCGTCCACACGTTTTGCGCGGCCAATGCCGGGCATCCACAGTTGGGCAGTTATGTGGCCCGGCTCCATGACCTGAATCAGCAATGGGGTGAGTTGACGACCAGGATCGGCATGGCGGCGATGGACAACCCGGATGAAGTCGGCGCCGCATCGGTGGATTACCTGATGTACAGCGGTTACATCATCCTCGGCTATCTGTGGTTGCGCATGGCATTGGTGGCGCAGGCACAGCTCGATGCTGGTAGCGGCGATGCGGATTTCTGCCGGGCCAAGCTGGCGACCAGTGAGTTTTACTTCAAGCGTTTATTGCCGCGTACCGAGGCTCATCGGATGGCGATTGAGGCGGGGAGTGATTGCCTGATGCAGTTGCCGGCGGAGTTGTTTGCCCTCTGATGAATGGCTGAAAACGCTTCGCGGGCAAGCCTCGCTCCTACAGGGACCAAGTCGTTCGCGCATTCTGTGTACGACGCAGACCTGTAGGAGCGAGGCTTGCCCGCGAAGGCGTTTTAACGTGTAAACATCAATGACTAAAAATTACAAAACAGTCATGTGCTGACCCTATGTGTCGCAAAAGTTGTTGGGTTACACTCGGACCCAAAGAAATCATCTTTCCTACGAACCACCTGTTTAGATCTTGCGAGGTTTGCCATGGCTGACTACAAAGCGCCCCTGCGCGATATGCGCTTCGTCCTCAATGAAGTATTCGAGGTCGCCAAACTCTGGGCCGAGCTGCCAGCACTGGCCGACTCCATTGATGCTGAAACGGTCGAAGCCATTCTCGAAGAAGCCGGCAAGGTCACCAGCAAAAGCGTCGCGCCCCTGAGCCGTGCGGCTGACGAGGAAGGTTGCCACTGGGCGGACGGTGCCGTCACCACGCCAGCTGGTTTCCCACAGGCTTACCAGACCTACGCTGAAGGCGGTTGGGTCGGTGTCGGTGGTGATCCGGCCTACGGTGGCATGGGCATGCCCAAGGCCGTGTCGGCCCAGGTCGAAGAAATGGTCAACTCGGCCAGCCTGGCGTTCGGCCTGTACCCGATGCTGACCGCCGGTGCTTGCCTGTCGATCAACGCCCACGCCAGTGAAGAACTGAAGGCCGCCTACCTGCCGAACATGTACGCCGGGGTCTGGGCCGGTTCCATGTGCCTGACCGAACCGCACGCCGGTACAGACCTGGGGATCATCCGCACCAAGGCCGAGCCTCAGGCCGACGGTTCCTACAAGGTCAGCGGCACCAAGATCTTCATCACCGGTGGCGAACACGACCTGACCGAAAACATCATCCACCTGGTGCTGGCCAAACTGCCGGATGCGCCAGCTGGCCCTAAAGGGATTTCGCTGTTCCTGGTGCCCAAGTTCATGGTCAATGCCGACGGCAGCCTGGGCGCGCGCAACCCGGCAAACTGCGGCTCGATCGAGCACAAGATGGGCATCCAGGCCTCTGCGACCTGCGTGATGAACTTCGACGAGGCCGTGGGTTACCTGGTTGGCGAGCCGAACAAAGGCCTGGCGGCGATGTTCACCATGATGAACTACGAGCGTCTGGGCGTCGGCATCCAGGGCCTGGCCACCGGCGAGCGCTCTTACCAGAATGCCGTCGAGTACGCCCGCGATCGCCTGCAGAGCCGTTCGCCGACCGGCGCGCAGAACAAAGATAAGGTCGCAGACCCGATCATCGTCCACCCGGACGTGCGTCGCATGTTGCTGACCATGAAAGCCTCGAACGAAGGCGGCCGCGCCTTCTCAACCTACGTGGCCATGCAACTGGACACTGCCAAGTTCAGCGAAGACGCCACCACGCGCAAGCGCGCAGAAGACCTGGTGGCCTTGCTGACCCCGGTGGCCAAGGCGTTCCTGACCGACCTGGGCCTGGAAACCACGGTTCACGGCCAGCAGGTGTTCGGCGGCCACGGTTACATCCGTGAGTGGGGCCAGGAGCAACTGGTGCGCGACGTGCGCATCACCCAGATCTACGAAGGCACCAACGGCATCCAGGCGCTGGACCTGGTGGGGCGCAAGATCGTCGGCAGCGGCGGGGCTTTCTACAATCTGTTTGCCGACGAGATTCGCCACTTCACCGCAACGGCCAGCGCGGACCTGGCGGAGTTCACCAAGCCGCTCAACGATGCGGTGACGACCCTTGACGAGCTGACGGCATGGTTGCTGGACCGGGCGAAAAACAACCCGAATGAAATCGGTGCGGCGTCGGTCGAGTACCTGCAGGTATTTGGCTACGTGGCCTATGCCTACATGTGGGCATTGATGGCCAAGGCCGCCTTGGGCAAAGAAACCCAGGACGACTTCTACGCCAGCAAACTGGGCACCGCACGCTTCTATTTCGCCCGCTTGCTGCCGCGTATTCACTCGTTGAGCGCGTCGGTGAAGGCCGGTAGCGAATCGCTGTTCCTGCTGGATGCCGGGCAATTCTGATGTTGTAACCTTATGTAAGCATTCTCTTACATGACGTGCTGCTGTTCTCCCATAGTCGTAAATTGGATCCACGGCTAATCTACTTCTCATGGACGTAGCGCAGGAAGCGCAAAGTAACAACACGGACACGTAGGATTCTGCCAGGACGGCGGAGTGAAATGGATGTCAGGGAAACAGTCTGCAAAGCCCCGCTTCGGCGGGGTTTTCTTTTGTCTCGAGAAAAGTGTTCAGCCCAGGCCATCCAGTGCCGGCGGGCTGTTCAAGCGCTCATCCGGGCCATTGATCACCTCCTCCAGCAGCGTGCGCAGCAAGGCCAGCGATGCCTGTTGCCGTTGCACATCGCGACAGACCAAGCCGACTTTGAGTGGCACCCGCGGCTCGCTCAGGGGTTTCCACAAGAGTTCCTGGGTGCCGTGGGTCTTCTGCGAGCGTCCGGGCAGTACCGTCGCCAGTCGCGTGTGCGGCAGGCTGTCGAGAATGCCAGCCATGTTGTTCAACTCGGCCTGCACCTGCGGACGTCGTCCCAGGCTGGCCAGTTGCGTCTGCCAGATCTGGCGAATCTGGAACTCTTCGCCCAGCAGCAACATCGGCAGCTCGGCGGCCTGGCTCATGGAGACTTTCTTGAATTCGCGCAAGGGATGGTCTGCCGGGATGACCAGCGTCAGTTCGTCCTCGTACAGCAGCACTCCGTGCAGGCCCGGCTGGCGTGGTGGCAAGTAGCCGATGCCGATGTCGAGCGATCCATTGAGCAGTCTCCGCTCGATTTCCAGCCCCGTCAGTTCATAGATCTGCACCACCAGATGGGGCTGCGCCTTGCGCACCCGCTCGAGCATTTGCGGCACCAGGCTGGTGTGCACGGTTTGCAGTACGCCAATGGCCAGGGTGCGCAGTGCGTGCCCCTTGAAGTTGCCCAGTGCTTCGCGTGCCCGTTGCAGGCCGTCGAGCAGGGGCAGGGCATGGTTGTACAGCGTATGGGCTGCAAGGGTCGGCAACAGGCGTTTGCTGCTGCGTTCGAACAGGCTCACATCGAGGGTTTGCTCGAGCTGGCGGATCTGCTGGGACAGCGCCGGCTGGGAAATGGACAGCCGCTCGGCCGCCCGGCCCACATGGCCCTCTTCATAGACCGCGACGAAATAACGCAGTTGCTTGAAATCCATAAGTAATGCTTATCGAAAATGCTGGGAAATCGAAATGGCTCATCGCCTTGGCTGAGCCTAGTCTAACCGTATTCACACGGCTTACAGGGCCCCGGAACGCGATGAACACCCTTTGCTTCGATGGCGCTTGCATAGGTAACGCAAAAAACCTGCTGCGAGGGTTGAACCCATGAATCTGTTCAGCCTGCGTCGAAACGCGCCCAGTCTCGATGATTTGCTCGTAGACAATTGCTCCCCGTCCAGGGACGACAATCTTTGCAGCGAGTACCTGATGCCCAGTGTTGAACGGCCCCAACAGGTTTTTGCCCGCGGACAGGGTTCCTGGTTGTGGGACAGCGATGACCGCGCCTATCTGGACTTCTCCCAGGGCGGTGGCGCCAACAGCCTCGGCCACAGCCCCAAGGCACTGGTCAGTGCCATTACCGCGCAGGCGCAAGCGCTGATCAATCCCGGTTTCGCCCTGCATAACCGCGGCATGCTCAAGCTCGCCGAGCGACTGTGTGCCAGCACGGGCAGCGACCAGGCGTACCTGCTCAACAGTGGCAGCGAGGCCTGTGAGGCGGCGATCAAGCTGGCGCGCAAATGGGGTCAGCAGCATCGCGGTGGCGCTTCGCGCATCATCGTGGCCAACCAGGCTTGCCATGGTCGTAGCCTGGGGACGATCTCAGCGTCGGACGGTTCGACCCTGGTCAACCGTTTCGAGCCGCAGCTTCCGGGCTTCAGCCGCGTCCCCTTCAACGATCTTGCGGCGCTGAATGCGGCGGTGGATGAGCGGACCGTGGCGATCATGCTTGAGCCGATCCAGAGTGAAGCCGGGGTGATTGCGGCCACTGCGCATTACCTCAAAGGGGTCGAGCGCCTGTGTCGCGAACTGGGCATCCTGCTGATCTTCGACGAAGTGCAGACCGGTATCGGTCGCTGTGGCAGCTTGCTGGCAGAGCAGTCCTACGGCGTGCGGGCCGATATTGTCGTGCTCGGCAAAGGGCTTGGCGGTGGCGTACCGGTGGCGGCGCTGCTGGCGCGCGGCAAGGCCTGCTGCTTCGAAACGGGCGAAATGAGCGGTACCCATCATGGCAATGCGCTGCTTAGCGCTGCCGGCCTGGCGGTGCTCGACAGCGTGCAGGACAAAGGCTTTCTTGAGCATGTCGGGGAAATGGCCCAGCACCTGCGCGAAGGCCTGCAGCGCTTGTCCCATCGTTACGGCCACGGCGAACTGCGTGGACAAGGGCTGCTCTGGGGGCTGACCCTCTCCGACGACTCAGCCGACGCCGTGGTCAAGGCCGCGTTGTACGAAGGGCTGTTGCTCGATGCGCCGCAAGCCGATTGCCTGCGATTCACCCCGGCGCTGACGGTCAGCAAATCCAACATCGATGAAATGCTGCTGCGCCTGGCCCGCGCCTTCTCCCGCGTGCGCACCGCGCAGCTGCAATGCCGCAAAGGGATTGCCGTCTGAGCGGACGTTTCCTGCACGAATTCCCGAACCGTCTCGCGGTATAACGCACGCCCCACGCCTGGTTCTTTTGGCGTGGGGCGTTTTTTTTGGCGGTTGCATCGTTCAGAAACATTGCCTGGGTACATTGGCCTGAACAATCGGGCTGAACCCTGACCAACGGTATAGGTCGATAGGTTATGGGCTCGCGTGAGCCCACTTCAATCAGGAGCTGCGTCCATGGACTTTATCCGCATCATCATCGCCATTCTGTTGCCGCCACTGGGTGTGTTTCTGCAAGTGGGGTTCGGCGGAGCGTTCTGGCTGAACATTCTGCTGACGTTGTGCGGCTACATTCCGGGCATCGTGCATGCGGTGTACATCATTGCCAAGCGTTGAGGCGGTTCAATTGGCGAACGCCATCACCCGCCGATAGAACAACCATTCCTGCTCCAGTGCATGCGCCTGGTTGCCGGCTTTGCGAAAGCCGTGGCGTTCATCTGCGTAGTAATGGGCTTCGACCAGAATGCCGTTGTCCTGCAGGGCCTCGACCATGTCGCGGGTCTGCTGCGGCACCACCACGGCATCCAGCTCGCCTTGAAAGAAGATCACCGGCACGCGGATGTTGCCCGCATGCAGTAACGGCGTGCGGGCGGCGTAGCGTTCGGCATCCTGTTGTGGATCACCGATCAGCCAGTCCAGGTAGTCGCCCTCGAACTTGTGCGTCGCCCGGCCCAGCGCCACTGGGTCGCTGACCCCGTAAAGACTGGCGCCGGCACGAAATACCTGGTGGAACGCCAGCGCGCACAGCGCGGTGTAGCCTCCGGCGCTGCCCCCGCGAATGAACGCCTGGTTACCGTCGATCAAACCACGTTCGGCGAGATGGCTAACCACTGCGCAGGCGTCTTCGACATCGACTTCGCCCCAGCGCAAATGCAGGGCCTGGCGATAGTCCCGGCCGTAACCGCTGCTACCGCGATAGTTGAGATCGGCCACGGCGAAACCGCGTTGCGCCCAGTACTGGATGCGCGGATCGAGCATCGGATAGCACGCCGAGGTCGGGCCGCCATGGATGAACACCACCAATGGCGACTTGGCGTCCCCGGTCATCGCCGGGTAGAAGAAGCCGTGGGCTTCACCCGAACCGCTTGGGTAGCGCAGGGTTTGCGGGCGACTGATTTGCTCGGCGGGCAGCGGTGCAATACCGCCAGCGAGGACGTTCACGTGCCGGGTCTGGCGATCGATAGCGATCACCGCCGCTGAACTGACGGGGGACGCCGCAATGCAGTAGATGAACTGATCATCCACGGCAAGATGACGGAAGCGGCTGTAATCGCCAGTAAAGTCGTCGCAGGTGGTGGCGCAAAGACCCAATCGGCCGAAGCCGCCTTCCGTCCAGCTGGCGAGATAGCTGCCCTCGCTCAGGGGTAACCAGGTGCAACCGCCCAGTTGCCAAGGCGCCGGGCCGTGATCGGCCGCGGCGCTGGGCAATGGTGCCAGGCCATCGGCCGATTCCATCCAGGGCTGCCAGTAACCAGCGCGATCGGTCAGGCAGAACAAGCGGCCGTTACCATCGAAGCGAGGTTGTTGCAGCGACTCTTGCGCCTGGTCGCCAGCCACGCAGCAGGCCGCCGCGAAGCCGCCATCGGCCTGGCGTTGGGCGACCATCAAGCGGGTCGCGGTCCAGGGCTGATCCGGGCGACTCCACTCGATCCAGGCCAGGCGTTGCGCATCGGGGCTCAAGGTAGGAGCAGCGTAGAAATCCGCGCCTTCGGCCAACAAGTGCCGCGCGCCATCTGCCAGGTCAATCGCCACCAGGTGGTGTTCATTGCGGTTTTCCTCAACCGCCAACACCTGGCCATTGGCGAACTGCAGGTCGCCGTATCGACACACGCCTGACGTCAGCACCTCGGGCGTCTCGCCTTGCAGTGATTGGCGATACAGCTGCTGATCGGCCTCGTTGACGAAGACCACGCCGTCGTCGGTCAGGCAAAACGCACCACCGCCATATTCGTATACCCGACTGCGCACACTGAACGGGGGTGGCGTCAGGCAGTTGGCCACGCCATCACGCCAGTGCCAGATCCGACACGCGGCATCCTCCGGGCGGTATTCGTTCCAGAACAAGCCATGGGGGCCGACCTGCAGCTCGGCAAAATCGATGCCGGCGGCGACGGCGTTGGCGGCGCTGAAGGGTTCAGCTTTTGGCGATGAGGCGTGAGTTTCGTTCATTGCGAAAGGCCAGTTGTTCAATGGTCTGGATCGCGTGCTCCGCCTCTTCGCGGGCCTTGAGGATCACGCCGTGATGAGGCGACTTGCTGCACACCGGGTCGGCGTTGCTCGCGTCACCCGTGAGCATGAACGCCTGGCAGCGACAGCCGCCGAAGTCCTTTTCCTTCTCGTCGCAGGAGCGGCACGGCTCGGGCATCCAGTCGTAACCGCGAAAGCGGTTGAAGCCGAACGAGTCGTACCAGATGTGCTGCATGCTGTGGTCGCGTACGTTGGGAAACTGCACCGGCAGCTGTCGGGCGCCGTGACAGGGCAGCGCGGTGCCGTCCGGCGTCACTGTCAGGAAGATACTGCCCCAGCCGTTCATGCAGGCTTTCGGGCGTTCCTCGTAATAGTCCGGCGTGACGAAAATCAATTTGCACGGATGCCCTTCGGCTTCCAGTTTGGCGCGGTATTCGTTGGTGATGCGCTCTGCACGAACAAGCTGTTCCCGGGTTGGCAGCAGTCCAACCCGATTGAGCTGCGCCCAGCCGTAGAACTGGCAGGTGGCGAGCTCGACGAAGTCGGCTTCCAGGGCGATGCACAACTCGATAATCCGGTCGATCTTGTCGATGTTGTGCCGATGGGTCACGAAGTTCAGCACCATCGGGTAGCCGTGGGCTTTCACGGCGCGGGCCATTTCCAGCTTTTGCGCGAAGGCCTTTTTCGAACCCGCCAGCAGGTTGTTCACCTGCTCGTCACTGGCCTGGAAACTGATCTGGATGTGATCGAGGCCGGCTTTCTTGAAGTCGCTGATTTTCTGTTCGGTCAGGCCGATGCCGGAGGTGATCAGGTTGGTGTAGAAACCCAGCTGGCGTGCCTCGGCAATCAGCTCGGCAAGGTCCTGGCGCACCAATGGCTCACCGCCGGAAAAACCCAGCTGCGCCGCGCCCATCTCACGCGCTTCGCGGAACACCTTGATCCACTGTTCGGTGCTCAGTTCCTTGCCCTGCTCGGCAAAGTCCAGCGGATTGGAGCAGTACGGGCATTGCAGCGGGCAGCGGTAGGTCAGCTCGGCCAGCAACCATAGGGGCAGGCCGATCTCGGGTGTGGGCGGCACTTGCCTCGATGAATCAGGCAAGTTCGATCCAGTGCTGCGCACGGGCAACCTCCATGAATTGCTCGATGTCGTCACCGAGCTCAGGGACGCCGGGGAACTGTCGGTCGAGCTCATTGATAATCGCGGCGACGTCACGCTCGCCATCGATCAAGCCGCCGATCAGCGCGGCGCTTTCATTGAGTTTAATCATGCCTTCGGGATACAGCAGCACGTGGCCTTTCTGTGCGGGCTCGTACTGGAAACGGTAGCCTGGGCGCCACGACGGGGTCTTGCTGCGATCGAAACTCATAGGGTGATTCCTTTATGCCAGACCCGTTGTTCGGTCACGCTGTGATACGGCGGGCGATTGAGTTCGTAAGCCATGCTCATGGCGTCGAGCATGCTCCAAAGAATGTCCAGTTTGAACTGGAGAATTTCCAGCATGCGCTCCTGGCCTTCCCGGGTCTTGTAGTGCTCGAGGGTGATGGCCAGGCCGTGCTCGACATCGCGGCGTGCCTGGCCCAGGCGCGTGCGGAAATATTCGTAGCCGGCGGGGTCGATCCACGGGTAATGCTGCGGCCAGCTGTCCAGGCGCGACTGATGGATCTGCGGGGCGAACAGCTCGGTCAGCGAGCTGCTGGCGGCTTCCTGCCAACTGGCGCGGCGGGCGAAGTTGACGTAGGCGTCGACGGCGAAGCGTACGCCGGGCAGCACCAGTTCCTGGGAGCGCAATTGGTCCGGGTCGAGGCCGACCGCCTGGCCCAGGCGCAGCCAGGCTTCGATGCCGCCGTCTTCGCCGGGGGCGCCGTCATGGTCGAGCAGGCGTTGAATCCATTCGCGGCGGATTTCGCGGTCCGGGCAATTGGCCAGGATGGCGGCGTCCTTCAGGGGGATATTCACCTGATAGTAAAACCGGTTGGCGACCCAGCCCTGGATCTGCTCGCGGGTCGCCCGGCCTTCATACATCGCCACGTGGTATGGGTGGTAGATGTGGTAGTAGGCGCCCTTGGCGCGCAGGGCGGCTTCGAATTCGGCGGGGGACATGGGGGTGTCGGTCATTGCTTTCTCCGGGTGCAACCGGTGGATTTTGTGGTGTCTGGACCGGCCTCATCGCCAGCAGGCTGGCTCCCACAATTGGTCGTATTCCCCTGTGGGAGCCAGCCTGCTGGCGATAGACCGCGCAGCGGTCTCGATGCCCTACAACACAATACTCATGCCGTCATACGCCACTTCAACCTGGCGCCGCTCCAGTTCCGCGCGCTGCGGCGAATCTTCATCGAGAATCGGGTTGGTGTTGTTGATGTGGATAAGCACCTTGCGCTGTTTGGGCAGTTGTTCCAGCACTTCGAGCATGCCGCCGGGGCCGTTCTGTGCCAGGTGGCCCATCTCCCGGCCGGTGCGGGTGCCAACGCCACGGCGCTGCATTTCGTCGTCGTCCCACAGCGTGCCGTCGACCAACAGGCAATCGCTGGCGGCCATGATCTCCAGCAGCGGCTCATCGACCTTGCCCAGCCCCGGCGCATAGAACAGCTTGCCGCCGGTATTGAGGTCTTCGACGATCAGGCCGATGTTGTCGCCCGGATGCGGGTCGAAGCGATGCGGCGAGTAAGGTGGCGCAGCGCTGCGCAGTGGCAGCGGGGTGAAGCGCAGGTTCGGGCAGGCCGGGATGCTGAAGCTCTGGTCGAGTTCGATGCGGTTCCAGTTCAGGCCACCGTTCCAGTGGGTCAGCATGTTGAACAGCGGGAACCCGGTGCTCAAATCCTCATGGACCATGTCGGTGCACCAGACCTGGTGCGGGCAACCTTCACGCAGCATGAGCAGGCCGGTGGTGTGGTCGATCTGGCTATCCATCAGGATGATCGCGCTGATCCCGGTATCGCGCAGTGCGCGCCCCGGTTGCATGGGCGCGAAACTCTGGAGCTGGGCACGGATGTCCGGGGAGGTGTTGCACAGCACCCAATTCACGCCGTTATCGGAAATTGCGATAGACGATTGGGTGCGCGCCTTGGCCCGCAGGCTGCCATTGCGAAAACCTGCGCAGTTTTCGCAATTGCAGTTCCACTGGGGAAAACCACCGCCGGCGGCGGAACCTAGGATCTGGACAAACATGGGCGCTCCATCATTTCAACGCTGAAAATAAAACGCCTCGGATAACCGAGGCGTTGTGCTGCATTCCTGCCAGGGCAGGGATCAGCGGCTTGCGAAGTACATGGTGACTTCAAAGCCGATACGCAGGTCGGTGTAAGCCGGTTTGGTCCAGGCCATCAGTTGAACTCCTTCAGGTAAGGTTGGACAGCGCTATCTATAGGTATAGTCCACCTCCAGCGGGAGATGTTCCAAATAGTTAGGCTGCTATGTTACTCAAAATTTCACAGGGATTGCCCGTGAAACTTTGAAAAAGCTCCTTACAGTCTGGGTAATGATCATTTTGTCGCTTGCCAGGGGGCGCCAGGTGCAGGGCTGTTCGCCAGGCAGCGCCAGCCCCCTTCGGCCCGGTTCAAGCGCTGAACCGCGGCCAGCAGCGCGGCACGGTCGGTCAGGAGAATGGCCTGGGGCAACTGCGTCAGATAATCCGACGGGCGGCCAGCCAACTTGCCCTGCCAGAGCAATTCCGCGGTTTGGCTGGTGGTCAGGGTGGCGCTGGAAAACTGATCCACCAGGGCTTGGCGTTGGGTGATGAAGGCGCTCTCGTCCAGGGACTGGATCAGCGCCGGCAACCCGTTCAGGAACTGTTCGATGTGCTGCAGGATTGCAACTGCGGCAACATTCGGCGATTGCACACCCAGCAGCAGCCCGGTCTGCCCGTGAATCTGTCGCAGGGCACTGAACACCGCGTAGCCCAGTTGTAACTCCACCCGCAGGCGCTGATAGAACGGCGTCTGGCAGACATGGGCGAGCAAGCGCCAGGCTGCTTCGTCGGCCAGTTCCCGGGTGGCTGTGGGGCAGAACAACAGCAGCGCATGCTCGCTGGAGTCGGCCTCTACGGTGCTCCACAGGTGCTGCGATTGGATTGACGACGGTGGCGCCTGTTGCGTATCCGCAGTACCCGGCACGCGGCTCAACGCCTGACCCATGGCCGCTTGAGTCTGGGCAGTAAAACCGCTCGCCAGGCCGGTCCAGTGAGCACTCGACCACAGTTGCGCCAGGTTGTCCGATTCGGCCGACGGCTCAAGGCAGTGATCGGGCAGCACCTTGAGTAGCTGTCGAATCGGCATCAAGGCAGGGGGCGTCGGTGTTTGCGGTGAGCGTGCTGCATCAGGTTGGGTCAGCAGGTTCAACGCGTGTTCGAGGATGGTGGGCATCGGCGCTTGCAGGCCGGTCATTTTCAACAGCCATTGATTGCCCGAGGCGCCGAAGGAAAAATCCACACCGGCCTGGCTTGCGTCTTCGCGCAGCGCTTGCAGGTTGTTCTCCAGGCGCGATTGAAGGCTGGCGCCGGGGGCCGCGTCCAGGCGCCAGCGCAGGTACACCGCGCCTTCCGTGCCGTTATCCGGCAACGACGGGCAAAATTGCATCGGTGAACGTTCGCGACGGTTGCGTGAGCGGTCCTGGGCAAAGGTGCGCAGGCCCCGGTGGGCGCTGGTTTGTCCGCGAATCAGACCGGCGTTGGGAGCCTGCGTTTCTGTGTGCAGGAACGGATTGGGCGCGGGGAGTTGCCAGGTGCCGCTGAAGTTATCCACAGCGCCGATTTTTTCCAGTACAGCCTTGAGTGCGGTAACGCCGGCTTCGGATAACCCGGCTTCGCGCGCGTCGCTATCCTGCCGGACCTGTTGCAGGGCACTGCTGACCTGCTGCTGTCGCTGGCGCAGTGCCGCGTATTCCTCGCGCAACCCGCGCCAGTCTTGCCGGGCGAAAAAGCCCAGCCAGTCCTGCAATTGCTCGCCAATCCCGTTCGCCACTCCATTGGCAGGCAGTGTGAACTCAATGTGCAGCAAGGCTTGGCCGGCGAACTGATACAGCGGGCGTGCCTTGAGGTTTTCAGCCCGGCCCTGTTTGCGCAGTTCGGCCAACAATCCTCCGGGTTTCGCGGTGTTCAGCCAATGGCACAAAAAGTCCAGCGCCTCGGGCGATGAGTCGGGCAGTGCTTCAAGGGCGAACAGCAGGTCCAGCCGATGCTCGCCGACCTGTTGATAACGGTTGTCCGCTCCAGTCATCAGCGCTGTGGGATGTTGTTGTGGGACCTTCTCGCCCTTGGCAATGACTTTGCCGAATTCCTCAGCCAACAGCCTCAATTCATCAAGACTCTGGGGGCCGGCAAGGCTCAAGGTCATTTGTCCGGTCTGGTAATAGCGCTGATGGAAATCCTGCAAGGCCTGCTGGAATTCTGGTTGCGGCACCGGCAGGGTGTCGCGGTTGCCCGCATGAAAACCGCGCAACGGATGAGCGTCGCTAAGACCGTCCAGCAAGGCCACCTGCTGCTGCGCCGCGGCATCCTGCGACCAGGCGATGAATTCCGCGTGCAGTACTTCCCGTTCCCGGTTCTGGTCATCCAGGTTCATGCGTGGATGGGCGAGCATGTCGGCCAGCCGTTCCAGGCCCTTGGCAAACGCCTGGGGTGGCAGCTCGAAAAAGTAATCGGTGGTGCGCTCGCAGGTTTGTGCATTGACCTGACCGCCGTGACGCTGCACGTAGCCCATCAGCCCTTGATCGGCGGCAAAGCGTTCGGTACCGAGAAACAGCAGGTGTTCCAGAAAGTGCGCCAGACCTGGCCAGGCCAACGGCACGTCATGGCTGCCGGCGGCAACCCGCAACGCCGCCGCGCAGCGCTTCAAGTCCGGGGCATGACGCAGCGTCACCCGCAAGCCGTTGGCCAGGGTTTCAGTGTGGGGGCGAGGGTGATTCAGCGCAGGCATGAGCACTTCCAGAACAGAGAAGTGCCAATGCTAGCGGATAACGGTGGTTCAGCGCTTGTTCAGCGCACCGTAAAGCTCGGGGCGGCGATCGATCAGGTAGCGATTGGCGGCGCGCGAGTCGACCATCAACTGGCGGTCCAGCTCGCCGACAATCAGCGCTTCATCGAGTCCGGCCTGGGCAATGCGGCTGCCATCCGGTGCGGCGATGCTGCTTTGGCCGCAGTAGTGGATATCGCCTTCGTGCCCGCAATAGTTGGCATACGCCACATAGCACTGATTCTCGTAAGCCCGGGCGCGGACAGTGACGTCAGCGATGAAGTCGAACGGGATCATGTTGGCTGTCGGTGCCAGTATCAGCTCGGCACCGGCCAGGGCCAGGCGCCGGGCGTTTTCCGGAAATTCGAGGTCGTAGCAGATCAGGAACCCGAGCTTCCAGCCGTTGAGTTCAACGATAGGGAAGTCGTCGGGGCCTGCGCTGAACATCGAACGGTCGAGGTCACCGAACAGGTGCGTCTTGCGGTAATTGCACAGGCGTTCGCCATTGGCGTCGATCAGTTGCACGGCGTTGTAGATCTGCCCGTCCGCGGTGCGTTCGGGATAGCCGTACAAAATGGCGATTCCGGTTGTCTTGGCTATGCGCGCAATCTGTTGCGCCGATTCACCGTTGTACACCTCCGCCAGCACGCTGACGGCATCGACGCCGATGTTGTAGCCGGTCAGGAACATCTCCGGCACTACCAGCAAGTCGGCGCCCTTTGCCTCCAGTGCCAGCTGATGCAGGCGCTGAAGGTTGCCGGCGACATCCAGGGGCAACGGTGGACATTGGTAGAGAGCTACGCGCATTTCGGATTCCTCTTACTCGGGCAGGGCGATCGGACCGATCTCGTTGAACACATCTCCTGGACCCGGATTCTCGGCGTGAGTTGCACCGCCGAAGTGTTTCATGATGCCCCACACCGCATTGAGCGAGGTTTGCACCGCACCCTCAACCCAGGCCGGCGTCCATGAAACGTCGTCGCCGGCGATGAAAATCCCGCGTTGTTCGGCCGGCATGTCGTCCTGCATGAAGTGCGCGTACATGCGCTGGTTGTAGCGGTAGTGGCCGGGCAGGGCGCCTTTGAACGCACCGAGGAAGTGCGGGTCGGCTTCCCAGGACACGGTGATCGGATCGCCGATGATTCGCGCGGCGATGTCGACTTTCGGGTAGATCTTCTTCAGCGCATCCAACGCCAGCTTCACGCGTTTTTCCACCGGGTGCGGGAGCATTTTCAAGGCGTCGCTCATCCACGAGTACGACAGGCAAATCACCCCCGGCTTGTCGTCGCCGTTGTCGAACAGGTAGGTACCGCGGGTCAGGCGATCGGTGAGGGTCATGCTCATCAGGTCGCGGCCGGTTTCCGGATCTTTGTCCTTCCAGAACGGGCGGTCGACCATCACGAAGGTTTTCGACGACTGCATGTAGCGGGTGCGGTCCAGGGCCATCCACATCTTCTGCGAGAACAGGCTTTCATCGCATTCGATCTGGGTGGTCAACAGCCAGCTCTGGCAGGTGGTCAGCACCGCCGCGTATTCGCGGGTATCGCCGTTGTTGTCGGTGACCGCGAACCGGCCGCCTGGCGCGTGGGCGATTTTCTTCACGCCGGAGCGTGGCGCACCGCTGTGCAACGACTTGAGGCTGGTGCCCTGCGGCCAGTGCACGCAGCGTTCCGGGACATGGCGCCAGATGCCCTGCGGCACTTGTTCCACGCCACCGACCACCAGGTGCTGGTGATCGTCGCAGTTGGTCATCACCACGCGGAAGATTTCCAGCATCGAGTTGGGGAAGTCCGAGTCCCAGCCACCGGTGCCGAAACCGACCTGGCCGAACACTTCGCGGTGATGGAACGACAGTTTGGCGAAGGCTTTGGAGGTGGCAACGAAATCGTAGAAGGTGCGGTCGTCCCACAGCGGCACGAGGGTGTTCCACAGCTCCTTGAGGCGCGGGACGTCACGGTCGCGGATCGCTTGCTGGATATCGGAGAACTGCGAGCCGGCTTCCAGGGCGTCGGCCCAGGCGTCAGCCACTTCCTGGAACAGTGCAGGAAGATCCGCCAGTTTCTGTGCGTAATGGGTCTTGCCTTCGAGGTCGATCACGGTGCTGCCAGAAGCAGGTGTCAGCGGGTTGGGGAAGGGTTTGGTTTCGAGCCCCAGCTTGTCGACGTAGTGATAAAACGCGGTGGACGACACCGGAAAGCGCATGCCGCCCAACTCGGCGACGATGCCGTCGGTGCCGTTGAATGCCTGGGAGCGCAGGCGACCACCCAGCTTCGAGGCCTCATAGACCACCGGCTTGAGGCCGAGCTTCATCAGTTCGTAGGCGGCTACCAGACCGGCGATCCCGGCACCGACAATCGCCACTTCGGCACCGTGATGGTGCTCGGGAATGCTGCCCAAGCCGGCCGGGTGTTCGATCCAGTCGTCGAAGGCGAAAGGAAAGTCCGGACCGAAAATGGTGACTGGTTTTTTACCGTCTGCAGGATGGCGATTGTTCTTGTTCATGGCTGACCTTGCTGGCGACCCGACGCGGAGTGCGCATCTGAGTATAGGAAAAGATGTCAGCCATTCTAGAGAGCGTAGAACACGTTAATAAGACGCAAAGTGTCGTCGTTTTGCCAATTAATTGATCAATATGACGAGCAATTGCTGCATATTGTCAAATGTGGGGAGCTTAAACCGGCTGCCCCCGATCAATCTTGCTGCTCAAGATGATCGACGTCGTCGTCTTCTCCACCCCATCGACACTGCCAATCTGATCCAGCAGCTGATCCAGCTGCTCCGGCGAATCGCTGCGCAGCCAGGCCACATAATCAAATTCGCCACTCACCGCACATAGCTGCTGCACCTGGCCCATCGCACTCAGGCGCCGCAACACTTCCTTGCCGGAGCGCGGCTGTACGGTGATCCCCACATACGCCTGCAACCCGCCATCCACCACGCGCTGGCCGAGCCGTACGCCATAACCGGTAATGACCTTGGCCTTTTCCAGCCGAGCCAGGCGCGAGGTGACGGTGGTCCGGGCGATGCCCAGTTGCCGGGCGAGCATGGCCACGCTTTCGCGGGCGTTGATCTGCAGGGCCGCAATCAACTGACGGTCGATTTCGTCGAGAGCGGGCGGGCGAATGTCAGGCAAGGGCGGTCTCCAGCGGCATGGATCAATGTCCACGCATGTTACAGGCACATCCCCCGCAGCGCTCGCGAGGGATATCTGGACTAGCCTCAATACCGTTCATGACATTTCTGCCTGCGACAAATTGCCATAAGTAACTAGCTAGTACATTATTCCGCCCTTGTCACAAATGGGGAAAGTTTCCGACATGAATAATTCTGGGGCTGCCGCCGGCAGCAAATGGCTGCTGACGGGGCTGGGTGTCCTGATTGCACTGATCGGGCTTGGCCTGGCTGGCGGCGGCGGTTATCTGATCACGCTTGGTGGCAGCTGGTACTTCCTGCTGATGGGCCTGGCGATGCTGGTCTCCGGGTTGATGATTGCGCGTCGAAAGCCACAGGGCGCGTGGTTGTATGGCCTGGCGTTGATCCTGACGGCAATCTGGGCGGTATGGGATGCCGGTTTTGAATACTGGCCGTTGGTCTCGCGCGTGCTGACTTTCGCCGTGATCGGACTGGTCGTTGCGTTGATCTACCCGACGTTGGTCCGCGCTTCGGGCGCAACGGCGGGTCGTGGTGCGTATGGCCTGGCCGGACTGCTGGGTGTCGGTGTCGTCACGACGCTGGCCTACATGTTCGTACCGACCCCGGTGGTCAAGGCCACCACTGAGCCGGCCGTAACGCCGGTGGTACCGGGTACCGAACAGAAAGACTGGGCGCACTGGGGCAATACCACCGCCGGCAACCGCTTTGCCGCGCTGGACCAGATCAACAAAGCCAACATCGACAAACTGCAGGTGGCCTGGACCTTCCGCACCGGCGATATCCCGCAAAGCACCGGCGCCGGTGCCGAAGACCAGAACACCCCGTTGCAGATCGGTGATACGGTCTACACCTGTACCGCGTACGGCAAGGTTTTCGCCCTGGACGCCGACACTGGCGCCCAACGCTGGAAGTTCGACCCGCAAGGCACCGCGCCCAACTGGCAGCGCTGCCGTGGCCTGGGCTACTTCGATGCTGGCGCTGCACCTGTAGCCGAACAGCCTGGCGCTTGTACGAAACGTCTGTTCCTGCCGACCGGCGATGCCCGCCTGATCGCCATCAATGCCGAAACCGGCAAGCCGTGCGAAGAGTTCGGCAACCAGGGCACCGTCGACCTGACCACCGACATGGGTGAAGTCAAACCCGGTTACTACCAGCAGACATCGACGCCGTTGGTCGCAGGGGACGTGGTGATCGTCGGTGGCCGTGTCGCCGACAACTATTCCACTGGCGAACCGCCAGGTGTGGTTCGCGCCTACGACGTACGCAGCGGCGAGCTGGTGTGGGCGTGGGATCCGGGTAATCCGAACACCACCAAGCGTCCACCGGCCGGCGAGACTTACACCCGGGGTACGCCGAACGTCTGGTCGGCGATGTCCTACGACGCCAAGCTCGGTCTGGTGTACCTGCCAACCGGCAACGCGACACCGGATTTCTTCGGCGGTCAGCGTACGGCCATGGACGACAAGTGGAACTCGTCCGTCGTTGCCATCGACGTGAAAACCGGCCAGGTACGCTGGCACTTCCAGACCACCCACAAAGATCTGTGGGACTTCGACCTGCCTGCACAACCGCTGCTGTATGACGTGCCCGACGACAAGGGCGGCACCCAGCCAGCCTTGGCGCAAGTGACCAAGCAGGGCGAGATTTTCCTGCTCAACCGCGAAACCGGTGTGCCGATAGCGCGGGTCGAAGAGCGTCCAGTGCCGCAGGGCCATGTGCCTGGCGAACGCTACTCGCCAACCCAGCCGTTCTCGGTGGACATGCCGTCAATCGGCAACAAGACCCTGACCGAGTCCGACATGTGGGGCGCCACGCCGTTTGACCAGTTGATGTGCCGCATCCAGTTCAAAGGCATGCGTCATGAAGGCGTCTACACCCCGCCAGGCATGGATCGCGCCCTGCAATTCCCGGGCTCGCTGGGCGGGATGAACTGGGGAAGCGTCTCGGTCGACCCGAACACCAACTACATGTTCGTCAACGACATGCGCCTGGGCCTGGCCAACTACATGATCCCGCGCGACAAGATCAAAGCAGGGGCCAGTGGCATCGAAATGGGCGTAGTACCCCAGGAAGGCACGCCGTTCGGCGCCATGCGCGAGCGTTTCCTTTCGGCGGTCGGCATTCCGTGCCAGAAACCACCGTTTGGCACCATGTCCGCCATCGACCTCAAGACCCACAAGCTGATGTGGCAGGTACCGGTCGGCACCGTACAGGACACCGGCCCGCTGGGCATCCGCATGCACCTGCCGATCCCGATCGGCATGCCGACCCTCGGCGCCTCGCTTGCCACCCAGTCGGGCTTGCTGTTCTTCGCCGGCACCCAGGACTTCTACCTGCGCGCCTTCGATACCGGCAATGGCAAGGAAATCTGGAAGGCGCGGTTGCCGGTGGGCAGCCAGTCCGGACCGATGACCTATGTGTCGCCGAAAACAGGCAAGCAGTACATCCTGCTCACCGTTGGCGGCGCACGTCAGTCGACGGACCGTGGCGATTATGTGATTGCCTATGCACTGCCTAAATAAAGACTGAGCCCCAAGTACGAAAAAGCCGCGCAATGTCGCGGCTTTTTCGTGGGCGCTAATCGGGGGGGAGAAAAAAGCAACGCTATTTCAGGACGTGTCTGACATACACGGCGGGGCCCAT
This sequence comes from Pseudomonas sp. SbOxS1, assembly GCF_013416725.1. Classification (NCBI taxonomy): domain Bacteria; kingdom Pseudomonadati; phylum Pseudomonadota; class Gammaproteobacteria; order Pseudomonadales; family Pseudomonadaceae; genus Pseudomonas; species Pseudomonas sp. SbOxS1. Next base: position 661,137 of record NZ_JAAVXC010000002.1, read on the forward strand.
TTGCCGATCATTGATTTTTTCCGTGGCGTCGGGTCGCGGAGAGGTCTGTGAAGGTGCCAAGGGGCGGATGGAAAGGCTTTCGTTCGATGTTGATCACGTGTACTGCATATCCCTGAGTGAGCGTCATGACCGGCGGCAACTGTTTCGCCGCACCGTCGCCACGCTCATTTCAAACCCGATCGAGTTCTTCATTGCACAGCGTTGCAGCGACCCGGTCCAAGGCTGTTACGAGTCGCATCAGGCAGTGGCCAGAAAAGTCCTGGCTGAAGGTTGGCAGCGGGTGTTGATCTTCGAGGACGATGCCAAGCCCTACAGGTTTCATCTGGTGCAGGTGTACTGGGTGAACCGGTTCATTCGCAGCCACAGCTTTCAAGCACTGCACCTGGGCTACAGCATGGGTCGCACATGGCTGACCTGGTTCCCGTTCATCGCTCGTGGCAACGTGGTGGCGCTGCACGCCTACATCCTCTCCCGCGAGGGCTGCAGGGTACTGGCTGAAACGCCCTATGCGGGAGAGCCGGTCGATGTCCTGTTCAAACGGCAGATCAAGCAACATTGCGTGTTTCCCATGCTGTTTCGCCAGCACGCAGCCGCAGTGGCAGGCAGCGACATCGAGGCGCTCGCCACGAATGAAGATGAATGGTGGGCGCGCAACTGGAAGAAACACAAACGCTCGGTGTGGAAAAACATCTGGCGAACGGTGGTTCGATTCAGGTTTTGATGATTGACCCTGGACCTGCTTCGGGGCTGTGATGTATGACAATTGGTAAAGGAATGCTCAATTGAGGATGTAGCGCGAGGGGACAAGTCATGACGAAAAAATTGCCTCCTGCTGTACGGGATCACGCCTGGGAGATTGCCCATCACGAAATGGGCCACTACGTCGTGGCTCGTGCCCTGGGTTTTGCCACGGGTAGCGTGAGCCTGACAGTCACCATGGACTTGCGGCATCACGGCGGGGCGTCCATCAGCCTGGTGCGGGCGATTTCGTCGATAGACGCCATGAAGCAACATCTGGAGGCCCGGATGATGGTCCTCCTGGCTGGCGCGATGGCGCAGACCCTGCCTTTAAAAAAATCAGCCGGGCAACGTGTCGACAAGTCGAAAGCGACGGCCATCCTCAAAGGCGAGCAGGGCGCGCAACAGGATTACGCCAAGATCAGGGAGCTGCAGCATCTGCTGCGCAATATCCTCTACCCCGGCACCGATCCGGCTTCATCCGAGCGCATTACGGCTGAGCTTAAAACGCTGACGGATCGCGCGTGGCAGCGGACTCAAGGCATCGTGGAAGAACTGTCGGGGATCATTGCCGAATTGGCAGCGATCTTGGTTGACGGCATGGTTATCGTGGAGCAGTGGGGGCGGGCGGCGGATACGTATGAGGTTGTGTTGGCGGGGCAGATGCTTGAACGATTGCGGGCAGTGCAGGCCATACCGTCGTTGCATGTTTTGACTGACAGTTGCGGTGATGCCGTTTAGCACTGGAAATAACGAGCCCTTCAGAAACGCAAAAGCCGCGCATTGCGCGGCTTTCTTGTTTGGTGGGCCCACACGGACTTGAACCGTGGACCAAAGGATTATGAGTCCTACCAAATGGAGATCCCAAAACATCCCGAAACGTTGATAGAATATAGCTTGTAGACCTTTATTAACTGGGCTTTTACATTCGTCTATGTTGATCCGTTTACCGATCTTTCTTGGTCGGATGCTTACAAAGTGCTTACAAAGATTCGGGGGTGTGATGGGCCAGAAAAATCAGATTTCGCTGACGGTGAAGCGCATCGGCGACCTGCTGCCGCCTGCTGATATCGGTGGCCAGGATTTCCACTGGAGCGCCGACCAGCCAGGGCTGGCCGTGCGAGTGACAGCAGGTAAGAAGGCGTTTATCTGGCAGGGGCGCTACCTGGGCAAGGTGGTGCGGATCACCATTGGCGATTGGCCAGGCAAGAGCATTGGCGATGCCGAGAAGGTTGCGCGCACGTTCCAGGCCGAAATCGATGCTGGGCGAGATCCTCGGCAACTGAAGAAAGACAACGAGGCCGCTGCCGTTGCCGCCAGTGAGCGCGCCAGGGTCGAGGCCGTGACAGTGGCCAGCGCCTGGGCCGACTACTTGGTCGACCGGCGTGCGCATTGGGGCGACACGCACTATCAGGACCACGTGAAGCTGGCTCAAGTCGGTGGCGAAAAACGCAAGCGCGGTGCCGGTGAAACGGTGCCCGGTCCGTTGGCATCGCTGATGAAGCTGCCGTTGTCGTCGTTGAGTGGCGACACTATGGAGCGCTGGGCGGCGATTGAAGGTGTCACGCGGCCAACTCGCGCCAGGCTGGCCATGCGCTGCCTGAAAGCGTTTCTTCGCTGGGCGGCTGATGAGCCCAACTATCGGTCGGTGGTTGCGGGCGATCAGGCCATCACCAAGCGCGCCAAGGATCGTTTGGGGCGTGCCGAGGCAAAGCAGGGCAGCTTACTCAAGGAACAACTTCCAGCTTGGTTTTCGGCTGTGCAGGGTCTCGACAACCCCGTGATCGGTGCCTACCTGCAAACACTGCTGCTCATTGGTTCACGCCCCGGCGAACTGCTGGCCTTGAAGTGGTCGGACATCGATTGGAAGTGGCACAGCCTGACCCTTCGCGACAAGGATGCCAGCAAGGGTGGTCGTGACGGTACCCGAACAATTCCGATGACGCCTTATGTCGAAAGCCTGCTGAGCTCGCTGCCACGGCGCAATCAATGGGTTTTCTCTAGCCCAGCCAGCGCGAACGGGCGCTTATCCGAAGCCAACCACGCGCTTGAGCGTGCCTGTGCTGTGGCCGGTGTATCGGTGACACCTCACGACCTGCGTCGTTCATTCGTGAGCCTATCGGAATGGCTGGAACTGCCGTCGGGCGTGATTGCTCAGATCGGGGGGCACAAACCAAGTGCGACTCAGGAGCGCCATTACAAGGTGCGCCCACTGGATCTGTTGCGCCTGCACCATGAGCGCTTCGAGGCATGGATGCTGGAGCAGGCAGGGTGCCCAATGCCAGTCGTTGATGGCCTGCGCTTGAGGGTTGTGCAATGAGCGAACAGAAGAGCAAAGAGGTAGATCTACGCTGCCGTAACGCGGGCATCACGATGCACTTACCGCTAGGGCACGACGGCGCGGTGCCGCCTCAACTTAGGCCTTTTGAGTCCCTGGACTATCTGTGCGAGCTGTGGGACGTCCTCCGGCAGAAGCTGATTGATGACAAGCCCATTGGTTTGGCAGCAAGCGAGGCCATGCAGATTCTGCTTGATCAACTGATGTATCACCCGGAGGGTGAAAAACTGCTAACGGCCATGCGCCAAAAGCAGAAAATTAATGAATGCAAAGTCGACCAAGTTCTGACTGATGCGAAAGCTGTGAAGTTGGGTGCAGGGGCTATTGCTGAGCTAGACCCGTATGAGACAGAAGCCCGAACCTTGCGGCGGCAAAAGAAGCGAGTGCAGGAGTTTAAAGATGAGCAGCGCGCCAAGGATGACAGGCAGTACATGCTGCTTGGGGACACCGACCCCCAGGGGTGACTGTCCATGACTTCCGGGAACGTATGTGAATAATCGGCTACCGATGGCAACAAAAACTAACTATCGGGAACCACCATGAACAACTTTCAAGCCCTTGATGCAATCGACCGCCCTTACATGACCACAACTGAGGCGGCGCACTTCCTCAATCGCAAGCCTCAAACCCTGCGCAACTGGGCTACCCATAACACTGGCCCGGTGAAGTGCATTCGCATCGCGGGGCGCTTGTCATGGCCAACTGCTGATGTTCGCGCTCTGTTGAATGTGGGACGCCAGACAAAATCAGTCGCATAAAAAGCCGGACGTGGGCGCGTCCGGCTGTGCTGACCACTGGTTTGTCTCAGTGGTGGGCGCGACTATCGTCGCACCTTGTCCGGCCTCCAATAATGTTCGAGGCTAATCCTGATGACTTTAAAAGAAGTTATGGCGGCCCGGTATGGGCTGCTAGATGGGGGGCTTGTGCCTGCCACCGGCAAGATTTCCCGCTTCCTCGCATTGGGCGACAAGCCAGGGCGTTGCACTGGCTTCGCCGTCTGGCTCGCCGATGGCGATCTGCTGCTGTCGTCGGCGCATCCAAATAGCACTTTCATCTTGTACGGCCATGTTCCGGTTCGAGGGCAGAGCCATGGCGGGTGATTGGCTCAAGATGCGGACTAGTTTGCTGTCGAATCCGAAAGTTATCCGCATGGCGTCCGCATTGAAAACGGACAGATTTCGGATAGTTGGCGGGCTTATGTCCGTTTGGTGTCTTTTCGACTTCCACTCAACTGACGGAACACTGTCCGGTTACACGCTGGAGACGCTTGATGAGCTTGCAGCGTGGCCGGGTTTTGCTAAGGCCATGATTACTGTCGGATGGCTCGAAGATGACGGCGTGAATCTAACTCTTCCACGCTTTGAAGCCCATAACGGCGCGTGTTCTAAGCGTCGCACCCTCGATGCAGAGCGCAAGCGAGAGTCCCGTAAGCGTCCGCATTGAAAACGGACAGACTGCGGACAAATTGCGCCGAAAAGCGTGACCAGAGAAGAGAAGAGAAGAGAAGAGAAGAGCCCCCCAAACCCCCCCAGGGGGTTCAATGCAATCGCTTCGCTCTTGCTTTTGCTCTGCCTGGACGATTGGAAATCGTTGACTTTGATCTTTGGCCCGAGTGGGGCCCCGCTTGCGGGGTCGAGGGCTTGCCGTTGTCCTCCGGCGCGCTGCGCCGGGGAGGCCTGCGGCCTCCTGTGTTTCGCGTTTTCGCGTGCGAGCGCTAAAGCGCTTACCGGTGCCGATCCTAAGTGCGGACGGGTGGTTCATGTATGAGTGAGGTGTGCGATGGGCGATATGGTCTATGCGCGGTTTATTGATCAAATTGTGCGCCGCTTTGCGCGGAACAAGGGTATTGCCTATCTGCACTCTGATTATTTTCCAACGCTGCGCTTGCGGTATTTGAAGGACCGCAGGTATGGGGTGTGGGAGGTATTGCACTGGGACGGATGGCACAGGGTCGGCAGTTATCCTGAGCTGGATTGCTCAACGATGCTGGAGCGCCTGCCGTGGGTGGTTGATCAGTTGAGGCGGGGGTTTGCAGTGGATCTGTCGGTTTCTTCACTGCCAGGTCGAAGGTGACGTCGAGGATTTCTTCACCGCCAGGTCGAAGGTAATCGGGCGGAAGTGAAGGTTCGGCGTGATCCTGATCGGGCTGGCTGTTGGGATGGTCAATCAGGTGGCGAGGTGTGCGATGGGTGAAACGCGATACATCGAGTTTAGTGATGCGGCGATCAAGCGGACGGCCAAGGATGAGGATGTGAGTGTGCTGCGTGATGTTTTCTACCCGACAGTGCGCCTGCGCTTCCGCGATAACCGCCGACGGGCGACCTGGGATGTTCGCCAGGGCGGGAAATGGAAGAAGGCCGGCGATTGGCCGCGCTGGGGCTGGAATGCGATGGAAGCTGCATTGCCGGCGGTGATGGCGAATCGGGCGTCCGGTGCGCACCCTGCTGGCAGCTTCGGGCAACTAGTCATTGTGGAGGATCTGCTGCGCTGGTATTTGGAGTGCCAACTGAGCAAGTCCGCACTGTCGAAGGCACGCAAGGCGAGCTGTCGGACGGTAATCCTGAAATGGCTGCTGCCGCGCCTGGGTGCGGTGTGGGTGGAGGATTTGGACCGGGCGCTGGTGCATCGGCTGTTGATTCAGCCGATTCAGGCGGTCCTGGCGCCGGCCACGGTGGCGAAGGTTTACCGGGTGCTGGTGGCGGCCATCCATGCGGCGCAGAAGCTGAAACGCCTGCCGCGCAATCCGCTGGAGGGGGTGAAGTTTCCGGAGTTCGGCGTCGGGCCGATCAGGCCGAAGCTGGCACGGCTGTTGCCCAAGGACGCCGGGGTGGTGCTGGCGCGGCTCGCGGAGCTTTTCCCGACCAAGCCGGTCGCCTGCATGTTGCCGTTGTTGATGCTGTGCACCGGCACGCGGATCGGCGAGACACGGCAAGCGCGCTGGGCTGAGTTCGACCTGCTTGCGGGGTTGTGGGTAATTCCGCCCGAACACACCAAAACGCGGACACGGTTGGAAGTGCCCTTGGCACCAGGGCTGGTGGAGCTGCTGCGCCGGTACAAGGAAACGCAAGCGCGAAAGCCGAGTGTCTACCTGTTCCCTGGGTCGCAGGGTAAACCGCTGTCGGAGCAGGCGGCGCAGTTGATCGTCCGCGATCTGAGTGGCGGGGCATTTTCCAGCCATGACTTGCGGAAGATGGCGCGGGCGGGATGGGCGCTGCTGGGGGTGGATTATCTGACGGCGGAGCTGCTGCTGAATCACGCCATGCCGGGGCTGACCGCCACCTATGTGCAGGCGGACTTGTCGCGACTGAAGCGGGAGGCGCTGGAACTCTGGCAGGGTGTCGGTAATGCCACGGGAGCGGGCTTGGACCTGGCCGGACGTTTCCACTTGTAGGTTCAACTTCCAGATTATTTGTTGGGCGCCGCGTACCAGTTCTGGCGGGGCGCTCAGCTGCCTGCTGGTTTTTGAATGTCGGCAGATACCGGCCAATGCAAAAAAGTGCGCTTTTTGTGCGGTTTTTTTGTGCTGTTTTTTTGTGTTGGGTTCAGGTGCTGGATGAGGTGGACCGTGCGCAGTGTGCGTGGGGCATGAGTTTGGTGGTGATGTTCGGATCAGCGGTAGGGGGTGTGTTGGGTCCATGCACGGAAATTTTTGTTTGTGCGGTATGGCGCTTGATGGCGCTCTTTTTTAGCCGGGGCGCCTGCTGCCCAAATGCCGACAATTACCGGCGGGCTCTTCCAGGTTCCGTTTAAAAAATTAACCAGATGTCATTGCACAGGAAAAATCAATGACTTGCAGGCGGAATGGATAGGAAATAATGGCCAGTCGCTCGCGCCGTTATGCCGGGTAGGTTGATTTGATCGGGAGGGCGATCTCGATAGCCGGGCGTAGTGATTGATGGCCCCGTCATGGTGGTCGACTGCTTCGCCGTGGTGGTCGAGGACAGCTTCGTCATGGTGGTCGACTGCTTCGCCGAAGTGCTCGAGGACAGCTTCGTCATGTTGGTCGACTGCTTCGCCGTGGTGGTCGAGGACAGCTTCGTCATGGTGGTCGACTGCTTCGCCGAAGTGGTCGAGGACAGCTTCGTCATGGAGGTCGACTACTTCGCCGTGGTGGTCGAGGGCGGCCTCGTCATGGTGGTCGACTGCTTCGCCGAAGTGGTCGAGGACAGCTTCGTCATGGTGGTCGACTGCTTCGCCGTGGTGGTCGAGGACAGCTTCGTCATGGTGGTCGACTACTTCGCCGTGGTGGTCGAGGACGGCCTCGTCATGGTGGTCGACTGTTTCGCCGAAGTGGTCGAGGATAACTTCGTCATGGTGGTCGAAATCGATTTGGTGGTCATTGGTCGGGGCGGCACGCGCAGTAATTTGGATGGTGATCCAGGTCAATCAGGTCGTCGTGGCGGCTGTCAAAATGTAAAGGCTGGATCAGTCGATCCGGAACCAATACGCGGTGCGGAGCCGATATGCACAAAGTTATGCCGTTACTGATGGCAGTGGCGTTGATATCGACAACAGGCTGCGCCGAGCTTGTTGATGCCCGTCGTGATTATTTGCAATGGGTCGACTCGCTCGATCTGCCGCGACAAACAACACCTGTGCAGCAGCAACAAGTAGCGCCTATGCAGCAGCAAATGCAAATGCAGCAGTATGGCCAGCCGGTATACCGCGCACAGGATTGCATCGGCGCGGTGGTCAATGGTGTGTGTCATGGCAGCACTGGCGCAGCGCAGCCTAAAGCAACCTGCTATGGTCAGATGCTCAATGGCCAATGTACCGGGCCGCAGTTCTGATCTGCCAACAGTCTGATCCAGTAACAGATGAAATTATTTCCCCCAGGGGGATTACGTCATGGGTCACATGGCTATCGGTGAAATCATCAAGCCGAGCTGCCAAGCAGCTTCGGCTTGAATGGCTTGTCAGCTCTGTAAGAGATGCTTGAAGTCCAGTATGAGCGATGCAGCAACTTGTAGTTTCACTTGCGCGCCATTCACGGCGCCCTGAGGGCGGAACTCAGTTCCCGGCATGTCAGTGGTGACGTGAATGTGGCCTTTGAGTTCGTTCGCCTGTAGGCCTGTCAATGTCTGGATGGCGCCAGTCTCGACGAAACCACAATTAAGCTCGATTTGTGCGCCTGCCGGCTGCTGCTCGCAATGCCGCACAAGAGCGCGTTTGTCCCCATTGAACATGGAGAGCATTTTTACAAGATTGGCTCCCAACGTGTACTGATGCTCGAAAGAAATCACGTTGGTTGCAAGTGCATCAAAATCAGTTTTTAGACGCCCCTTTCCACCAACAGCAGCTTGTAGAGAGCGGAATGCGAACTCAAGCTGCGCCGCTTGGTTGGCGGTGATGCCGTTCAGGTTGTTGAGTGGTGATGGAAGGCTGCTTGGCGTTGCCCCAGAGTGGCAAACTGGAAGCGCAGGTATCGCAGAGGCACCTGATCTGATGCTCATGGCATTTCGAATCCATACTGCCCCTAACTCGAAGTTGATCCAGTTTCGTTTAACTGACGCTGGACTGATCAGGTATATGGCGCCGATGCAGTCTACCAAGCCATCCTCGACTCGCTTTAGGAAGTTGGAGCCTGCAGGGATGCTTGTTCCATCCGACGAGACGAAGACGTCGACGAATCCACTGAATTCATCTTCAAGCGCTTGCTTCACTAGGAGCGCAAGCGCCTTCTCCTCGTGAATGTGGGACAGAAAAATAATGCGTGAAGTCATCGGCCTTCTCCTGATGAACCAGTAGACATCGAGCCATGCGTTGAAACGCTCCATTGGTGAATTACATTTCTGTAGAAACCAGTGGCGCGCGTTGAAGCTGTATGACGCGTCAGTTGCAAAGTGGCGGTACTTTTTCGCCGGATGCTTACAAAGTGCTTACAAGAGAACCAAAAACAAAAAAGGCCAACCGCAGCGGTTGACCTAAGTTGTTGAATCTATTGGTGGGCCCACACGGACTTGAACCGTGGACCAAAGGATTATGAGTCCTCTGCTCTAACCAACTGAGCTATAGGCCCCATTGGTCGCGGATTATAGCGACGGTTTCGCGGCAGTGCTATCCGAAAAATCCATTACTGCTGTACGAAGAAACGTCGCGGCGAATTCGTCGGGGGGCAGGGGCAGGCTGACGATGTAGCCCTGGATCTGCTCACAGCCTTCGGCGGCCAGGAATTGCTGCTGCGCCTGGGTTTCGACGCCCTCAGCGATGACCGTGAACTGCATGCTGCGGCCGAGCGCGATGATGGCGCGCACGATGGCAGCGTCGTGGGGGTCGTCCGGCAGGCCGCGGACGAAGGATTGGTCGATCTTGAGAATGTCCAGCGGCAGGCGTTTGAGGTAACTCAGCGAGGAGTACCCGGTCCCGAAGTCGTCGATCGCCAGTTGCACGCCCAGATGCTTGAGTTGGTGCAGAACGGCTAGCGCTTCTTCGGCCTGGCTCATGATGAAGTTTTCGGTGATTTCCAGTTGCAGGTAACCGGGGTTGAGGCGGTTGTCCTTGAGCAGTTGCTCGATCCGCCCCAGCAGATTCGGTTGGCGCAGCTGGGCACCGGCAAGGTTGACCGACAGTGGGCCGAGGCCTTCGTACATCTGGTTCCATTCAAACATCTGCCGGCAGGCAGTCTCGAGTACCCAATCACCGATCTGCAGGATCATGCCGTTTTCTTCGGCAAGGGAGATGAAGTGTTCGGGCGGTACGTCGCCAAAAGTCGGATGACGCCAGCGAATCAGTGCTTCGGCCCCTACCAGGCGATAGTCGTCGAGGCTGATCTTCGGTTGGTAACACAGGTGCAGTTCATTGCGCTCGATAGCGCGTCGCAGTTCGTGCTCCAGCGCCACGCGCTCGCTGGCCTGGGCAGTGAGGTCGCAGGTGTAGCTTTCGACCCGGTTGCGGCCTTTGGCCTTGGAACGGTACATCGCCGCGTCGGCGTTTTTGATCAGCGTGGCCACGTCGCTGCCGTCTTTTGGGTAGAGGCTGGTGCCGATGCTGGAGCTGATGAAAAACTCATGTTCGCCGGCCTGGAACGGCGCGGTAAAGCAATTGAGTAGCTTGGTGGCGATATTGTCGGCGTCGCTGGCTTGCTGCAGGCCGGGGAGCAGGATGATGAACTCGTCGCCGCCCAGGCGCGCGACGGTGTCGATGTCGCGCAACTGGTCCTTGAGGCGCACGGCAATGCCCTTGAGCAACAGATCGCCGACTGGGTGACCGAGGCTGTCGTTGATGTGCTTGAAACGGTCCAGATCGAGGAAGAGCACCGCACCCTGGCCGCCGTTTTCCTTTTGGTGACTGAGCGCGTTGAGCAGGCGGCTTTCGAACAGCGTGCGGTTGGGCAGGCCTGTCAGCGGGTCGTGGTGAGCCTGGTAGTCGAGTTTGGCCTGGGCGTGTTTGAGGCTGGAGATGTCGGCGAACACGGCCACGAAGTGGGTGATGAAGTTGTCGCGATTGCGCACGGCGCTGATGGTCAGCCAGCTCGGATAGAGTTCGCCATTCTTGCGCCGGTTGGAGATCTCGCCTTGCCAATGACCTTCGTCGGTCAGTTGATGCCACATGGCGGCGTAGAACGCACTGTCATGCAGGCCTGAGGCAAGCAGGCGCGGGGTGTGGCCCAGGGCTTCGCTTTCGCTGTAGCCGGTGATTTCGGTGAAGGCGCGGTTGACCGCGCTGATGTGTTGCTGGGTATCGGTGATCAACACGCCTTCTGCGGTGCTCTCGAATACCGTCGCGGCCTGTTGCAGTTTTTCCTGCATCAGGTGGCGTTCGGTGATGTCCCGGGCGATGGTCAGCATGCAGTCGTCGTCACCGATCGGCAGCGGACGGCTGGAGACCTCGCAGAGGCGGATCTGCCCATCGCTGCGGCGGATATGGCAGCTGAAATCGCGGACGAAACCGTCCCGGTGCAACAGGTCGAGCATTTTTTTGCGTTCGTTGAGGTTGACCCAGATCCCCAGGTCCAAGGCCGAGCGATCCACCGACATCGCGCTGTTGAAACCAGTGATGCGGCTGAACCCCTCGTTGACCTCCAGCAGCAGGCCATCGCTCTGGCGCGACAGCAGCAAGCCGTCGGGGGAGGCGTGGAAGGCCTTGGCGAACTTTTCTTCGGAGGTTTGCAGTTGTTGCTGGGTTTCCTTGAGCTGGGTGATGTCCCGCACCACGACCACCAGCGCCGGGGTTGTATCGAGGTCAAAGGGCTCGGCCGAGATCAGGCCGGTGAACACCTGGCCATTGCTGCGGCGAAAGGGCATCTCCAGGTTGCGGATGCTGCCGGCCTGCAAGCGCTGTAGCAGCCCTGGCCCGACGCCCGGGATGCCCCAGATGTTGAGGTCGGTGGCGGTCTGGCCGATGACGTCTTCGGCCCGCAGGCCAATCTGCTCTTCGAACGCCTCGTTGACCTCCAGCAGGCAGCCGTCGCTCAGGCGTGCGATCACCAGGATGTCCGGGCATTGCTGGAACACCGAGGCAAATTTCTGTTCAGAAAGGCGCAACGCTTCTTCGGTGCGTTTGGTTTCGCTGATGTCGATCATCAGGCCGCGCATCACCGGCTCATGACCGTGCTCGATCAAACTGACGATGTCGCGGACCCACAGGCAACGCCCGTCAGCGGTGATGACCCGGTAATCGAGGCTGTGGTCTCGCCCGGCCAACACTTCGTGGTCGCAGAAGCTCTGCGCGCGGGTGAGGTCGGCGGGGTGGATGATGTTGCGCCAGAAGCCCGGGATCAGCCAGTGGGACAGGGGGTAACCGAGCAGGTCTTCGGCGTGGGGCGACACATAGCTGTAGGTGAAGTCGCTCATGCGCGCTTCCCAGGCGATGGCCGACAGGCTCTCCACCAGTCCGCGGTAGTGGTACTCGCTGCTGCGCAGTTCCTGCTCCAGGTCGACCCTGCGGGCAATTTCCGAGCTCAAGCGGCGGTTGACGCGGATCACGGCCGCCAGCACGGCGATCAGCAGCAGTAGCCCGGGCAAGCCGTAGATCAGCAGATTGGACCAGAAGGTTCGATGATCGAGGACATTGCCGACCCAGTGCTCCTGGATCGAACTGATTTCAGCGGGCGTCATGTCGGCCAGGACTTTATCCAGGATGCCGACCAGCATTTTGTTGTCCCGTGGTACACCCATGGCCAGCTGATAGCGGTAGGGGGTTTCGCCGCTGACATACAGCCCGTCGAGCTTGAGCTGGCGCAAACTCCAGACGCTGGAGGCCAGATCGCCTACTACGGCGTCTACTTCGTCGGTGGCCAGCGCCTGCAAGGCCGAGCTGACGTTGGGCATCGCCACCAGGTTCAAATCGGGATGGTGGGTGCGCAGCAGTTCGTGAGGTGCGTAATTTTCCACTACGGCGATTTTCAGCCCGTACAGGTCTTCGAGTTTGCGCGGCTGGGCGCCCCCGACGTGTGCCAGGATGACGATCGGGAAGTCCAGGTAGGGGCGGGTGAATGACAGGTAGGCCTGACGTTCCGGGGTCGACATGATGCCCGGCAACAGATCCAGCTTGCCTTGTTTGGCCTGGTCCAGGACGACCGTCCAGCTCACGGGCTCGATAGGCGTGAGCTTGATGGCCAGTCGCTGGCGAATGCGGTCGATATAGTCTGCCGCAAGGCCTTGGTAACGGCCCTGGTCGTCGCGAAACTCAAAGGGCGGCCAGGAGGCATCGACACCCAGGCGCAGGTCCGGGTGGGCCGCAAGCCAGCTACGTTCTTCGTCGGTTAGAGTCAGCGCGCCAGCCGTTGCGGTCCAGGTCATCAGCGACAGCAAAAACAACACGGTCGGCAGTCTGGGCATAACGGTCTCGTTATGGCTCGGGGAATGCTTCGAGTGTAGACGGGCAAATCGGTGGGTGGGGTGGAGCGGGGGGATTTTATCTGCAAAAACAAAACCCCCGGCCTGGGCCGGGGGTTCTGGTATCACTCGTCGAGGAAGGAGCGCAAATGCTCGCTTCTCGTCGGGTGGCGCAGCTTGCGCAGCGCCTTGGCTTCGATCTGGCGAATCCGTTCACGGGTCACGTCGAACTGCTTACCAACCTCCTCGAGGGTGTGGTCGGTATTCATGTCGATACCGAAGCGCATGCGCAGTACCTTGGCTTCACGGGCAGTGAGGCCGGACAGCACTTCGCGAGTCGCTTCCTTGAGGCTCTCAACGGTCGCGACATCGATTGGCGACTGCATGGTCGAGTCTTCGATGAAGTCGCCCAGATGGGAGTCTTCGTCATCACCGATCGGGGTTTCCATGGAGATCGGCTCTTTAGCGATCTTCAATACCTTGCGGATCTTGTCCTCAGGCATTTCCATGCGTTCGCCCAGCTCTTCCGGGGTCGGTTCGCGACCCATTTCCTGCAGCATCTGGCGGGAAATGCGGTTGAGCTTGTTGATCGTCTCGATCATGTGCACCGGAATACGGATGGTGCGGGCCTGGTCGGCGATCGAGCGAGTGATCGCCTGACGGATCCACCAGGTGGCATAAGTCGAGAATTTGTAGCCGCGGCGGTATTCGAACTTGTCTACCGCTTTCATCAGGCCGATGTTGCCTTCCTGGATCAGGTCGAGGAATTGCAGGCCACGGTTGGTGTACTTCTTGGCGATGGAGATCACCAGACGCAAGTTCGCTTCGACCATCTCTTTCTTCGCGCGGCGGGCCTTGGCCTCACCGATCGACATGCGACGGTTGATGTCCTTGATCTCGGCGATCGTCAAACCGGTTTCGGTTTCCAGCGCGGTCAGCTTCTGCTGGCAACGAATGATGTCCGGCTGCACGCGACCGATGGCTTCAGCGTATTTGCTTTTGCCTTTGGCCAGTGCATCGCTCCAGCTTTCGTCGACTTCGTTGCCCGGGAACTGGCGCAGGAAGTCGGCACGCGGCATGCGCGCATCACGAACGCAGAGCTGCATGATTGCACGCTCTTGCTGACGCAAGCGATCCAGGGCACTGCGCACACGCTCGACCAGGCCTTCGAATTGCTTCGGAACCAGTTTGATCGGCATGAACAGGTCGGCCAGGGCCAACAGCTCGGCAATTGCCAGCTTGTTGTGGCGACCGTGCTTTTTCAGCGCCTTGCGGGTGATTTCCATCTGATCGGCGACAGCACCGAAACGCTGGGCGGCGATGATCGGATCCGGACCGCTTTCGGCTTCTTCTTCGTCATCGGAAGCTTCGGCGTCATCGTCGTCGGAATCGTCATCCGCTTTCGCGGTCTTGGTGTCGAGCGGCGGCGGAACCTCCGCAGCAGGCGGCGCAATACCATCGTCCGGGTCGATATAACCGCTCAGGACGTCGGACAGGCGGCCACCTTCGGTGGTGACGCGAGTGTATTCGGAGAGAATATGATCAACCGTGCCAGGGAAGTGCGCGATTGCGCTCATCACTTCACGGATGCCCTCTTCAATACGCTTGGCGATTTCGATTTCGCCTTCACGTGTGAGGAGCTCGACCGTACCCATTTCGCGCATGTACATGCGCACCGGGTCGGTAGTGCGACCAATGTCGGTTTCGACCGCTGCCAACGCAGCAGCTGCCTCTTCGGCCGCGGCTTCGTCGGTATCGGCGTCGGCCAGCATAAGGGAATCCTTATCTGGCGCAACCTCGAATACGTTGATCCCCATGTCGTTGATCATGCGGATGATGTCTTCCACCTGTTCCGGATCTGAAATATCCTCCGGCAGGTGGTCGTTGACCTCCGCGTAAGTCAGGTAGCCCTGCTCACGACCCAGTTTGATCAACTCAATAATACGAGACTGCTGTTGCGCTTTTCCGGACATAACACCCTATCCACTGAAGGTCTTGGCGGGCAAAAAACAAGCCGAGGATTATACCTGAGCTATGACCTCACGCGCCAGTTGAGGTCGGGTTTGATGCGGAAACATTGCGACTTAATAGGTCGCGCAGTTGATTTTTCTCTTCTGTGCTCAGCTCGCTTTGACGGGCTTTCCTGAGCAGTTGTTCCAGGTTTCGCTCGCGTTGGCGGGCTGACAAGCTAGTAATGGTGTCGAAAAACTGTTGTTCAAGGTTATCTCCGTCAATCAGCCATTCCTTTTCCGCCAGCGCCTTGAGCAAGCGTCCTTGCTCCGTGCCGTGCCAACGAGCAATCAACTGAAATGAGTTTAGCTTGGGATTCTTCTGTACGGCTTCGAGCAGTGCCACCAGCAGTTGCGTGTTGGTGTGGTCCTCGGCGGCAAAGTGCCCGGCATCCTCGACTTTCTCGGCCAGTTGCGGGTGGTGGAGCAGTGTGCGCAACGCGGCGAGCGTCGGTGGCTCTACGGCCGCCGGCACCCTGGGTGCACGGGGTTGATCGCGATCGCCGCCGCGTTTGCCGTTCTTGTCCCAGGGCTTCTTGTCCCACTTCTTGCCGCCCGCGCCGGGTTTCTTTGGTGTCCATTCCTGCTGCGGTACGTACATTTCCTGCGATTGCGGCTGATGATAGTCGCTGTAATCGGGCATCGCGTCGTAATCGAAGCCGGGATCGTAGGCCGGCGGCGCTTCTTGCGGGGCGCTCTGCACCAGCTGACTGACGGCTTCCCCACTCAGGCCGGTGATTTCGCTCAGGCGCTGGCGCATCAGGATGCGCAGGTTGGCTCCCGGGACTTTGTCGATCAACGGTGCTGCCAAGGTGGCCATGTGGGCCTTGCCTTCGAGTGAGCGTGGGTCGGCTTCTTCCGTCAGTTGCTGGAAAAAATAATCGGCCAGCGGCTGTGCATGCTGGTTGATTCGTGCGCGGAAGGCGTCGGTGCCTTCGGAGCGGACCAGGGTGTCCGGGTCTTCGCCCTCGGGCAGGAACAGGAATCGGGCGCGACGGCCATCCTGCAGGCTCGACAGCGTGGCTTCCAGGGCTCGCCAGGCGGCGTTGCGACCGGCCTGGTCGCCATCGAAGCAGAACAGCACGCTGGGCACGACGCGAAACAGCCGTTTCATGTGCTCTTCGCTGGTAGCGGTGCCCAGGGTCGCGACGGCATTGCGCAAGCCTTGCTGGGCGAGGGCGATGACGTCCATGTAGCCCTCGACGACGATGATTTCGTCGAGGTTGCGGTTGTTCTTGCGTGCTTCGTACAGGCCGTAGAGTTCCTGGCCTTTATGAAAGACCGGGGTTTCGGGCGAGTTGAGGTACTTGGGCTTGTCGTCGCCCAGCACCCGGCCACCAAAGGCGATGATGCGCCCGCGACTGTCGCGGATCGGGAACATCACGCGATCGCGGAAGCGGTCGTAGCGTTTGCCGGTTTCGGCGTTCTCGATCAGCAGGCCTGCATCGATCATGGCTTTTTGTTGCAAGGTGTCACTGCTCAAGTGCTTGAACAGGTTGTCCCAGCCAGGTGGCGCAAAGCCTAAGCCGAAGTCCCTGGCGATTTCACCGGTCAGCCCGCGACCTTTCAGGTAGTCCACGGCGGCTTTGCGCGCCGGATGGCTTTTCAGGGCCTGGCGATAGAAATCGGCGGCGGCCGTGAGCAGCGGGTACAGCGGCGAATCGGTTGGCTGGCGCGGCTTGTGCGGGCGCCCGCTTTCTTCGCGGGGGATTTCCATGCCGGCGGCTTTGGCCAGTTCCTCGACAGCCTGGGGGAAGTCCAGGTTGTCGTGGTCCATGATGAAACCCAGGGCGTTACCGCCAGCGCCGCAGCCGAAGCAGTAATAGAACTGCTTGTCGGGGCTTACGCTGAAAGAGGGGGTTTTTTCTTTATGGAACGGGCAGCAGGCCGTGTGGTTCTTGCCGGCCTTTTTCAATTGCAGGCGCGAGCTGACCACGTCGACGATGTCGGTGCGGTTCAGAAGGTCGTCAATGAAGCTCTGGGGAATTAGCCCGGCCATGGCGTTCTCGTCATCTGCGCTGAAAAGGAACCGAAGCGAAGGGTAGCTGAGCGCGGGTCATTGCTTGAGGCGCGCAAAATGTGCGGCTCGACCGGTATCGCCTGCATGATCGCTGTCGGGAAGTGTATCTGCCGAAAATCCACTGACGTTACTGCTCATCAGTATTCGACTATTTGAAAATGTTGCGCTGAATCCGGCTGCGACCAGTCAATGGTCTCGGATAGCTTGTTATCTTGCACGCAAGCAGGTGCCTTGGGCTGATCGTCGTGAGAGGAATCAGTGGGTGTGCTCGTCAGTAGCCTTGAAAGGCTCGTCAGAAAAGACGTGCACCGCTGGCAAAAGAGCCAGGTCTGACGCAGTGAAGCAGATTTGTCTCGGTCGCATCTGCGGCTTCGACGGTGAAGCATCAAGCGTTTTACGCAAATGCCATAAGCCCGGCTCAGAGCCGGGCTTGGCAGAAGCTTGCTACGATCGTCTGTGTATTAGTACAGACGAACGGCGCGGCGCTGTTCGCGCTGAACTTTCTTGGCGTGACGCTTAACAGCGGCTGCTGCTTTGCGCTTACGCTCAGAAGTTGGCTTCTCGTAAAATTCGCGGCTACGAACTTCAGCCAGTACACCGGCTTTTTCGCAGGAGCGCTTGAAACGACGCAGAGCTACGTCGAAGGGTTCGTTCTCTTTTACTTTGACGGCTGGCATCCAGAGCTACCTTCATTCATTACCGGGGTCAACATCCTCGCGGCAAAAGAGCACTTGAAGACGTCGGTTTTTAAGGGTTGCGGATGTTAACCCCTCATCGCACGGAATGCAAAGCCTCTGATCGAAAACCGCTGGTCGGGGCATCACGCGACGACTATTATGCGCGCCTTCGAATTCAGCCTAAACAAGGCGCAAACCCATGCTAGTACTGGGATTAGAAACCTCTTGCGACGAAACTGGTGTCGCACTTTACGACAGTGAACGCGGCCTGCTGGCCGACGCGCTGTTCAGCCAGATCGACCTGCACCGTGCGTATGGTGGCGTAGTGCCGGAGCTGGCCTCGCGTGATCACGTCAAGCGCATGCTGCCCTTGATTCGTCAGGTGTTGGCCGAAGCCGGCTGTGTGCCGACCGAGATCGACGCCATCGCTTATACCGCGGGCCCTGGCCTGGTCGGAGCGTTGCTGGTGGGTGCTTCCTGTGCTCAGGCTCTGGCCTTTGCCTGGGGTATTCCGGCGCTCGGCGTGCACCACATGGAAGGTCACCTGCTGGCGCCGATGCTGGAGCCGCAACCGCCGGAATTTCCGTTCGTCGCTTTGTTGGTATCGGGCGGCCATACGCAGTTGGTTCAGGTCGACGGAATCGGCCAGTACACGCTTTTAGGCGAGACCCTGGACGATGCCGCGGGCGAAGCCTTCGACAAGACCGCGAAGATGATGGGGCTCAATTATCCAGGCGGACCGGAAATCGCTCGCCTGGCAGAGCAGGGCGTTGCAGGACGTTTCGTCTTTCCGCGTCCGATGTGCGACCGCCCTGGCCTGGACTTCAGCTTCAGCGGCTTGAAAACCTTCGCCCTGAACACCTGGCAACAGTGTGTGAGTGCCGGGGACGACGGTGAGCAAGCCCGTTGCGACATCTCGCTGGCGTTCCAGCAGGCCGTGGTGGAGACTTTGACCATCAAGTGCAAGCGCGCCCTGAAAGCGGCTGGCATGAAGCGCCTGGTGATCGCTGGAGGCGTCAGTGCCAACAAGGCGTTGCGCACTTCCCTGGAAAAAATGCTCGGCGACATGAAGGGCGATGTTTTTTACGCCCGTCCGCAATTCTGCACCGATAATGGCGCCATGATTGCGTTTGCCGGCTGCCAGCGTCTGCAGGCTGGCCAGCAGGAAAGCCTCGCGATCAGTGTGCAGGCGCGGTGGCCGATGGAGCAGTTGTCGCCCCTGTGATGAAGGGCATTCATGCCTGGCCGCTAAAAATGCCGTTCGCGCCCGGCAAACAGGTCGCGTAGATTGCCCCGGTGGCGCCAGACGATCATGCCGGTCAGGGCGCACATGGGCAGCAGTGCTGCCGGTTCTTGCCAGGCCAACAGTGGCAGGGTCAGGGGCGTGGCGATCAAGGCGGCCAGCGAGCTGGTACGGGTCAGGTAGAACGTCAGCAGCCAGGCACAGACCGCCATCAAGGCCGCAGGCGGGTATAGCCCCAGCAACATGCCGGCAGCGGTGGCGACACCCTTGCCACCGCGAAAGCGGAAATACAGCGGGAACAGGTGACCGATGACGGCGCAAACGCCGATCCACGCCTGGTCTTGCAGTGACAGGCCTGCGCTGCCTGCGACCAGTACGGGCAACAGGCCTTTGCAGAGGTCGCCGAGCAGGGTCAGGATGGCGAGTTTCTTGCCGGCCAGGCGCAACATGTTGGTGGCGCCAGCATTGCCCGAGCCACTCATTCGCGGATCGGGGTTACCGGTCATGCGGCTGAGCAAGATGGCGAAGGACAGAGAGCCGAGCAGGTAGGCGAGGATCGCCAGTAACCAAAACATGCTAACTATTCCGGGCGAGGACGCCCTGATTCTAACGGCGCATTGCGCCCTTGTCGTGTAGCGGAGAAAAGTGCTTGGACAGAGTGTTTATCGAGGGCCTGGAAGTCGACACCGTGATCGGTGCCTATGACTGGGAGCGAGGCATCCGACAGTGCTTGCAGCTTGACCTGAGTTTCGCTTGGGACAATCGTCCGGCCGCCGCTGGCGATGACCTGACCCTGGCGCTTGATTACGCGAGCGTTTCGTCGCGCATCCAGGCTTTTGCCGAACAGGCACAGTTCCAGCTGGTCGAGACCTTTGCCGAGCGCCTGGTTGAAGTGTTGATGAGCGAATTCAAGATTACCTGGATGCGCCTCAAGCTGACTAAGCCCGGTGCGGTTCCTGCTGCTACAGGCGGCGTGGGTGTGGAGATCGAGCGCGGATGTCGCTGACTCAGGTGTATCTCGGGCTCGGTAGCAACATCGAGCGCGAAGCCCATTTGCGTGCCGGCCTGGAAGCCCTGGCGGGTTTTCTGGTGGATATACGTTGCTCGGCGGTCTTCGAAAGCCAGCCGGTGGGGATCAAGAGCGGGCCGTTCTTCAATTTCGTGGTGTCGGCCTATACCGATTTGCCGCTGATGGAGCTGGATCGCCGGCTGAAGTTTATCGAGGCTGACAACGGGCGTTATGCGCCTGATCGCCGAGGTTTGCCGCTGGATATCGACGTGTTGCTGTTCGGTGACCTGGTGGGTAACTTCGATGGCCTGGTGCTGCCGAGGGCGGAAATTCTTAAAAATGCGTTCGTGTTGTGGCCGCTGTCGCTGATTGCGCCGGATCGGGTGCATCCTGGCGTAGGCAAGAGCTTTGCGACCTTGTGGGGCGAAGCGCAGATTGATCAGATGTTGGCGCCGGTGGCGTTTGAGTGGCGTGGGGAGCAGTTGACGCCTTCGAATTTATTGTGACAGTGATTACGCCTTCGCGGGCAAGCCTCGCTCCTACAGAGCGAGTCTTGCCCGCGATGCTTTTCAGGCGGACGCCCCTTCTTTGTAGGCTTTCAAAGCTTTCAGTCGCTCACGTTTGATCGCCTCGCCCAACTCAGGCCCTTTGAATCCCTGCTCCAGTAATGGCTGAACGGCAACGCTGCGCGCCGCTGTCGCTGCGCCGCGCAAGTAATCCGCCTGTGGATAACTTGTCTGCTCCAGCCCCTTGCGTCCACGCGCATCCATTTCGCACGCGGCAATAAACTCTTCAAACCGCTGCGGTCGGCGGTAAACGTCAAAGCTCTGCAGTAGCTCGAGCAAGGTCGAAGGCTTGAGCTCCAGTGCGCGATGACCGTGGGTGTGATATTCGCCCACCAGCAACGCCAGCTCCTGGCAATCCCTCGGGGCCTTGAAGCGTTCGTTGACCGCCTTGATCAGTTTCAGCCCCTTGGACTCGTGGGCGATGTGGCGCGGCCATTGCTCCTCTGGTGTCAGCCCTTTGCCCAGGTCATGCAGCAGGCAGGCCCAGCGCACGGTCAGCGGTTGTTTGTGCTGGGCCGCTTGCTGCAGCACGCTCAGGGTGTGGATGCCGGTGTCGATTTCAGGGTGATGGGTGGCAGGCTGCGGGATACCGAACAACGCGTCGACTTCCGGCATCAGCTCTTTGAGCGCGCCGCAGGTGCGCAACACCTGGATGAACACCTGTGGCTGGTTTTCCATGAGGGCGCGGGAGATTTCTTTCCAGCTGCGCTCCGCTGTCAGGGCCTGGAGTTCGCCTGACTCACTGAGCTGGCGCATCAGGTCGAGGGTTTCGGGTGCGACAGTGAAGCCGAGTTCGGCATAGCGCGCGGCAAAGCGAGCAACGCGCAGAACCCTGAGGGGATCTTCGGCGAACGCGGGGGAAACGTGGCGCAGTACGCGGGCCTCGAGATCGCGCTGGCCGTGATAGGGATCGGTCAGGTTCTGCTGATCGTCTTCGGCCATGGCGTTGATTGTCAGGTCGCGGCGAATCAGGTCTTCTTCGAGGGTCACATCGGGGCTGGCGTGGAAGGTGAACCCGCCGTAACCGCGTCCGCTTTTGCGTTCGGTCCGGGCGAGGGCGTATTCCTCGCCGGTTTTCGGATGAAGAAACACCGGAAAATCAGCGCCTACCGGCCGAAAACCCTTGGCGAGCATTTCTTCAGTGGTCGCGCCGACCACGACTCGGTCGATGTCGGTGACAGCTATGCCGAGCAGGCGATCGCGTACGGCGCCGCCAACTTTATAAATCTGCATGAAAAACCTCCGTTAGCTCGACAGGATAACCGTTACGTCGAGCGTTCGGAGGTGCAAACAGGATCACAAATGGATGACGGCCAAGTCCAGTCGGCCGTAATCGCCTTCGCTGTGTTCTCCTTTGGGGGGCACATGGTGGGTTTTCATGACCTGGTCACCCTGCAGGGTTTCCAGGTGAATATCGAAGCCCCAGAGGCGATGCAGGTGCTTGAGCACTTCCTCGGTGGACTCTCCCAGGGGTTTGCGGTCGTGCTGTTGGTGGCGCAGGGTCAGGGAGCGATCGCCGCGCCTGTCGATGCTGTAGATCTGTACGTTGGGTTCGCGATTGCCCAGGTTGTATTGGGCCGCCAGGGTTTCACGAATGATGCGATAACCGCCTTCGTCGTGAATGGCCGGTACCAGCAGATCGTCCTTCTGGTCGTCATCGAGAATGCTGAACAGCTTCAGGTCGCGGATCACCTTGGGTGAAAGGTACTGGAGGATGAAGCTCTCATCCTTGAAGCTGCTCATGGCGAACTTGATGGCGGCCAGCCAGTCGGTGCCAGCAATGTCCGGGAACCAGCGGTAATCCTCTTCAGTGGGTTCTTCACACATGCGACGGATATCGCGGTACATGGCAAAGCCCAGGGCGTAGGGGTTGATGCCACTGTAGTAAGGGCTGTCGAAGCCAGGCTGGAAGACCACGCTGGTGTGGGATGTCAGAAACTCCATCATGAAGCCGTCGGTCACCAGGCCTTCGTCGTACAGGTCGTTCATCAGGGTGTAGTGCCAGAAGGTCGCCCAGCCTTCGTTCATGACCTGGGTCTGGCGTTGTGGGTAAAAATACTGGGCGATCTTGCGTACGATCCGCACGATCTCCCTCTGCCAGGGCTCCAGCAACGGCGCATGTTTTTCGATGAAGTACAGGATGTTTTCCTGCGGTTCGGCGGGGAAGCGCGCGTTGTCCTTGTCGCTGTACTTGTCCGCGCCTTTGGGTATGGTGCGCCACAGATCGTTGATCTGTTTCTGCAGGTGTTCTTCCCGGTCCTTTTGCCGGCGCCGTTCCTCCTCCGCGGAAATAGGGTAGGGACGCTTGTAGCGGTCGACCCCGTAGTTCATCAGCGCGTGGCAGGAGTCGAGCAAGTCTTCGACCGCATCGATGCCATGGCGTTCTTCGCACTGCATGATGTACTGCTTGGCGAACACCAGGTAATCGATGATCGAACTGGCGTCGGTCCAGGTGCGGAACAGATAGTTACCCTTGAAAAAGCTGTTGTGCCCGTAGCACGCATGCGCCACCACCAGCGCCTGCATGCAGATGGTGTTTTCCTCCATGAGATAGGCGATGCACGGGTCGGAGTTGATCACGATCTCATAGGCCAGCCCCATCTGGCCGCGTGTGTAGGACTTTTCGGTACTGAGAAAGTGTTTGCCGTAGGACCAGTGGTGATAGCCCAGCGGCATGCCGACGGAGGCGTAGGCGTCCATCATCTGTTCAGCGGTGATCACTTCGATCTGGTTAGGGTACGTATCGAGCGCGTAGCGAGCTGCAATACGACTGATTTCACGGTCGTACGCCTGGATCAGCTCGAACGTCCACTCCGATCCGGTGGATATGGGTTGGCGCTTCAGCTCTTTGGCGGTCATGTCACTAACCTGCGCTGGAAGAGTTCACGGAAGACCGGATAGATATCCCCGGCCGAGACCAGTTGTTGCTGGGCAAAAGTGTCGGAAAAGGCTTCGGCGATACGCTCGTACTCGAACCACAGGGCCTGATGTTCCCGTGGAGTGATCTCAACGTAAGTGTAGTACTGCACGAATGGCATGATCTGGTTGATCAGGATGTCGCGGCAAATCGGCGAGTCGTCGTTCCAGTTGTCGCCGTCGGAGGCCTGGGCAGCGTAGATGTTCCATTCGTTGGCTGGATAGCGCTCGGCCATGATCTCTTGCATCAGTTTCAATGCGCTGGACACGATGGTCCCGCCGGTTTCCCGGGAGTAGAAGAACTCTTCCTCGTCCACTTCGCGGGCGCTGGTGTGGTGGCGGATGAACACCACGTCGATCTTGTCGTAGTTACGCTTGAGAAACAGGTACAGCAGGATGAAGAAGCGCTTGGCAATGTCCTTGGTCGCCTGGGTCATGGAGCCGGAAACGTCCATGAGGCAGAACATCACCGCCTTCGAGCTGGGGTTGGGTTGCTTGATCAGCAAGTTGTACTTGAGGTCGAAGGTGTCGAGAAACGGTACACGATGAATGCGTGCGCTGAGTTTTTCGATTTCTGCCTCAAGTTCCTGGATATCGCCGAAGTTGTCCGGTTCTTCCTGCTTGAGTCGCAGAAGTTCTTCCTTGGCTTCGCGCAGTTTCGCCCGGCTGCTGCCCGAGAGGGCGATTCGCCGTGCATGGGCCGAGCGCAAGGTGCGGATGATGTTGATCCGCGACGGGTTGCCCTCGTTGCTGATCCCGGCGCGCACAGTCTTGAAGGTGTCGGTGCCGGTCAGGTTGCGCTTGACCAGGTTCGGCAGCTCAAGGTCTTCGAACATGAATTCGAGGAATTCTTCCTGGGTGATCTGGAAGACGAATTCGTCCATCCCTTCGCCCGAGTTACCGGCCTTGCCAGGCCCTCTGCCGCCGCCACCCCCCGGTGGGCGGGCAATGTGTTCGCCGCTGGTGAATTCCTTGTTGCCCGGGTGCACGACGGTCTGTTTGCCACCGCGACCGTGGTGAAGCACCGGTTCGTCGATATCGCGCCCCGGGATGCTGATTTGCTCGCCGTGTTCCATATCGGTAATGGAACGCCGGCTGACCGCCTCTTCGACAGCCTTTTTGATGTGATCACGGTAACGCCGCAGAAACCGTTGGCGGTTTACCGTGCTCTTGTTCTTGCCATTGAGACGTCGGTCGATCACATAGCTCATGACTGCTCCTTAGAAGCTGTCCTGAAAGGGGCGAGCGGTGATGCAGCATCGGGCCGAGAGCCAAGGGATATTCAACGCTCCCCCAAGCGCTTTGGATGCTGCCTGAACTCGCTACCGACTTTCGAACACCTTCCAGAGGCCTGTGTATCAGAAAAAGCACGCACAGGTCTCTGGCTGACGACAACCGGTCTGACCGGCAGCGGGTTATTGTGATTTTCTGACCCGCAGGTACCACTCGGACAGCAGCCGTACCTGTTTGTCGGTGTAACCCCGCTCGACCATCCGTGTGACGAAGTCGTTGTGTTTCTGCTGGTCCTCTTTGCTGGCCTTGGCGTTGAAGCTGATGACTGGCAGCAGGTCTTCGGTGTTGGAGAACATTTTCTTCTCGATGACCACCCGCAGTTTTTCGTAGCTGAGCCAGGTCGGGTTCTTGCCGTTGTTGTTGGCACGGGCGCGCAGCACGAAGTTGACGATTTCGTTGCGGAAATCCTTCGGATTGCTGATGCCGGCCGGTTTTTCGATTTTCTCCAGTTCTTCGTTCAGTGCTACGCGGTTGAGGATCTCGCCGGTTTCCGGGTCGCGGTATTCCTGGTCCTGAATCCAGAAATCGGCGTACAGCACGTAACGATCGAAGATGTTCTGGCCGTACTCGCTGTAGGACTCGAGGTAGGCGGTCTGGATCTCCTTGCCGATGAATTCGATGTACCGCGGTGCCAGGTACTCCTTGAGGAAGCGCAGGTAGCGTTCTCGGGTTTCGGCCTGGAACTGTTCCTGCTCGATCTGTTGTTCCAGCACGTAGAGCAGGTGTACCGGGTTGGCGGCGATTTCGTGAGGATCGAAGTTGAAGACCTTGGACAGGATCTTGAACGCGAAGCGGGTCGACAAACCGTTCATGCCTTCGTCGACACCGGCGTTGTCGCGATACTCCTGGATCGACTTCGCCTTCGGATCGGTGTCCTTGAGGTTTTCGCCGTCATACACGCGCATCTTGGAGTAGATGTTGGAGTTTTCGGGTTCCTTCAGGCGTGACAACACAGTGAACTGGGCGAGCATTTTCAAGGTGTCGGGGGCGCAATGGGCTTTGGCCAGCGAGCTGTTGAACAGCAACTTGTCGTAGATCTTCACTTCGTCGCTGACCCGCAGGCAGTACGGCACCTTGACGATGTAGATCCGGTCGATGAACGCTTCGTTGTTCTTGTTGTTGCGGAAGGTATGCCATTCCGATTCGTTGGAGTGGGCCAGCAGGATCCCGGTAAACGGAATCGCCCCGAGGCCTTCGGTACTGTTGTAGTTGCCTTCCTGGGTGGCCGTCAGCAAGGGGTGCAGTACCTTGATCGGCGCCTTGAACATTTCAACGAATTCCATCAGGCCCTGGTTGGCCCGGCACAGTGCACCCGAATAGCTGTAGGCGTCGGCGTCGTTCTGTGGGAATTCTTCCAGTTTGCGAATATCGACCTTGCCCACCAGTGCCGAGATGTCCTGGTTGTTTTCATCTCCCGGCTCGGTCTTGGCCACTGCGATCTGGTTGAGGATCGACGGATAGAGCTTGACCACGCGGAACTGGCTGATGTCGCCGCCGAATTCGGCCAGGCGCTTGGTGGCCCATGGCGACATGATGGTGTTGAGGTAGCGCCGCGGGATGCCGAAATCTTCCTCGAGGATCGCGCCATCTTCAGTGGCGTTGAACAGACCCAGTGGTGATTCGAATACCGGCGAGCCCTTGATCGCGTAGAAGGGCACTCTTTCCATCAGTTGTTTGAGTTTTTCGGCCAGGGACGACTTACCGCCGCCGACGGGGCCAAGCAGATAAAGGATCTGTTTCTTCTCTTCCAGGCCTTGGGCGGCATGGCGGAAATACGACACGATCTGGTCGATGCATTCTTCCATCCCGTGGAAGTCTTCAAAGGCCGGATAGCGACGGATTACCTTGTTGGAGAAGATTCGCGACAGCCTCGAGTTGGTCGAGGTGTCGAGCAGCTCCGGTTCACCGATGGCCAGCAACAGACGCTCGGCGGCGGAAACGTAGGCGCTACGGTCCTTTTTGCACAACTCCAGATACTCTTGCAGAGAGAGTTCTTCCTGGCGTGTGGACTCGAAACGTTGTTGGAAGTGGCTAAAGATACTCATGACGTCACCTCGCTCGATACGTGGAGCCGACGCCGGATCACTCAGTCGATGCTGGCAGCAACCGAACAGGCGGTCGCTGTTTACCCCCCAGAACTCTTTCGGAGCTGACTACCCCGAAAGCTACTCCCGATGACCCGTGCGCCGGTGTACCGGCTCTCCCCTGTTTTGGATGGCCTGCGCTTAAGGATAGTTGGGAATTCGGGAGGTAAAGGCGAGATACGTAATTAGTTGTGGCTGACCGTTCGTCTGCCAGCGCGCAAGCCCGCGGTGGCCGGGGCTTGCGCATGACAAAAAAATTATTCGCTGGTGCCTTGCGCGGTTTCCGCAGGATACGTCGTACGCCACAGCTCAAAACCGCCATCCATGCTGTAGACGTCGGAGAAGCCCTGGCTGATCAGGTAGGCAGCGGCACCCTGGCTGGAGTTGCCGTGATAGCAGACCACCACGGTTGGCGCGTCCAGGTCGGCACCCTGGATGAAGGCGTGCAGGGAGTGGTTGTCCAGATGCTTCGAGCCGCTGATGTGCAGGGCGGCAAAGGTCGCAGGATCGCGGACGTCGACCACCACTGCGCCTTGTTCGCGCAGGGCCTGGGCCTGTTCCGGGGGGATACGTTTGAATTCGCTCATGGCGGGCTCCTGTGGCTCGGCAGAAAGTGCAGTCTAGCGCGGGGCGCTGGCTGGCGATGGTTCGGAAATCTGTGGGGCGACTGGCGGCTCGGCGACATGGCCATTTTCGTCGCATTTGCAGGCCAGGCGCTCACCTGTGTCGACATTCATCAGGGTCAGGGCGCCGCCCCAGACGCAACCGGTGTCGAGGGCCGAGATGCCCGGCTCCTGGATCTTGCCTTCGAGCGCCGCCCAGTGGCCGAAGATGATCTTCAGGCCCCTGGTCTTGCGTTCCTTGTGCTGGAACCAGGGCTTGTAGCCTGCAGGGGCCGTGCCCAGGCCTTCCTTGCTCTTGAGGTCGAGCTTGCCCTCGGCGGTGCAGAAGCGCATGCGCGTGAAATAGTTGGTAATCACCCGCAGGCGCGTCACGCCCTTGAGGTCGCTGTCCCATTTCGCCGGATCGTTACCGTACATGCCATCGAGGTAGGGCGGCAGCAGGTTGTCATCGCGCAGGGCTGTCTCGACTTCGGCCGCGCATTTCAGCGCTTTGCGCAGTGACCATTGTGGCGGAATGCCGGCATGCACCATCGCCACGTTGCGCTGTTCGTCGTAGTGCATGAGTTTTTGCTGACGCAACCATTCCAGCAGCTCGGCGCTATCGGGGGCTTCGATGATCTCGCGCAGGGTGTCGGCTTTCTTCAGGCGCTCGATGTTCTTCCCGGCCGCCAGCAAGTGCAAGTCGTGGTTGCCCAGTACGCACACCAGCGAGTGACGGATGCTATAGAGGAAGCGCAGGGTTTCCAGCGACTGCGGGCCGCGGTTGACCAGGTCGCCTACCAGCCACAGGCGATCTTTGGCCGGGTCGAAGGCGACCTTCTTGAGCAGGCATTGCAATGCCTCGAGGCAGCCTTGCAGGTCGCCGACGGCATAGGTTGTCATCAGTGCAAGGCTCCGGGCACCGCCAGGCGGAATGGGGCGATGATGGCGTCGAAATGTTTGCCGTCGTCGGCGCGCATCTCGTAGGTGCCCTGCATGGTGCCGACCTTGGATGTCATGACAGTGCCGCTGCTGTAGGTATGGCTTTTACCGGGCTCGATCAGCGGTTGCTGGCCGACCACACCCGCACCGCGAACTTCCTCGACATGCCCATCGCCATCGGTGATGACCCAGTGCCGTGACAACAGTTGGGCCGGTAGCAGGCCATTGTTTTTCACGGTGATGGTGTACGCGAAGGCAAAGCGCTCTTGCTCGGGTTGCGATTGTTCTGCCAGATAGCGGGTGACGACGCTGACGTCGACCTGATAGCGAGGATCGGACATGCAAAGGGCCTTAAAAACGAAGCGGAACGCGGGGCGTAACTGACAGGTCAGTTTAGGCCAGGTATCGGATAGTAAACCAGACATGGGCGCTGGTGTCCTACCCGATAACGCTTCAGGTCTGTCAGGCGTCCGCGGCTTTCTGTAGGACTTGTTCGCTAAGCTTGTCGGCAAGGCGCACGAACGCCGCCAGATCGAGCTGCTCGGGACGCAAGCTGCCATCGACGCCGGCGGCTTCGATTTCGGCGTTGCTCAGCAACAGCTTGAGGGTGTTGCGCAGGGTTTTGCGGCGCTGGTTGAAGGCTTCGCGCACAACGCGCTCCAGCAAGCGGTGGTCCTTGGCCGGGTGCGGCAGCACCGCGTGGGGCACCAGGCGAACGATGGCCGAGTCGACCTTCGGTGGCGGATTGAATGCGCCGGGGCCTACGTTGAACAGGTGTTCGACCCGGCAGTGGTACTGGACCATGATCGACAGACGGCCCCAGTCACCGCCGCCAGGCCCTGCCGCCAAGCGCTCGACCACTTCCTTCTGCAGCATGAAGTGCATGTCGCGAATCAGGTGGGCGTTGTGCAGCAGGTGGAATATCAGCGGTGTAGAGATGTTGTACGGCAGGTTGCCGACTACGCGCAGGCTGCCAGGCGCAGCATTCAGGCTGGTGAAGTCGAACTTCAACGCATCACCCTGATGCAGGTTGAAGTTGCTCTTGCTGGCGAACTGCTGGTTGAGGATCGGGATCAGGTCCTTGTCCAGTTCTACAACGTCGAGCTGGGCACCGCTGCTGAGCAGGCCCTGGGTCAGTGCGCCCTGGCCAGGGCCGATTTCCAGGAGACGGTCTTCGGCCTTGGCATGGATGGAGCGCAGGATGCGGTCGATAACGCCGGCATCGTGCAGAAAGTTCTGGCCAAAACGCTTGCGCGCCTTGTGTTGATATTGCTCGGTCATAAACGGGTCTCGGCCATCTGGTAGGCGGTTTCCAGGGCGACTTGCAGGCTGCCGGTGTCGATCTTGCCACTGCCGGCCAGGTCCAGGGCGGTGCCGTGGTCGACCGATGTGCGGATGATCGGCAAGCCGAGGGTCACATTGACTGCTGCGCCGAAGCCTTTGTATTTCAGCACAGGCAGGCCCTGGTCGTGGTACATCGCCAGCACTGCATCGCAGTGCTCCAGATATTTGGGGGTAAACAGAGTGTCGGCGGGCAACGGGCCACGTAGGTCCATGCCTTCGCCGCGCAGGCGCTCTAGCGTGGGTTCGATGATATCGATTTCTTCATGGCCCAGGTGTCCGCCTTCACCGGCATGGGGGTTGAGCCCGCACACCAGGATGCGTGGCTGGGCGATGCCGAACTTTTCTTTCAGGTCGGTGTGCAGGATTCGCGTGACACGCTCCAGGCGCTCAGGCGTGATCGCATCGGCAATCTCGCGCAGGGGCAGGTGAGTGGTGACCAGCGCCACGCGCAGACCGCGGGTGGCGAGCATCATGACCACTTGCGCGGTATGGGTCAGGTCGGCGAGGAACTCCGTGTGCCCGGAAAACGCGATACCGGATTCATTGATCACGCCCTTGTGCACCGGGGCGGTGATCATGCCGGCAAAATGCCTATCCAGGCAGCCCTGGCCAGCGCGGGTCAGGGTCTCCAGGACGAACGCGGCGTTGGCCTTGTCCAGCTGCCCGGCGACCACCTTGGCGTTGAGCGGTGTATCCCAGACATACAGGCTGTTGGCGGGAGCGGGAGCATCCGGCCAGTTGTCCGGCGTGACGGGCAGCACATTAACGACCACGCCCAGCTGCGCGGCCCGCTCAAGGAGCAGGTCGCGGCTGGTAATGGCAATCAAGGGGTGTGGCTGGGCGTGCGCGGCGAGCAGCAGGCACAGGTCGGGACCTATGCCGGCCGGTTCGCCGGGTGTCAGCGCAAAACGCTTGGGTTTCACTGTGCTGCCTGGTCGGCGCCAGGGAGTTTGATTTCCACGTACGCTTCGTCACGGATCTGACGCAGCCAGGTTTGCAGCTCTTCATCGTACTTGCGGTTACGCAGTACGGTCATCGCTTGCTGCTCGCGAGCCTGGGTCGTGCTGTCGGTGGCGCGACGACCGAGGACTTCCAGGACGTGCCAGCCGTATTGAGTCTGGAATGGCTTGGACAGCTGACCTTGTGGGGTCTTGGCCATCACTTCGCGGAACTCTGGAACCAATACATTCGGGTCGATCCAGTTCAGGTCGCCGCCATTGAGGGCGGAACCCGGATCTTCCGAGTAGCTTTTTGCCAGTTCGCCGAAATCTTCGCCTGCTTCGATGCGGGTGTAGAGCGACTCGGCCAGAGCCTTGGTTTTTGCTTCGTCACGGATCGGACTTGGTTTGACCAGGATGTGACGGACGTGCACTTCGTCACGCACCTGCGCCCCACCGCCACGCTTGTCGGTGATCTTCAGGATGATGAAGCCCCCCGGCGTGCGCATGGGTTGGGTGATGTCGCCAACAGCCATGGTGCTCAACAGGCGATCGAAGGGTGGTGGCAATTGAGCGGCTTTACGCCAGCCCATGTCGCCACCTTCCAGTGCGGTTTCGCTGGCGGACTTGGCGATTGCCAACTGACCGAAGTCAGCGCCTTGCTTGAGCTGCTGGTAAACCGCGTCGGCCTGCTTGGCGGCATTCTGGATGGCGTCGGAGTTGGCGCTTTCCGGCGTAGGAATCAGGATGTTGGCCAGGCGAAACTCTTCGGACAGCTGCATTTTGCCAAGGTCCGACGCCAGGAAGTTCTTCACTTCCTGCTCGGAGACCTGGATGCGTTCGGCGACGCGGCGCTGACGCACGCGGCTGATGACCATTTCGCGACGAATCTGATCACGTGCGTCGTCGTAGGACAGACCATCACGCGTCAGGGCGGCGCGGAATTGATCGACCGACATGTTATTGCGCTGGGCAATAGTGCCGACAGCCTGGTTCAGTTCTTCATCGGTGATACGGATGCCGGAGCGTTCGCCGATCTGCAGTTGCAGGTTCTCGACGATCAGGCGCTCAAGCACCTGTTGCTCCAGTACGCTGGCCGGTGGCACGGCGGAGCCGCGCTTGGCGATGGTTTGCTGGACTTCATGGACCCGTTGATCCAGTTGGCTCTGCATGACCACGTCGTTGTCGACAATGGCCACCACTTTATCGATGGACTGTACCGCGGCGTTGGCCGCGGTACCCAGGAACAGCGCGCCCAGCAACAGCGGGCGCAGACAATCAGAAAGCTTGGTCTTCACGTTCACGATAACCTTGGATGCCTTTGTCGAGGAAACTCTCTACTTTGGAGCCAGTGAGGCCGCCGAGTCCCTTCAGAACAATTTGGAGGAAGACGCCATGGTCGCCTTTTTCGTTTTCCGGGGCGTCTTGACTGGTTTCGTCATAATCGACCCAGTAACGGTTGATCAGGCGCAGTTTCCAGCAGCAGTTGTCGTACTCGAAACCACCGAAGGCTTCCAGGGTACGGTTGCGGTTGTAGTCGTACTGCCAGCGGCTGATGACGTTCCATTGCGGCACGACCGGCCAGATCACCGAGAAGTCGTGCTGTTCGATCTTGTAGTAGTCCTTCACGTAGCCAGGCTGGCCCGGGGTGCCGTAATCGCCACCGCCCACCGACCATGTACCGCTGTTCTGGTCGTAACGAACCTGGTCATTACGATAGCGATAGCCGGCGTTGATGACCTTGTTCGGGTTGTCTTCAGGCTGGTAGTGGAACATTGCGCTGCCCGAACGGGGGCTGCGGCTGTCCGGATCCCAGTTGTAATCGGCAGTGGTGCGCCAATCGCGGTTCCAGCGATATTCGTATTCCAGCGCATAAGGTGAAACGCTCGATTGCGAGTCCTCGCGAGTCCGCGCATCGATGCCTGGCAGCTGGACCTTGCGGTCCTTGAAGTAAAAGGCCTGGCCGACGGCGATGCGTTGACGCTCGAAACCGTTCTCTTCGATCCAGCGACTGGTCACGCCCAGGGACAGTTTGTTCTCGTCGCCGACACGGTCGGAGCCAGAGAAACGGTTGTCGCGGAACAGCGATGCATAGTTGAAGGTGTATTCGCTGGTATCGAATACCGGAATGTCTTCCTGGTCCTTCTCGGGTACATAGAGGTAGAACAGGCGTGGCTCAAGGGTCTGGTTATAGTCTTTGCCAAACCAGTTGGTCTTGCGATCGAAATACAAGCCGCTGTCGATGCTTGCGATCGGCACGCCGCGGTTCTGGTTGCTGTCGAACGTACCGTTCAGGCGGTCCTGTTCAGCAGTTTGCGCGGCAACCTGGCTTTTCCCGATGCTGTCCAGATCCAGTTGGTACTGCGTGTACTGGTATTTGAGTTTTGGCGTCAGGAAGCCGTAGCTCGCCTCCATCGGGTAGCTGACGGCTGGCGCAAGGTTGAGGCGATCACCATTGGCGCGGGCCAGACCCTGGACGTTGGTGTCGAGGCGCGGCTCTACATTGCCGTCTTCATCGGTGAAGTTGCCGTTCTTCAAGTCCCGGTCGAACCGCACGAGCTCAGTGTCATAGGTGAAATTCAGGCCGCCTGGACGCTCCGGCAGCGCACCGTTGAAGGTGATCTGCGGTAAACGGTCGTACGGCGTGATGTTCGACACGGTCGCCAGTTGATAAGCCTGGGCATTCACGCGGGCAGTGTAGCTGTCGCCACGGTAGGTCACGGCGCCCTGCTGGTTGACGTAGTCGGCACTCTTCACGCCAATCTGGTCGGTCTGCAGATCCTGGAAGTAATAGGGGTCGCTGATCTTGGTGTAGTCGACCTGGGTCAGAACGCGGGAGTCGAGACCACCCTTGTGCTGCCAGTTGTACATGTAGCGAGTTTTTTCGTAGTCGGTCTGCAGCTTGCGATCGTCGTTCTCGTCGTTGAGGTACGCGGCGCCGAACTGACCTTCGCTGGACTTGGTCAGGTAGCGGAATTCGCCTTCCATCAACAGGCCGCGATCGCTCATGTAGCGTGGGTACAACGTGGCATCGTAGTTCGGTGCCAGGTTGAAGTAGTACGGCGTGACCAGCAGGAAGCCGGTATCGCTGCCGGTGCCGATGGTCGGCGGCAGGAAGCCGGATTGGCGACGGTCGTCGATCGGGAAGTAGATATACGGCGTATAAAGGACCGGAATGTCCTTCACCCGCAGTGTCACGTTGGTCGCCGTACCGAAGCCGGTCGCCGGGTTCAGGGTGATGTTGTTGCCCTTGAGCTGCC
Organism: Pseudomonas sp. SbOxS1; assembly: GCF_013416725.1. Lineage (NCBI taxonomy): Bacteria > Pseudomonadati > Pseudomonadota > Gammaproteobacteria > Pseudomonadales > Pseudomonadaceae > Pseudomonas > Pseudomonas sp. SbOxS1. Next base: position 694,892 of record NZ_JAAVXC010000002.1, read on the forward strand.
AGGCGTTGCTGTTCGGCTCACACGTGGTGTACGTACCGTCCTTGAGGCGGATGATCGCGTTCTCGGCTCGCTTGGCGTACAACGCGTTACCGCGGATGCGCGATTTGTGCATCACGTATTCGGCGTTGTCGACCTTGGCTTCACCGGTATCGAGCTGCACGTCGGCGTGGTCACCCACGATCAGTGCGCCGTTGTCGCGAATGCGCACGTTGCCGCTCAGCTCACCACGGCTCTCGGCCTGGTACAGGTTGGCTTCGTCGGCTTCGACCTGCATGCTGCCCTGGCGCATGACCACGTCGCCGGCCAGGGAGGCAACTTGTTCATCCTGCTTGTAGCGGGAAGCTTTGGCGCCGATAAAGGTTGGGGCGTCACTTTTATTCGTCTTGTCATTCATGCCAGGACGAATCGGTTCGATATAGGAACCAGAGCAATAAGGACCGGTTTCGGCCAATTGTGCTGCAGTGAGCTGCTCGCGCGGAACCCAGTCGAGGTGGCTGTAGTCTGCGCTACGCGACTTCAGGCCACGGCCTTTGGATTCGGTGACCAGTACAGGTTTGGCCCCCGTGTCTTCGCTGGTGCCCGTTTCGGCGGGTGCCTGGCCGGTGGCGGTGACTGCGCTGCCCTCATGGACTGGGCGCGGTGGCAATGCAGCCGCCTGCGATTTTGGCGCACAATTCCAGGCTCCCGAAGCGGAGACCGAGCAGTCATACTGTTCTGCGGCGACCACGAAAGGGGTGGCCAAGGGTTGCAGAGCCAGCAAACTGCCGGTCATCAACAACGGAAATTTTTTACGAAACGCGGGGGATTTCAATGCCATCTTAATAGTCCGGGCTTCCTGCGTGCCATCTGCCCGCGGTGTGGGCCGCACGCCTCTCGATGGTCTGAAAAAGATGCTGGATAATAAAGCATGCCCCGCTTGACGGCTAGCGCCGTCGGAGACCCTTGCAATGCCTGACCAAGATCTACGTTTGCAACACCTGAAAGTTTGGCTCGATGAACAATTGGCAATCCTTTTTGCACAACAGGGATGGGGTGCCGTACCCCCGTCCACGTTGACTGCGGCCAGCAGCGACGCGAGTTTTCGGCGCTATTTCCGTTGGGAAGGCGCCGGCAAAAGCTTGATCGTGATGGACGCGCCCCCGCCCCAGGAAAACTGCAAACCCTTCGTGGATATTGCTTTTCTGCTGGCGAAATCCGGAATAAATGTGCCGAAAATCTACGCCGAAGACCTTGAACGCGGATTTCTTTTGCTCAACGACCTGGGCAACAAGACGTATCTGGACGTGATCGACAGCGCAAACGCCGACGATTTATTCAAGGATGCCCTGCAAGCGCTACTGGCGTTCCAGCAGTTGCCGATGGTTGCGCCACTGCCAAGTTATGACGTGGCGTTGTTGCGACGCGAGCTGGAATTGTTCCCCGAGTGGTACGTCAAGCATGAGTTGGGCATCGAATTCGATGCGGCGCAGCAAGTCCTCTGGCAGCAGGTCAGCGATCTGCTTATCGACAGTGCCCTGGCCCAACCGAAGGTCCTGGTGCACCGCGACTACATGCCGCGCAACCTGATGCTCAGTGAACCCAATCCCGGCGTGCTGGATTTCCAGGACGCCGTTTATGGTCCAGTCACCTACGACGTGACCTGCCTGTTCAAGGATGCCTTCCTCAGTTGGCCCGAGGAGCGCGTGCGTGGCTGGCTGGAAAATTACTGGCAGCAAGCGGCTGCGCTGGACATACCGGTGCAGCCCGACTTCGAAGACTTCCTGCGCGCCAGCGACCTGATGGGTGTGCAGCGTCACCTGAAAGTGATCGGGATCTTCGCGCGTATTTGCCACCGTGACGGCAAGCCGCGCTACCTGGGTGATGTGCCACGCTTCTTTGCGTATATAGATGCAGTGATTGCGCGTCGTCCTGAACTGGCTGAACTGGATGTATTGCTGGCCAGCCTGCGTGCCGGAGTGCCGGCATGAAGGCGATGATCCTGGCGGCAGGCAAGGGCGAACGCATGCGCCCCTTGACCCTGACCACGCCCAAGCCGCTGGTTCGCGCCGGTGGCGTGCCGTTGATCGAGTATCACCTGCGAGCCCTGGCGGTGGCAGGGTTTACCGAGATCGTGATCAACCATGCCTGGCTGGGTCAGCAGATAGAAGACTATCTGGGCGATGGCTCGCGCTACGGTGTGAGCATTCGCTACTCGGCCGAAGGTGAACCCCTGGAGACAGGTGGCGGAATCTTCCGCGCGTTGCCATTACTGGGTGACGAGGCTTTCCTGGTCGTCAATGGTGATATCTGGACCGACTACGACTTCAGCGTGCTGCATCAACCCATCACCGGGCTGGCGCATCTGGTACTGGCCGATAACCCACCCCATCATCTCGCCGGAGACTTCAGCCTGAGCGGCGACCAGGTCCGGGACGGTCAGCCGGACACCGCAACCCTGACCTACAGCGGTATCGCCGTGCTCCACCCACAGTTGTTCGATGGCTGCTCGGCAGGGGCGTTCAAGCTCGCGCCGCTGTTGCGCAAGGCCATGGCAGACGGGCAGGTGACCGGCGAACGCTTGAAGGGACTTTGGGTCGATGTTGGCACCCACGAGCGCCTGGCCGAAGCTGAAACCCTGATCGAAGCGAGCCGCTGACATGCTGTGGCCAGGGACTCTGATCGGAGCCGGAGCGGGCTTTGCCATCGCCAGCATTCCCGGGGCCATGCTCGGGGCCTTGCTGGGGCAGGTGCTGGATCGGCACCTGCACCTGCAAAGCTGGGCGCATCTGCGCGAAAAGCTCGGGGGTCGACCTGTCCTGCGCAACGACGAGTTGTTGTTTGTGTTGCTGGGGCGCCTGGCCAAGTGTGATGGACGGGTAGTGGAGGGGCATATCCAGCAGGCCCGCGCGGAGATGCGTGCCTTGGAAATGTCCGAATCGGCACAGCGCCGGGCGATTGCCGCGTTCAATCGTGGCAAGTCAGGCAGTGACCGGTTAGGTGGCCATTTGCGCCGGCTGAGGGCTCAGCCTTTTGCCGCTGAAGGGGTATTGCGCGCTTGTTGGCGGATGGTTTGGGCTGATGGTCATGCGGGCATCCGCGAGCGTGAGCTGCTGCTTCAGTGGGGCGGTTGGCTGGGTTGGAGCGAGCGGCAGGTCAGGGCGTTGGCGGCCGATTACGAGCCACCGCAGCGTCCGTTGGCCAACAGTGTTACAACCTATCAGGACGCTTTGCGGTTGCTGGGTGTGTCTGCCACCAGTGAGCCCGCCCAGATCAAGCGCGCCTATCGACGCCTGCTCAGTCGTCATCACCCGGACAAGATTGCCGGCAGTGGTGCAACGGCGTCGCAGGTTCGCGAGGCGACCGACAAGACGCGCGAGCTGCACAACGCTTATACGTTGATTCGTCAGCGGCGGGATTTTCGCTAGCAGCAGAGTGTTGTGTCGTCAGTGATGCCGCCGAATGGGGCGACTCGGTCAATCAGTCCGCCGCATTCTGCGGATTCAGCCAGCCCCGCACCCGGCGCACCAGTTGTTCCTGTTGTGCCTTGTTATTGCCTGGCAAAGCCTTGAGCGAGACCTGGCTGAAGGCCGAAGCCTTCAACCGCTTGCTGGCCTGCAAGCGGGCCAGCGCCGCGTTGCGATCCAGCGGCTTGTCCATATAGAAGAGGTCGGCGGTGGGCAGCTTGAGGGTCGGCGCGAGTGCTTTCAGTTCAGGTGCCGCTTTGGCCGGCGTCTGCGCAGCGACCATGACAAAGCGCTCGACTTGCGCCGTCTGCTTCTCGCTCAGATACCGCGCGGCCCAGTAGGCGCCCGTGCCATGCCCCAGCACCACGATGCTGCGAGCGCTTTGCTCTTCGGCATAAGCGATGGCCGCGTCGATGCGGGCGAAGATTCGCTCGGCGTCGGCCTTGCTTTGCTCTTCGGCGGTTTCGGCGACGGCCTTGTCCGCCACCTCGGCTTCGCCGCCCGCCGCCTGTTCGATGGGGGCCGCCGTGGTTGAGTCTTTGCTGCCGACATCTGGCGCCTTGGCTGCTGGAGCGGCTTCCACCACGCGCGGCGCCATGGCATCACTTTGCAGATCAGGCAGGGTGATACTCAGGCTGCTCCATTGGGCATCCGGCAATTGGCGGCGCAGCGGGCCGATTGCTTGCGGCCAGTCAACGGTTTCGCCAGCGCCAGGGATGATAATGACAGCGCCTTTGGGGTCGGCGGAGTTGGCCGGCTTCCACAGGGCCAGGAACGTATCGCTGCCCGCTTGCAGTTGTTGCTGTTCCTGGCGCGCAATTGTTCGCTCCAGTGCAATCGCTTCTTCCTGACTACGCTCAGGCAACGGCTGGCGTTCGAGTGGTTTTTCTTCGACGGGTTTTTCTGCTGCGGCAGGCGTCGGGTCAGCCGCCTCAACGGAAAAAGCCCATGGCAGGATCAGCGACAGGCACAATGCTGGCAGTGCCAGGCGGTAGACAGGGAGCATTGGATATTCCAGGCCAGAAGTAATTCCGGCAGCCTAATGGGTTGGTCAGTTTTTGTCAGTGTGTGAGAGTTCGATGATGCGTTTTCGCTGCCTGTGGGTTATCGGCTGTTTGTGGTTGCCCTTGATGGGCTGGGCGGCGGTCGCGCCACCAGCGCATGTCGCTCCATTGTCGTCAGGCCAGCAACAATGGCTGGCGCAGCAGGGCGATCTGCGGGTGGGGCTGGTGTTGCAAGCGCCTTACGCCCAGTACGACCGCCGCTTGCAGCGCTTGTCGGGGGTCAATGTCGAGCTGATGAAGTGGCTGGCCAAGTCGCTCAAGGTCGAACTGAGCTGGCGCAACTTTCCCGATCTCGAGCAACTGGAAGCGGCCGCGCGCGCCGGCGAAATCGACCTCGCCCCGGGGCTGACCCAGACCCCTGGCGGCCTGCGCCTCTGGCAGTTTTCCGATCCGTACATGCGGGTGCCGCAACTGGTGGTCAGCGACCAGAAAAGCACCGGTGCGGTGGAGCTGGAAAAACTCGACAGCCAAACCCGCGTCGCCGTGCGCATGCCCAGTACCACCGCCGACTACCTGCGCGGCAACTATCCGCATTTGAACTTGCAGGGTGTACCGGTCGAACGCCAGGCGTTGCAACTGTTGCTGAGCCAGCAGGCCGCCTTTGCTGTGGTCGACGAGGCGCAATTGGGGCGCCTGTCCGTAGAACCTGAGTTCTCCGGGCTGGTGGTGGTCGGTGATATCGGCTTGCCACAGCTGCTGCGGGTGGCTACACGGCGCGACCTGCCGGAGTTGGCCGGTATTGTCGAAAGTGCGCTGCGGGCGATCCCGGCCAAGGACCTGGAGGCGCTGCACAACCAGTGGCTGCAACCCAAGTACCCACGGCTCAGCGAATCCCCGGGATTCTGGCAAAACCTCTGCCTGCTGTTGTTGGTGTTGGCGCTCAGCGCCATGGCCATCGTGTTCTGGCAACGGCGCCAGCAGCATAGCCTGGAGCAACGACTGGCGGCGGCGCAGGCAGACATTGCCTTGCGCGCCGCCAGCGAAGAGGCCCTGCGGCTCACGCAGTTTTCCATCGACCAGAGCACCGTCGGCATTCTCTGGGTGAACTGGGACAGTCATGTGCGCTATGCCAACCGCGCCGCCGAAACCATGCTGGGCTATCCGCCCGGTGGGATTATCGACCGGCCATTGATCGAGTTCGAGCCCGAGCTGCACATGGATCGCTGGTTGAACCTGTGGAAGCGCGCCAGGGCCAGTGACGACGCGCCGCAAAGTTTCGAAACCAATTGCCGGCGGGCCGATGGCAGCATCCTGCCGGCGGATGTCTCCCTGAGCTTTCTGCGCTTTCGCGAGGGCGAGTACCTGGTGGTCTACCTGACCGATGTCACCGAACGGCGCCGCGCCCTGGCGGCGTTGCAGGAGAGTGAAGCACGTTTGCAAGGGATCGCGGCGAATGTGCCGGGCCTGGTCTTTCGCCTGGAGCGGGCGCCGGTGACAGGCCAGATCGATTTTGCCTACATCAGTGAAGGCAGCGAGAGTCTGGTGGGTTACTCACCGGCAACCCTGGCCCATCGTGACAAAGGCCTGCGCAGCCTGGTACATCCCGACGACAAGGCCAGTTATCACCAGACCCAGGACCATGCGCTGGACACTGACAGCGACTGGTCCTGGCAAGGGAGGATTCTCACGCGCCAGGGGGAACAACGCTGGGCGGAAATCAAGGCGATTACCCGGCGACTCGAGGGCGGTGCCTACGTCTGGGATGGCATTGTCTGGGACATCAGCGAGAGCAAGCGCATCGAACTGGAACTGGCCAGCTCCCGTGAGCAATTGCGCGAATTGTCCGCGCACCTGGAGAGCGTGCGCGAAGAGGAAAAGGCGCGCATTGCCCGGGAAGTTCACGACGAACTGGGCCAGATGTTGACGGTGCTCAAGCTGGAAACGTCCATGTGCGAGCTGGCGTACGCGCAACTGGACCCTGGATTGAACGAACGCCTGAACAGCATGAAGCGTTTGATCGCCCAGTTGTTCCAGCTGGTGCGCGATGTGGCGACGGCGTTGCGACCACCGATTCTTGATGCCGGGATAGCTTCGGCCATCGAATGGCAGGCGCGCCGCTTCGAGGCGCGCACGCAGATTCCGTGCCTGGTGCAGGTGCCGGAAAATTTACCGGTGCTCAGTGATGCCAAGGCCATCGGCCTGTTTCGTATCCTTCAGGAAGCGCTGACCAATGTCATGCGCCACGCCCAGGCGCATACTGTCGAACTGACACTGGCCCTTGAAGGTGACGACCTGTGTCTGACCGTCAGCGATGATGGCGTAGGATTTGTCGCCGCGAGTGGCAGGCCAACATCTTTTGGGGTGGTCGGCATGCGCGAGCGGGTGTTGATCATGGGCGGGCAACTGTCCCTTGAGAGTGAACCGGGTGAGGGCACGACCCTGACTGTGCGAGTACCCCTGGATAAGGAGGCGTAAGTGATCCGTGTACTGGTTGCCGAAGACCACACCATCGTCCGCGAGGGCATCAAGCAATTGATCGGCCTGGCCAAGGACCTGCTGGTGGTGGGGGAGGCGAGCAATGGCGAACAGTTGCTCGAGACCTTGCGGCATGTGCCCTGCGAAGTCGTGCTGCTGGATATCTCCATGCCGGGCGTCAACGGCCTTGAGGCGATCCCGCGGATTCGTGCCTTGAACAACCCCCCTGTGATCCTGGTGTTGTCGATGCACGACGAGGCGCAGATGGCGGCACGGGCCTTGAAGGTCGGTGCGGCAGGTTATGCCACCAAGGACAGTGATCCGGCGCTGTTGTTGACGGCCATCCGCCGGGTAGCGGCGGGAGGGCGTTACATCGATCCGGACCTGGCCGACCGCATGGTCTTCGAAGTCGGCCTGACCGATTCGCGGCCGTTACACTCACTGCTCTCGGAACGTGAATTTTCCGTGTTCGAACGCCTGGCCCAGGGCGCCAACGTCAACGAGATCGCCCAGCAACTGGCATTGAGCAGCAAAACCATCAGCACCCACAAGGCGCGGTTGATGCAGAAACTCAACATCACCTCGCTGGCCGAGCTGGTGAAATACGCGATGGAGCACAAGCTCCTCTGAAAACACCGAACCCTTGTAGGAGCCCGGCTTGCCGGCGAAGGCGTCCTCGAAATCGCCTTCGCCGGCAAGCCGGGCTCCTACAAGGGATCATCCCATATCCATTTGCGACATCTCGACGACGCGCTTTTGACGATTCTTGCCGCTTGCAGCTGACCGCTCACCCCTGCGGTTGCCAAAACGCGCCATCCTTGTAGGGCAATCCCTACCCCCAGCCTTCCATATGACTGAGGCGATTCTCTCTTGCCCCCCGATTTGCGCAGGTCCCAGCGTCCACTAGGCTTAGTCCACAGCAGTCATCAACAACAAAGGTGTGGGTATGAGCCAGGTCGATTCAAGCGCAGGGGCCAATGATGTTCTGGTCAGCTTTCGTGGAGTGCAGAAGAGCTACGATGGCGAGAACCTGATCGTCAAGGACCTCAACCTGGACATTCGCAAAGGCGAATTCCTCACCTTGCTCGGGCCGTCCGGCTCCGGCAAGACCACCAGCCTGATGATGCTCGCCGGTTTCGAAACACCGACAGCGGGCGAAATCCTGCTGGCCGGACGCGCCATCAACAACGTGCCGCCGCACAAGCGTGACATCGGCATGGTGTTCCAGAACTACGCGTTGTTCCCGCATATGACGGTTGCCGAGAACCTGGCGTTCCCGCTGACCGTGCGCGGTTTGAACAAGAGCGACGTCAGCGACAAAGTCAAAAAAGTCCTGAGCATGGTGCAGCTCGATGCGTTCGCCCAGCGTTATCCGGCACAGCTGTCCGGTGGCCAGCAGCAGCGTGTGGCACTGGCCCGCGCACTGGTGTTCGAGCCGCAACTGGTGCTGATGGACGAACCCCTCGGCGCACTGGATAAGCAGCTGCGTGAACACATGCAGATGGAAATCAAGCACCTGCACCAGCGTCTGGGCGTGACCGTGGTCTACGTAACCCACGACCAGGGCGAAGCCCTGACCATGTCCGACCGCGTGGCCGTTTTCCATCAGGGCGAAATCCAGCAGATCGCACCGCCGCGCACCCTTTATGAAGAGCCGAAAAATACCTTCGTCGCCAACTTCATCGGCGAAAACAACCGTCTCAACGGACGTCTGCACAGCCAGACCGGCGACCGCTGCGTGGTCGAGTTGGGCCGTGGTGAAAAAGTTGAAGCCCTGGCGGTGAACGTCGGCAAGACCGGCGAACCCGTCACCCTGTCGATTCGTCCGGAACGCGTGAGCCTCAATGGCTCCAGCGAGTCCTGCATCAACCGCTTCTCGGGACGGGTAGCGGAATTCATCTATCTGGGCGACCACGTCCGGGTTCGCCTGGAAGTCTGTGGCAAGACCGACTTCTTCGTGAAACAACCGATTGCCGAGCTCGATCCTGCGCTCGCTGTCGGCGACGTGGTTCCGCTTGGCTGGCAGGTCGAACACGTTCGCGCGCTCGATCCAATTCTAGAGGCGAACTGATCGCCCCGGCTTCAACAACACAAACCCTGCACGTGGAGAGAACAATAAATGTTGAGATCCCTGAAATTCACCGCTCTGGCACTGGGCATGATGGGGGCGGCAAGCGCAATGGCGGCTGGCCCGGACCTGACCGTGGTGTCCTTTGGCGGGGCGAACAAGGCGGCGCAGGTCAAGGCCTTCTACGCACCGTGGGAAGCGGCAGGCAACGGCAAGATCGTCGCAGGCGAATACAACGGTGAGATGGCCAAGGTCAAGGCCATGGTCGACACCAAGAGCGTGTCCTGGGATCTGGTAGAAGTGGAATCGCCAGAACTGTCCCGTGGTTGCGACGAAGACATGTTCGAGCAACTCGACCCAGCCCTGTTCGGCAAGACCGAAGACTACGTCAAGGGCGCTATCCAGCCATGTGGCGTGGGTTTCTTCGTGTGGTCGACCGTGTTGGCCTACAACGCCGACAAGCTGAAAACCGCACCGACCAGTTGGGCGGATTTCTGGGACACCAAGCAATTCCCGGGCAAGCGCGGCCTGCGTAAAGGCGCCAAGTACACCCTGGAATTCGCACTGATGGCTGACGGCGTAGCGCCAAAAGACGTCTACAAAGTGCTGGCCGGCAAGGACGGTCAGGACCGCGCATTCAAGAAACTCGACGAACTCAAGCCGAACATCCAGTGGTGGGAAGCTGGCGCACAACCGCCGCAATATCTCGCTTCCGGTGACGTGGTCATGAGCTCGGCCTACAACGGCCGCATCGCAGCCGTGCAGAAAGAAAGCAACCTGAAAGTGGTGTGGAACGGCGGCATCTACGACTTCGACGCATGGGCCATTCCAAAAGGCCTGGATAAAGCACGCGCTGACGCGGCGAAGAAATTCATCGCCTTCTCGGTGCAGCCGCAACAGCAGAAGACCTACTCGGAAAACATCGCCTACGGCCCGGCCAACACCCAAGCCGTACCGCTGCTGGCCAAGGATGTCCTGAAAGACATGCCGACCACCCCGGAAAACATCGCCAACCAGGTGCAGATCGACGTCAGCTTCTGGGCTGACAACGGCGAACAACTGGAACAGCGCTTCAATTCCTGGGCTGCCAAATAAACGCACGACCCTGTGGGAGCGAGCCTGCTCGCGAAAGCGGTAGATCTGACGGCAATGATTTCGGATGTGCCGACGCCTTCGCGAGCAGGCTCGCTCCCACACTAAAAGTTCGAGGTGATATGTCACCTCTGTAACGATCAAAAGATTTCCGGAGTACGCCATGGCTATCGCCGTTCCCGTGAACGCGGGCACTGACCCCACCTTGAAGCAACGGCTCAAGCATGCCGAGCGGGTCAACCGCTGGAAGGCCCAGGCGTTGATCGCGCCGCTGGTGCTGTTCCTGTTGCTGGTGTTCCTGGTGCCAATCGTGGCGCTGCTCTATAAAAGCGTGGGTAACCCGGAAGTGGTCGGCGGCATGCCGCGCACCGTGGCGGCCATTGCCAGCTGGGACGGCCGAGGCCTGCCTGCGGAACCTGTCTACAAGGCGGCCAGCGAAGACCTCGCCGAAGCGCGCAAGAATCAGACCCTGGGCGATTTGTCCAAACGCCTGAACATGGAGTTGGCCGGCTATCGCAGCCTGCTGACCAAAACCGCCCGCGCCTTGCCGTTTGCCACTGAACCGGCCTCCTATAAAGAAGCGCTGGAAGGACTCGACGAGCGCTGGGGCGACCCGGCCTACTGGCAAGCCGTACGCCGCAACACCAGCAGCATTACGCCGTACTATTTGCTGGCCGCGGTTGATCACCGTATCGACGACCTCGGTGAAATCGCCCCGGCCACCCCGGATCAGGCGATCTACCTCGACATCTTTGCCCGCACCTTCTGGATGGGCCTGATCATCACCGTGATCTGCCTGGTGCTCGCGTATCCCCTGGCTTACCTGCTGGCGAACCTGCCGTCGCGCCAGAGCAACCTGCTGATGATTCTCGTGCTGCTGCCGTTCTGGACTTCGATCCTGGTACGTGTCGCCGCGTGGATCGTGTTGCTGCAATCGGGTGGCCTGATCAACAGCGGCCTGATGGCCATGGGCATCATCGATAAGCCGATAGAACTGGTGTTCAATCGCATCGGTGTCTACATCTCCATGGTGCACATCCTGCTGCCGTTCATGATCCTGCCGATCTACAGCGTGATGAAAGGCATCTCGCCGACCTACATGCGTGCGGCGATTTCCCTGGGCTGCCACCCATTCGCCAGCTTCTGGCGGGTGTACTTCCCGCAAACCTATGCCGGTGTCGGCGCCGGTTGCCTGTTGGTGTTCATCCTCGCCATCGGCTACTACATCACCCCGGCGTTGCTGGGCAGCCCGAACGATCAGATGGTCAGCTACTTCGTCGCCTTCTACACCAACACCAGCATCAACTGGGGCATGGCGACCGCACTCGGCGGCCTGTTGCTCCTGGCGACCGTGGTGCTTTATCTGATTTACAGCTGGCTGGTGGGCGCGAGCCGCCTGCGCCTGAGCTAAGGGGAGAATGAAATGCTGAGTCCTTATATGTCGCCCATCGAGCGGGTGTGGTTCTACAGCTTGCGGATTCTCTGCGGCTTGATCCTGTTGTTCCTGATCCTGCCGGTGCTGGTGATCATCCCGTTGTCGTTCAACTCCGGCAGTTTCCTGGTGTACCCGCTGCAAGGTTTCTCGCTGCAGTGGTACCACGACTTTTTCGCCTCGGCGGAATGGATGCGCGCCCTGAAGAACAGCATCATCGTCGCCCCTGCCGCTACGGTGCTGGCCATGGTGTTCGGCACGCTGGCGGCCATCGGCCTGACCCGTGGCGACTTCCCCGGCAAGCCCCTGGTGATGGCGCTGGTCATTTCGCCGATGGTGGTGCCCGTGGTGATCATCGGTGTGGCCAGCTATCTGTTCTTTGCGCCGTTGGGACTGGGCAACAGCTTCTTCTCGCTGATCGTGGTGCATGCGGTACTGGGCGTGCCATTCGTGATCATCACCGTGTCGGCGACATTGCAGGGGTTCAACCAGAACCTGGTGCGCGCCGCGGCCAGCCTCGGTGCTTCGCCGCTGACAGCGTTCCGTCGGGTGACCTTGCCGTTGATTGCGCCAGGCGTAATTTCCGGTGCCTTGTTCGCCTTCGCCACGTCGTTCGATGAGGTGGTGGTGACGCTGTTCCTCGCCGGCCCCGAGCAAGCGACTTTGCCACGCCAGATGTTCAGCGGCATCCGCGAAAACCTCAGCCCGACCATCGCCGCCGCCGCGACGCTGCTGATCGCCTTCTCGGTGATCCTGCTGCTGACCCTGGAATGGCTGCGTGGGCGTAGCGAGAAACTGCGTACCGCGCAGGTCTGACGGATCACACCAAAACTACGATCGTTCCCACGCTCCGCGTGGGAATGCCTCATCGGACGCTCCGCGTCCGCTCTTGGGACGCAGAGCGTCCCTGGCTGCATTCCCACGCAGAGCGTGGGAACGATCGGCGCAGAGCACGCGGGTCATTCACCACCTGAATGCCAGCCAACCCCCAATCCCCAGCTACTCTTGTGCCCAGCTCCCACATCCATAAGAGGCTGCGCACATGGGTCTTTCCTCCTTCAAAATCGCTCACAAACTGATCACCGGTGCTGAGGCCATCGAGCAGCTATCGGCGGAATTGACGCGCCTGGACATCGACAATCCGCTGATCGTCACCGACGCCGCACTGGTCAAGTCCGGCACGGTAGAGCTGGCGCTGGCCCAGCTTGGCGGGCGCACCTACGAGATCTTCGACCGGGTGCTGCCAGACCCGGAAATCGCCATCGTCGAAGACTGCATGCGGGTTTATCGCGACGGTGGGCATGACGGCTTGATCGGGCTGGGCGGCGGCAGTGCCATCGACATCGCCAAAAGCGTGGCGGCCTACGCCGGATACCACGGCGCACTCGAAGATTTGTTCGGGGTCGACCAGGTGCCGCGCAAAGGCCCTCCGCTGATCGCGATTCCAACCACCGCTGGCACCGGCTCGGAAGTCACCAACGTGGCGATCCTTTCCGACAAGGTCGCGCAGTTGAAGAAAGGCATCGTCAGTGACTACTTGTTGCCGGACGTGGCATTGGTAAGCCCGCAGATGACCCTGACCTGTCCTCGCGGTGTCACGGCCGCCAGTGGTGTCGATGCGCTAGTGCATGCCATCGAATCCTATCTTTCTGTCAATGCCTCGCCGATTACTGACGCCCTGGCCATCGGCGCCATCAAAATGATAGCAAAGGCGCTGCCCAAAGCCTACGCCAACCCGTCCAACCTGCAGGCCCGTGAAGACATGGCCACCGCCAGCCTGATGGCCGGTATGGCGTTCGGCAATGCCGGGGTAGGTGCAGTGCATGCACTGGCGTATCCGCTGGGCGGGCGCTTCAACATTGCCCATGGCGTGAGCAATGCCTTGCTGTTGCCCCATGTCATGACCTGGAACAAGATGGCCTGCGTTGAACGCATGCAGGATATCGCTGAAGCCATGGGGGTGAGGACGGCTCATCTGAGCGCCAATGAAGCGGCCGACAAAGCCGTGGAGGCCATGACCGCGTTGTGCGCGGCGGTGGAAATCCCCCAAGGGCTGCGCAGTTTCGAGATTCCGGAGGATGCCATTGCGGCGATGGCCGTGGAGGCGGCGGGGATCGAGCGCCTGATGCGCAACAATCCGCGCCGACTGAGTGCTGTCGATATCGAGAAAATCTACCGGGCGGCCTACTGATCATCGCGCTTTCGGTGCGCCGGCCAAAGCAGGCGGTATACAATGCGCGCCATCGTGATTCTGCTCAGAAAAGGTGCGTCATGCAGCCCTTCGTAATTGCTCCGTCGATTCTTTCCGCCGACTTCGCCCGCCTGGGCGAAGAAGTGGACAACGTCCTGGCCGCTGGCGCCGACTTCGTGCACTTCGATGTCATGGACAACCACTACGTACCGAACCTGACCATCGGCCCGATGGTCTGCTCGGCGCTGCGCAAGTACGGCGTGACCGCGCCGATCGACGCGCACCTGATGGTCAGCCCGGTGGATCGCATCGTCGGTGACTTCATCGAAGCCGGCGCGACCTACATCACCTTCCACCCGGAAGCCACCCAGCACGTCGACCGCTCCCTGCAACTGATCCGTGAAGGCGGCTGCAAGTCGGGCCTGGTGTTCAACCCGGCGACGCCGCTGGACGTGCTCAAGTACGTGATGGACAAGGTCGACATGATCCTGCTGATGAGCGTCAACCCGGGCTTCGGCGGGCAGAAGTTCATCCCTGGCACCCTCGACAAGCTGCGTGAGGCGCGGGCGCTGATCGACGCGTCGGGTCGTGACATTCGCCTGGAAATCGACGGCGGCGTCAACGTGAACAACATTCGTGAAATCGCTGCGGCGGGCGCCGACACCTTCGTTGCTGGTTCGGCGATCTTCAATGCACCGAACTATCAGGAAGTGATTGAAAAAATGCGTTCCGAACTGGCGTTGGCTCGCCCATGAGTGGCTTTGAGCAGCTGTTCCCGGGGCGCTTGCCACGGCTGGTGATGTTCGATCTGGATGGCACCTTGGTCGACTCGGTCCCGGACCTGGCGGTGGCTGTGGACAAGATGCTGCTCAAGCTCGGTCGCGCACCGGCAGGTATCGAGGCGGTGCGTGAATGGGTGGGTAATGGCGCGCCGGTGCTGGTGCGCCGAGCCCTGGCCGGCGGTATCGACCATTCGACGGTCGATGACGCCGAGGCCGACAGTGCGCTGGAGATTTTCATGCAGGCCTATGCCGATAGCCATGGCTTGACCGTGGTCTACCCCGGTGTGCGCGATACCCTGAAATGGCTGCAAAAGCAGGGTGTCGAGATGGCGCTGATCACCAACAAGCCGGAGCGCTTCGTCGCGCCGCTGCTGGATCAGATGAAGATCGGCCGATATTTCAAGTGGATCATCGGTGGCGACACCCTGCCACAGAAAAAGCCCGACCCGGCTGCGCTGTTTTTCGTGATGAAGATGGCCAATATCCCGGCCTCGCAATCCTTGTTCGTCGGCGACTCGCGCAGCGATGTGCAGGCGGCGAAAGCGGCGGGGGTCAAGTGTGTGGCCTTGAGCTACGGCTATAACCACGGGCGTCCGATCGCCGAAGAATTGCCGGCCCTGGTGATCGACGACCTGCGTAAGCTAATTCCCGGTTGCCTGGACCCGGCCGCTGAGATAACGTTGGCCGACGCTGTTCAACCCCCTTCTGGAAACGCCATCGTGGTGGTCACTCGCAAACTCTGGATGAAAGTCATCAAGGCCCTGGCCCGCTGGCGTTGGCGCGCCTGACTGATCCTGGCCGGTTGTCCGGCGCGTTTGCATACCTGACTGTTTGACCCTCAAGCCACGAGGCACCTCATGATCCGCGAAGAATTCCTGCGTTTGGCCGCTGCCGGCTATAACCGCATCCCGCTTGCCTGCGAAACCCTGGCCGACTTCGACACGCCGCTGTCGATCTACCTGAAACTGGCCGACGAGCCCAATTCCTATTTGCTGGAGTCGGTGCAGGGCGGTGAGAAGTGGGGCCGATACTCGATCATCGGCCTGCCGTGCCGCACCGTGCTGCGGGTGCATGACCATCACGTCAGCGTGACCATCGACGGTGTCGAGACTGAAAGCCACGATGTAGAAGACCCACTGGCCTTCGTCGAAGCCTTCAAGGCGCGTTACAACGTGCCGACCATCGCCGGCCTTCCGCGCTTCAACGGCGGCTTGGTGGGCTATTTCGGTTATGACTGCGTACGTTATGTGGAAAAGCGTTTGGGCAAATGCCCGAACCCGGACCCGCTGGGCGTACCGGACATCCTGCTGATGGTGTCCGACGCCGTGGTGGTGTTCGACAACCTCGCCGGCAAGATGCACGCCATCGTCCTGGCCGACCCGGCGCAGGCAGACGCCTTCGAACAAGGTCGCGCGCGCCTGGAAGCGTTGCTGGAAAAACTCCGTCAGCCAATCACCCCGCGCCGCGGCCTGGATTTCAGCAAGCAGCAGGCGGCTGACCCGGTGTTCCGCTCCAGCTTCACCCAGAACGATTACGAAAAAGCCGTCGACACCATCAAGGAGTACATCCTGGCCGGTGACTGCATGCAGGTCGTGCCGTCCCAGCGCATGTCGATCGATTTCAAGGCAGCACCCATCGATCTGTACCGGGCGTTGCGTTGCTTCAACCCGACGCCTTACATGTACTTCTTCAACTTCGGCGACTTCCACGTTGTCGGCAGTTCGCCGGAAGTGCTGGTGCGGGTCGAAGACAACCTGATCACCGTACGCCCGATCGCCGGCACCCGCCCACGCGGGGCCAACGAAGAGGCCGATGTGGCACTGGAAAAAGACCTGCTGTCGGACGACAAGGAAATCGCCGAGCACCTGATGCTGATCGACCTGGGCCGCAACGACACCGGTCGGGTCTCGGAGATCGGTTCGGTGAAACTCACCGAGAAAATGGTCATCGAGCGTTACTCCAACGTGATGCACATCGTGTCCAACGTCACCGGTCAACTGAAGGCCGGCCTGACGGCGATGGACGCACTGCGTGCGATCCTGCCGGCGGGCACCCTGTCCGGCGCACCGAAGATCCGCGCGATGGAAATCATCGACGAACTGGAACCGGTCAAGCGCGGTGTCTACGGCGGCGCCGTCGGCTACTTCGCCTGGAACGGCAACATGGACACCGCCATCGCGATCCGTACGGCGGTGATCAAGAACGGCGAACTGCATGTGCAGGCCGGTGGTGGCATCGTCGCCGACTCGGTGCCGGCGCTGGAATGGGAAGAAACCCTGAACAAACGCCGCGCGATGTTCCGCGCCGTTGCCCTGGCGGAACAAACCCCAGACCTGTAGGAGCGAGCTTGCTCGCGAAGAGGCCGGCACAGCCAACATTGATTTAGCCTGATCCACCGCTATCGCGAGCAGGCTCGCTCCCACAATGGCTTCACCCGCATAAAAAAATCGCGGCGCCCGTAAAGGCGCCGCGTTTTTATATATTTGCTGTTTGCTTGATCAGAAGTCCAGTGCGACCCCAACGGAAATCCCTTGCTGGGTAAAGTCATCATCCTTGCGAAAGGTGTACCCGCCACGTAACGCAAGATCGGTCGTCAGCTTGTGGCTGACCCCCAGGCTAACCCGATTCAAATGGCTCTGTGGTGTATAGCCAGCAAGTGTGAAGTCGAGGGACGGCAAGCTATTGAGGGCGATGTTCACCTTCTGCACGTCATCTTCATACTCTCGCTCGTAGGCGTATTCGCCAAACACCTGGGTCTGCGAGGTGATCTGGTACTTACCCTGCAGCCCGGCACCGAGACGTTTCGAATCGCGCTTCTGATCATCAAAGGTCAGCGCCGTGGAGCGACTGGTATTTTCCGAGTAACCGTCGACTTCCACTTTGGCGTAATCGGCGCTGATGAACGGCGACAGGTGCCACTCACTGCCCGGCTGCGCAATGTCATAGCCCAGGCGTGTGCTGAAGGCCCAGAGATAGCCGTCGGTGTCACCTTTCTCCGCACCTTCACCGGCGCCTAGATCGAATTTGCGTTTGAGATCGTCGTAATCCAGCTTGCCGCCGGTCAATGCGGCATCGGCCCACCACCGGTTCTGCTGGAACTGGGCGAATGCCGTGGCCAGGTAGCTGTTGAGCTTGTAGTCCGAATCGTTGTTGCCTGCCTCCAGATTCTGGCGGTAGAAGCCTGCCGCCACACCCACGCGCCAGGCTTCGTTGAGGCGATAGCTGCCGCCGATGTTCAAGCTGTAGCCGTTGCCATCGGCATCGGCACCGCTGCTTTGGTGGTCCACATCGAGATGCTGGCCACCCCCGGCCACGATGGCCCGCCATTGGCCGACCGCCTGCCAGCTCTCCCAGTCGGATTGCCATTGGCTGCGCAGTTCATCCTGATGCGCGCGTAGCGTGGCGTGGGCCATTTCTGGCAGCAGCGTCAGCTCCCAGGGCGCAGCGAGCAAGGAATAGGCGTAGTCGGACACCAGCTTTTGCCCGGCTTCGGTCGGATGAACCCCATCGTTATAGACCAGCTGGCTGGGGTCCGGGGTGGCGCTGTTGATGCCAAAGGTGGCGTTTTCGGTGCAGCCGTCACCGCTGAAGCAAGTCGCCGTCAGGTTCTGGACGGTAGCAAAACCGAATCTTGCTGGGTCGGCGAAGGTTTCCTGCAGCAACAGCGGAATGTTCAACGGAATGATTTGGGCATCGATGCCCGCCAGCCGAGTGACCAGTTGCCGATTGAAGGCCGCGCTCAATTGCGAGGTAGGTCCCTGTAGAGGAGTGCCATTGATGGCAGGTGTCAGGCCCAGGTCAGGCAACAGCCAGACCATGATGTACCGGGCGCCGGCCGATTGCAGAACCTGAACGCTGTTGGCCAGTCGGTCCGCCGCGGCATTCGCCTGGGCGCCACTTTGCACACGTCCCTGAAGAAAGTCGTTACCGCCGCCGGAGAGGTAATACAGCGCGTTCGGATCGGCGCGGAAATTGTTGGTTGGCAAATAGCCCGCTCGTGCACGTTCGCCCGTGGCGGATAACGTAGTGATTGAATCGAGGATCTGATCGGTGCGGTAGCCGCCGACGGCCCAGTTGTTACCATCGGGCAGGCCCTGGGCGGCGCGTGCGGCTGAAGTCGAAGCGGCGGTCTGGTCATCCGAGAAGCCAAGCCTGCCCCCAAGCAGCTGGGTTGAGTTGGCGGAATAGACTTCGCCGCTGCCGTCCTGATAGGTCGGTCCGGTCCGATTGGTGAAGCGCAGGGTCGAGCCGGGAGGGCCGCCCGCGTCGGTAAACTGCCCCGCATCGTTGAGGCTGTCACCGAAGACGATGAAGCTCGAATAAGGATTGGGCGCCGCGATCGCCTGTGCGCAGGCCATGGCGAGCAAGCAACCGGCAAGCGGTGCAAACAGCGTCTGTCTGATCATTAGCAAGTCCGTTTGTTTATTGTTTTAGTGGGTGAAACGACAGTGCCAAAAAACTATAGAGCCTGATGCCATTCGGCGCGAACCTGGCGAATGTTTCACTCGCTTCGATCGCCCCATATTGCACGCTCTGCCCAGCTAAGTTACTGTGCCAAGACGTATAAATGAGACCTTCCCCGTGTTGATCGTCAGCAAACTCCTGGATCAAGTCATCAAGGCACACGCCCGCTGGCGTTGGCGCGCCTGAATCCTTCTGCCGGCCCGGCCGGATCTTTACCGCTTCGCCTTCTTTACTCGCAAGACATTGCCCTTTGCTTCGCGATTCCAGCGATCGCCAAAGTGCAGGACGCTGCGGGTAAATCATTCGAAGGCTGTATCAAGTCAGTGAATTCAAGAGGTTCCTAACGCCATGTTGCTGATGATCGATAACTACGACTCTTTTACCTACAACGTTGTGCAATACCTTGGTGAGCTGGGCTCCCAGGTCAAAGTCGTGCGCAACGATGAACTCACGGTTGCCCAAATCGAAGCCCTCAATCCTGAGCGCATCGTCGTCTCTCCCGGTCCTTGCACCCCGACCGAAGCGGGCGTATCGATTGATGTCATCAAGCACTTCGCCGGCAAACTGCCGATTCTCGGCGTCTGCCTGGGCCATCAGTCCATCGGCCAGGCCTTTGGTGGCGATGTGGTTCGTGCACGCCAGGTCATGCACGGCAAGACCAGCCCGGTATTCCACGAAGACAAAGGAGTCTTCGAAGGCCTGAACATGCCGCTGACGGTCACCCGCTATCATTCATTGATCGTCAAGCGCGAAACCTTGCCTGATTGCCTCGAGCTGACCGCCTGGACCCAATTGGAAGACGGCTCGGTCGACGAAATCATGGGCCTGCGCCACAAGACCCTGAACATCGAAGGCGTGCAGTTCCACCCTGAGTCGATCCTTACCGAACAGGGTCACGAGCTGTTTGCCAACTTCCTCAAACAAACCGGCGGCACGCGCTAAGGACTTATCATGAATATCAAGACAGCCCTGGGCCGGATCGTCGAGCAGCTCGACCTCAGCACCGATGAAATGCGCGACGTGATGCGCGAAATCATGACCGGCCAATGCACGGACGCGCAGATCGGCGCGTTCATGATGGCCATGCGCATGAAGAGCGAAAGCATCGACGAAATCGTCGGTGCGGTGTCGGTCATGCGAGAGCTGGCGGACAAGGTCGAACTCAAGACCCTCGACGGTGTAGTCGATGTGGTCGGCACTGGCGGTGACGGTGCCAACATCTTCAACGTGTCAACCGCGTCCTCCTTCGTGGTCGCGGCAGCCGGTTGCACAGTGGCCAAGCACGGCAACCGCGCGGTCTCGGGCAAAAGCGGCAGTGCCGATTTGCTGGAAGCGGCCGGTATCTACCTGAACCTGAGCCCGGTCCAGGTGGCGCGCTGCATCGATAACGTCGGCATTGGTTTCATGTTTGCCCAGACTCATCACAGTGCCATGAAATACGCCGCCGGCCCGCGCAAGGAGCTTGGCTTGCGTACTCTGTTCAACATGCTTGGCCCGCTTACGAATCCGGCCGGCGTGAAACATCAGGTAGTGGGTGTCTTCACCCAGGCGTTGTGCCGACCGCTTGCTGAAGTGTTGCAACGTTTGGGCAGCAAACATGTACTGGTGGTGCATTCGAAGGATGGCCTGGACGAGTTCAGCTTGGCCGCGCCGACCTTTGTCGCGGAACTGAAAAACGACCAGATCACCGAGTATTGGGTCGAGCCGGAAGATCTAGGCATGAAGAGCCAGAGCCTGCATGGCCTGGCGGTGGAAAGCCCGGCGGCGTCCCTGGAGCTGATCCGCGACGCCTTGGGTAAGCGCAAGACCGAAAACGGTCAGAAAGCTGCCGAAATGATCATGCTCAATGCCGGTGCCGCGCTGTATGCGGCCGACCATGCCAGCAGCCTGAAAGAAGGCGTCGCCCTGGCGCACGATGCGCTGCACACCGGCCTCGCTCGGGAAAAACTCGAGGAGCTGGGTGCATTTACCGCGGTATTCAAAGTGGAGAATGAGGGATGAGTGTACCGACGGTTCTGGAAAACATTCTGGCCCGCAAAGTTCAGGAAGTCGCCGAGCGTAGCGCCCGTGTGAGCCTGAGCGAGCTGGAAAGTCTGGCCAAGGCGGCCGATGCACCCCGTGGTTTTGCCAAGGCTTTGCTGGCTCAGGCCAAGCTGAAAGAGCCGGCAGTCATTGCTGAAATCAAGAAAGCTTCGCCGAGCAAAGGCGTGATCCGCGAGAACTTCGTTCCCGCCGATATCGCCAAGAGCTACGAGAAGGGCGGTGCGACCTGCCTGTCGGTACTCACCGATATCGATTACTTCCAGGGTGCCGACCTGTACCTGCAGCAGGCCCGCGCGGCGTGCAAGCTGCCGGTGATCCGCAAGGACTTCATGATCGATCCGTACCAGATCGTCGAAGCTCGTGCCCTCGGCGCCGACTGCGTGCTGTTGATCGTCTCCGCCCTGGACGACGTGAAAATGGCCGAGCTGGCGGCCGTGGCCAAAAGCGTCAACCTCGATGTGCTGGTGGAAGTCCACGATGGCGATGAGCTGGAGCGGGCCTTGAAAACCCTCGACACGCCGCTGGTTGGCATCAACAACCGCAACCTGCACACCTTCGAAGTCAGCCTGGAAACCACCCTCGACCTGTTGCCGCGTATCCCTCGCGATCGTCTGGTGATCACTGAAAGCGGCATCCTCAATCGCGCCGATGTCGAGTTGATGGAAATCAGCGACGTCTACGCGTTCCTGGTTGGCGAGGCGTTCATGCGCGCCGAAAATCCGGGCACTGAACTGCAACGTCTGTTCTTCCCTGAGCGCGGTATTCCTGTTAGCGGTTCTACGCTCGACTAAAAAAGCATCGCGAGCAAGCTCGCTCCTACAGGGTTTGAGGGTGTCCATGTGCTGCCGAAATCAACTGTAGGAGCGAGCCTGCTCGCGATAGCGGCATAAGAAACACCACAGACTTATTGTCTTACGGAGTAACTTGTGACCTCAGCTATTTCTCTGACCATCGAAGCCGGCCTGCAGGCCGAACAGGATCTGTTGGCATCGGTCTGTGCCGGCGACGCGGAGTTCGGCCTGTTGTTCTGGCAGCCGAGCGATCGGGCGTTGGTCATGCCACGCCGTTTGAATCGCTTACCGGGTTTCGAACACGCCTGCGAAGTCTCCGCTGCTGCCGGCTGGCCGGTGCTATTGCGCGAAACTGGTGGTGAACCGGTGCCGCAATCCGCTTCGACGATCAACATCGCCCTGGTTTACGCGCCGCCGCGCAGTGAAGGGGATCTGAACCGCATCGAGACCGGCTACCGACGTCTGTGCGATCCGATCTGCCAGTTGCTGGATGAGCTGGGGGGCACTTCGTCCCTGGGCGAAATCGACGGTGCGTTCTGTGATGGCCGCTTCAACGTCAATCTGGATGGTCGCAAGATGGTCGGGACTGCCCAGCGCTGGCGCCAGAGCCAGGGTGGTCAGCGTCCGGTCGGGCTGGTGCATGGTGCGATGTTGCTGGATAACGAGCGCGAGTCGATGGTCGCAGCGGTCAATCGCTTCAATGAGGCCTGCGGTCTGGAGCAGCGGGTGCGCGCTGAAAGCCACATCGCCTTGCATGAGAAGTTCACCGCGCCGGATGCGCTGGAACGTCTTGATGGGCTCTACCGGCAAATGCTCGCGCAGATGTTCAACGGCTAAGTTGACGAGCTTAGCGCGTACCGAAGACCACCATGGTCTTGCCTTTGACATCCACCAGGTTGCGCTCTTCCAGGTCCTTGAGTACACGTCCGACCATCTCCCGGGAACAGCCGACGATCCGTCCGATTTCCTGACGGGTCACCTTGATCTGCATGCCGTCGGGATGGGTCATGGCGTCTGGCTGCTTGCACAGTTCAAGCAGGCAGCGGGCGACGCGACCGGTGACGTCGAAAAACGCCAGGTCACCGACCTTGCGGGTGGTGTTGCGCAGGCGTTGTGCGATTTGTCCGCTTAGTACGTAAAGAATGTCCGGGTCCTGCTGCGACAATTCGCGGAATTTCGCGTAGCTGATTTCCGCCACTTCGCATTCGACCTTGGCCCGCACCCAGGCGCTGCGTTCCTGTTCGTGGCCGGCCTGCTCAAACAGACCCAACTCACCGAAAAAGTCCCCGGCGTTCAGGTAGGCGATGATCATTTCCCGGCCATCGTCGTCTTCGATCAGGATCGTGACCGAACCCTTGATGATGAAGAACAGCGTCTCCGAGCGGTCACCGGCACAAATGATGTTGCTCTTGGCCTGATAGCGACGGCGCTGGCAATGCATCAACAGCTTGTCGAGGTTTTTCATCTTGGGGGTGGGGGCAATAGCAACCATGGTTGTATCCCGAAAAGACTGCACGGTGTGTTGGGTTTGTTATGAATTGCGGAAATCGCGGCACAGCTGGCCAGGCGCCAGCGAATTGGCGCCAGCTTACCAGACACTTCTTGCAATATTCGAGATTTTACCTACAGCGCCGATGGTTATGTCCTAGGACGCCAATCACTGTCAATCACGGGGCCTGTGCTAAGCTGGCGACCCTTTTTTAGACAGTGGAGTCTTGGCGATGAAGGCACGCATCCAATGGGCTGGCGAAGCCATGTTCCTCGGCGAATCCGGCAGCGGTCATGTCGTGGTCATGGACGGTCCGCCCGATGCCGGCGGCCGTAACCTGGGTGTTCGGCCGATGGAAATGCTCCTGCTGGGTGTAGGCGGTTGCAGCAATTTCGATGTGGTCAGCATCCTCAAGAAGTCCCGTCAGGCGGTCGAGAGCTGCGAGGCGTTCCTGGAAGCCGAGCGCGCGACTGAAGATCCGAAGGTTTTCACCAAGATCCACATGCATTTTGTGGTCAAGGGGCGTGGCCTGAAGGAGGCGCAGGTCAAGCGCGCCATCGAACTGTCCGCTGAAAAGTATTGCTCGGCTTCGATCATGCTGGGTGCGGCAGGTGTAGAGATCACTCACGACTACGAGATCATCGAGCTGGGTTGAATCGACATCAAAAAAAAGGCGACTACCTCACGGTAGTCGCCTTTTTTTGTTTCTGGTGCAGCACCCGATGTGGGCGCTCGCCGGCTTGCGAAGACGTCAGATTCGATAAGTGCTCTTGGTCATGACCTTGGCCATCAAGCTCATGCCGAACTTCACCGGTGCCGGAAAGCGGAAACCGCCAGCCTCCAGTGCGCTTTCGGCATGCTGTTCTTCATCGATGCGCATCTGCTCGAGAATCGCCCGGGATTTTTCATCCTCGGCCGGCAATTGCTCCAGGTGTTCATTCAAGTGCTTGCACACCTGATCTTCCGTCGCTGCGACAAAACCCAGGCTGACTTTGTCGCTGATCAGGCCTGCAACAGCACCTATGCCAAACGACATGCCATAGAACAGCGGATTGAGAATGCTGGTGTGGCTGCCCAACTGATGGATGCGTTGCTCACACCACGCCAGATGATCGACTTCTTCTTCGGCGGCGTGCTCCATCGCGATGCGCACTTGCGGCAGCTTGGCAGTCAGGGCCTGCCCTTGGTACAGCGCCTGGGCGCAGACTTCACCGGTATGGTTGATGCGCATCAGCCCGGCAACGTGGCGGGTGTCTTCATCGCTCAATTTTGTATCGGGCTGCACGATGGCAGGCGACGGGCGGTAGGGCTGGCCGCTGAAGGGCAGCAGGGTCCGCATCGCGGCATCGGCTTGCAGCAGAAGGCGATCAATCGGCGAGTAGTGACGTTGGGTAGTCATGCTGACCTCCGGAGGAATCTCGGCGGCCAGTTTAACCCAATCGGCCGGGTAAGGTTTGCGTTGGGTCATTACGACGCAGGCTGCCCTTGTAGGAGCCAGGCTTGCCGGCGAAGAATGATAACGCGGTCTGCTTGAATGACCGTGTCGCCTCTTTCGCGGGCAAGCCTCGCTCCTACAAGGGATGATATGAATCAGCCCGGCGGCCAGTGCATCTGGCGCTGACCCAGCACATGCATATGAATGTGGTAGACAGTCTGCCCACCTTCTTCATTGCAGTTCATGACAACGCGGAAACCTTTTTCGCAACCCAGTTCCAGGGCCAGGCGCTGGGCGGTGAACAGGATGTGTCCAGCCAGGGCCTTGTCGTCCTCGGTCAGGTCGTTCAAGGTGCGTACCGGCTTCTTCGGAACCACCAGGAAGTGCACCGGTGCCTGTGGGGCGATGTCGTGGAAGGCCAGTACCTGGTCGTCCTCGTAAATGATCTTCGCCGGGATTTCCCGGTTGATGATCTTGGTGAACAGAGTATCCACAGCTGTTTTCTCCGTTGTTTGGGTTGGCCCGAGTGTACCCATGGAGGGTGTACCCGCCCAGTGTTTTACCGTAAGACGCTTCAGCGCGGGCAGTGAGCCTTGATGACCATGCCGGTGACTGTCCTGATCAGCCAGCGCGAGCCGAACCGGGGCAGGGTGGCGAACCAGCGGTTGCGCCGCCCGGGGATGATGATTGCGCGATTTTTCTCCAGGGCCCGCACGGTATAGAGCGCGACTTCCTCCGGACTCATCAGCATTTTACTGTTGGCCAGTTTGTCGTTGTTCAGTTGCGCGGTGCGGAAAAATGCCGTGCGAGTCGGGCCGGGGCAGAGCACCGAGACCTTGACCGCGCATTTTTTCAGCTCGACCCGCAGGGCTTCGGAAAAGTGCAGCACATAGGCCTTGCTGGCGTAGTAAGTACTCATCCATGGGCCGGGCTGGAATGCCGCGACCGAAGCAACGTTCAGAATTTGACCGCCACCCTGCAGCGCCATGCTGTTACCAATGGCATGGCACAGGCGAGTGAGTGCCAGGATGTTCACTTCGATCAGGTCCTGCTCGGTCATCCAGTCCTGGGCCAGGAACGGGCCGCAAGTGCCGATGCCGGCGCAGTTGACCAGCAGGTCGATCTGCCGGTCACCTTCCTCCAGCTCCAGCAGGAAGCCCGACAGGCGCAGCGGCTCGCCCAGATCGCAGGCACGGAACAACACTTCCACGCCAAAACGTTGGGTCAGTTCAATTGCAATGCTTTCCAGCTGATCACGCTGTCGAGCCACCAGAATCAGGCTGCGGCCGCGCCGGGCCAGCGCTTCGGCCATCGCCAGGCCGATGCCGCTGGAAGCGCCAGTGATCAGAGCGTAACGGGTCATGCCAATCTCCATCGCAACAGCTCCGCGCCGCGACGCAGGTGTCACGGGCGGGGAGCGCTGTTCATTCTTTCGCAGAGTCTACAGGGGGTGGGGCTTGTTCGGCTGCCTCGGTTGGCGAATTTGCTTGCGGTTGGACTTCGACATCGATTTCGTCGGTGGTCATCGAGCCGCTTTGGTAACTGCTCTCAAGGGAGTCTTCATACCCTTGCTGGATTGTCGAGATTCCACCCACCATCGCACCGACGGCAAATAACCCGATAAAGACAATCCACAATGCGCACAAAACCTTGACCGCCGTGCTGTTGGGCGGAGGAGGCGGGCCATAGCGGTTATCGCCGGCGTTGCCCGGCATGACCATGATCACCAGCGGGAAGAAACTGCCTACGAACGGAACCAGGTTGAGGAGCCAGAGCCAGCCGGACCAGCCTATATCGTGCAAGCGCTGGATGCTGAACAGAACACTGACCACCAGGAACGCCATGAACAGGAAGAAGGCGAAGATGCCGCCGATGATCAGCCCGTTGGTGGAATTGCCGCTGACCAGCCCCAGGCCGATGAGCGCAAATACGCCGACGATGGGCAGGGTCACCAGGCTCAGCACCATCGTCCACGCCAGAAAGCGCAGGCGTCCGATGCGCCCTTCGACGCCGAAGGGTTTGAGTGCGGCGAACTCAGGCAATTTTTCGCCGACGCGGGCCTGTGGCGGCGAATAAGGGGATTGTGGTTCTGCCACGGCGACAGGATCGTGGACATCCGCCAGGTCAAGCTCGATCGAAGGTTCCATCTCGATCCGGGCATCGATGCCAGTGTTTGTCAGGGCTTGGAGATAGGTCTGCGCATCAGCCTGAGACAGGTCGCGCTTGAGTGCTACCGGTCGACCATTGAACAAGCGCTCGATGGCGCTGACATCGCTCTTGAACAGCGCCGCGAGATTGAGTTTGGCGGTGTTGATATCAACACCCGGCAACAGTGTGCCGTCGAACACGATCTTGTAACGGTTTTCGCTCATCGCCCAGGCATCCTTGTCACGAGTCATCGATACGAATGGCCAGCCGCGGCTGGCCCGGTTGTTCAGCGCGGCCAGTGTTGGCGCAGTTGCGCTGCTTGTTCCTGTGCCTTGCGGTACTCGTCGTCGAGGCGTGCGACCAACTGCTCGACGCTCGGCAAGTCATCGATTTCACCGACGCCCTGGCCCGCGGACCACACGGTTTTCCAGGCTTTGGCTTCATCGCTGATGGGTTTTAGTTTGGAGCCGAAATTCACCTCTCCCTTGTTTTGTAGCGCTGCCATGTCGAATCCGGCGGCTTCCAGGCTCTGGCGCATGAAACTTGCCGGTACACCCGACACCGCTGGAGTATGGATGATGTCTGCGGCTCTGGATGTCAGCAGCATCTCTTTGTAGGCATCAGGCGCGTGACTTTCTGCGGTGCCGATAAAGCGTGTGCCGAAGTAGGCCAGGTCTGCACCGAGCAATTGCGCGGCGAGAATTTCGTGGCCGTGATTCAGGCACCCGGCCAGCAATAGCGTCTTGTCGAAGAACTGGCGGATCTCGGCGATCAGTGAGAACGGACTCCAAGTGCCGGCATGTCCACCCGCACCCGCCGCAACGGCAATCAGCCCGTCCACGCCCGCCTCGGCGGCTTTCTCGGCATGGCGACGGGTCGTCACATCATGGAACACCAGGCCACCATAGCCGTGGACCGCGTCGACGAGTTCCTTCACGGCGCCGAGGCTGGTGATCACGATCGGGACCTTGTGTTCAATGCAGATGTCCAGGTCCGCCTGCAGTCGCGGATTGCTGTTGTGAACGATCAGGTTCACTGCATAGGGAGCGGGATTCTCCAATGTCGCCAACCCGGCTTCGATTTCTTCCAGCCAGGCCTTGAAGCCACTGCTCTCGCGTTGATTCAGCGCCGGAAAACTGCCCACTACGCCATTGCGACAGCAGGCAAGCACCAGTTGCGGGTTGGAAATCAGGAACATCGGCGCAGCCACTACGGGCAAACGCAAGCGTTGTTCAAGCAGAGCGGGCAGCGACATTGGAAGTACCCCGGTGAGTAGTATCTATTGGGTTTAGAACGGCCGAACGACAACCAGAATTACGATCGCCAGCAATATCAGAACCGGCACTTCATTGAACCAGCGATAAAAGACATGGCTGCGGGTGTTTTCGCCACGGGCAAAGCGCTTTACCTGCGCACCACACATATGGTGGTAGCCGATCAGCAGCACGACCAGAGTCAATTTGGCGTGTATCCAGCCACCTTGGCTGAAGATGCCTGGATTGAGGTAGATGAGCCAGCCACCGAAGATGAGCGTGGCGATCATCGAGGGTCCCATGATGCCCCGGTACAGCTTGCGCTCCATGATGCTGAAGCGTTCCTTGCTGACGGTGTCTTCGCTTTGGGCATGGTAGACGAACAGGCGCGGCAGGTAGAACAGGCCGGCAAACCAGCAGACGACGCTGATGATGTGGAAAGCTTTGAGCCACAGATAAAGCATTTTTGGTTATTCCCAGGTTCACGGTGTAGCCGGATAGTAGAGGCTTGAGGCTCCGCACGTCACCTTGCCGGTTGTCGCAGGACGATACGGGCCCTATTATCGACGGCTTTCCAGTGGGTTCGTTGAGGGCAGGTTTATGGTAAAGGTCGGTATCGTCGGCGGCACGGGTTACACCGGTGTCGAACTGTTGCGTCTGTTGGCGCAGCATCCGCAAGCTGAAGTGGTGGTGATCACTTCCCGATCCGAGGCCGGCCTGGCCGTGGCCGACATGTACCCGAACCTGCGAGGCCACTACGACGGCCTGGCGTTCAGTGTTCCGGACATCAAGACTCTAGGTGCGTGCGACGTGGTGTTCTTCGCAACCCCTCACGGCGTTGCACATGCCCTGGCGGGTGAACTGCTGGCGGCCGGCACCAAGGTCATCGACCTGTCTGCGGATTTCCGCCTGCAGGATGCCGAGGAATGGGCCAAGTGGTACGGCCAGCCGCATGGCGCCCCGGAGTTGCTGGACGAAGCGGTCTACGGCTTGCCGGAAGTCAATCGCGAGCAGATCAAGAAAGCGCGTCTGATTGCAGTCCCTGGTTGCTACCCGACCGCCACGCAGTTGGGTTTCCTGCCATTGCTCGAAGCGGGCCTGGCCGATGCGTCGCGCCTGATCGCCGACTGCAAGTCCGGCGTCAGCGGCGCCGGTCGTGGTGCTGCCGTCGGTTCGCTGTACTCCGAGACATCGGAAAGCATGAAGGCTTACGCCGTCAAAGGGCACCGCCACCTGCCGGAAATTCGCCAGGGGCTGCGTCGTGCCGCGGGCAAGGACGTTGGCCTGACCTTCGTGCCGCACCTGACCCCGATGATCCGTGGTATTCACTCCACGCTCTACGCAACCGTCGTGGATCGCTCGGTGGATCTGCAGGCGCTGTTTGAAAAACGTTATGCCAACGAACCGTTCGTCGACGTCATGCCTGCCGGCAGCCACCCGGAAACCCGCAGCGTGCGCGGCGCCAACGTGTGCCGTATTGCCGTGCACCGCCCTCAGGACGGTGACCTGGTGGTCGTGTTGTCGGTGATCGACAACCTGGTCAAAGGTGCGTCGGGTCAGGCCGTGCAGAACATGAACATCCTGTTTGGCCTGGATGAACGCCTGGGTCTGTCCCACGCGGGCATGTTGCCGTAAGGCTGCATCGCACACAGCAAAAAGGCCCGTTGAACGGGCCTTTTTGCATTCAGGGCGGGCGACTGGATTGGTTGATATACCATAACAATAGTTGACCGCTTTTCTAGGAGAAGCGGATAATGCGCGTCATCACGCAATATGACGGCGTAACGCCGGGAGATAGTCAGCATGAGCGTCGAATCCTTCACCCCCACGGCTTTGCAATTCACCCACGGTGCCGCGCACAAGGTGAAGAGCCTGGTCGATGAAGAGGGGAATGATCGCTTGAAGCTGCGCGTATTCGTTACGGGCGGCGGTTGTTCAGGTTTTCAGTACGGCTTCACTTTCGATGAGGAAGTGGCCGATGACGACACCATCGTCGAGCGCGAAGGTGTGAGTCTGGTTGTCGATCCGATGAGCTTTCAGTACCTGGCAGGAGCCGAGGTGGATTACCAGGAAGGTCTGGAAGGCTCGCGTTTCGTCATCAAGAACCCGAACGCGACCACCACCTGTGGTTGTGGCTCTTCGTTCTCGATCTGATCAGCGCGTCTGTATCATCAAAACGCCGCATGGTCCCAGGGCCCTGCGGCGTTTTGCTGTCCGGCATTCAGGCGGGGTAGATGGCGCCGAGTACGCGCAGCCCGCGGGCGCCGGTGACGCTCGGGCGATTGGCCGCGATCCCTTCCAGGCAGCAATGGGCCAGCCAGGCGAAGGCCATGGCTTCGACCCAGTCCGGGTCTACACCGTGAGTGGCGGTACTGCTGACCGTCGCATTCGGTAGCAGGCAGGCCAGGCGCTTCATCAATGCGCCGTTGTGCGCGCCACCGCCGCAGACCAGCAGCTCCCGAGTATCTGCCTGGGCACTGCGCAGCGATTCGACGATGGTCAATGCCGTCAGTTCCAGCAGCGTTGCCTGAACATCCTCGGCGGCGAAGGCCGGCAGCGCTGCCAGATGCCGGGTCAGCCATGGCAGGTTGAAGACTTCCCGGCCGGTACTCTTCGGGCCCTTTGTCACAAAGAACGGGTCGCTGAGCAGTGCCTTCAACAGTACCGGTTCAATCTTGCCGCTGGCAGCCCATTGGCCATCACGATCATAGTTGTCACCGCGCTGTTGGTGGATCCAGGCATCCAGCAATACGTTGCCCGGGCCGCAGTCGAAACCTGCGACAGGCTTGCCGGGTTCAATCAGGCTGAGGTTGCTGAAGCCACCTACGTTCAGCACGGCGCGGTTGCCGGACTGTTCTTCAAAAAGCGCTTCATGGAAGGCTGGAACCAGTGGCGCGCCTTGCCCGCCAGCGGCGACGTCGCGGCTGCGGAAATCACTGACTACCGTGATGCCGGTGAGCTCGGTCAGCAAGGCCGGATTACCGATTTGCACCGTGAAGCCACGCGCGGGTTCATGGCGAATAGTCTGGCCATGGCTGCCAATCGCGCGAATGTCTTCAGGCTTGAGGTGCTGTTGGGCAAGGAGGGCATTAACCCCCTGCGCCGCCAGCTTCACCCAGTTCTGTTGGGCGATGGCGGAGCGGGCAATTTCGTCCGGACCGCTGGCGCACAAGCCAAGCAACTCGGCGCGCAGGGAGTCGGGCATCGGGATGTAGTGGGTGGCGATCAGCCTGATCGCCGGTGCTTGCTCGATCAGCGCTATGTCCAAGCCATCAAGGCTGGTCCCGGACATCACACCTATATAGAGCGCCATGGCCTAGCGCTTGGCCGAAGCCAGCTGGGTGGCTTTTTCCTGGTCCATGCGGGCCATCAGTGGCTGGCTCTGCGCCAGGAAGCGGGCGCGTTCGGCTTTGGAAATCGGGTCGGCCATTGCTACTTTCTGGCCCAGCGGATCGACGTGTACGCCATTGACCTGGAACTCGTAATGCAAGTGCGGACCGGTGGAAAGGCCGGTAGTGCCGATGTAGCCGATGACCTGGCCTTGTTTGACAGTGCCTCCAGTCTTGACGCCTTTGGCGAAGCCTTGCATGTGGCCGTACAGGGTGCGGTAGGTATTGCCGTGCTGCAGGATTACGGTGTTGCCGTAACCGCCGCGGCGGCCTGCCAGCAATACTTTGCCGTCACCGGCCGCCTTGATTGGCGTGCCGCGCGGCGCTGCGTAGTCCACGCCTTTGTGGGCGCGAATCTTGTTCAGGATCGGGTGCTTGCGGCCCATGGAGAATTTCGAGCTGATGCGGGCGAAGTCCACCGGGGTACGGATGAATGCCTTGCGCATGCTGTTGCCATCAGCCGTGTAATAGCTGCTGTTGCCTTGCTTGTCGGTATAGCGCACGGCGGTGTAGGTCTTGCCGCGGTTGGTGAAGCGCGCGGACAGGATCGGGCCGTCGCCGACCGCTTTGCCGTTGACCACTTTCTGTTCATAGATCACATCGAACTGGTCGCCCTGGCGAATATCCTGGGCAAAGTCGACGTCGTAGCCAAACACGCTGGCCATGTCCATGGTCATACGATGCGACAGGCCTGCACGTGCAGCGGACTGTGACAGCGAGCTGTTGATCACGCCATGCACGTAGGCAGAGCGCACGGTGGGCTTGGCGGTAACGCGGTTGAAGCTGTAACCCTTGACGTTCTTGGTCAGGGTGATGGTTTCGAGGTCGCTGACCTTGCTGTGCAGGCTGGTCAGCTGGCCGTCCGGACCCAGTTCGAATTCGAGTTTCTGTCCATGCTTGAGTTGGCTGAATTGCTTGGCCTGTTTGTCGCTGGCCAGCAAGTCATGCACGGAAGTGGCTGGAAGGCCTACTTTTTCGAACAGCGTGGAGAGCGTATCGCCTTTGCTGACGATCACTTCCCTGTGATTTGGCGCCTTCTTTTCTTCGGCAACAGGTACAGGTACTGCTGCAGGAACTGGTGCGGCTTGAGCTGTTTCCTGGGGCTCTGGTGCGCTGTCCTCGATCTGTGCAAAAGGAGACTCGACCGGCTCATTTGTGGCTTGGACGGCGTTAGTAGCGTCTTGTTCTTGTGTCAGTTGTTCAGCAGGGCTTTCCAGTTCAAGACTCAGGGTTGTCTTTTTGGCTTCGACATCACTGGAAGGAAATACCAGAAGCGCCAGGCTCAGCAGGGCGGCAATGCCGCTCGCTGCGAGCAGGTGGGTTTTCGGGTAAAGCGGTGGCGCTTTAGACGATTCTTTGGTCATAAGTAGTGTTTTGACTTTGAAAAAGATGAATTGGAAAAGATGAATGACATGATGAAGATGAAATAACTGTATAAAATATAACCAAATCATCCCTGAAGCAAGTCCGTGGACACCCTAGTCAGCGGATTGGCGTCATTGTGCCGGCCAAACTTTGTATTTGGCGCGCGATCTTGTATGGTTGGTCCCCTTTGAATTCGAGCCTTGCGGGTCTGTTATGAAGTCGGTTGAAGAGCAGCTAGCGCTGATTAAACGTGGTGCGGAAGAACTGTTGGTCGAGTCCGAGCTGATCGAAAAGCTCAAGCGTGGCCAGCCGCTGCGTATCAAGGCCGGCTTCGACCCGACCGCCCCGGATTTGCACCTGGGCCACACCGTGCTCATCAACAAGCTGCGCCAGTTCCAGGAGCTGGGTCACCAGGTGATCTTCCTGATTGGCGACTTCACCGGGATGATCGGCGATCCGAGCGGCAAGAGTGCAACGCGTCCTCCGCTGACCCGTGAGCAGGTGCTCGACAACGCCGAGACCTACAAGACCCAGGTGTTCAAGATTCTCGATCCGGCCAAAACCGAAGTGGCATTCAACTCCACCTGGATGGATCAGATGGGGCCGGCCGACTTCATCCGCCTGACTTCGCAGTACACCGTGGCTCGCATGCTTGAGCGCGATGACTTCGACAAGCGCTACACGACCAATCAGCCGATCGCCATTCACGAGTTCCTGTATCCGCTGGTCCAGGGTTACGACTCGGTCGCCTTGCGCGCGGATGTCGAGCTGGGCGGCACCGACCAGAAGTTCAACCTGTTGATGGGGCGTGAGCTGCAGCGTGGTTACGGCCAGGAAGCCCAGTGCATTCTGACCATGCCATTGCTCGAAGGTCTGGATGGCGTGAAGAAGATGTCCAAGTCCTTGGGCAACTACGTGGGTATCCAGGAAGCGCCGGGCGTGATGTACAGCAAGCTGGTCTCCATTCCGGATGCGCTGATGTGGCGTTACTTCGAGCTGCTCAGCTTCCGTTCCATGGATGAGATCAATGCGTTCCGCGCCGATGTCGAGGCGGGTGCCAATCCGCGTGACATCAAGATCAAGCTGGCTGAAGAGATCGTTGCCCGTTTCCATGGTGAGGAGGCTGCGGCCAATGCCCATCGTGCGGCCGGTAACCGTATGAAGGATGGCGAACTGCCGGATGATCTGCCTGAGATCGAATTGACTGCTGCCGAGGATATGCCGATCGCTGCCGTCCTTAATAAAGCTGGCCTGGTGAAGAACTCGGCTGTGGCGCGTGATCTGCTCGGTTCCGGTGGCGTGCGCATCGATGGCGAGGTGGTTGATCGCTCCTTTATATACGTACTGGGTGCGACCCACGTTTGCCAGGCTGGCAAGAAGGCATTTGCGCGCATTACGCTCAAATCGGAATAAAGCTGAAAGAAAGGGTTGACGGCGAATTTTAGAAGCCTATAATTCGCCCCACTTCCGGCGCAGTCGAAACGGAAAACTCCTTGGTAAACAATGAGTTACGCAGTTTTCGGCGGCAGGTTGCTTCAGTTCATCGAAGCCAAAAGGAAGTTGAAAAAGAGGTGTTGACAGCAGCGTGTAACGCTGTAGAATTCGCCTCCCG
>NZ_JAAVXC010000020.1:0-60014 GCF_013416725.1 Pseudomonas sp. SbOxS1
CATCAAAAACAGTATTGCAGAAAAGGGGGTAACCATAGATGTAAGAGCGAAACCATAAGAGGCTGTGACCGCAGGAATGGATATGTACACAAAAAAACCTCCCCAGGAAAATCCCAGGGAGGTTGTTCACCGCTACAACGCGTAATCAGCTCTTGGCCTTGCTCATCTGGGTAAACAACTCCGTAGGCACTTTCTTGCCATTGGAGGTGAACTGGTTGGTGCGGAATTTGTAGACCTCGCCTTCGGAGAGGAAACCGTCTTTATTGGTGTCCATGGCCTTGAACTCTTCACCGCCCTGCGGGGCTACGGTCAGCAGTTCCTTGAGCGAAACGCGGCCGTCGTGGTCGGCGTCGGTACGGGCGAACGAAGCATCGCCGCACTTGCCTTCACCGCACTTGCCTTCGCCGGCCTTGGTCACCTTGGCGCCGGACTCTTCAGCGCCACACTTACCTTCGCCACACTTGCCTTCACTGGTTTTTTCCGCCGAGGCCAGTTGGTAGCCCTGCGGCAGCGCGTCTGCGGCAAAAGCGTTCGAAGCAAGGTTGAGGCTGCCGGCCAGTGCAACAGCGATCAGGCCAATACGGGATTTGTTCGACATACGGGACATGGTGATTCTCCGGATACTGTGTGCGGCCGAGCCGCGAAGGTCTATGCCACAAGGGCGATAAGCCGTGGTGCGAGGCGCGGTTGCTTTCTCGCTAAGGCAGGGCTATTTGACTGCAACCGTGTATCCCGGATGTATCCGGTTGCCGGGGCATTTGTAAGCCAGTCTGCGTACGACGGGCCTGGATACACAGCGATACACAGGCGCAGGTCTTCCCGTCGCTGGAGTGGCTATGTACTATCGGCAGCGGGCCAATGCTGCCCGCCGCTCGCTCCCGAAGGGAAAGGTGAAAGCATCGCTTCCTCATACGAACCCTGTCGTATCTCTTGACGGTCGAGGTTTGGCAACGCGGGCACCAAGGCATCTCGGCTACAGGAGCAACGATGTTTTCAATCGAACAAGCCAAGCAGATGGCCAAACAGTTGCGCGCCTCGCTGGAGGAACGCAATCAGGGCCTGTCTCACTCCACCGCGCTGGAACTGGTCGCGCAGCAATTGGGCTACAAGGACTGGAATACCGCGTCTGCGATGCTTGCCCCGGCAGCCCCCCAGCCCACGCCCACGGTGACCTTCGACAAGCCCATTCCCATATTGCGGATGTTCGACGAAGCCAAGGCCCGTGAGTTCTATCTCGATTTCCTGGGCTTTCACGTCGAATTCGAGCACCGGTTCGAAGCCGACCTGCCGTTGTACCTGGGCATCAGCCGCGACGGCCTGCAACTGCACCTTTCCGAGCATCATGGCGACGCCAGCCCGGGTTCGACGGTGTTTGTCCCAATGAACAATATCGAACTGCTTCGCGATGAATTACTGGCCAAGCGCTATGGCTATGGACGCCCGGATATTGTCCAGCAGGGCTGGGGGCAAGTCCTGGAAGTCTACGATCCGTTCGGCAACCGGATCCGCTTCTGCCAAGGCTGATCGACGCAGCCCTGAGACCTGCAAGGCTGGGCTTTTAACCGCCCTGCCTTGCAGTTTTCGGATAGCGCAGAGCGCCCGATCCGAGCATTATCGCCGCCCCCGCTTATAGCCGTTCACCCCCGACTAGCATGCCCTGCGTCAAATCCGGTCAGTCAAAACCGTCTCTATACTCAGCCAGAACCACCTGAACGGAGGATACCCATGCGCTACGCCTTCACATTGAAAAATGGTGCCATGGCCCTTTTCGATCCAGATACCGCCTTGCTTACCATCACATCAACCCATGGAGAAGTTCAAAGCACTACGATAGGCAGGGCCGAATCGCGTCTACTGGACCTGCTGCTCATGGAGCCCGGCCAGACCAAAAGCCGCGAGGAGATCATCGACTACACCTGGAATGACCGCGTCGTTGCCTCCGGCAGTTTGAACCAGGCCGTTTTCTCTCTTAGAAACCTGCTCAACGACAGTCGTGATCACGAAATAGTGATGACGGTTCCGCGCAGAGGCTATTGCTTCAACCGCCTCTATGTAGTGGATGCGCATACAGACTTGCCAACGTCTTCAGATGAAGCCATGCCTGCGCCTGCCACTGAAGAGCCGGCGCCACAGGGCAATGATGATCTGCCGGTGCCTGCAGCAATAACCAGAACATCAACTTACATTACAAAAGCCCAGTTGATCGGCTACGTCGTGACCTTGGGAGTATGCGCCTTCACCGGTTTCCACTCTGGCTTCGACACAACGAAAATAGAAGTTTCCAGCGCAAAACATCATGAACTGGCCATCCATGCGGTAGGTCAAAGCGTGGCAGAGGCCGATGCGCTGAGGGATCTTTCGGTTACGCAGGCGCAACAACTTCCGGCCAATTTAAAAGGTGATGTCTGGCTGAACCTGTTTAAAACAAACTACTCGATTTCGTGCATTCGCCCGGATCAAAGTACTGCAAACCTGCAATTGAACAGCGAACAAAAAGACCTTGCACTGATGATCCGGCAATGTCTGGAAGCCACCCTATGAAGTCAATGACATCTTCAACCGCGCACTGGATTGCACTTGCAATCATCAATGCCGCCTGTGTCTTTTCCTTGATGTACTCGCCCTCTCACTACATGGAAAATATCAGTTATCAAACCATTACCCGACAATGGCTTGAGGACTCGAATCAACTCAACACTGAAGAGTACCTGACCATCGGGCACGGTCGACTGACACAAACCACCTTGGAAAGCCTGAACGGTAAAATCCGTAACGCGACCATTTCGGCGCAGGTGATCCGGGAAAGCAATCATCATGTGCAGATAAAAATCAACAACGTCAAACTGAGCCAGGACAACGAATTATTCGCCATTGAAAAAACGCCGGACCTGTTTTTCAGGCGTCAATTCGTTCTACAGGAAGGCACTATCCTGAACTACGAACTACTCCCTACCGCCGACAAGAACAGCGTCTGTTTTTATGTGCATGACATTGGCCGTTTGCGCTGCATGAATCACTGAGGCATCCGCATCAAATCACGTCACAATAAAAATAATAATTACTGATTTGAATCAAACACCCCTCCCCCATCAGGATCCCGCCTTTATAGTGTTCGCGAGCCGTCAATTCAATGATGACCAAGATCCTGGCAGTTCTATTTCTAGCCGCCATACCCTTCCATTCAATGGCGCACAATGAGCACGCCATCGGCAGCACGGAAATCGAGTTCTACGAAATAGAAATGAGTCCGAACGAAAACATCAAATTGAAACACCTGAAAATCTATTCCGAGAATGAGCGCAATGAAGGTGAAGGGGCGCTTGATAACGCATTGCCTCCCCCACCACAAAACAACGAGAGCGATGAACTTTCGCTGACGCCCGTTTGAAAATATGGATTATTGACTTCAACAAGCCTCGTGAGCACAGGACTATCCGATGGCCACGCCGTGACAGTGATGCGGCTGACACACTGCACTGCCTGAAAAATCATCAACAAGGAAAGCACCTCAATGCTGCTTAAAAACCTCGCAAGCGTATCCTTTGGTGTATTGCTTTCACTCAAGGCCTGGGCCGATGACAAGGCACTTTATAGCGCCGACCTGACGCACATTGAAAGCAACGAAAACAAGCTGATCGATGAACAATCCAGTTACAAGATTTGCACCGATTATCGCGTCGATGATTTTTTTGCCTTTGACGCCGCAGCCCTCGGCCCGGCAAACCAGACAGCCATCTTTGGCTCGAAAATAGCGCCGTGCAAACTGCAGAGCCTGGTGGAGTTAACCACGAGCGACACGTACGTCTTTGCTGCGGCATTGGAGCTCATGCGGGAGTCATCGACGTGATGAGCCTCGCCCCCGCAAACCACGAAGCCAGCTTTCGCCAGCAAAAACTCATTGATGGTTGCAGGCGCCCATGCAGTCGACTGCAGTTTGATTCAGCCGTCACGCTGATCGGCTCTGTTCCTCAAGGCTGTGTAACCTTGGCCATCTCCCGGACTTCTGTCGGTCGACCCACTGTCAACAACCATCAATTGCGGCCTAACGAAATCATCGTGTTGTATAGCGGTGAGCCCGTGCACTACACCTGCGAGCCGAATGAAACTCTTTTCACCCTGACCACGACGTTAGAACATTACGCACAATGCGTGAAAAACCACTCATTGATCGACGTACTTGCCCATCGACAGGCGCACCACTTCCAGGTGGCCAATTTCAAACTGGTAAAATCTGCGATTGACGTCTTCAACGCTCATTTGATCGACATTAATGAGCCTGATATGAATCAACGCGACCACCATGAACAATCAGCCGCTGACGGTGAATTGCTGGTTGCCCTGTTACGGGCCCTGACACCTATTGGACGCTGCGCGCTCAAGCCCCCGACCAGAAGAAAGATCGCGACCGAGGCCATTGAGTACATCCATCAAAACACCAACAGGCCACTGAACATGAAGGTGCTGGTAAAACAACTGAAAACCACCACTCGCAGCTTGCATCATGGTTTCGTTGAAACATTTGGAACTTCGCCGATCGCCTACATCAGAAACCTCAGGCTCGCCCATGTCCGCCGAGACTTGGTCCGCAATACCTGGCCGACGGTCACTGAAACCGCTATGTATTGGAATTTTCATCATCTGAGCCGGTTCTCCAAGGTGTATCAGGAAGCTTATGGTGAAACACCCTCGGAAACGGCCAGGCGCAACAGTTCCAAACTGGCAGCGGTCAACAAATAACAATCAATGACTTTCAGTTCACTCGCTGCATGGCCAGGATTGTTCAGGTCTACCCAAGGGGAAAAGCATGCGCTATCGATTAAATACGCTGCCACTCAAACAGAAAATCATCCTGTGCCTTGCCGCTTATTTATGTGGCGTCGCGCTGGCCTGGATGATCGACGCCTATTAACACCCTACACCTGATAACCAACAACCTGTACAAGGATCCACCTCACATGTTACTTCGAAACATTGGCTTCGTTTCGCTGCTCTCGCTGCTGTCTTTTCAGGCGCTCGCCGATGACAAGGGTTTATACCTTGGCGCTGGCGTCAGTAACATTGAAACCGACAAAACCCATTTGAACGATGAAGACAACAGTTATAAGGTTTTTGCAGGTTATCGTCTCAACAGCTATCTGGCCTTTGAAGGCGCTTTCGTGGATCTTGGCCAGTTCAAGGACAAGAATCTGGACTTCGACGGTAAATCTGTCCAGGCCAGCGCGCATCTCGGTATTCCTCTGGGAGAGCGGGTACGAATCTTCGGCAGTGTCGGTGCCCATGCCTGGGATGCGGACGGCAATGCCGCCGATGATGATACGGGCGTCAACCTGACCTACGGTGCCGGTGTTGAAGTTGATGTATTTCGCAACATCGGTGTCCGCGCTGAATATGAAGTACTGGAAGTCGGCAACATCAACCTGAATCAAACAACGGCCTCTGCTTTTATTCTGTTCTAATACCCACTTCAATTGAGCGGCGATGCCGGTCGTAGCGACCCAAGGCAATCTTGATGCCGACCAGCATGGGCGCGGCCACGACAAACAGCAGGGCCACGGTGAAAAACGCCGTATCGAAGGCGATCACCGTGGCCTGCGCCGACACCGCCTTGCCCAGCAGGCTGGTCGCGCCCCGGGCGGCGGCCAGTTGATCCATGCCCTTGCCCGCCAGCATCGCCGTGCTGGCGATCATCCGTTCGATCAACGCGCTTTCCCCAGGGGTGACGTTGGCGCCGAGTACCGCGGCATTGCTGACGATGTGGTGCTCGATCAGGGTCTGCAGCCCGGCGACGCCCATCAAGCCACCCAATTGCCTTCCTGTATTGAACAGGCCGATGCCCGCGGCAAGATTGCGGCTGTTGAGGTTGCTGAACGCGATCAGGGTGATCGACAGGAACAGCAAGCCCAGGCCCAGGCCGCGCAGGAGGATAGCCGCCATCATGTCGTCGCTGCCGCTTTCGCTGGTGGAACCGGACAGCATCCACATTGCCGCCATGATCAGCAGGATGCCAAAGGGCACGGTCGCAACCGGAGGAACGCGTGCGAATTTGAAGGCAATGGCTGCGATCAGCAGCGAGCCGACAAACAAACCGCCGCTGGGCAACAGCAGCAGGCCGGCATCGGTCGGCGTGAACGCGAGCACCGACAGGGCGAACGCCGGAATCAGGTACGCGCTGCCAAACAACGCGGCACCGGCGACGAAACTGACGAAAAAGGCAAAGGTGAAATCGCTGGACCTGAACACCGTGAAATCGAACAGACCCCGGCCTTCGGCCAACACTTGCTGGCCGAGAAAGGCCAGCAGCGCAGCGCTGCCGATGACCGTCAGCCACTGGATGCGCGGTTCCTCGAACCAGTCCCATCGGCTGCCCTGGCTGAGCACGTAGGTGAAACAGAACAGGGTCACGGCGATCAGGCACAAGCCCGGCCAGTCAAAGCCCGGTTGCCGCACTTTGGCGGGCATGGGGTGGTCGGCGATGAGCAAGAGACCGCTCGCCGCCAGTGCCAGCGGCACCACACTGAAGAAAATCCAGGTCCAGGACTGGCTGTCGATCAACCACCCTTGCAGGGCCGGTGCGAGGGTGCCGGGCGCGACCACGGCGCCCATGGCGAACAGCGCTTGCAGGATCGGCTGCAGCGAATGCGGATAGGCGCGAAAAATGATCGCCTGCCCCGCCACCAGCAGGGCGCCGCCGGCGAACCCTTGAATGAGGCGCAGCGCGATCAGCAGCTCCAGCTGAGCCGTGAACGCAGCCATGCAACACGCCAGGCCCATGGCCAGGGTGGCGCCGATGAGCACGTGACGGGCAGAAAACCGTTGCATCAGCCAAGGCGCAGTCATGAACCCGATCAGCTTGAGCGCAATGTAGCCAACATCCAGCCAGGCGAATTCGTCAGGCGTGGCATAGGTGTCGCCAAGAATGTCGCTACGCCCGAGCGCGAGCACCGTTCCGGCGATCGCCTCCGTCAACGCGGCCAGCACGATGCCCAGCATGAGCAGGATGCCGGTGGGGGTCCTGCTGTTCAAAGTGGCCTTGGCGAGGGTGTTCATGAACCTTCCCCTTGCGCCACCTCCACCCGCGCGGACAGGCCCGGCACGATGCGCCCGGGCAGCGGATTGTCGGCCAGGCGGATCTTCACCGGAACCCGCTGCACGACGCGCACGAAGTTGCCGGTAGCATTGTCCGGTGGCAGCAAGCTGAACGCCGCGCCACTGCCCGGTGCGAAGCTGTCGACCACGCCGGCCAATGCCGCGTTGGGGTAACCATCGACCGTGATGCGTACGCGCTGGCCGGGGCGGATATGTTCGAGCTGGGTTTCCTTGAAGTTGGCCACGATCCACACATCCTTGACCGGCACGATATCGAGCAGGGCCCCCCCCGGCGTCACGAAGCGGCCGAGACGTATCTGCCGGTTACCGACCACGCCATCCACGGGCGCGCGCACCACGGTGTGCTCAAGATCGATCCGGGCAAGCTCTCGTGCCGCCTCCGCCTGGGTCACGGCCGCCACGGCCGCCTCTCTTTGCGCGACAAACACGGCGATGTGTTGCTGCTGCGCCTCAACCGTCGCCGCCGCTGCCGATACCGATGCCGCGGCCCTGGATTGTGCGGTGCCGGTTTCATCCACCAGGGCCTGGCTGACCGCGTTGCTGACGATCAGCTTGCGGCTGCGCTCGTGGGTCTTGGTGGCCAGGTTCATGTCGGCGCTAGCCGAACGGCGCTGGGCCTCGGCCTGGCGGATCAACGCCCGTTGCAGCTGGATCTGCGCATCGACATGGCTCAGGCGCGCCTGGGCGGCGCTGACATTGGCCACCGCTTGCGCGAGTTTGGCGCGATAGTCGCGGTCATCGATGCGAAACAGCACGTCACCGGCGCGCACGGTCTGGTTGTCCCCGACCTCCAGCGCCGTGACATAACCGGCGACCTTGGCAGCGAGCGAGGTGACGTCGCCACGGACATAGGCGTTATCGGTCGAGGTCACGCCGCTGGAAAATGCCTGGGCGCCCCACGCCGCCACGACCACCACAGCCCCCACACACAACAAGATACCGAGGGT
The DNA here is from genome assembly GCF_013416725.1 of Pseudomonas sp. SbOxS1. Taxonomy (NCBI): domain Bacteria; kingdom Pseudomonadati; phylum Pseudomonadota; class Gammaproteobacteria; order Pseudomonadales; family Pseudomonadaceae; genus Pseudomonas; species Pseudomonas sp. SbOxS1. The sequence goes on from NZ_JAAVXC010000020.1 coordinate 8,055, forward strand.
CTTGCGCTTGCTACGCCGCGCCACGACGACAGGGGGCGCGGTACTTGCGCCGGCGGCGATGGCGGACTTGTCCTGGAGCGCGTTCATTTTTTCATTTCCTCTGTGATGCCTGGAACTGCGCCAGCCACGGGGCGGCAGCGGTGTGCCGCCCGGCTGTCGAGGATGCCTGAGCGGGTAACCGGCTCACTTTTCAATGGGTGTCACCAGGGGCGTTTTATCGGTGTCGAGGACGAACACGGCCAACAGGCGTGCAGGTTCGGTGGCGCTGGCGTTGGCGCTGACTTCGTGCACCGAGCCCGGCTCCTCTACGAAGTTTTCGCCGACCTTGTAGATCTTTTCTGGCTGGCCTTTGATTTTGATGCGAAACGCACCTTCCAATACCGTTGCATAGATAAAGGCAGTTTGCGGATGGGTGTGGGCCGGTGAAGCGGCGCCTGGCCCGTACTCGACGACCACGCCCTTCATGCTCTTGCCAGGAATGTTGGGGATGGGCCGGTCGAACACCACCGTCACCTTGCCGGCGGGTGGCTCGGCGGCCGACACGGCGCTGGCCATCAGCGCTGCGAAAACCGCGGCCAAAACAAATCGGGTAACCATGGCATTGCTCCTTCTTGATTGGGGATGGGTGGCGCGAACCGTTAGCGGATCGTCGACCGGGCGAGCCAGTCTTCGAAGCGGATCGCGCCCAGGCGTGCGTCCTTGCCGGCGGTCAGCGATCGATCGTCGAGCACCGAGCCGAAATAGCGCGCGTTGACGTCCGGCACGACCTTGCGCTGGTCCTGGGTTACCTGCATGAAGCGCCTGGCCAGGTCGTCGGTCGGCATGGCCTCGGGCCCTGCGACTTCGACCGTGCCATTGACCGGCGCTGCCAGCACCACATCGGCCAGCGCCGCCACCACGTCGTCGGAGGCGATGGGCTGGATCAGCGCCGGCGAAACGCGAATCTCCTCGCCGACGGCGAACGACTGGACGATGCCGCCGACGAATTCGAAGAACTGCGTGGCGCGCAGCAGGGTGTAGGGAATGCCGGAGGCCTTGATGAGGTTTTCCTGGGCGACTTTGGCCCGGAAGTAGCCGTTCTCCGGCAGGCGTTCAGTGCCGACGATCGACAGGGCCACGTGATGGCGAACGCCGGCCGCGGCTTCGGCGGCCAGCAGGTTGCGGCTCGAGGTTTCGAAGAAATCCAGCACGGCCTGGTCTTCCCAGGACGGCGCGTTCGCGACGTCGACCACCACATCGGCGCCATCCATCGCTTCGGCCAGGCCTTCGCGAGTGATGCTGTTCACCCCCGTGCTCGGGCTGGCGGCGAGTGCCTCATGACCGCGCTCGCCAAGGGTTTTCACAAGTTTCGATCCGATGAGGCCGGAGCCTCCGATGACGACGATCTTCATGGGCTTTCTCCACTTGTCGACGGCAAACATTGCGTCGGTGTAGAGAGATTGCCTGCGCGCGTGAGGCAAGTCCTTGCGCCGGGCTTGGGATTGCCTTGGCGAAATCCTTAATTTACGTCCAAAGCTGCCGTATGATCGGCATCTGGTACTAATCACCAGTCGCCTGGGACACGGAGTTGAAGGCGCTTCGCCAGGGGATTTCACCTTGCCATTCGCGTTTGAAGACTACGTGCTCGATCAGGAGCGCCGGGAGCTGACCTGGCGCGGGCAGGTCGTGGCCGTCGGACCGCAGGTCTTCGATCTGTTGCTGCTGTTCGTCAGCCAACCCGAGCGCGTGGTCAGCAAGGACGACTTGCTCGAGGCGGTGTGGAGCGGCCGGATCGTCTCGGAATCGACGATCACCAGCCACATCAATGCGGTGCGCAAGGCCATCGGTGATAGCGGTGAAGAACAGCGCCTGGTGCGCACGGTCGCGCGCAAGGGCTACCGTTTCGTCGGGCAGGTCAGGGTCGACCCTGGCGACCAGGCGCGGCCACCTGACACCGAGCAACCCGCTGTCCTGAAGCCTGCGCCAGCCCTTGTCCTGCCGGACAAACCCTCGATCACTGTCCTGCCCTTCCAGAACCTGAGCGGCGATCCCGAGCAGGAATACTTCGCCGACGGCGTGGTGGAGGACATCATCGCCGCGCTGTCGCGGATCCGCTGGCTGTTCGTAATCGCGCGCAACTCGAGCTTCACCTACAAGGGCCAGGCGGTGGATGCCATGGGTGTCGGCCAGGCACTGGGCGTGCGCTACGTGCTCGAAGGCAGCGTACGCAAATCGGCGAACAAGGTGCGCATCACCGGGCAGCTCATCGACGCCACGAGCGGCACGCATATCTGGGCGGAACGTTTCGAAGGCCTGCTCGACGATATCTTCGAGCTGCAGGACCAGATCGCTGAAAGCGTCGTCGGTGCCATCGCGCCGCAACTGGAACGGGCAGAAATCGAACGCGCAAAACGCAAGCCGACGGAAAGCCTGGACGCCTACGACTACTACCTGCGCGCCATGGCGAAGCTGCACAGCGGCAGCCGGGAAGCCATCGAGGAGGCGCTGCCGATGTTCTACACGGCCATCGAACTCGATGCGGAATTCGCTTCGGCCTATGGCATGGCTGCCTGGTGCCACTTCTGGCGCAAGCTCAACGGCTGGATGGGCGATCGCCCGGCCGAAATCGCCGAGGGCATACGGCTGGCGCGCCTGGCGATATCACTCGGGCGCGATGATGCCGTCGCGTTGACCCGCGGCGGCCATGCACTGAGCCACCTGGCCGGCGAAGTCGACGCCGGCATTGCGTTGCTCGACAGGGCGCGCCTGCTCAATCCCAATCTCGCCCCCGCCTGGTACCTGGGCGGCATCCTGCGCGCGCTGCACGGCGAAACGGATGCCGCGATCAAGGACTTGAACCATGCCCTTCGCTTGAGTCCCCTCGACCCGGAAATGTTCAGGATGCAGGTCGGCATGTCCCTGGCGCACTTCTTTGCCGGGCACTTCGATGCGGCAGCGGACTGGGCGGAAAAAGCCCTGGGCAACCTGCCCAGCCTGCTCCCCCCGGCAGTCCTGGTGGCGGCCAGTCATGCCCTGGGCGGACGCATGGACAAGGCCAGGCTGGCGATGCAACGCCTGCACGAACTCGCCCCCTCGTTACGCGTCTCCAACCTCAAGGACTGGCTGCCGATCCAGCGGCCCGAAGATTTCGCCCGGCTCGCCGATGGCCTGCGGCTGGCCGGGTTGCCGGAGTAACGGCAGTCGCAACCCGGCTCACGCCACCTGCATCAACTTCGCATAAGCCTGCAGATGGTGATCGTCATCGCCCATCTGACGGGCCACCATCAGCAAGTGTTTGGCATGGTGCGACAGCATGTATTCCCAGGTCAGGCCGATGCCGCCATGCAGCTGGATAGCCTGGTCCGCGACGAAGCGGCTGGCGCGGCTGACGATGAATTTGGCGGCCGCCAGCCTGCGACTGCGTTCGTCACTATCGGCCTGATCGGCCACACACGCGGCCAGCAGGGTCATGGAGGTGGCCTGGTCCAATTCGATGCGCATGTCGACCATGCGGTGTTGCAACACCTGGAACTTGCCGATCGGCTGGCCGAACTGTTGGCGGGTCTTCAGGTAGTCGAGGGTCAAGGCGCAGGCGGCTTCCATGCTGCCGACGGCTTCGGCGCACTGTGCAGCGATGCAACGACCTTGCTGGTAACGCAACGCGGGCAAAGCCTGTCCCGGTTCGCCGAGTAGCGCGCTGGCGTTGACGAACACGTCCTCAAGGTACAGCTCGCAGGCCTTGCGCCCGTCCATGGTGGCGAAATCGCGCCGAGACACACCGGCCTCCTGCGGGTCGAGCAGAAACACACTGATGCCCTGCTCGTCACGCACCCCGTGGCTGGTGCGCGCCGACACCAGGAGCAGCCCGGCACTCTGGCCGCCGATGATCACCGACTTGCGGCCATTGAGCTTCCAGCCCCCGGTCACCGGCTCGGCGCGGGTCTGCACATCATTGAGCCGGTAATGACTCTGCGGCTCGTCAAGGGCGACCGCCAGTTGCAGGCTGGCGTTGCCGACCTGGGGCAACAACCGGTCTTTCTGGGCTTCGCTGCCCAGTTGGGCGAGCAGGCCCCCGGCAAAAATCACCGATTGCAGATACGGCTCAAGGCACAGGCCCCGGCCCAGCTCGGTCATGACCAGCATGTTCTCCACGCCGCTGCCACCGTAGCCGCCATAGGCTTCGGCGAAGGGCACAGCGCACAGGCCAAGTTCGCCCAACTGCTGCATGAACCGGGCGCTGAAGCCCTGTTGGCTCTGGCGATATTGCTCACGCCGCTCGAAACCGTAGACGTCACGCACCAGGCGCGCGGCGGTTTCCTGCAGCATCAGTTGTTCTTCTGTCAGTTTGAAATCCATGATCGTGGCGCCTTACAGTTCGAGGATCATTTTCGCGATGATGTTCTTCTGGATTTCGTTGGCCCCGCCATAAATCGAAGCCTTGCGCGCATCCAGGTACTGATAGGTGGCCGTGCTGCCGTAGTCGGTGTAGAGCGACGGTTCGCCGCCATAACCGAGTTCATCCTCGATGAACGGCAAGGCATACGGGCCCACCGCCTTGCTGATCAGGTAGGTGATGGCTTGCCGGATTTCAGTGCCCTTGATCTTCAGGAACGAGCTTTCGGCACCGGGTGCATCACCGTTGCGGGTGGCGGCCAGGGTGCGCAGGCTGCTCATCTCGGCGGCCAGCAACTGCATCTCGACTTCGGCGATCTGAGCGCGAAACAGCGGGTCTTCGATCAATGGCTGGCCGTCACGGAGCTCCTGGCTGGCAATGCGCTTGAGCCGGTCAAGCAATGCCTTGTTGTGGGCAATCCCGCCGATACTGGTGCGCTCGTGGGTCAGCAAGTACTTGGCGCAGGTCCAGCCTTGATTCTCTTGCCCCACCAGATTCGCCACGGGCACCCGGACGTTGTCGAAGAACACTTCGTTGACTTCATGTTCGCCATCGAGGGTGATGATCGGGCGCACGGTGATGCCCGGGGTTTTCATATCGATCAACAGAAAGGAAATACCCCGCTGCTGACGGGCCTCGGGGTCGGTGCGCACCAGGCAGAACATCCAGTCGGCATAGTGCGCCAGGGTGGTCCAGGTTTTCTGGCCGTTGACCAGGTAGTGATCGCCCTCACGCACGGCGCGGGTTTTCAACGACGACAGATCAGAACCCGCGCCGGGTTCGGAGTAGCCCTGGCACCACCAGTCTTCGCAGGAAAGAATGCGCGGCAGAAATTGCGCCTTCTGCTCGGTGGTGCCGAACTTGATCAGCACCGGCGCGACCATCTTCAAGCCGAACGACACGACTTTCGGCGCCCCTGCCGCAAAGCACTCTTCGTCGAAAATATGCTTTTGCACAGCGCTCCAGCCGGTGCCGCCCCATTCCTCGGGCCAGCCCGGCGCCAACCAGCCTTGCCGGTTGAGCGTCTGCATCCATTGCACCTGATGTTCCTTGCTCAGGCGTTTGCCCAGGGATATCCGCTTGGACAGTTCACTCGGCAGGTTGTCGCGCAGGAACGCCCGGACGTCCTGGCGGAAGGCCAATTCGTCCGTGGTGAAATCAATATCCATCGATCAACTCCAAAAGCAATTGGGCATACCTCCCCCTGTAGGAGCCAGGCTTGCCGGCGAACCGGGCGCTGCGGTCTATCTGCCGCACCGCGTTATCGTTCTTCGCGGGCAAGCCTCGCTCCTACAGCGAGGATGGCGGGGTTTATTCAAAAACGATGACCGAGCGCGCCAGTTCACCGTGGCGCAACTCATCAAACGCCTCGTTGATCTGCTCCAGGCGGATGCGTTGGGAAATCATTTCGTCGAGCTTGAGCTTGCCGGCCATGTAGAAATCCACCAGGCGCGGCATGTCCACCGGGAAGCGGTTGGAACCCATCAGCGAGCCCTGGATGCGGCGCTCATGCAGCAACTGCAGTGGATCGAGCTCGATTTTCAAGCCCGGCTTGAGCATGCCGATCACGGTGGCGGTGCCGCCGCGGGCCAACATGGCGAACGCCTGCTCGGCGGTCTGCTTGAGGCCGATGCATTCGAAGGCATGGTGCACACCGCCACGGGTCAGCTCCAGCACCTGCTTGGCCGCATCACCGTCCCGGCCGTTGATCAGGTCGGTGGCGCCGAACTGTCGGGCCAGATCCAGTTTCGAGTCGAGCATGTCGATGGCGATGATGCGTCCTGCCCCGGCCAGCGCCGCGCCGTTGATGGCGGCCAGGCCGATGCCGCCGCAGCCGATCACGGCCACGGTCTCGCCCGGACGCACCTTGGCGGTGTTGAATACCGCACCGGTGCCGGTGGTGACGGCGCAACCGAGCAGTGCGGCGCGGTCCAGCGGCATGTCACGGCGGATCGCCACGCAGGCGTTTTCGTGCACCAGCATCTGCTCGGCGAAACCGGACAGGTTGACGAATTGCGGCATCGGTTTCTGCACGTAGGTCAGGCGCGGCTCATCGTCTTTGTCGCGTTTGGTTTCCGGGGACACGCAGCGCGCCAGATGGCCGGTCACGCAATGTTCGCAATGACCGCAGAACACCGTCAGGCAGGTCACCACGTGATCGCCGGGCTTGACCGAGCGCACTTCGCAGCCGACCTGCTCCACCACGCCGGCGGCTTCATGGCCCAACACCATGGGACCCGGGTAGGGAAAGGCGCCGTCAATGACGTGCAGGTCCGAATGGCACACCCCCACCGCTTTGGTGCGGATCAACACTTCACGCGGACCCGGTTTGCTGATGCCCACGTCCTCAATGACCAGCGGGGCTCCAACCTGATGGAATACGGCAGCTTTCATGGCATATCTCTCAATGATGATCGGGGTTCAGGCCGGGTTGGCCGCAGTGCGCAACACCGCTTTGGCGTGACTGAAGGTGCGGAAACCATCGATGCCGTGATAGGCGCCCATTCCGCTCTGACCCACGCCACCGAACGGTAGGCCTTCAGTACTGGCGTGGCTCAATACGCCATTGAGGGTCACGCCGCCGGAACAGGTCCGGGTGAGCACCATGGCCTCTTCGGCGGCATCGTTACCGAAGTAGTACAGCGCCAACGGCCGCGGCCGGGCGTTGATCTGGGCGATCACGTCCGTAATCGAGTCGTAGGGTTTGATCGGCAGCAGCGGGCCAAAGATTTCGTCCTGCATGACTTGCAGATCGTTCGCCGGATCGCGCAACAGCGTCGGCACGATCTTGTTCAGCGTGGTCTGGCTGAAATCCTCGTCGGAGGCGTTGAGCTCGATCAGTTCGACTCCGGCCTCGCGCGCTTCACGCAGATAGCCCTGCAACCGCTCGAAATGCCGGGCGTTGATGATCGAGGTGTATTCGGGGTTGTCCCTGAGCGTCGGGAAGAATCTGGCTACCACCGCTTGAGCTACGCCGATGAAGGCGTCGACCGATTCGCGCGGAACAAACACATGGTCCGGCGCCACGCACAACTGACCGGCATTGAGCAGTTTGCCGATGACCACCTTGGCCACCGCCTCGTTGAAGTCCGCCGTGCGCGAAATGATGGTGGGCGACTTGCCGCCCAGCTCCAGGGTCACCGGCACCAGGTTTTGCGCCGCCGCGCGCAACACGTGCTTGCCGATGCTGGTGGCGCCGGTGAACAGCAGGTGATCGAAAGGTTGAGCACAGAAGGTCTGGCCAACGTCCGCGTCACCCAGCACCACCGCCACTTCGTCTTCGGCATAGACCGAGCGAATTAGCCGGGCGATCAGCGCCGAGGTGTGCGGGGTGAATTCCGAGGGCTTGATCATCACCCGGTTGCCGGCCGCCAAGGCACCGGCCAGGCCGCTGAACACCATGTAGCCGGGTACGTTCCAGGCGGTGACGATGCCCACGACGCCCATCGGCTGGTACTGCACCCAGGCTTCGCCGGCCCTGGCCTGACGTGGTTCAGGACGCATCCATTGGGCCAGTTCGGCCTTGGTCTGCTTGAGCGTGGCCAGCGGCGACAACACTTCACTACCTCTGGAGAACCCCGGGCTGCGATGGCCGAAATCAGCGGTCAGGGCATCGATTATGGACTGTTCGTGGTCGACCAGCAGGCCGATCGCCCGGTCGAGCAACTCACAGCGTTCTTCGAGGGTGAAAGGTTCGCGAGCGAGGAAGGCTGCTCGCTGTTTTTCCAGGAGGGTGCGGATGTCGGTACTCGGTGAACTCTCGATGGCGCTCATCACTGGCTCTCTTGTCATTGTCAGGACGCGCCGTGCTCTGGAAGCGACGCGTGGGTCTGGCTGCATGGTTGACCATCACCGGCGTGACGCCGCCACCCGGATCAGGTGGCTGGCGGCAGTCGGCAGGGTCTCAGGCGAGAATGCCCATCGCCTTGGCGCAACTGATCGCCTGGGTGCGGCGGCAGGCACCAAGCTTGACGTTGATGTTCTTGGCGTGGGACTTGACCGTGTTCTCTGAAATGCACAGGCGACTGCCCACTTCGCGCACGGACATGCCCTCGGCCAGCAGCTTCAGGACAGAGACTTCGCGGGGTGTCAGGTCATCCTGGTAATCCGGTACGCCGCTCGAGCGCGCCGGCGCCTTGGCGCTCTCCAGCGTTTTTTCGCGCTGCACGATCCGGGCTTTTTGCGCGGCGATTGGCCCCTGGTAACACGCGCGGTCGATCTTGCCCCAATGCATGCGCCGCTCGGCTTCGTAGAGCATCAGGTGAGCCTTTTTCGGATCCTGATTGCGCGAGGCAATTTCGGACAACAGCAGATACCCGTGGAGGACAAAGGGCGCGCAGCAGTCGCGCACTTGCACAAACCCGGCCTGGGCAACCTGCTCGGCTTCGCCGGTTTGTCCCTGCTGCAAGAGCCATTCGCCGTGCAGGAACAGCAGTCGCCCGAGCAATGGACAAGGCTTCGCCCGGCGACCGCCCAGCCGCGCAAGCTCGGTGCACAACAGCGAATGCGCCTGGTCCGGATCGCCCTGAAGCATCATCAATCGCACCCTGTCGATGTTCACCAGCACTTCAGATTCGTGGCAGCCCTGGCGTCGGGCGAGCTCCAGCGAATGCTGCAAGAGCGCCTGGGCCTCGGCCAGGTCAGCGGTTTGCATGGCGATGCGCGCCAGGATGCAATGACACAACAGTACTGACAGCCAGTCTTGGGCACTCAGGTCCTGCAGGGCCGCACGGCAATGCAGGCGTGCCTGTTGCGTGTTGCCGCGCAGGGCTTGCAAGGTGCCGAACAAGCCCTGCCAGTTGGCCAGCAAGCGTCGATTGCGTTGCGGATCGGGTAGCGGCAGGAAGTGTCCCAGGCCTTGCAGGCAGGCCTGGGCTTCATCCAGCCGACCGCTGAACAACAACGCCTTGGCGCACAAGTAGATCAGGCGCGGGCTGCTCTGCAGCAGCTGCGGCTCGATGCGTTCGCGCCAGTCCATGAACCGGTCCAGATGGCGCTCGCTCAAAATCCAGCTCAGCCACAACCGTTCCATGTAGGTCGCGGCTACCTCCGGTTGATCAGCACTGAGTGCCTGCTCGACAGCGTCATCAACCTGACCCAAAACATTGAGCAACTGACAGGCGCGCAAGCGCAGCCGATTCAACGGCGCGCCGCTGAGTCGGCCCTGCAAGGCCTGCGCAACGGCCGGCAGCAAGCGATACCAGCCGGGCTGATTGTCGATCGGCAAGAGAAAGGCCTGGTTATCCAGCAGGCACCTGAACACCCGGCCCCCCTGCTGCCCTTCCCAGAGTTGCTCGCAAAGGTCGGCACTGGCCTTGGACAAATGCGCCAGCCCAAAAAGGACTTCCTGCTGCTCTTCGCTCTGACGCGTCAGCAGTTCGCGTTCAAGGTAGGGGCTGAGCAATGACGAAGGTAGCAAGCGGACACCCGCGCACCATCCGCCGGTCTGATGCCACAAGGTTTCGCGTGAGGCGGTATCAGTCTCGGGCGCGAGCAGACTGACCAGCGATTCGAATTCATCAGGACGCAGTGCCAGTTGCCGCGCATCCAGCTCCAGCAGTTGGTTGGTGAGCAGCAGGTGCGGGAGGTTCCAGTCTGGGCGTCGGCGGCAGGTGACCAGTACTTGCAGGTTCGGGTTTTGCAGGGCCAGGAGTTGATCGAACCAGTGGTTCAGGTCTGTCGGCATTTGCGCTGGCAAATCATCGAAGACCAGGCGCAGCATTAGATCTTGATTGTCTGGACGGGCCTCATCGCTGGCAAGCCAGCTCCTACAGGGGAACGCGGTCAACTGTAGGAGCTGGCTTGCCAGCGAATGCGATTGGCCAGTCTCCAAATTCCTTGAATCGAGCATTGCCAGCAAGACATCAGGTTCTGTATCTGCTGCCAACCCAAGTGCACAGGCCAGCATGCCACTCAAACCGTCCAACGTTTGCGGCAACCCAGCCAGGCTTAACCAAATCGCCTCGCCCCGCAAATACTCGCGCAGCAACGCGGTCTTCCCATAACCGGCAGGTGCACAAAGCAGTTGCAAGCGGCGTTGTTCACGCTTGAGCAGATCGCTCAGATGCGGCCGTGGCACATACATGACGGACCTCCTGGGTGAAGAGAGGACTGCATCATTGGGCCAGGCGACCGGATAGGCGCCACCCGCATCAGGTGGGTCACTCGCAAACGCACAACGCCCTGCGAACAGGGCGTTGTTTCCAGCCAGGGCGAGCCCTCAGCGGATACCGGCGTTACGCAAGGCTGACGGGGTGAAGTCGGTCATCTTAGCGGTCATGCCATAGGTCGTGGCATGCTTGGCCTGGTTGGTCATCGCCAGCACGTTGTAGCGACCGGCGATCAGGTCATAGATCCCGAGCATGGCGAAGTTGGGTGCGCCGCGCTCGTAATCGTTGATCGCATACCCTTCCGCCACCCGCCACAGCTGGCCACGACCGTCATAGTGATCGACTTCGGCCAGTTGCCAGGTGTCCTCGTCGAAGTACATGTCACGTTTGGCGTAGACATGACGTTGGCCTGGCTTGAGCGTGGCCTCGACATGCCAGACACGGTGCAACTCGTAGCGGGTCAGGTCCTGGTTGATGTGCCCTGGCTTGATGATGTCGTCGTACTTCACTTTCGGCGACTGCAGGCGATAGTTGTTGTACGGGATGTACAGTTCCTTCTTGCCCACCAGCTTCCAGTCATAACGATCCGGCGCGCCGTTCATCATGTCGGTGTTATCGGCGGTGCGCATGCCGTCGGAGCCGCTGCCCGGGCCGTCGTACGCCACCTGCGGGGCGCGCCGCACCCGGCGCTGGCCGGCGTTGTAGACCCACGCCAGGCGCGGTTCCTTGACCTGGTCGATCGTCTCGTGGATCAGGATCACACTGCCGGCCATGCGCGACGGCGCGGTGATTTCCTGCTTGTAGTAGTACAGGACGTTGTCGCCCTCGCCCCCCGATACGCCTTCCATCAATTGCGGGAACGCCAGCTTGTCGTCGTACTCGACGATGGAATAGGAACCGTTGGCTTGCGGTGCCGCCTGCGCCGCCTGGCGCTCCATGTTGCCGCCGCGATAGCGGTTGGTGTGGTTCCAGTAGACCTCGACGCCGCTCTTTGGAATCGGGAACGGGTAGTAGCGGGTTTGGTTGAAATTCAGCAGGCCATTGCCGTCGGGGGTCAACTCGGTGGTCACCGCGCTCTTTTTCGCCAGGTCGTAGATGTTCTGCGGCGCCGCGGCGCTGCGCTGGGTCTTGTACACGGGGATCTTGTAGCTGTCCGGGTAGCGCTTGAACATCGCCAGCTGGCCCGGGGTCAGCTTGTCCTTGTACTGCTCGGCGTTGGCCGCGGTGATCACCAGTTGCGGCTTTTCGCCGACAAACGGATCACCGAGAAAGCCGTTGTCGAGGGCCGCCGCGCCGGGCTTCAGGCCACCGCTCCAGGCCGGAATGCTGCCGTTGGCATTGCCTTCTTTCTGAGCGCCCAACGGGGTCAGAGTGGTGCCCAGCTGGGCAGCCTCCTGCGGCGAAACGGCGGCCATCACACCACTGGCCAGCAACGACAGGCTCAGTGCGCTGGCGCGAAGAATAAAACGTGCGTTCATGTTCAGTTTCCTCTGGCAGGGTTGCATCAGAAATTCACGCCGAAGCTGAGCGCAACGTAGTCACGGTCAACGTTGGTGTTGAAATCGCCACCGAAGTAATTGGTGTAACTGAGGCTGGCGTTGTAGGTGTTCAGGTAATCGGCATCCACCCCGACGCTGACCGCCTTGGACCCTTCATCGAAGTTCGGGCCGTAGCCTTCCACGTCATGGGACCAGGCCAGGTTCGGCGACAGGTTGATGCCGGCGATCACGTTCGGGTAATCGAGCTTGCCGCGCAGGCGATAGCCCCAGCTGTTGCTGGTGTAGAAGCCATCGTCATTGCATTCCTGCGCCGGGTTGCTGGCGGTCGGCGTGCCCACGGCGGTGCCTCGGCACGTGGCCGCGCCCGCGGCGCCCTGCAGTTCACCGGAACCGAACGCCGGGCTGCGACCAAAGCGCAGGTCGCTACCGTCGGCCTTGCCCAGGCCATTGATGTGGTTGTAGCCCACCTCGCCGACCACGGTCAGGCGACTGGCCCCCAGCACCTGATCGAAGAACTGGGTCGCGGTCATTTGCGCCTGGGTCACCGGCATGCGCTTGTAGCCGTTGACCTCGGCCCCCAGGTTGCGACCGGCGAAACCGGTGGTGATCAACGGCGAGGTGGCGCCGAACGTCGCGGCAGACAGCAGGTCAGCGGTGTTCAGTTGCAATGGCATGTTCGGCCGGTAGCTGACCTCGCCGCCCAGTGACACGCCGGCAACGTTGGTCTGGAAGCTCAGGCCATACAGGCGGATATCTTCCGGATAGTCGATGAAATACCGCACGCTGCGCGCCGAGGTCACACCCCCTGCCGCACTGGTCATCTGGTTGATGCTCAGGTACGGGCTGCGGCTGTGGTAGTTCATCGCGTAGGCACCGAACTCGGTGTCGTTCGCTTCCGGCACGTACCAGCGCAGGGCGACGCCATACTGGCCGCTGTCGCTGGCATCGTTGTCCTTGAGGCGCGGAATGAACGCATCGTCAGTCCCGGCGGCGATGGCGGCCAGGCCACCAGTATTGCGCGCGGCACCCGGTGGCAGGTCGAGACCGGCGACCACCAGCCGGTCGTTGCAACCCTGGGGTACGCCGTCGCTGCCGAAGAAGGTGCCGCAGTTGTCGACCACCGACTTGTCCCACTCCAGCTGGTAAAACGCTTCGGCGGTGATGTTGTCGGCCAGGCCTTGGGATACGTAGAGCAGGTTGACCGGAATCAGGCCTTCCTTCACTTCCGCACCCGGACGGCGCAGCGCGGCGACGTCGACCGGGTTGATGCTGTTGATCGAGTTGCCGATGAACGTACTCTCGCCCCAGCTCACCACTTGCTTGCCCAGGCGTACGTTGCCCACCTGGTCGCCGATCGTGTAGTTGTGGTAGACGAAACTGTCGAGGAACATCGCCCCCGACGACTTGGCCGCCCGGTCACGCCCCGCGTCGTCGATGTCGTAGAACGGACGGCTTTCGTCCATCAGCTCGAAGTCATACCAGTACTTGCCGCGCACGAAGGCACCGCTGTCGCCGTACTTCAGCTCCAGGTCATGCACACCCTTGAAGATTTTCGAGAAGGTTTCACCTTTCTTGAAGTTCAGCCGGTTGTCGTCGGTGGTCCGCGAGGACGACTCGCCACCAGTCACGCCCTGGGAGTTGAAGTTGGAAATGAACTGCTTGTCCGGATCGCTGGTAGACCAGCTGGCGCCGACCGACAACGATGAATCGAAGCTGCCCTGAATCTCCCCGATGTTGAAATCAACAGCGTTTGCCTGATTGCTCGCACAGGTGGCAAGCATCACGGCGACGGCCAGCAGACTTGGCTGGAAGACTCCGCGCATTGTTGTTTTTGTCATGCGGTTTCTCCGGTTAAGGATAAGTGTTGGAGAGCCCATGCTAGCGAGGCTCTCGTGGGGTACTGACACCCGAACGGGTGATTTGAAACGGTGAAATCGGTGAGGATTTGCCTGGCGTAACAACCCGGTTTGAGCACGGCTCGCCGGGCGTTACGCTCGGTGACACCTCACCCGGTAAAGCTCGGTACTCGCTTGTCGATGAAGGCCGCCACGGCTTCGCGGTGATCCGCGGTCTGGTGCGACAACACCTGGAAGGTCGCGGACATTTCCAGCAGCGTGTCGAGTCGCGTGTGCAGGGCTTCGCGCAACAGGCGCTTGGCCAGGCGCACGGCATGGGGCGGGTTGGCGGCAATCGATGCTGCAAGGTCGCGCGCCGTGTCCAGCAGTTGTTCGGCCGGCACGACCCGCGACACCAGGTTCCATTGTTGCGCCTGGTGCGCGTCGATCATTTGCCCGGTCAGGGTCAGCTCGCTGGCGCGGGACAAACCGATGATCCGCGGCAACAACCAGGCACCACCGTCGCCGGGAATAATCCCCAACTTGACGAAACTCTCGGCAAACTTCGCCTGCTGCGACGCCACGCGGATGTCGCACATGCACGCCAGGTCGAGACCGGCACCGATGGCCGCGCCATTGACCGCAGCGATCACCGGTACTTCCAGATTGAACAGCGCCAGGGGCAAGCGCTGGATGCCGGTACGGTATTCCTGGCGCAATTGCATGCCCGACATCCGGGCATAGCGGTCCATGTCGCGGACGTTGCCGCCGGAGCAAAACGCGCTGCCGGCACCGGTGATGATCACCGCGCGCACACTGCTGTCGCATTCGATTCGCTCGATGGCTTCGAGGAACTCGGGCACCGCGCTATTGCCGGTCAGCGGGTTGCGCCGCTCGGGGTCGTTCATGGTCAGGGTGACGACGTGACCGTCCTGTTCGTACTTCAGAAACTGGCTCATGGGAGTCCTCAAGCGATGTGGGATGAGGCGCGCGCGAACTCACTGGCGCAGGCATCCGGCAGCGCCAGGAACACCTGGCCGACGATGCCGTTCCAGTAGTGTTCCGAGCCTTCGCTGATGCGCCATTCGTGCAGGCGTCGAGTGAACAATTGCAGGTCGAGTTCTTCAGTCACGCCGATGGCACCGAACAGCGCATGGGCGGTGGCAGTCACCTGGGGCACCGCCATGCTGGTACGCGCCTTGGCGATGGCCGCCGCAATCAGCTGCGGCACTTGAGCGTCGCCGGCAAACGCCAGTTGCGCGGCGATGCGCGAGGCGGCGACCTGCTCCGCCATCACGCTGAGTTGATGCTGGACGGCCTGGAACTTGCCGATGGCCTTGCCGAACTGGACCCGGTCGTTGCAGTACTCGAGGGTCATGTCGAGCACCCGTTCCATGGCCCCGGCCATGGACGCTGCGTGGATCGCGGCGCTGAACCGGCGAACTGCTTCGCCGTTTTTGCCAACGGCGGCCCCCACGGCTTGCGCGGGCCAGTACAAGGTGGCGCACTGGCTGGCGTTTACACCGACAGGCTGGCGACGCGCGACGCTGCAATCGAGCAGCAACATATCGCCATCCAGGTTGACCAGGGCAACGTCAGCCAGCAGCCCGAATGCCACGCGTGGTGCGCAGAACACGCCATCGGCTTGTCGATAAGCCGTACCGGCCAGGGTCAACATGCCGGCCGGCGGCACGTGTGGACAGTCACGCAACAAGGCCCGGGCAGCGATGCTTTGGGCGGCCGGAACCGGCAGCGCATGGCGGCCGAACGCGAGGCAGATCGGGAACAGTGCCGCGAGCGACAGCCCCGCGCCATCGGCCTCTTCCGGAGTCAGCAACTCCAGGAAGCCGCCGTCCTCCAGCGCCCGCCACACCCGAGCGGCGTCGCCACCGCTTTCTACCGCGCGGACCAACGCCGGCGTGCACAAGTCCGTGAGAATTTTTTCAATGGCTTCAGTGAACATGATGGGGTTCCTATTCGAGGTGCATCAGCGCAGGCCGAGGCCGCGGGCGATCATGCCGCGCAGGATTTCCCGAGTGCCGCCGCGCAACGAGAAGGTCGGAGCGACCTGGTTCAGGTACGCGACGGTGCGGTACAGCTCCTCGTCGACCGGTGCATCCGGATGGGCGCTGATCGACGCGGCAATTTGCGCCGGGATCGCCTGTTCGAACTCGGTGCCGATGTCCTTGACCAGCGCCGCTTCCACCACCGGGCTTGCGCCGCGCGCAAGCAATGCCGTCAGTGCCAGCGAAAGGTTGCGCAGGCAGGTGAGTTGGGTGAGGAAGCTGCCGAGCAACGACGTCTGCGCAGCGCAGGCGCCGTTGCGGCGCAAGGTATTGGCCCACAGGTCGAGCAAGACCACGCTGGAGTAGAAACGCTCCGGCCCGCTGCGCTCGAAGGCAAGCTCGGCATTGACCTGTTTCCAGCCGCTGCCCTCCTCGCCCACCAGCGCATCCTCGCCTAGCAATACATCGTCGAAGGCCACTTCGGAAAAATGCGCATCACCGGCCAGATCGACGATGGGACGCACGCTGATACCGGGCTGCCTAAGGTCGATGATGAATTGCGAGAGCCCGTTGTGACGGTCTTCCGGAGCGCCACTGGTGCGCACCAACGCGATCATGTAGTCGGCGTGATGGGCATTGGTGGTCCAGATCTTGCGCCCGCTCAGGCGCCACCCTTCAGGGCAACGGATGGCACGGCTGCGCACGCTGGCCAGGTCCGAGCCGGCGTTCGGTTCGCTCATGCCAATGCAGAAAAACGCTTTACCGGCGCAGATGCGCGGCAGGTAGAAGTCCTTCTGGGCATCGCTGCCGAATTTCAGGATCAGCGGCCCGCTCTGGCGGTCGGCGATCCAGTGCGCCGCCACCGGCGCACCGGCAGACAGCAACTCCTCCACCAGCACAAAGCGACTGAACGCATCGAGCCCGGCGCCACCGTAGGCGGCAGGCAAGGTCAGGCCGACCCAGCCACGTTGCGCGAGTTTGCGACTGAACCCCGCATCGAAACCGGTCCAGCTGCGGGCGCGCACATCGGCCGCCCCCTGCGGCAGGTGTTCGGCGAGAAAGCTCTTTACGTCGGAACGAAAGGCCTCGGCGTGTGCCGGCAGTGCGGTCAAACGGAAGGCGTCGAGCAGGCTGCTCACTGGGCACCTCCGTTGACTCTGCCGTACAACGTCACCACGCAAGCGCCACCCAGGCCGAGGTTGTGCGCCATGGCCAGGCGTGCACCGTCGACCTGACGCTGATCGGCATTGCCGCGCAGTTGCTGGGTCAGTTCATAACATTGCGCCAGGCCGGTGGCGCCCAGTGGGTGCCCCTTGGACAACAGACCACCGGACGGATTGATCACGACTTGCCCGCCGTAGGTGTTGTCGCCGTCCATGACGAACTTTTCCGCGCCGCCCTCGGGGCAAAAACCCAGCGACTCATAGCAGATCACTTCGTTCTGGGCGAAACAGTCGTGCAATTCGCAGACATCGATGTCCTGCGGGCCGACACCCGCCTTCTCATAGACCTGGCCCACGGCGGCGTGGGTCATGTGCGTGCCGACCCAATCGAGTAGCGACGGCTTGTCGAAGTTGAAGGATTGCGGGGTGTCGGTGGTCATCGCCTGGGCGACGATCTGCACGTCGCGGCGCAGGCCATGCTTTTTGGCGAAACGCTCGGACACCAGGATCGCTGCAGCGCCTCCACAGGTCGGCGGGCAAGCCATCAGGCGGGTCATGACGCCTGGCAGGATCACCGGGTCGTTCATCACGTCTTCGACGCTGAGCACCTTGCGAAACAACGCGAGCGGGTTGTTGGCTGCATGACGGCTGGCCTTGGCGCGGACAGCGGCGAAGGTTTCCATTCTGGTGCCGTATTTGTGCATGTACTCGCGCCCGGCACCACCAAAGGTACGGATGGCCTGAGGCATGCCATCCATATCGGCAGTGAGGCCGCGCAGGATCGGCAGGAAACGCTCGCGGGTCGGCGGGCGGTCGTCCCAATGGGATTTCAGGGCGCCGGCCTGCATCTGCTCAAAGCCCACCGCCAGCACGCAGTCGGCGGAACCGGATTCGATGGCCTTGCGCGCCAGGTACAACGCGGTGGAGCCGGTGGAGCAGTTGTTGTTGACGTTGACCACCGGGATCCCGGTCATGCCGACTTCATACAGCACGGTCTGGCCACTGGTGGAATCGCCGTAGACGTAACCGGCGTAAGCCTCCTGGACCAGGCTGTAGTCAATCCCCGCATCGGCCAGGGCGCGGCGCACCGCTTCGGCGCCCATCTGCACGTAGGTCGGGCTCTCGCTGGGCTTGCGGAACGGGATCATGCCGACGCCGGCCACCAGTACTTTTTCGCTCATGGAATCACCTGAAAGATAAGAGGTCACAACTGGCGCGCGATCAGCTCGCGCAACACTTCACTGGTGCCGCCGAAAATCCGCGTCACGCGCATGTCGACGAAGGCCCGGGCGATCGGGTACTCCATCATGTAGCCGTAGCCGCCATGCAGCTGGACCATGTCGTCGATGCACTTCCATAGGGTTTCGGTGGCCAGGAGCTTGGCGATGGCCGACTCCTGCACCGTGAGGCGACGACGCATGTGTTCGCCGATGTAGTGATCGATGGTCAGGCGCACGGCGGTGGCCTGGGCCTTGATGTCGGCGAGCTTGAATTTGCTGTTCTGGAAGTCCCACACCGTCTGGTTGAAGGCCTTGCGGTCCTTCACGTACTCGACGGTCTGTTCCAGCAGGCGTTCGAGCTTGGCGGCGCTGTACAACGCGATCACCAGGCGCTCCTGGGGCAGCTCTTCCATCAGGTGCATGAAGCCTTTGTTCTCTTCGCCCAGCAGGTTGCCCACCGGCACGCGCACGTCATCGAAGAACAGCTCGGCGGTGTCGGCGGCGTGCTGGCCGACCTTGTCCAGCTTGCGCCCGCGACGGAAACCTTCACGGTCGCACTCGACCATGATCAGGCTGCAGCCCTTGGCGCCGGCACTGGGGTCGGTCTTGCAGACGACCACCACCATGTCGCAGGTCAGGCCATTGCTGATGAAGGTCTTGCTGCCGTTGATCACCCACTCGTCACCCTCACGCACGGCGCTGGTGCGGATCGCCTTGAGGTCGGAACCGGTGCCCGGCTCGGTCATCGCGACGGCCAGGACGGTTTCGCCGGAGCAGATTTTCGGCAGCCATTTGTGCTTCTGCTCTTCAGTGCCCAGGCGCACGATGTACGGCGCGACGATGTCGGAGTGCACGCCCAGGCTCCAGCCTGAAACCCCGGCGCGGTACAGTTCTTCGATCAACACCGCCGAGTGTCCGAAATCGCCGCCACCGCCGCCGTATTCGGTCGGCACGGTGAGGCACAGCAGGTTATGGCGTCCAGCCTTGAGCCAGGTCTCGCGGTCGACCTGCCCGGCCTCGTCCCACTGCGCCTGCTTGGGCAGGCATTCACGTTCGAAAAAACGCCGCGCGGTTTCACGCAGCATTTCGTGGTCTTCGCGGTAGACGGTACGGTTGATGTGCATCGGACTCTCCAGTGGATGGCCAGGCAAGGCTTGCGCCTGGTTCGTGAGTCCAATGTATTGAGCGGGGTGGGGATTCTCGCCACCCGGATCGGGTAGCGAATGGCTGAAGAAAAAACCTGTGCGGGAAGCACGCAAAACCCTGTAGGAGCGAGCCTGCTCGCGATGGACTCGAGAGCGCCGCGTTAACCGGTAAGCACGCGTAATCGTTCACGACCATCGCGAGCAGGCTCGCTCCTACAGGGCTATTGCGGTGTCAGCTCACGCCTCGGTCCCTGTCGGCCCAGAACGGTTCGCGCAGGTCACGCTTGAGCACCTTGCCCGCACCCGACAAGGGCAAGGCCGTGCGGAACTCCACCGACTTGGGGGTCTTGTACCCGGCGATCTGGCGCCGGCAGTGTTCGATGATCTGCGCGCCGGCGACTTCGTTGTCCGGCTTGAGCACGACCACGGCGTGCACCGCCTCGCCCCACTGGGCACAGGGAATGCCGATGACCGCACAGGCGGCAACGGCCGGGTGACTGGCAATCGCGCTTTCGACCTCCCCGGAATAAACGTTCTCGCCACCGCTGACGATCATGTCCTTGAAGCGGTCGACGATGTAGAGATAGCCGTCATCGTCCATGTAGGCGCCGTCGCCGGTGTGCATCCAGCCGCCACGCAGGGCCTGGGCGGTTTCTTCGGGCTTGTTCCAGTAGCCGAGCATGATGTTCGGGCCACGGACCAGGACTTCGCCGACCGTACCGCGCGGAACCTCGTTGTCATGTTCGTCGACGATGCGCACCGTGACGCCCAGCCCAGGGCGCCCGGCCGAACGCAGGAGACCATTGGCGATGCCCTCGGCGCTGTGGTTTTCCGGGCCGTTGGCGCTGATCGGCGGCGCGGCTTCGGTCATGCCGTAGCCCTGGGTGAACTCGACGTTCGGCAAGGCTTTAAGGGCCAGTTCCAGCAACGGCACGGCAATCGGCGAGGCGCCATAGGTCAGGCTGCGCAGGCAGCCAAGATCGTGCCTGGCAAACTGCGGGTGCATGATCAACGCCTGCAGCATGGTCGGCACGATCAGGATGTCGGTGATCCGCTCACGCTCGATGGTTTGCATCACCGCCAGCGCATCGAAGGCCGGGACAAAGATGTTCGGTAACCCCAGAAGCGAGATCAGGATCACCCGCGACAGCGCCGCGAGGTGAAACATGGGTGCGATGTGCAGGGTCAGCGCATCCGCCGGTACCGGCACATCGGCCGCGCGGGCCACCGCCGCCGTCCACAGGTTCATGTGCGATTGCATCACGCCTTTCGGCCGGCCGGTGGTGCCGCCGGTGTACAGGATGCTGGCCAGGTCGTCGCCACCCCGGAAGGCGTCGTCGACAGGCTCGGCGTCATGGATCAGCCGTTCGTAGGAGAGCATGCCTTCGGGGGCCGGACCGTCACCGACATGGATCAACAGCGGTCGCACCCTGGCCGTGCTGGCGATCGCCTCGGCCATGGGCAGGAAGGTGTCGTCGATCATCAGGATGCGCGTGTCGCAATCGTCCAGGGAGTAGACGATTTCCGCCACGCTCCAGCGGATATTGACCGGGTTGACCACGCCACCGCCCCACCAGGTGGCCAGGTAATACTCGAGAAAACGATCGGAGTTCAAACCGAGCAGCCCCACGCGGTCGCCGGTCTGCATGCCTAGTCGCTGCAAGGCGCCAGCGAGACGGGCTACACGGTCAGCCAACTGTGCATAGGTGTGACGCCGGTCATGGAAAACTGTCGCCAGCGCATGGGGGCGCTGCTGCAAGACACGGTGCAGTCCTTGGGTCAGATACATGGTGGTTTCCTGTGAATTATTGTTGTCAGGTAAGGCCGCATACAGTGGCTGGGCGGTGCGTCACGCCCCGCGGTAGCTGGGCGCGCGTTTCTCGGACAGGGCCATGCGCCCTTCGAGGTGATCCTCGCTGTCGCGCAGCACCCCCCAGTGCAGGTGCGCTTGAATCGCAAAATCCCGGGGCGTCAGGTGGGCGGTCCGGACCGCCAGTTGCTTGATCGACTGCACCGCCAGCGGCCCGTTGACGGCGATGCGTTCGGCCAGGTCCAGGGCTGCGCAGAGCAACCGCTCCTGTGGCAGGAGCTCGATGACCAGGCCGATGCGCAAGGCTTCCCGGGCGTCGATCGGCTCACCGGTCAGGGCCATTTTCATGGCGTGGGTAGCGGGCACCGCGCGCAGCAGATATTGCACGCCGCCCGCCGCGGGAATCGTCGCATCGCGGACTTCGGGCAAGCCGAACGAGGCACTGTCGGTCGCGATGCGCAGGTCACATTGCAACGCCAGCTCAAGGCCACCGGCCAGGCAGGCGCCGTTGATGGCGGCGATGATCGGCTTCCAGATGTCCAGGTCGCTGAGGTCGAACAGACGGGCGTAACCGCCCTCCTCGGCTTCGGTCTCGCGGCTCTTGAGGGCACTGGCTACAAACCCGGGCAGCATGGGAGACGATTCGCGCGCAATCGCACCGCAGCAAAAGCCTCGGTCAGCGGCACCGGTGAGCACGATGACCCGCACCTGCTCGTCATCCTGGCAAGCCACCAGCGTCTTGCGCAGGTGCATGAGGTCGCTGATGGTCAGCGCATTGTTCGCCTGTTGCGCATCGAGCGTGATGACTGCCACGTGATCGATGATCTTGAACTGAATGGCCATGGGCTAACCTCTGGGTTGTTGTTATGGGAGGGAAGTCAGGCCTTGAAGCCCAGGCCCAGTGAATGCAGGCGCTCGATGGCGACGCTGTCGAAACCCCAGTCACGCAGCGCATCAAGGCCCTGCTCGCCGCGTTGCGGTGCCATTCGCGGCTGCGCGGAAGGCGTGCCGAGAAAACGCGGTGCCGGGACCGGCTGGATCACGCCGTCGACCTCAATGAAGCTGCCGCGGGCACGGCTGTGGGGATGCTCGGCGGCCTCGGCCAGACCGAGCACTGGCACCACGCAGGCATCGCTGCCGGCGAACGCTTGCGCCCACTGCTCTCGGGTACGGCTGAGAAAGGCCGTGGTGAACGCCTCACGTAACCGCGGCCAACCTGAGCGGTCGTGCTGGTCAGGAAGGCCTGCGCCCGCCAGACCGAGGATCTCCAGCATCCGGGCGTAGAAGCGCGATTCGATCGGACCGATCGACATGTGCAGGCCGTCGAGGGTCTCATAGGTGTCGTACCAGGGCGCACCGCCGTCGAGCAGGTTGCTGCCGCGCTGTTCTTTCCAGTGACCGCCAGCCAATAGCCCCCAGATCACCGACCCCAACTGCGCCGCGCCTTCTGTCATGGCCGCATCGACCACCTGCCCGGCGCCGCCGCGCTGCACGTTGACCAGCGCCGCCAGTACGCCCATCGCCAGCAACATGCCGCCACCGCCGTAGTCGCCCACCAGGTTCAGCGGTGGAACCGGCCGACCAGCGGCCGGGCCTATGGTGGACAGCACGCCGGACAAGGCGATGTAGTTCAGGTCATGCCCGGCGCGATCAGCCATCGGCCCGGTCTGGCCCCAACCGGTCATGCGCGCATACACCAGCCCCGGATTGAGCTTGAGCGCCACATCCGGACCAAGGCCCAGGCGCTCCATGGTCCCGGGGCGGAAACCTTCGACCAGCACATCGGCCCGTTCGATCAGCGCCAGTGCGGCGGCGATACTTTCGGGGCGTTTCAGATCCAGGGTCACCGAACGACGATTGCGCCCGGTGATGTCGGCCCGCTTGCCTTCAAACCTGGGCCCCAGGTCACTGGCCTTCACCGGGCGGTCGATGCGCACCACATCGGCGCCCATGTCCGCCAATAGCATGGTGCCAAACGGCGCCGGCCCGATTGCTTCAAACTCCACCACCCGAATGCCGCTTAGTACACCCATCGCCAACGCTCCATTGTTCTGACGGAGCGCCGCAGCACCCCGATTCTTGTGCCTTGCAGTAGATCAATCGGTTCAATCGCGACCACCACCCGCATCGGGTGGTGGCCGCCAAAGACAGGGTCATGCCGCCCATGGTCTGGGTTACACTCGAAGGGATTCGACGCACTCACACAATAAAAAAGAATCGGAAAGCCCCATGGACAAACACCGCAAGTCCAATGCATCGGACACCCTTGCCAGCCAGGTCTTCACTGCGGTCCAGTCTCCGATCGTCAGCACCAAACTGACGCCACCGCGCAGTGCCGGGCGCCTGATTTCCCGCGACCGCCTGCAGGAGCAAATGCTCAAGGCTCGCCGTCAGCGCTGTATCGTGCTCAAGGGCCCGGCCGGATGCGGCAAGACCTCGACGCTGATCGCCTGGCGCCAGGGGTTGCTTGCAGTGGGTTTCGATGTGGCGTGGCTGACGCTGTCTGCCGACGACAACGAGCTGACGCGGTTTCTCGACTATCTACTCGCCAGCCTCGGGCAGATCGACCCGAATCTGGTCTACGAAGCCACTCAACTGGAAGGCCGCGGCATCGACGGCGAGGCCGTGGAGCGCACGGTCATCACCCTGGTGCGCAGCATTGCCAGTCGCGCTCGAGAACTGGTACTGGTGCTCGACGACCTGCATCACCTGACCGACGTCGGCATTCACCAGGCCCTGCAATGGTTGATCGACTACGCACCCGCCAATCTGCACCTTGCCCTCGTGTCGCGCAGTGCCGTGCCCCTTTCGTTGGCGCGCTTGCGCAGCCAGGAGCTGGTGCTGGAACTGAACTTGCGCGATTTGCGCTTTACACCGGCTGAGTCCGAGCAATTTCTCAAGGCACAGCTGGGCGACATCAGCGCCCGCGATGCCAAGTTGATGCATGAACTGACCGATGGCTGGGTTGCCGGGCTGCAACTGCTCGCTGTCAGCCGCAAGAAAAACCGCCCGGCCGTGGCCTCCACCGACCAGGTGCGGGACGACCAGGCGTTCGCAAGGTTTTTCGAAGTCGAGGTGCTGTCCCATCTGTCGCCGACGGACCTGGACCTGATGCTGCTCATGGCGGTCTGCAACCGCTTTTGCGCCTCGCTGTGCGCCGCCCTCAGCGGCAACCCGGAGGCCGTCAGCGAGGCCAATGCGCTTCTCGCACGCCTGGAGCGGGATAACCTGTTCCTGATCCCGGTGGACAGCGCCGCACGTGAAACCTGGTATCGCCTGCACCCGCTATTGCGTGAAACGCTGCTCAAATACTTCGATTCGCGCAGCGCGGGCGAACAACAGGCCGTGCATGCGCGGGCATGGGCCTGGTTTCGTGATCACCAGCTCCTGGATGAAGCGGTGCACCACGCCGTCATGGCCGGCGACCCCGAGGGTGCCGCGGACCTGGTGGAGCAACACGCCGAAGCACTGTATGCCCATGGCGACTTGCGGATACTGATCGAGCTGGTTCGACTGTTGCCGGTCGAACAGGTGCTGGCGCGGGTAAAACTGCGCATTCTCAAGGCCCGGCTGCAGCTTTATGCCCGGGATTTCAGGGAATGCGCCCACAGCCTCGATCAACTGTTCCGGGACGTGCCCGAAAACGAAGTCCATGATCGTTTCATGATCGCGCTGTTGCGGGCCTCCCTGGCTCTGCAACGTGATGACACGGACGCGGCGATGACCGTACTGCCGCAACTGCTCAACCCGCCGCCCGCCAGCAATGCCGTTGCGATTGGCTCCTGCGCCAACATCCTGTCCTGGCTCTATATGCACCGGGGCGAGTACGAACAAGCGCGTCAGGTGCAGCTCGATCGGCCTGCCCTGCTGATCAATGGTGAGCCGCTGCTGGGCACAACGGCAGGCAGCCTTCAAGGGCGCTGCATGCTGGGATTGACCCACGCCCTCGAAGGCCAGATGAAACAGGCCGAACGGGTTTACCGGGATGTGATGCATGAAGCTGCCGATTGCGGCAAGGCCGGTGCCGACGCGACTTACCTCTCTGCCGCGTTGTTGGGCGAAGTGCTCTACGAAACCAATGATGTGGATGCTGCGTTCAAACTGCTGTCGGGCTGGGTCGATATTCTCGAGCGGATCTCGATTCCCGATTCGGTATTGCGCGTCATGCAGGTGCTGTGGAATGTGCAATGGCTGGCGGGCAACCATCAGGAAGCCCTGGCCTACGTCGAGCGGCTCGACGAGTACGCGATCAAACTCGGACTGGAGCGCCTGCAAGCGTACTGCCTGACCTGGCAGGTGAGGTGGTTGTTGATCCTGGGTGAATCCGCGCAGGCCCACGCGAAACTGACGCGGCTTGAGGCCATTGATGCGCGCCACCCGGATGCCGGGCAAACGGCACTCAAGGAAATCCATGTCCTGGCCGAAAATGCACGAGCGCGTTGGCAACTGGCCCAAGGTGATCTGGACGGGGCGTTGAAGCGTATCGAACAGCTGATACAAACCTGCGAATTGTACCGTCGCCAACTCGGCGTGGTGCGCCTGCTGGTGCTCAGCGCAGTGATCGAGTCCCAGCGCGGCAACCCGCAGGCCGCCCGCGACAAAGTCCTGGAAGCCCTGCGACGCGGACAGCGATACGGACTGCTGCGCAGCCTGCTCGACGCCCACCCCGATGCACTGGACCTGATCTGTGACATCGCCAGCAAGGAAGCACTCGACCCGGTGCTGGCGTTCTATGTCGAACGCCTGCAGGAAGCCCAGGTCAAGGCGCCTGCGGTACCCACGGCAAAACCCTCCGCGGCCACGCCAAGCAAACCGCTTGCCACCGGCATGGAGCCGTTGAGCGAACGGGAAATCGAAGTGGTGCGCCTGCTCGCCCAGGCCCTGCCCAACAAGAAGATCGCCCGAGCCCTGGGGTTGTCCCCGGAAACCGTGAAATGGCACCTGAGCCATATCTACAGCAAGCTGGGCGTCAGCAGCCGCGATGAAGCGGTGGCGCGGGTGCGCGACCTGGAATCGCAGGGCGATGCCGGCACTCCTCCCTAAAATCTCCAGACCAGAAACAACCCCTGTGGGAGCCAGCCTGCTGGCGATGGCGGTGTGCCAGGCAACATCGATGTGGGCTGACACACCGCCATCGCCAGCAGGCTAGCTCCCACAGTGGATTGCAGTGCATTCCGATCACTGATTCTTGTCCCGCCACCCGCCTCGGGTGGCGTTCCCGCCAGCCTCCCCACCCTATCGTAACCCTCAGTCCAAAGGCGCAACTCGCGCCTGCGTCGAAGCCTGGCCCAGGCCGGCCCGTGATCATTGAGGAGTCTTGCGTGCACATTGCCCGAACCGTTTTCCGCGACGACCATGAGATGTTCCGCACCACCGCCCGACGTTTTTTCGAGCGTGAATGCCTGCCGCGCCAGGCGGCCTGGGACAAGGCCGGCCAGGTCGACCGTGAAACCTGGCTCAAGGCCGGGCGTGAAGGTTTGCTCGGCATCACCTTGCCGATCGAATACGGCGGTGGCGGCGGTGATTTTGGCCACTGCGCGGTGTTCAACGAAGAGTTCGCCCGGGCCGGGGTGAGTGGCGCCTACTTCGGCATGCACTCCGACGTGATTGCCCCGTACATCAATCGCTGCGGCAACGAAGAACAGAAGCGCAAGTGGCTGCCGGGCATCTGCGCCGGCGAGATCATCCTCGCCATTGCCATGACCGAACCCGGCACCGGCAGCGATCTCAAGGCTGTGCGTACCACTGCGGTGCGCGATGGCGACGAGTACGTGATCAATGGCAGCAAGACCTTCATCAGCAACGGCCTGACCGCTGACCTGGTGATCGTCGTGTGCAAGACCGATCCGGCCGCCGGTGCCAAGGGCATCAGCCTGATCGCCGTGGAAGCCAGTCGCACCGGCTTCAAGCGCGGTCGCAAACTGGAGAAGGTCGGCCAGCATGCGCAAGACACCGCCGAGCTGTTCTTCGACAACGTCCGCGTACCGGTCGGCAACCGCCTCGGCGAAGAGGGCCTGGGCTTCACCTACCTGATGGGCGAGTTGCCGCAAGAGCGGTTCTCCATCGCCGTGTCCGCCGCCGCCAAGCTGGAGCGTCTGCTGGAACAAACCGTCGAGTACGTGAAGGACCGCAAGGCCTTCAACCAGACCGTCTGGGACTTCCAGAACAGCAAATTCAAGCTCGCCGATATCAAGGCCCAGGCCACCGCCATGCGGGTGATGGTCGACTACTACCTGGGCGAACACATGCGTCGCCGGCTGACCCTCGAAGAGGCGGCGATCGCCAAGCTCTACACCACCGAAACCCTGTGGAAATGCATCGACGACATGGTCCAGCTGCATGGCGGCTACGGCTACATGATGGAGTACCCGATCGCCCGCGCTTTCGTCGACATGCGCGTCAACCGCATCTACGGCGGCACCAGTGAAGTCATGCGCGAAATGATCGCGCGCAAGCTCTGACCCTCAAAAACAAAAAAGGAAAATCACGATGAGCAACAAGGTATTCGTGGCTGGCGTCGGCATGATCCAGTTCAAGAAACCGGGGACCAACGCGCCCTACGACGTCATGGGTGAACAGGCGATTCGCCAGGCCCTGGCCGACTCGGGACTGGACTTCAATGACATCCAGCAAGCCTATGCCGGCTACGTCTACGGCGACTCCACCTGCGGCCAGAAAGCCCTGTACCGCGTGGGCATGAGTGGCATACCGCTGGTCAACGTCAACAACAACTGCGCCACCGGTTCCAGCGCCCTGTTTCTCGCCCGTCAGGCCGTGCAGAGCGGCGCGGTCGAGTGCGCCCTGGCCTTTGGTTTCGAGCACATGAACCCGGGCGCATTGAAATCCGCCTGGACCGACCGCGCCCCGGCCACCGAACGTGCCTTGCTGCTGGCCAACGAATTGATCGGCATGCCGGACCTGCCCAATGCGATTCGCCAGTTCGGCGGCGCAGGCTTTGCGCACATGCAGAAGTACGGCACCCGCCTGGACACCTTCGCCAAGATCCGCGCCAAGGCCAGCCGCCACGCGGCCAACAACCCGCTGGCGGTGTTCCGCAACGTGGTCAGCACCGAAGAAGTCATGGCCGCCCCGATGTTGTGGGAAGGCGTGATGACCCGACTGATGGCCTGCCCGCCCACCTGCGGCGCCGCTGCGGCCATCGTGGTGTCCGAGGCGTTCGCGAAAAAACACGGCCTGCGCACCGATGTGTTGATGGCCGGCCAGGCGCTGACCACCGATCTGCCGAGCACCTACGACGCCAGGGACATGATCCGCGTGGTCGGTTTCGACATGACGCGCATGGCCGCCGACATCGCCTACAACCAGGCCGGCATCGGCCCCAAAGACATCGACGTGATCGAACTGCATGACTGCTTCGCGCAAAACGAACTGCTGACCTACGAAGGCCTGGGTTTGTGCGAAGAAGGCGCTGGCGAGCGCTTGGTCAACGATGGCGACAACACCTATGGCGGCGAATGGGTGACCAACCCGTCCGGCGGCCTGCTTTCCAAGGGCCACCCACTGGGCGCCACCGGCCTGGCCCAGTGCTTTGAACTGACCCACCAGTTGCGCGGCACCGCCGAGCAGCGCCAGGTGCACAACGCGCGTGTCGCCGTGCAGCACAACCTCGGCCTGGGCGGCGCCTGCGTGGTGACCGTGTACCAGAAGAACTGACGCGCCTGCCAGGCAAAGGAGCCATTCAGATGATCGACAAAAAACACATCGGCAGACAGCTGCCCACTTTCCTCGTCACCGCCGAAGCCGGGCAACTGCGTTTCTTCGCCAAGGCCACCGGGGAAACCAACCCGATCTACTTCGACGAGCAAGCCGCCCGCGATGCCGGTTACCCCAACCTGCCGTTGCCGCCGACCTTCCTGTTCTCGCTGGAGTTCCAGATTCCGTCCAACGCCTGGCGCGACGAACTGGGGATCGTCACCGCGCGCATCCTCCACGGCGAAGAGTCGTTCCGTTATCACCGCATGGCCCATGCCGGCGACACCTTGCGCTTCGATGTGCGCATCGCCGACATCTACGACAAGAAAGCCGGCGCCCTGGAGTTCGTGGTGCGCGAAACCCGAGTCACCAACCAGCACGGTGAGCACGTCGCGGACCTGCGCAGCGTGCTCGTGCAGCGCAACAGCTGAAGCGGAGAACCCTGATGAACGCGATAAGCCTGGAAAAAATCAATATCGGCGACAGCCTGCCAGCGCTGGCCCTGCCACCGATCAACCGCACCACCCTGGCGCTGTTTGCCGGTGCGTCGGGTGATCACAACGCCATCCATATCGACACCGATTACGCGCGCCGCGCCGGCATGCCCGATGTGTTCGCCCACGGCATGTTGTCGATGGCCTACCTCGGCCGCCTGCTGACCCAGTGGGCCGATCAGCGCCAGTTGCGCGAGTTCGGCGTGCGCTTTCTCGGCATTACTCACCTGGGTCACCAGATCACCTGCACGGGCACCGTGGTCGACCGCTTTGAGGTCGACGGCGAGCAACGGATCAGGGTCGAAGTGCGCACCACCAATCAATACGGCGAGACCAGGATCGTTGGCGACGCCGTGATCGCTCTGTAAACACACCCCATCATTGAGGAGCAACACCCCATGGCAAAACTCGACGGAAAAGTCGCACTGGTCACCGGTTCCGGCCGTGGCATCGGCCAGCAGATCGCCCTGAAACTGGCAAGCGAAGGCGCACGCATCGTGATCAACGACCTGGACGCCGACCCGGCCCACGAAACCGCTGAAATGATCCGCCAGCTGGGCGGGCAGGCCGCTGTCTGCCACGGCAACGTCAGTGCGCCGGACTTCGGTGATCGCTACGTCAAGACCGCGATGGACCACTTCGGCGGCATCGACATCATCGTCAACAACGCCGGTTACACCTGGGATGACGTGATCCAGAAGATGAGCGACGAGCAGTGGTACGCGATCCTCGACTGCCACATGACCGCGCCCTTCCGCATCCTGCGCGCCGCCTACCCGATCATCAAGGCCCAGGCCCAGGCCGATGCGGCGGCAGAGCGCGAGGTGTTCCGCAAAGTAGTGAACATCTCCTCGGTCTCGGCCCTCAACGGCAACGCCGGGCAGATGAACTACTCCTCGGCCAAGGCCGGTGTGATCGGCATGACCCGCGCGCTGGCCCGTGAATGGGGGCGCTTCAAGGTCAACGTCAACGCCGTGGCCTTCGGTTTCATCGAAACCCGCATGACCAAGGCCGACGCCCATGCCGGCGCCACGGTGAACATCGAAGGTCGTGACATTCGCGTCGGGATCAGCCCGGAGGCCGCCAAGTCATTCGCCCAGCGCAACCCGCTGGGCCGCCCGGGTACCGTGCAGGAAGCGGCGGACGCGGTGTACCTGTTCTGCTCGCCGGAGTCGAACTACATCACGGCGCAGACCATTGCTGTGGCGGGCAATCTGCAGTAGGCAAAATTGTAGGAGCGAGCGTCCGTCCGGGCTTCCGATCAGGCCGGCCGCCTCGCTTTGCTTTTGCTTTGGCTTTGGCTTTGGCTTTGGCTTTTGATTTTCTTGCCCCATCACGCCCTGAGTCTGGCCGTCAACCTGTAACGACCTCCATCGGGGCCTCTACCAACGTTGATCCATACCGCGTCAAAGCCTCTGGGAGATTGTTGTCTGAGTACATATCCATTCCTGCGGTAACGGCAGCTTATGGTTTCGCCCTTACGGCGAGTCCCTTTTTCAAACGCCAAAAAGGAACCAAAAGGCTTTGCCCCACCACTCGGTGCCTCGCTTAGGCTCGGCATGCCCTCACTCCGGCATTGCTCCGTGGGTCGCCGCGATGGGCCCACGGAGCAGGACCGGAGCGAGGGTACCCCGAGCCCCAGCGAGCCACCGAACGTCAGGGGCAAGAGCCCTTGGTTACTTAGGGCCGGGCGGCGTTCCGTTTTTCCAAGTGACTCGCCGTAAGGGCGAAACCATAGGTGGCCGTTACCGCAGGAATGGATATGTACCCAGTCAACAAAATCCAGGTCGGCTGTCAGGCCGCCATCGCCGGCAAGCCGGGCTCCTACAGTAAATCGAGTACATCCGCGAGTGGCTGGTCGGCTGTCAGGCCGCCATCGCTGCGATGCGGAGTTCCGACAAACCATAGGGTTTTCAACCACCTTGAGAATCAAGACGATCTCTACCGGTCACAGCCACCTGATATGGGTGGCGCAGTCTTATTGACGAGGTTTGAACATGGCCACTGGTCGCTCTCCGCGACGCCCGTCAACAAGGAGCCAGTCAAATGACTCGCATAACAAAGTGGCTGCCGAAACTCGCCCTGATGGCGACGACGGTGATGGCGCTATCGGCAACCGCCGGGGCAGCCGAAAAACCCAACATCCTGGTGATCTTCGGCGACGACATCGGCCAGACCAACATCAGCGCCTATTCCATGGGCGTGGTCGGCTACAAGACGCCCAACATCGACCGCATCGCCCACGAAGGCATGCTGTTCACCGACTATTACGCGGAGAACAGCTGCACCGCCGGACGCTCGTCGTTCATCACCGGCCAGTCACCGCTGCGCACCGGCCTGACCAAGGTCGGCGTACCGGGCGCGCCGATCGGCATTCAAAAGCGTGACATCACCCTCGCCCAGGCGCTCAAGTCCCAAGGTTATGCCACCGGCCAGTTCGGCAAGAACCACTTGGGCGACCGCGACGAGTACCTGCCGACCAACCACGGTTTCGACGAGTTCTTCGGCAACCTGTACCACCTCAACGCCGAAGAGGAGCCTGAGCGCCCCTACTGGCCCAAGGACGATCCGGAGTTCGTCAAGTCCCGCACGCCCCGTGGCGTGATCCACAGCTACGCCGATGGCAAGATCGAAGACACCGGCGCCCTGACCGCCAAACGCATGGAAACCATCGACGACGAAACCACGGCGGCGGCGCAGGTGTTCATGGAAAAACAGGCCAAGGCGGACAAGCCATTCTTCGTCTGGATGAACACCACCCGCATGCACCTGTTCACCCACGTGCGCGAGTCGATGAAGGGCCAGAGCGGCATGCCCGGCAACGATTATGCAGACGGCATGCTCGAACATGACGGCGACGTCGGCAAACTGCTGAAAACCCTCGACGACTTGAAGATCGCCGACAACACCATTGTCGTCTACACCACCGACAACGGCCCGAACCAGTTCTCCTGGCCGGACGCGGCGACCACGCCGTTCCGCAACGAAAAGAACTCCAACTGGGAAGGCGCCTACCGCGTGCCGGCGATCGTGCGTTGGCCGGGCAAGATCAAGCCCGGCGAGGTATCCAACGAAATGTTCTCGGGCATGGACTGGTTCCCGACCCTGCTCGCGGCGGCGGGTGAAACGGACGTAAAAAACAAACTGCTCAAGGGCTGGGCGCCCACTGCGGGCGGCACCAACTTCAAGGTGCACCTGGACGGCTACAACCAGTTGCCGTACCTGACCGGTGAACAACCCAAAGGTGAGCGCAAGGAGTTCTACTACTTCAACGACGACGGCGTGCTGGTGTCGATGCGTTTCGGCAACTGGAAAGTGGTCTTCGCCGAACAACGCGAGCCCGGCGGTTTCGCGGTCTGGAGCAGCCCGTTCGTGCCGCTGCGCGTGCCCAAGCTGTTCAATCTGCGCATGGACCCCTATGAGCGGGCAGACAGCGTCTCGAACCAGTATTACGACTGGACGGTGAAGAACTCCTACCTGCTGGCCCAGGGTGTGGGCAAGGCCGCCCGCTTCCTGCAAACCTTCGTCGAATACCCGCCCAGCCAGAAGCCGGCCAGCTTCAGCATCGATCAGATCCGCACGGCGGTGGACGCGAAAATCGAAGAAATGAAAAACCAGCCCCGACCCTGACCTGCGCCCGCCAATCACCCTTGGGTGGTTGGCGGACCGGCCCTGGCATCAGTTGATCGAGGCCACCTTGCCGCCGCCACTGTCCCACCCTCCTCCCAGCGCCTTGTAGATCGCGACAATCCCCCGGTACTGGTCGACCTCACCCTGTGCCTGAGCATCCTCTGCATTCAAGCGCTCGCGCTCGGCATCGAGCAACACCAGGTAATCGACAGAACCTTCCTTGTACTGGATCGCCGCCAGGCTGGCCGCCGCGCGACTTGATTCGCTCTGCTTGATCAACGACAGCAGCCGCTGTTGGCGTTTGCCATAGTCGCTGAAGGCGTTCTCCGATTCTTCCAGTGCCAGCAACACCTGCTGTTCGTAGGTGGCCAGGGCGCCTTCGGCGTCGGCGTTGGCGCCACGGATGCGAGCGCGCACGCTGCCCAGATCAAAGGCGGCCCAGGTGATGCTCGGGCCCAGGCTCCAGGCGCGGGCGGCGCTGGAACCGATTTGCGAACCGCGCCCGGCGGTGAAGCCAAGGAAGCCGCTCAGGCTGACCCGGGGAAACAGGTCGGCGGTCGCCACGCCGACATCCGCGGTCGCCGATGCCAGCCTGCGCTCGGCCGCCAGCACATCAGGACGACGCTGCAACAGCTCGCCGGGATCGCCGATCGGCAGCGCCTTGGCAATGGCCGGCAGGTCCGCCGGGCTCAATGACACGCTCAACTGGTCCGGCCGTTCACCGAGCAAGGTGGCGATCCGATTTTGCTGCCGGACCTGCTCCGCCTGCAGTTGCGGCACACTCGCTTCGACCGCGGCCAGACGCGCGTCGGCACGCACCACATCGAGTTCATTGCCGACGCCGGCATCGCGCAGGCTGACGGTGACCGCCCGTGAATCACTCTGGTTCTTGAGGTTGGCCAGGGCGATTTTTTCCCGCAGTTGCGCGCCGCGCAGTTGCCCGTAAGCGTCGACCAGTTCAGCGATCATCGTTACCCGCAGTTGATACAGATCTGCCGCAGCCGCGTCTTCCCGGGCATCACTCGACTCCAGCGCACGCTGAATGCGTCCGAACAGATCGATTTCCCAGGCCATGTCCAGGCCCAGGTCGTAGCGCTCAGTATTGACCCGACTTTCGCTCAGGCCCGGTACTTGTGATTTGCCTTGCACGCTGCTGACGCGACTGGTAACCACCGGCAGGTTGTCGTTGCTGATGTCGTCGCGAATCGCTCGCGCCGCTTTCCAGCGGGCGAACGCCACGCGCAGATCGCGGTTGCCTTCCAGGGACTTGCTCACCAGCTGGTTCAGCGTGGGATCGTCGAACTGCTGCCACCAAAGGCGTTCAAAACGCGACTGATCGTAGTTGGCCGCCCGGGCATGCACGCTGTTGGCCGGCGGCGTATCCGGGGTCTTGTAGTCCGGCCCCACCGTGCACGCCGCCAGTGCGCTCACCAGGAGGCTGGGCAAGAACAACTTCAAGGCTTTCATGGTTGCACCTCCAGGTTCAGAGCATGGGCTTGCTTGCGCACATGCTTGCGTTCGATGTAACGGCGAATCAGCACAAAGAACACCGGTGTCAGCAGCAGGCCGAAGAAGGTCACCCCGAGCATCCCGGAGAACACCGCCACCCCCATGGCCCGGCGCATTTCCGAACCGGCACCGCTGGACGTCACCAGCGGCACCACGCCCATGATGAAGGCGAACGAGGTCATCAGGATCGGCCGCAAACGCATGCGGCAAGCGTCAAGCACGGCGTCCAGCGGCGACAGGCCCTGCTCCTGTTTGTCCTTGGCGAACTCGACGATCAGGATCGCGTTCTTGCACGCCAGGCCCACCAGCACGATCAGGCCGATCTGGGTGAAGATGTTGTTGTCACCCCTGGAAATGATCACCCCGGCAATCGCCGACAACAGGGTCATCGGCACGATCAGGATCACCGCCAGCGGCAGGCTCCAGCTTTCGTACAACGCCGCCAGCACCAGGAACGCCAGCAGCACGCAGAGCGGGAACACCAGCAATGCAGTGTTGCCGGACAGGATCTGTTGGTAGGTCAGGTCGGTCCACTCGTAGGTCATGCCATTGGGTAACTCTTCTTTCAGCAGTTTTTCAATCGCGGCCTGGGCCTGGCCGGAGCTGTAGCCGGGGGCTGCGCTGCCGTTGATTTCCGCGGTGAGGAAACCGTTGTAGTGCGAGACCCGGTCGGGGCCCGAGGTCGGGCTGACCTTGACGAAGGTCGCCAGCGGAATCATTTCGCCGCGATCGTTGCGCACCTTCAACTGGCCGATCTGCTCCGGCTCCTGGCGAAACTGTTGCTCGGCCTGCACGTTAACCTGGTAGGTGCGGCCAAAACGGTTGAAGTCGTTGGCGTACAGCGAGCCCAGGTACACCTGCAAGGTGTCGAAGATGTCGTTGATCTTCACGCCGTGGGTCTTGGCCTTTTCCCGATCAATGGCGGCTTCGACTTGCGGCACGTTGACCGTGTAGCTGGTGAACAGGTTGGCCAGCTGCGGAACACTGCGGCTCTTGGCGATGATGTTCATGGTCTCTTTGTACAGCTCGTCGTACCCCAGGTTGCCGCGGTCTTCGATCTGCAGGCGGAAGCCGCCGATGGTGCCCAGGCCTTGCACCGGTGGTGGCGGGAACACGGCGATGTAGGCGTCCTGGATCTCACCGAACTTGCCGTTGAGCGAGGCGGAAATCGCCTTGGCCGACAGGCTCGGGTCCTTGCGCTCGTCGAACGGACTCAGGCCGATGAAGGCGATGCCGGCGTTTGGGCTGTTGGTGAAGCCATTGATCGAAAGGCCGGGGAACGCCACGGCGCTGTCGAAGCCCGGTTCGTTCATGGCGATGGTGCTCATGCGCCGGATCACCGATTCGGTGCGATCCAGGCTTGCGGCATCCGGCAGTTGCGCGAAGGTCACCAGGTACTTCTTGTCCTGGGTCGGCACGAAACCGGTCGGCGTGGTGCTGAAACCCATATAGGTCATGGCGATCAGGCCGGCATAGACCAGCAAGGCCACGCTGCTGCCACGAATGATCTTGGCCACGGCAATCACGTAGCCATGGCTGGCCTTGTCGAAAAAGCGGTTGAAGGGTTTGAACAGCCAACCGCCCAGCAATCGATCCAGCACTTTGGAGAAGCGGTCTTTCGGTGCGCCGTGGGCCTTGAGTAGCACAGCGGCCAGCGCTGGCGACAGGGTCAGGGAGTTGAACGCCGAGATCACCGTCGAGATGGCGATGGTCAGCGCGAACTGTTTATAGAACTGGCCTGTCAGGCCGGAGATGAAAGCGGCCGGCACGAATACCGCGCACAGCACCAGCGCGGTGGCGATGATGGGACCTGTCACTTCGCCCATGGCTTTCTTGGTGGCTTCAACCGGTTCCAGCCCGGATTCAATGTTCCGTTCGACGTTCTCCACCACCACGATCGCATCGTCGACCACGATACCGATCGCCAGCACCAGGCCGAACAGCGACAGCGCGTTGAGCG
Source organism: Pseudomonas sp. SbOxS1 (assembly GCF_013416725.1). Classification (NCBI taxonomy): domain Bacteria; kingdom Pseudomonadati; phylum Pseudomonadota; class Gammaproteobacteria; order Pseudomonadales; family Pseudomonadaceae; genus Pseudomonas; species Pseudomonas sp. SbOxS1. Next base: position 44,521 of record NZ_JAAVXC010000020.1, read on the forward strand.
AGAAGCCGAGCAAATGCATCACCGCAAACGTACCGATCAGCGACACCGGCACCGCCACCAGCGGAATGATCGAGGCGCGCCAGGTTTGCAGGAACAGGATCACCACCAGCACCACCAGGATCAGTGCTTCGAACAGCGTGTGCACCACCGCTTCAATCGAGCTGCGCACGAAAATGGTCGGGTCGTAGACGATCTCGTAGTCCATGCCTTCCGGGAAGCTCTTCTTGAGCTCGGCCATCTTCGCCCGCACCTGGTCGGAGACGTCGATGGCATTGGAACCCGGGCGCTGGAAGATCGGCATGGCCACCGCTTCCTGGTTGTTGAGCAAGGCGCGCAAGGCGTATTGGTTGGAACCCAGCTCGATGCGGGCAATGTCCTTCAAGCGAGTGATTTCGCCATCCGGGCCACTGCGGATGATCACGTTCTCGAACTCTTCTTCAGTGACCAGCCGCCCCTGGGAGTTGATCGACATCTGGAAGCTGGTGGCATTCGGCGCAGGCGGCGAACCCAGTTGCCCGGCGGCGACCTGACGGTTCTGTTCGCGCACTGCGTTGACCACGTCCGTGGCGGTGAGATTGCGCGACGCGGTTTTATCCGGATCGAGCCAGATGCGCAGCGAGTAATCGCCGATACCGAACATCTTCACATCACCGATGCCGTTCAGGCGCGACAGCTCGTCCTTGACGTTGAGGATCGCGTAGTTGGACAGGTACAGCATGTCGTAGCGCTTGTCCGGCGACACCAGGTGCACCAGCAGGGTCAATTCCGGCGAGGCCTTGTCCACGGTGATGCCGATGCGCGTCACTTCTTCGGGCAATTTCGGCTCGGTGCGGGTCACGCGGTTCTGCACCTGGACCTGGGCGTTGTCCAGGTCGGTGCCCAGGGCGAAGGTCACGGTGAGGGTCAAGCGCCCGTCCGCCGTCGACTGAGAAGACATGTACAGCATGTTCTCGACGCCCGTGATGGCTTGCTCCAACGGGGCCGCCACGGTTTCGCCGATGACCTTGGGGTTGGCGCCCGGGTAGTTGGCGTGAACCACCACGGTCGGCGGCACCACTTCGGGGTATTCGCTGATCGGCAACTGGAACAGCGAGATGGCGCCGGCAATCAGGATCAACAGCGACAGCACCGCGGCGAAGATCGGCCGCGTGATGAAGAACTGGGAAAATTTCATGTCGGTGCTTCCTTATCCGCGAGGGCTGGGCGCCGCATCCGTCTTCACCAGGGCCGGTGATTTGACGGAGGTGGAGGATGGGCTTGCAGGTTGATTACCCGCCTCGATGGCCTGGCGTTGGCGGGTCAGGGTCGCGACCGTTTCCGGGTCGGCCATGGGTGCGTCCTGCGGGGCGACCACGGCGCCGGGACGGACCCGCTGCAGGCCGGTGATGACGATGCGATCGTCTTTTTGCAAGCCGCTGCGCACGATGCGCAGGCCTTCAAGCTTGGGCCCCAGGTCGACGCTGCGGTACACGGCCTTGTTGTCCTGATCGATCACCAGCACGAACTTCTTGCCCAGGTCGGTACCCACCGCCTCGTCCTTGATCAGCAGGCCGGCATAGGCGGCGCTGCCCACCAGTTTCAGCCGGGCGTACAAACCCGGGGTGTACTGGCCGGCGGTGTTGTCGAACACCGCGCGACCGCGGATGGTGCCCGTCTTGGGATTGACCTGGTTATCGACGAAATCCATCTGCCCCAGGTGACTGTTGCCCTCCTCGTCCGACAACCCCATGTACACCGGCGTGGCCTGGCCGCGCTGGCCCTGGCGTGAGAGCTGGCCGTACTTGAGGAACAGGCGTTCGTCGGCGTCGAAGTAGGCGTACACCTTGTCGGTGGAAACCACGCGCGTCATTGCGCTGGTGTCGGCGGTGACGAGGTTGCCGGCGGTGATTTCAGCGCGGCTGATACGGCCGCTGATCGGCGCGGTGACGCGGGTGAAGCTCAGGTTCAGTCGGGCAAGATCGAGCTGCGCCTGCACCGCATCGACACCGGCCCGGGCTTCCTGGGCGGTGGTATTGCGGGTGTCCGCCAACTCCGCGGAAATCGCGTTGCTGCCGAGCAGACGCTGACCACGCTGCGCTTCATTGCCGGTACGGATCAAGGTGGCGCGGGCCTGTTGCAACTGCGCTTCGAGGCGATGCACTTCATGTTCGAACGGCCGCGGATCAATCTGGAACAGCAGATCGCCCTTGTTCACCAGCGCCCCGTCGGTAAAGGCCACCCTTTCGATCTGCCCTGATACCCGTGGCCGGACCTCGACGGTTTCCGGTGCCTCCAGCCGTGCGGTCACTTCATCCCATTCGGTGATGGGCTGCTCGATGACCTTGGCGACAGTGACGTGCGGCGCCCCCGGGGCATTGGCGGCGACCGGTGCACGATCGCAAGCGGCAAGCATCGTGAGTGCCAGGGCGGCAAGTGGATAACGCAAAGGTTTGAGTGACTGTTCCATGGGGTGGTCCGCCTGACGGTTATGGTTTTTTTGCGCAGTCTCGGCTTCGCGCGGGGCAACGACGAATCGAACGCAATGAACTTGGGTATCAGTATTGATGATAGTTATCATGTATAAAGGCAAAAAAAAGGGAATTACCCTGCCCGCACATTTGCGCCAACAATATATGATGACTATCATAATTACTACCCTCTCAGCGACGACCTGCCAATGGCCCTTCACGCTGGCCACAGGAGCACCTCATGAAAGTGACGAAAGACAAGGCTGCGGCCAACAAAGAAGCGATCCTTACGGCCGCCTCACGGCTGTACCGCGAGAAAGGTCTCGACGGCATCGGCATCGGCGAACTGTCCCGCTCAGTCGGGCTGACCCACGGCGGGTTTTACGGGCAGTTTCCGGGCGGCAAGGAACAGCTGGCCTGCGAGGCCGTCAGCAGGACGTTCGAGACCAATATCCAGACATGGCAAACCGCCAAATCGATTCCTGAGTTGGTCAAGGGTTACCTGACCCAAAAGCACCTGGACAACTGGACCGAAGGCTGCCCGATTCCCGCGCTGGCGACCGACGTTGCGCGTACCGGCGGCACGGTCAGCCAATCCTTCACCCAGGGCATCGAGCGCTTGATCGAAATACTGATGCCGCTGGTGGAAGGCGAAAGCCAGGAGGAAAAACATCAGCAGGCGTTGCGGGTCATTGCATCGATCGCCGGCGCCATGCTGATCGCCCGGGCGGTGGATAAACCGGAGTTGTCCCAGCAGTTCCTGACGTCGGTGATCAACACCTGGCAGGACTCCCCGTAGGAGCGAGCCTGCTCGCGATGGGCGTCAACGATAACGCATGCTGCCTGAATGAACGCGTTGTCCGGACCACCATCGCAAGCAAGGCTCAGACCGTGGTTTGCACCGCCACCGCCTGTCGCCCCTTGAACGCCAGGGAAAAACAGAAAAAGATCGCCAGGGCAAAACCGGCTGGGAACAGCCAGATGTTTTTCCAGTCATGGCCGCCCGCCGACGCGGCGTAGTGGTCGGTCACCTGCCCCGCCACCCAGAAACCGATCAGCATGCCCAGGCCGTAGGTCGCCAGGGTAATCAAACCCTGGGCGGAACTCCTGAAGCGCTCCGAAGCCTTGGCGTCGGTGTAGATCTGGCCGCTGACGAAGAAGAAGTCATAGCAGATGCCGTGCAAGGCGATGCCGGTGAACAGCATGAAAGCCAGGTCGCCGTTGTTGCCGTAGGCGAACAACAAGTAGCGCAACGCCCACGCCAGCATTCCCACCAGCAGCGCAATCTTGATCCCGAAGCGCTGGATGAACAGCGGCAGAAGCAGCATGAACAGGACTTCGGAAACCTGCCCGATGGCCATTTTCGCCGTAGGGTTGGTTACGCCGATTTCCGCCAGGAACGGGTTGGCGTTCTGGTAGTAGAACGCCAGCGGAATGCAGATCAGGATGGAGGCGATGAAGAACACCAGATAACTGCGATCCTTGAGCAAACCCAGGGCGTCGAGCCCGAGCATCTGCTTGAGACCGCCGCCCGATTCGCCTTTGAGCGGTGCGGTGCGCGGCAAGGTGAAGCTGTAGAGGCCCAGCAGCAGTGACGCAGTCGCCGACATCAGGAAGGTGTTGCGCAACCCGCCTGACGATATCGCCGCCTGTGAGTCCCAGGCAAACACGAAGCTGATCACCACGCCGGCGACGATCCAGCCAAGGGTGCCCCACACGCGAATGCGCGAAAATTCCAGCGCCGGGTCGCTCATCTGGCGGAACGCGACGGAATTGACCAGAGCCAGGGTCGGCATGTAGATCATCATGTAGGCCAGCACGAACGGATAGAAGGTGCTGAAATCCGGCGCTCGATACAGTTGGTACAGCAACACCGCGCCCACCAGGTGCAACACTGCAAGAATGCGCTCGGCGTTGAAGAAGCGGTCGGCGATCAAACCGATCACGAACGGCGCAATGATCGCCCCCCATGACTGGGTCGAGAACGCCATGCCGATCTGCCCGCCAGTGGCGCCCAGGTTACTGGCGAGAAAGGTCCCGAGGGTGACGAACCAGCCACCCCAGATAAAGAACTGCAGGAACATCATTGCGCTTAGCCGCGCATTCATCGTGGTCATGATTGTCACCGTCTTATTGTTGTTTTTGTGCGAGAGAAAAATGTTCAGGCGTCAGGCAGCCCCAACAATCGTCGATTGAACGCCGCGTCGGAGGACACACTGGCGAAATCGTCGAACGCCTTGCGGGTCTTGCTGATCATGTGTCGCTCGATGAACGCCGCCCCCTCCGCGGCGCCCTGCGCGGAGTCCTTCAGGCAACATTCCCACTCCAGCACCGCCCACCCGGCGAAGTCGTATTGGGTCAGCTTGCTGAAGATCGACTTGAAGTCGATCTGGCCATCACCCAGTGAGCGGAAACGCCCCGGCCGCTCGACCCAGCCCTGATAACCGCCGTAGACACCGGAACGGGCATCGGGCCGGAATTCGGCGTCCTTGACGTGGAACATGCGGATGCGCTCGTGGTAGCGATCGATGAAGCCCAGGTAATCCATTTGCTGCAGCAGCAGGTGGCTCGGGTCATACAGGATCGCCGCGCGGGGATGGTGATCGACCGCCTCCAGGAAGCGCTCGAATGAAGCCCCGTCGTGCAGGTCTTCCCCAGGGTGAATCTCGTAGCAAAGGTCGACGCCGGCCGCTTCAAAACAATCGAGGATCGGCAACCAGCGCTTGGCCAGTTCGGCAAAACCTTGCTCCACCAGGCCAATCGGTCGCTGCGGCCATGGGTAGATGTAGGGCCAGAGCAGCGCGCCGGAAAAGGTCGCGTGGGCTTTCAGGCCCAGGCGCTGGCTGGCGCGTGCCGCCAGTTTCAATTGATCGATGGCCCAGTCGGTACGTGCCTGGGGCTGGCCGCGCAAATGTGCCGGTGCGAAGTCATCGAACAGCGCGTCGAACGCCGGATGCACCGCTACCAGCTGGCCTTGCAGATGCGTCGATAGCTCGCTGATTTCTACGCCTGCCTGGGCGCACACCGCCTGTAATTCGTCGCAGTAGTCCTGGTCTTCGGCAGCCCGCGCAAGGTCGATGAACCGGGTGCCTAGCGTCGGCAATTGAATGGCCTTGTAACCCTGGGATGCCGCCCACCGGGCGATGTTGGCCAAGGTATCGAACGGCGCTTCGGTGGACATGAATTGCGCGAGGAAAATCCCCGGGCCACGCATGCCGATTGGGGCAGTGTCAATCACGGCAGTCTCCAGACTCATGGGGTGCAGACCAGTTCGGTCCATTTGGCGTCGCCACGGTGGTTGGCGATCACGGTTTCGATGAACGCCATGCCACGCAGGCCGATGTCGATCCCGGGCACCCCGGAAGCATCGTGCCCCGCAACCTCGCCGCGGATGGCGCGGGCAAGATCGCCGTAGAGATTGGCCATGGCTTCGAGATAGCCTTCGGGATGCCCGGCCGGCAAGCGCATGCGCTGGCTGGCGGCCTGGCACAGCCACGGCTGGCCGACGCCGGAACGCAAGACGCGCATGGGTTGATCGAGGGCGCGGTGGATCAGGCTCGCGGGTTCTTCCTGCCGCCACTCCAGCCCCCCCTTGTCGCCATAGACGCGGATCTTCAGCGGGTTTTCCTCGCCTGCGCAGACCTGGCTGGCGATCAGTACGCCGCTGGCGCCCCCAGCCATCTTGAACAGCATCGAGGCGTCATCGTCCAGCTGACGCCCCGCGATGTGCACGCCCAACATCGCGCACAGCTGCTGGATCGGCTGATCGGCGACAAACTCGGCCAGGGAAAAGGCGTGGGTACCAATGTCACCGATGCAGCCGCCCAGACCGGACTGCTCGGGTCGGTCACGCCATTGCGCCTGCCTGTTGCCCTGCCCGGCCACATCCTGGCTGAGCCAGCCCTGGGGGTACTCGACAATGACCTTGCGCACCGCACCGATCACGCCGCTACGCACCATATCGCGCGCCTGCCAGACCATCGGATAACCCAGATAAGTGTGGGCCAGGCCGTACAGGCGGTTGCTGCGCTCGACCACGTCCTTGAGCGCGAGCAATTCGGCAAGGTTCAGTGCCGCAGGTTTTTCGCTGAACACATGAAAGCCCGCGCTCAGCGCCTGGCTGGCAACCGGGGCATGCAAGTGGTTAGGCGTGACGATCACCAGCAACTCCATGCGCTGCTCGGCAGGCAACGCACGCTCGGCCTCGATCATCTGCTGCCAGTCGCTGTAGCAGCGCGAGGCCGGCAAGCCCAGCGCCGCGCCGGTGTTCCGATTGTTCTGGAAGTCACGGCTGAAAGCGCCGCACACCAGTTCAAACCGGCCATCGAGTCCGGCAGCCTGACGGTGGGCCTGAGCGATGAAGGCGCCCTCGCCGCCCCCGACAAAGCCCATTCTTGTTTTTGGCACTGCAGTGTTCATCGCAATCTTCTCTGTTCGAAGCGGACTTTCCAGGCTTGAATCCCGGCGATGATGTAACCGGTTACATCGTGGCGGAAATTTAGGCTCAGTTTTGAGACCTGTCAAACCCGGGATTAAAATCGATGAACATTCCGGCCCATGGCCAACTGCGTTAAGCTCGCCGGCCGCGCGGTTCGATAACGAGGTGATTTTGTCCAATATCCGTGAAGTAGCCAGGCTGGCCGGCGTCTCGGTGGCCACGGTGTCCAGAACCCTGAAATCGCCTGAGCGTGTGCTGCCCGAAACGCGGGCCAAGGTCAACGCGGCCGTGGAAAAGGCCGGCTACAGGCCGAACCTGATGGCGGTGCAGTTTCGCTCCCGGCGCACCGGCAACCTGGTGATTCTGGTGCCGGCCATTGCCAATACGTTCTTCGCCCGGGTGATCAGCGGCGCGCAACAGGCGGCCCAGGCGGCCAACTATCGCCTGCTGCTGTGCGACACCCAGGGCCGCGAGGAGATCGAACGGGAATTCGCCGAGCTGGTGTACAACCATCAGGCCGACGGCGTGATTCAATTGCGCGCCTACGACCCCTTCGAAGCGCCCTTCCCCAACGCCGAGTTGCCGCCCATCGTTAACGCCTGCGAGGTGATTCAAGGCGGCCGTCATCCAACCATCAGCCTGGACAATCGCGCGGCCGCCAAGGCCATGACCGAACACCTGATCGGACTCGGCCACCGCCGCATCGGTTTGATCAAAGGCCCGAAAAGCAGCCCGCTGACCCGCGATCGCGTGGCCGGTTATCAGGATGCCTTGCTTGCGGCCGGGATTGATTGCGACCCGGCGCTGATCTGTCACGGTGATTTCAGTCTGAAGGCCGGTGATGACGGCGCAGCCGCCATGCTGGCCCTGCCCGACCGTGCCACTGCACTGTTCTGCGAAAACGATGAAATGGCTATCGGCGCGTTGAAACGCATCAAGCAACAGGGGCTACGGGTGCCCGAGGACATTTCCCTGGTGGGTTTTGACGATATCCCCTTTGCAGCGTACTGCGACCCGCCGCTGACGACCATCGCGCAGCCCGCCGAAGTCTTCGGCCAGAAAGCCGTCGAGATGTTGATTGCGCTGATCGAAAAGAAACCGCTACCGCAGCGGCATGTGGTGTTGCCGTTCGAGCTGACGCTGCGCAGCAGCACGGCGCCCCGACGGTCATGCTGAATGTGCCGGCCACATATTTCGTGCTCACTGAAGATAAAACTGTGGGAGCGAGCCTGCTCGCGATGGCGGTGGGTCAGTCAACATCCATGCTGAATGTGCCGCCCTCTTCGCGAGCAGGCTCGCTCCCACAGTGGGTCTGCTTTGTGGCTGGTTTTTGTATTCACTGAAGAGAAGTGACCCGAGCCGTTATCGGCTCAGGCTTCGGCTTCTTTTATCAGTCCCTGAACTGCGTCAATTGCTGGCTCAGCGACCCTGCCTGATCGCGCAATTGCACCGACTGTTCGAGCAGGCTGCGGATCGCGTGGTCGTTCTGCTCGGAAATCCGGCTGACGCCCTGGATCGCCACCGACAGCTGCTCGCCCGTCGCCGCCTGGCTTTGGGTCTGGCGCGCCACTTCGCTGATGCGCGTGAGAATGTCCTGGGCATGCTGGCGGATCTGGTCGACGCCCTGGGCCGAGGTGGTCAGTTGCACCACGCCCTGGCGCACCGCTTCGCCGACCTGCTGCACATTGGCCACGGTGTTGCGCACGTCGGAACCGATGGCGCCGATCATCTCGCCGATTTCACCGGTCGAGCGACTGGTACGCTCGGCCAGTTGCCGCACTTCGTCCGCCACCACGGCGAACCCACGACCCTGCTCCCCTGCCCGCGCCGCTTCAATCGCCGCGTTCAGGGCCAGCAGGTTGGTCTGGTCGGCGATGCTGCGAATGACCGCGATGATCCCGGCAATCTGTTGCGAGCGTTTTTCCAGGTCGCCCACCGCGCTGGCCACCACGTCCATGGTCTGGTCGATGTGGGTTATCCCGGCCAGGGTCTGGCTCATCTCCCCGGAAATGTTGGTGGTCAGTACTTCGGTGTTGCGCGCCAGTTGCTCCACGTCTTCGGCTTGCTGGGACATCTCGGTCACCGAGTGCGCCAACGCCGTGACGCCGCTGGCCATCTCCTCGGTGGCGGTGTGTTGCGAGGTCGCCCGTTCGGCAACAGCCTGGGTGGTGTCGCCCAGGTGATTGGAGATCTGCATCAAGGTGCTGCTGCTCTGGCGGATCGATCCCACCAGGTCTCCCAGGCGCTGGATGAACTGGTTGAACGCCCCCGCCAGCTTGCCGGTTTCATCGCCGCTGCGCTGCTGGAAACGCAGGCCCAGCTCGCCGCCCCAGGCCTGGATGCCGACCGTCAGGCCGGATAACGGCCGAATCTGCCACGCCAGCAGGTGCCACAGCACAATGGCCAGCACCAGCAACGCTACAAGGCCGATGACCACCGCGGTGTAGAGGAAGTGATTGATGCCGGCCATGGCTTCGGCCAGCGGATAGGCAACCATCAACGCCCAGTTGTTCGGCGCCTTGCCGATACGCACCGGTTGCAGCACATAGCCCCAGCCATCGCGCTGGAAACTGTAGGAGCGGCCTGCTTTGATCGCGTCCTTGGCGGCGCTCGGCAACTCGTCGGCCGGCTGGCTCAGGCGCTTGGCGTCGGGATGGCTGGCATACAGGCCGTCACTGGAAACCAGGGCGCCATAGCCCTTGAAGGCATCGATGGTCGAGAGCTGGCGGTTGATGCTTTCCAGTGGAATGTCCACCCCGGCCACACCCAACGCCCTGCCTCCCTGCAACAGCGGCACCATGATCGACACCATCATCACCGATTGACCGCTGCCGCTGCTGTACGCAAAGGGTTCGGAAGCCCAAGGCTGACGCGTGTGCAGCGGCCGGTAGTAATACTGGTTGTCGGCGTTTTCCGGAACGTAGCCGCTCAATGCCTCGGCTTTCACCGTGCCACCGGCACGGTTCCAGTAGGTCAGGTAACGGCCCGTGGCGTCGTGGTGCGGCTGGTTGGCAAACTCACTGTCCTTGCCATCGAAGGCATTGGCTTCCCAATACTGGCCGAGCCCCGCCAGCCTGGGGTTGGCTTCGAACAGTTGCCGGGTCAGGGCGTCGGCGGTCTTGCGATCGACCTGTTGCTGCTGCATCGCCGTGGCGACACTGGCCAGCGACTCGGCCACGGTAAACCCGGCACCGAGTTCGACTTCCACTTCCTTGGCATTGGCCTTGACGATGGTTTCGACCAGGGCGGCGGTTTCCTTGACGGAGGAGCCATAGGCGATATAGGCGATGGAACCCAGGAGCAGCGTCATGACGACGACGGTGCCGATCAACGCGGTCCAGAACAGCTTGAAGTGAAGGGAGCGATTAGGCATGAGCATTCTCGAATGAGCGATACGTCTGCCAGCACAGCGTGCCACAGCTCTGCTGGCGGCTTGTTTATAGTTGATATTATTTAGCCACTATATCGAGGCGAACGGGCCCGATGCAACACAATTGAACGTTCGATCAGCTGGGAAGAATAAGCGGGGAAAAGCCTATGCCACACAGCCTCGGCGCGCTATTGCAGCGCACCGATGCGGGGGAAACAGGCCGGATGCAGGGGCTTGCTTAAAGGCAGGCTTGAGCCGCACGTTCAAGGCTCGATGGCCCGAACGTCGAAGCCAGCAATGTGCGTTCGTACAGGAACACCTTGCCGCCGTTCGAGGCCTTGTAGGCCTCGAGCACATCGTCCGCGGCGACTTTGCTCGACACGACGATTCGATAGCTGCGCTGGGTTTGCGAGATCGTTGCGCTCAGCGCGTCTTCCTGCAGTTTCGGCAAGACACAGTTGGCATAATCCGCCGGTGCCTTTTTCGTCTGCAGCGTCAGTGTCGGGTCATTGGGGGCAGAGGCACACCCCGCCAGCAGCAAGGGGGCGAACAGCGCCAGTCGAGTCAACATCTTCATCACAAGGTCCCGGATAAGCGTTTTCAATGCACGCCATGTTCCTTGTTTGCCGGCCACAACAGAACTTGTGATGGATGATGATCACTATCAGTGCAACGAATAGTTAAAGACGCCGCCTTTACTGTGCGGATTTGGCGACCGGCCCCCGCTTGAAGGCCTCGCGCCGTTCCTGGCGCTCCAGGGCATAGGCCGCGCTCGGCTCGGCGGCCAGTTCATCCCGGCGTAACAGTTCGCCGCAATGCTCGCACAGCGGCCCCAGCCCGGCGGGCTGCCCGCAACGCTGGTGGGTATAGCGCACGGCCAGGCCCTCTTGCGGCGACTTGCACCAGGTTTCACCCCAGGCACGCAAGGCCAGGACGACTGAATAGAACGCCTGCCCCTTGGCCGTGAGGTGGTACTCGTAGCGTGGCGGCCGCTCGCTGTAGGCGCGGCGCTCGACCATCCCGTCAGCCTCCAGGCTTTTCAGGCGTGCCGCGACCATCTGTGGGGTACCGCCCGTCTGCGCCTGGATCTCATCGTAGCGATGATTGCGCATGAACAATTCGCGCAACACCAGCACGGTCCAGCGATCGCCGACGACGTCCTCGGCCCGTGCAATCGGACACAAGGTTTCAGGACTAGTCTTTTTTAACGCCATAGGGGCTTGTCTCTTTCCAAGTAACTATGATTATCATATCTACACGTTGCCAAGGCAAGGCCATGGCACCGCCCAACCCATTTTCCTGGAGCATTGATCATGTCGAACACCCCCTACCCTCTGGCTCGAACCGCCTACCTGCTGGTCGATCCCTACAACGACTTTCTGTCCGAAGGCGGCAAGATCTTCCCGCTGATCGAGCCGATCGCCCAACAGGTCGGCCTGCTCGACAACCTGCGCACCCTCGACCGTACGGTCCGCGCCCTCGACCTGCCGGTGTTCATCGTACCGCACCGTCGCTGGGAGCAAGGCGACTACGAGAACTGGGATCACCCCAGTCCCACCCAATGCAAGGTCCAGCACATGCACCACTTCGCGCGCGGCGAATGGGGCGGTGAATGGCACCCCGATTTCGCGCCCCAGCCAGGCGACATCGTCGTCCAGGAACATTGGGGGTCGAGCGGCTTTGCCAACACCGACCTGGACTTTCGCCTGAAGCAGAAAGGCATCACCCACGTGATCATCGTCGGCCTGCTGGCCAATACCTGCATCGAGGCCACCGCCCGCTACGCCCAGGAACTGGGCTACCACGTCACCCTGGTGCGCGATGCCACCGCCGCATTCAAGCCCGAAATGATGCACGCCGCCCATGAACTGAACGGCCCGACCTTCGCCCACTCGATCGTGACGACCGAGCAACTCATCGCCGCCCTCAAGTCGTGAGCACACCCATGAATTTGACTGGAAACCTGTTAATCGGCGCCAACGAAGTCCCTGCCAGCGCCGGGACGATGAAAGCGCTCAACCCCGCCACCCATCAGCTGATCGAGCCGGATTTCGCCTTCGGTGGCGCGGTCGAAGTGGACATGGCGGCGCAGCTCGCCGACGCCGCGTTTGACCGCTACAGCCATACCTCGCTCGCCGAGCGCGCGGTATTTCTGGAACGCATCGCCGACAATCTGGATGCCGTCGCCCAGCCGCTTGCCGCACGGGCCGCACTGGAAACGGGCCTGCCCGAAGCACAGCTGCAGGGCGAAGCGGCCAGGGCCGCCAGCCAGTTCCGGCAATTCGCCGAGGTCGTGCGCCGGGGACGCTTCCTCCAGGTGGCGATCGATCCGGCCCAGCCCGGACGCCAGCCGCGCCCGCGCATGGATCACCGCCTGCAAAGTATCGCCCTCGGCCCGGTGGCGGTGTTTGGCGCGAGCAATTTCCCCATCAGCTACTCGGTGGCCGGAGGCGACACCGCCGCCGCACTGGCAGCGGGCGCGACGGTGATCGTCAAGGCCCACAACGCTCACCCCGGCGCCTCGGAAATCCAGGCACGGGCCATCCGCCAGGCAGTACAGGACAGCGGCTTGCCGGAAGGCGTGTTCTCGATGGTGCGCGGTGCGGGTAACGCGATCGGCGAAGCTCTGGTCGATCATCCATTGGTCAAGGCGGTGACCTTCACCGGCTCCGAACAAGGTGGCATGGCGTTGTATCGCCGGGCGCAGCAACGTCCTGAGCCGATCCCGGTGTTCACCGAGATGGCCAGCGTCAACCCCACGTTCATCCTGCCCCGGGCCCTGGCTGAGCGTGGCGCACAGATCGGCGACGGTTTCATCGAGCGCATGCTGGTGAATGTCGGGCAGGCCTGCCTGAAACCGGCGATCCTGATCGCCATCGCCAGCGCCGGTTTTGAACCCTTGCGCACCGCCATGATCAGCCGCGTGGCGACGGCACCGGCCCGTCCGATGCTGACGCCGGGCATCCATGGGTCTTACTTGAGCGGTCTCGACAAGCTGCACGGCGCTGGCGCCAAGCCTGCGGCCGAAGGCTTGGCCGCCACGGCAGCGCTTGACGGTCAGGCCGCCTTGCTTGAGGTGGACGGCCAGCGCTTTCTCGACGAAACAGCCCTGGCCCAGGAAGTCTTCGGCCCGGCCGCCCTGCTGGTGAAGGTCGAGGACGAGGCGCAAATGCTCGCGGTCGCCCGTGCGCTTCGCGGTCAGCTCAGCGCCGCCATACACCTTGAAGAAGAGGACCTGGGACTGGCCCGTCGTTTGCTGCCGATTCTGGAGCGACGCACCGGGCGAATTGTCGTCAACGCCTTCGCCCATCCCCAGGAGGTGTCTTTCGCCAGCGTGCACGGCGGACCGTTTCCGGCCTCGTCGGACAGCCGTTTCACCTCGGTGGGCATGACCTCCATCGAGCGCTTCCTGCGGCCGGTGTGCTACCAGGGCTTCCCCGATGCGCTGCTGCCCGAGGCACTGCGCGACAGCAACCCGTTTGGCGTGCCGCGTAGCGTCGAGGGGCGGTAATCTGCAGTACGGCTTGCCGGCGGTGGGTCTGGAGTACACGCGTCCCCTATCGGAGCGCATACGTGTGGAAGCGAGCCTGTGTGGCGAGGGGATTTATCCCCGTTCGGCTGCGAAGCAGTCGCAAAGCAAGATAACTCGGTGTGCCTGAAGGAATGCTGGGGCCGCTCCGCGGCCCAACGGGGATAAATCCCCTCGCCACACAGGCTCGCTCCCACAGGGTCAACCCGTTTCCTGAAGGGCAAACACCTGGTTACGCCCGTTGCGCTTGGCCTGGTACAGCCCGTCATCGGCGCGGGTCACCAGGCTTTCAAGGTTTTCACCGGGCTGTGCGAGGGCCACACCGAAGGATGCGGTCACGGTGTCCAGCACGGTGTCGGTGCCGCGCGCCTTGATCCGCAAGGACTGGACCTTCAGGCGCAGGTGCTCGGCGAAGGTGCAGGCACTGTCCAGGTCGGCGCAATCGGGCAGGACCACGCAGAATTCTTCGCCGCCGTAACGCGCGGCGAAGGCATTGGCCGGCAACGCGCCGCGCAGCACCTGGGCGACATGCTGCAGGACCCGGTCGCCCAGTGGGTGACCGTACTGGTCATTGAATTGCTTGAAGTGATCGATATCCAGGATCACCAGGGCCACCCCGCGGGAAGCCTTGCCCAGCGCCTGCTCCAGCAGGCGGGTGAATGCCGTGCGGTTGAGCAGCTCGGTCAAGCCATCGAGGGTCGCGGCCAGTTGCGCGCGTTGCAGTTTGTCGCGCAGGGTCTTGATTTCGTCCTGTGCCGAGTGCAGTTGCGCGAGGAAGTGCTCCTGCTGGCTCTGCATTAACCGGGTGCTCTGCTGCAGCTCGCTCAAGATCCCCGGCAGGCGATCGCTGGCCGGTTCGTCGAGCATTTCCAGGCACTGCCCCAGGCGATTCTGGAAATGGACACTGCCCTCCACACTGCGCGAGACGTCCCGCTCCATGCCATCGACCAGGCTGATGACCTGATGCTGTTCGGCGCGGGCCTCCTCCAACTCGTCACGAATGATGTACTGGCGAAACAGCCGGGTCGCAGTCTCTGGCGGGCAACCGTCGAAGTCTCTGACCACCCGGTCCAGGTGGCGAATGAGCTCCGGGTCCTGGCCCTTGCTGTAGGTGTACCAGAGTGCATAGTGCACGGGATTGGGCGGGATGTTATGGCGAACCATCAGGGGCACGGCCTGCTTGAGCAGGGCCGCCGCCTCGCGGGAGTCTTCCGGATACAGCGCTAGGATATTCGCACGCGTTTCTGATGAGCTCATGGCGTCACTGTGGTTGTTTATCATTGGCATTCGGACTGTGCGCTGAGCATACCGATACGCCTGACAAACGGCTATCCCACTTTACCCTCAAAGCCGGTTTTGATCAGTGGCCATTATAAACAGCGCCCATCAATGCTCCTCTTTAGTCTGTTCGCTGGGATCGGCAATCAGCCTGTCTGAAAGCGCCTTCAGTGCGCTCTGTCAGACGTCGCTGATTTGTAAATTCTTGCCGGTAAAGCCCTGAGTTGTGTTGTGTTGTGTTGTGTTGTGTTGACCGAGTACATATCCATTGCTGCGGTAACGGCCGCTTATGGTTTCGCCCTTACGGCGACTCCCTTTTTCAAACGCCAAAAAGGAAGCAAAAGGCTTTGCCCCACCACTCGGTGCCTCGCTAAGGCTCGGCATGCCCTCTCTCCGGCATTGCTCCGTGGGTCGCCGCGATGGGCCATCCCT
>NZ_JAAVXC010000021.1:0-161 GCF_013416725.1 Pseudomonas sp. SbOxS1
CCGCGTTATCGTTCTTCGCCGGCAAGCCTGGCTCCTACAGGGGGGAACGCGTACGGCTCTCGATCAGGTCGGCTTTAAGGCCGCCTCGCTTTGGCGTTTGAGCTTGATCTGGCTTTTGATTTTCTTGCCCCATCGAGAGGCCGAGTGGAGGTTCTGCGCAG
>NZ_JAAVXC010000021.1:188-56243 GCF_013416725.1 Pseudomonas sp. SbOxS1
AGTGACTCGCCGTAAGGGCGAAACCCTAGGTGGCCGTTACCGCAGGAATGGATATGTACACCTGAAAGACAATCATCGTCTATCAGGACGCCTTCGCCGGCAAGCCTGGCTCCTACAAGCTCTTCCAAGTGACTCGCTGTAAGAGCGAAACCGCCAGACGCCGTTACCGCAGGAATGGATATACACCCAATACAGCTATGACTTTTCTGCACAACGCACCGGCTTTTATGAGCATTTTTAATTCATTTTTGCATGCATATACTGGACTCAAGCACCGGTCATGTACCGGGCCAGACCCAACAAAAACAAACAAAGGGCACCCAACGTGAAGACATCCATGCCAGCCGCCGTTTCTGCGCTCCCAGGTAACTGTACGGGTCTTGAACGCATTGCTGCCCGCAGCAACGCCACCCTCGCCGCCTGACCCTCCCGTACCCGTTACCCGCGCCGATCGCCCCCGCGATCGATGGAGACTCCAATGAACAGCAACTGCCAACCCTTCATCAAAGCTCGCGACTTCCTGCTGGCCCACCGTACCGACTACGCCACTGCCACGCGGGACTTCCGCTGGCCGCAACTGAACGAATTCAACTGGGCACTGGATTACTTCGATGCCATGGCCGAGGGCAACCAGGCCAACGCCCTGTGGATCGTCGAAGAAGACGGCAGCGAGCAGCGTTACAGCTTCCAGCAACTGGCCGCACGCTCCAACCAGGTGGCCAACCACCTGCGTGCCCTTGGCGTACGCCGTGGCGAGCGCATCCTGCTGATGCTCGGCAACGACGTCGCCCTGTGGGAAACAATGCTGGCCGCCTTCAAGCTCGGCGCCGTGGTCATCCCCGCCACTGCCCTGCTCACCCCTGAAGACTTGCGTGACCGCATCGAGCGTGGCCATGTGCGTCACCTGGTGGTCGGTGCCGCCCATGTCGACAAGTTCGACGGCCTGGGTGAAGACTGCACGCGCATCTGTGTCGGCCCGGCCCCCGCCAGCTGGACGCCGCACAGCGCCGCCAGCGAGCATTCCGAGCGGTTCGACAGCGAGGGGCAGACGCTGGCCACCGACCCGATGCTGCTGTACTTCACCTCCGGCACCACCTCCAAGCCGAAGATGGTGCTGCACAGCCACCAGAGCTACCCGGTCGGCCACCTGTCGACCATGTACTGGATCGGCCTGCTGCCGGGTGACCTGCACTTGAACATCTCGTCACCGGGCTGGGCCAAGCACGCCTGGAGTTGCCTCTTCGCCCCCTGGAACGCTGGCGCCTGCATCTTCATCCACAATGTCGCGCGCTTCAGCGCCCCTGCCCTGCTGGGCGCCCTGGAGCGCTATGGCGTCACCAGCCTGTGCGCTCCACCCACGGTCTGGCGCATGCTGATCCAGGAAGACCTGGCCAGTTACAAGGACCGCCTGCGCCTGCGCGAACTGGTGGGCGCCGGTGAGCCGCTCAACCCGGAAATCATCGAGCAGATCCTGCATGCCTGGAACTTGCCGTTGCGTGACGGCTTCGGCCAGTCCGAAACCACCGCACTGGTCGGCAATACGCCCGGCCAACTGCTCAAGCCCGGCTCCATGGGCCGTCCGCTGCCGGGCTACCGGGTAACCATGCTCGACCCCGACGGCGTACCCGGCAATGAAGGCGAAGTCGCCCTGCCGCTGGACGTGCGTCCGCTCGGCCTGATGCTGTGCTACGAGGACAGCCCGGAAAAAACCGCCGAGGTGATGCGCGACGGTTACTACCGCACCGGCGACACCGCGCAGATCGACGATGAAGGCTACATCACCTTTGTCGGTCGCGCCGATGACGTGTTCAAGGCCTCCGACTACCGCATCAGCCCCTTCGAGCTGGAAAGCGCACTGATCGAGCACCCATCGGTGATGGAATGCGCCGTGGTCCCCAGCCCCGACCCGCTGCGCCTGGCCGTGCCCAAGGCCTTCCTGATCCTGGCCCATGACGAACCCGGCAGCGCCGAACTCGCCGGCAATATCCTCGCCTTCGCCCGCGAGCACCTGGCGCCGTACAAGCGGGTGCGACGCATCGAGTTCGTCACCGAGTTGCCCAAGACCATCTCTGGGAAAATCCGCCGGGTGGAACTGCGGCAGATGGAAACGCAGCGTCGTCAGGGCGACGCGCGCGGTCCGCAAGAGTACTTCGAAGAAGACTTCCCACAGCTCAAGGGCTGAACCCGGGCCGGTGCGCCGGCCCTCCTGAACTCCAATCCGACCACTCGGCCAACACGGCCGAGGGGCCTCACTCGACTCAAAGAAAGCAGACAGGACCCGAAAATGACCTCATCCAGCGTTCCAAGCGTCAAGCTCCTCATCAACGGCGAATTCGTCGAATCGCGCAGCACCGAGTGGCGCAATGTGGTCAACCCGGCCACCCAGGAAATCCTCGCTCGCGTGCCCTTCGCCACGGCCGAGGAAATGGATGCCGCCGTGGCCAGCGCCAAGGAAGCGTTCAAGACCTGGCGCAAGACACCGATCGGCGCCCGCTCGCGGATCTTCTTCAAGTACCAGCAGCTGATCCGCGAGAACATCAAGGAACTGGCCGCCCTGCTCACCGCCGAACAGGGCAAGACCCTCCCCGACGCCGAAGGTGATGTGTTCCGCGGCCTGGAAGTGGTCGAGCACGCCACCTCCATCGGTAACCTGCAGATGGGCGAGTTGGCCAACAACGTCGCCAATGGCGTCGACACCTACACCTTGATGCAGCCGCTGGGCGTGTGCGCCGGCATCACCCCGTTCAACTTCCCGGCGATGATCCCGTTGTGGATGTTCCCGATGGCCATCGCCACCGGCAACACCTTCGTCCTCAAGCCGTCCGAGCAAGATCCGCTGGTGACCATGCGCCTGGTCGAACTGGCGCTGGAAGCCGGTGTACCCAAGGGCGTGCTCAACGTCATTCACGGCGGCGTCGATGCGGTGAACCTGATCTGCGACCACCCGGACATCAAGGCCGTGTCCTTCGTGGGTTCGACCAAGGTCGGCACCCATGTCTACAACCGCGCCACCCAGAACGGCAAACGCGCCCAGTGCATGATGGGCGCGAAGAACCACGCCATCGTCCTGCCCGATGCCAACAAGCAACAGACCTTGAACAATCTGCTGGGCGCCTCCTTCGGTGCCGCTGGCCAGCGCTGCATGGCCCTGCCGGTGGTAATCCTGGTGGGTGAAGCGCAAACCTGGTTGCCGGACCTGATCGAGCGCACCAAAACCCTCAAGATCAATGGCGGCACCGAACCTGGCACCGACATCGGCCCGGTGATTTCCTGCGCGGCCCTGGATCGCGTCAACAGCCTGATCGCCAGTGGCATCGAAGAAGGCGCCAGGCTCGAACTGGACGGCCGCAACCCGAGCGTGCCGGGCTACCAGGACGGCAATTTCGTAGGCCCGACCATCTTCTCCAACGTCACTGCGCACATGTCGGTGTACCGCGAAGAAATCTTCGGCCCGGTGCTGTGCGTCATGCAGGCCGCCAGCCTGAGCGAAGCGATCGAGATCATCAACGCCAACCCCAATGGCAACGGTACCGCCCTGTTCACCCGTTCCGGCGCGGCGGCCCGTCACTTCCAGGAAGAAATCGATGTCGGCCAGGTGGGCATCAACGTGCCGATCCCGGTACCGGTCCCGCTGTTCTCCTTCTCCGGTTCGCGCGCCTCCAAGCTCGGTGACCTGGGCCCTTACGGCAAGCAAGTGGTGACCTTCTACACCCAGACCAAGACGATCACCCAGCGCTGGTTTGACGAAGACGAGGTCGTTGGCGCGGTGAACACCACTATCACCCTCAAATGATCTGTGGCGAGGGGATTTATCCCCGTTGGGTCGCGAAGCGGCCCCAATCCGGATAACTCGGTCTGTTTGAACGGTCGCTGGGGGCCGCTTCGCAGCCCAACGGGGATAAATCCCCTCGCCACTACACGCAAAAGGTAGCCATCATGCATATCGGATTTCTCGGCCTCGGCAACATGGGCGGCCCAATGGCCCGCAACCTGCTCAAGGCCGGCCACAGCCTGACAGTCTTCGACCCCTTCCCCCAAGCGGTCGCCGCCCTGGTCGAGGCCGGCGCCAGCGCCGCTGACTCGCCCGCAGGCGTAGCCAAGGCCGGGGTTGAAGTGATCATCACCATGCTGCCCACCGCAGACCACGTGAAGCAGGTCTATCGCGGCAAGGACGGCCTGCTGGCCAATATTGGCCAAGGCGTGCTGTTGATCGACAGCTCGACCATCGACCCGCTGAGTGCCCGCGAGGTGGCCAAATTCGCCCTTGCCCAAGGCAACCCGATGCTCGACGCGCCAGTCTCCGGCGGCACCGGCGGCGCGACGGCGGGCACCCTGACGTTCATGGTCGGCGGCCCGGTCAGCGTGTACGACCAGGCCCTGCCGATCCTCTCGGCCATGGGCAGGAACATCGTGCATTGCGGCGCGGCCGGTAACGGCCAGGTGGCCAAGATCGCCAACAACATGCTGCTCGGCATCTCCATGGTCGGCGTCGCCGAGGCCATGGCCCTGGGTGTGGCCCTGGGCATGGACGCCAAGGTGCTGGCCGGTGTCATCGGCACCTCCACTGGACGCTGCTGGAGCTCGGAGATCAACAACCCGTTCCCAGGCGTGCTGGAAAATGCCCCGGCCTCGCGGGGTTACACGGGCGGCTTCGGCACGGACCTGATGCTCAAGGACCTCGGCCTCGCCACCGAAGCCGCCAAACAGGCGCGCCAACCGGTGGTGCTCGGCGCTGCCGCCCAGCAGCTGTACCAGACCTTCAGCCTGCAAGGTAATGGCGGCCTGGACTTCTCCGCCATCATCCAGCTGTTCCGTGGAGAAGCCCAGGCATGAGCGGGCAGCAAGCCCCGGTGCTGGCCTGCGTGCGCAACCGCATCGGCCACCTGACGCTGAACCGGCCCAGCGCGCTGAACACCCTCGACCTGCCGACGGTGAAGCTGCTTTGCCAATACCTGTGGGTCTGGGAACAGGATCCGGACATCGTCGCCGTCACCCTGCGTGGCGCCGGGGAAAAAGCCTTCTGTGCCGGTGGCGACATCCGCATGCTGTACGACAGCCACAAGGCCGGGGACAACCTGCACGAGCTGTTCCTCGAGGAGGAATACGCCCTGGACGAGTACCTGCATGGCTACTCCA
The DNA here is from genome assembly GCF_013416725.1 of Pseudomonas sp. SbOxS1. Classification (NCBI taxonomy): domain Bacteria; kingdom Pseudomonadati; phylum Pseudomonadota; class Gammaproteobacteria; order Pseudomonadales; family Pseudomonadaceae; genus Pseudomonas; species Pseudomonas sp. SbOxS1. The sequence continues at coordinate 5,325 of NZ_JAAVXC010000021.1, forward strand.
AACCGGTGCTGGCGCTGCTCGACGGTTTCGTCCTGGGCGGCGGCATGGGCCTGGCGCAGGCGGCCTCGCTCCGGGTGATCACCGAGCGCACGCGCATGGGCATGCCGGAAGTCGGCATCGGCTTTTTCCCCGATGTCGGCGGCAGCTATTTCCTGCCGCGCCTTCCCGGTGAACTGGGTATCTACCTGGGCGTCACCGGCTGCCAGGTACGGGCCGCCGATGCGCTCTATGCCGACCTGGCCGACTACTACCTGCCCAGCGAGCGACTGGTCGAACTGGACGCCGCCCTGGATCACTTGAACTGGACTCCCGCGCCCGAAGAAGACTTGCAAGAGCTGCTGGCCGGCCTGGCCACCGAGCGCATTGCCGGATCGGAACTCAAGGCTTACCGCCAGGTGATCGATGAAGTTTTCTCCCTGCCTGACGTGCCGGCGATTCGCAATGCGCTGCAGCGCGAGCAACGTCCCGAGCTGCGCGACTGGGCCGAACAGACGGTCGCGCTGCTCGACAGCCGCTCACCGCTGGCAATGGCGGCAACCCTGGAACTGTTGCGTCGCGGTCGATACCTGAGCCTGGCCGACTGTTTTGCCCTGGAGTTGCACCTGGACTACCAGTGGTTCGACAAGGGCGACCTGATGGAGGGGGTGCGCGCCTTGATCATCGACAAGGACAAGACCCCACGCTGGAACCCGCCAACCCTGGCGGAACTGGTGCCTGCGCGGGTGCAGGCCTTCTTCAACGATTTCCGCCCGGCCTCTGGCAAACCCCTTCGTACCGCCTGAACGGCAGGAGACTCGCAATGCACGATATCGAATTGACCGAAGAACAACGCATGATCCGCGACATGGCACGCGACTTCGCCCGCAGCGAAGTCGGCCCCCATGCCCAGGCCTGGGAAAAGGCCGGCTGGATCGATGACGCCGTGGTCGCGCAAATGGGTGAACTGGGCCTGCTGGGCATGGTGGTGCCGGACACCTGGGGTGGCAGCTACACCGACTATGTGGCCTACGCCCTGGCCGTGGAGGAAATCTCCGCCGGTGACGGCGCCCTTGGCGCCTTGATGAGCATCCACAATTCAGTCGGCTGCGGCCCTCTGCTCAAATACGGCAGCCCCTCCCAACAAGACCGCTGGCTGCCGCTTTTGGCCAGCGGCCAGGCCATTGGTTGCTTCTGCCTGACCGAGCCACAGGCGGGCACCGAAGCCCACAACTTGCGCACTCGCGCCGAACTGCGCGACGGCCACTGGGTACTCAACGGCGCCAAGCAGTTCGTCAGCAACGGCAAGCGCGCGAGTCTGGCCATTGTGTTTGCCGTCACCGATCCGGAGCTGGGCAAGAAGGGCCTGTCGGCGTTCCTGGTGCCGACCGACAACCCTGGATTCGTGGTCGACCGCAGCGAACACAAGATGGGCATCAAGGCCTCCGATACCTGCGCAGTCACCCTGGATAACTGCACCATCCCCCAGGACCATTTGCTCGGCGAGCGCGGCAAGGGCCTGGCCATTGCCCTGTCCAACCTCGAAGGCGGTCGCATCGGCATCGCCGCCCAGGCCCTGGGCATCGCCCGCGCCGCCTTCGAGGCCGCGCTGGGGTATGCCCGCGAACGCGTCCAGTTCGCCAAGCCGATCATCGAGCACCAGAGCGTGTCCAATCTGCTCGCGGATATGCACACCCGGCTCAATGCGACCCGCCTGCTGGTGCTGCATGCCGCGCGCCTGAAAAGCGCCGGGCAACCGTGCCTGTCAGAAGCGTCGCAGGCCAAGCTGTTCGCCTCGGAAATGGCCGAGCGCGTGTGCTCAAGCGCCCTGCAGATCCATGGCGGTTATGGCTACCTGGAGGATTACCCGGTGGAGCGCTACTACCGCGATGCGCGCATCACCCAGATCTACGAAGGCACCAGCGAGGTCCAGCGCCTGCTGATCGCCCGCGAGCTGGCCCACTACGCCCTCTGAGCCCTTGGCCGCACGCGCCCTGCGTGCCGGCCGCCCCCTTGCCTGCCCCTTCTGGAGTTGCCCATGCCCGGCCTGCGTAACATTCCCATCAGCCGCCGCCTGTGGCTGATCCTGCTGACGTCCATCCTGATGCTGCTGATTCTCGCGGGCCTGATGCTCAAGCAGAACCACGACGACCTCTATGCGGCCAAGGCCCTGAAAACCCGGCACGTGGTCGAGACCGCCAGCGGCATCCTGCGCCACTTCCAGAACCTCGAAGGCCAGGGTCTGGATCGTGAGCAGGCGCAACAACAGGCCCGCGCGGTCATACGCGACCTGCGCTACGACCGCGAGGACTACTTCTGGATCGAGGACCTCGACACGCGCATGGTCATGCACCCCAATGCCAAGCTCGAGGGCAAGCGCATGGCCGGCACCCGCGACCCTGACGGCAAGGCACTGTTCGACGAGATGGTCGCCGTGGCCAACCGCGACGGCTCGGGCCTTGTGCACTACCGCTGGCCAAAACCGGGCTCCGATGCGCCGGTGGAAAAGGTGTCCTACGTCGAACTGTTCAAGCCCTGGGGCTGGATCGTCGGCTCGGGCATCTACATCGACGACGTGCAAGTCGAGTTTCGCCGCCAGCTGATAAAGGCCTTCGTCATTGTGCTGACGATCGCCCTGCTGCTCAGCGCGCTGATCCTGCTGATCGCCCGCAGCATCGCCTCGCCCTTGGCGCAGGTGGTCAATGCCATGGAGAACATCGCCAGCGGCGAAGCCGACCTGACCCACAACCTGGACAGCCGCTGGCGCGATGAGCTGACGGCCCTGAGCGGCCACTTCAACGCGTTCACCCGCAAGCTGCGCACGGTGATCGGCCAGTCCATGCAGACCGCCGGCCACCTGGACCAGGCCTCGCAATCGCTCGGTGAGATTGCCAGCAACAGCCAGCGCCACAGCCAACAGCAATCACAGCAGATGGAACTGGTGGCCGCCGCTATCCACGAAGTCTCCCATGCCGTGCAGGAAGTGGCGAAGAACGCCGAGCACGCCGCCAACGAAGTACGCCAGGCCGATGAGCAGGCACGCCAGGGCCAGCACAACATCGACAGCAGCCTGCGCCAGATCGACCAGTTGTCCGAAACCATCGGCCAGGCTGTCGCAGTAATCCAGAGCCTGGCCCAGGAAAGCACCCAGATCGGCAGCGTGCTGGAAGTGATCCGCGCCATCGCCGAGCAAACCAACCTGCTGGCGCTGAACGCCGCCATCGAGGCGGCGCGCGCTGGCGAACAGGGTCGCGGCTTTGCCGTGGTGGCCGATGAAGTGCGCCTGCTGGCCCAGCGTACCCAGCAGTCCACCGCGCAGATCCAGGGCATGATCGAACGCCTGCAGGGCAACTCCGAAGCGGCGGTAGCGGTCATCAATGCCAGCAGCCAGGCCGCACAACAAACCGTGGTACAGGCCCGCGAAACCGGTGAAAGCCTGCACCTGGTCATCACCGCCCTGCGCAACCTCACTGAACTGAACGCCTCGATTGCCAGTGCCACCCTGGAGCAATCCCACGTGGTCGAGGACATCAACCAGAATGTCACCCACGCCGCCTCGCTGGCCCAGGAGAATGCCCTGGCGGCGGACCAGTCCAATGAGGCCAGCCGGAACCTGAGGGAACTGGCGAGCCAGCTCAATCGGCTGTTGGGGCAGTTCCGCCTATGAACGGGATGAGCCACTCTCTGTTGACGGGGGCCATCGATCAGGTGCACCCCTCGCGCTACCTGCAAACCCGGCAAAAAGCCCTCGAGCTCTTTGCCCGAAGTGGTTTCAGCCGGGTAAGCATGCGCGACCTGGCCGCTTACCTGGGCATCAAGGTCGGCTCCATCTACAACCACATCGATAGCAAAGAGGCACTGCTGTTCGAATTGATCGAGGAACTCTACGAACAGTTGCTGCACGGCGCCAGCCTGGTGAACCGGCGCAAATCCGCGCCCGCTGTGCGACTGCACGCGCTGCTGGAGGCGCACCTGCTGCTGCACGAGCGCATGGGCGCGCATTTTCGCCTGGCCGAGCATGACCTCCATTGCCTGGACAGCGAACAGCATGCCTCGATCCTGGCGTTGCGCAGGCGCTACGAGGACCACCTGGTGACCACAATAGAGCAACTCACCGGTACACCGGCGAGCGTCAGCCTGCGCTCGACCTTGAGCGGCATCGTGTCCCTGCTCAACCAGCTGCCGGCCTGGATCGCAGAGTCGCCGGCGAGCAAGGGTGCACGGCGCAAGCTGCTGCATGACATGGTAATGGGTGCCCTGCAGGGTGCATTACAGGCGACGCCTTCTGGCGGTTCCAGGTTCCAGGCTGCTGTACCTAGAGCGTCATGATCGGCCGCAGTAATGCCTGGCCTTCATACAAGGTCGACAGATAACGTTCGCGCATTTGCTCCACGGTCATTCGCGACGCATGGGTGGTCAGCGTCAAGGTGGCCTGCAACTGCCCTTCGCGATCAATCAACGGCACGCTCAATACCCGCATGCCCACTTCATATTCCTGATCCACCAGCACGTAACCACGCTGCGCCGCCAAGGCGATTTCGGCGCGGATCTGCTTTTCGTCTGTGAGCGTGTAAGGCGTGATTGCCTGTGGCGGGTTGCGTTCGAAATACGCGTCGAGTGCCTCGGCATTCAGGCTCGCCAGCCAGAGCCGGCCACTGCCGGTGCAATACATGGGCACCCGTGAGCCAGGCCGAATCGACATCGAGGTGATGTGGCTGTAGCGGCTGCGCACCACATGCACAATGTCATCCCCGTCGCGAATGCCCACCGACACATGCTCCTGGGTGGTTCGCGCCACCTGTTCGACGATCGGCCGCAGCATGCGCGGCAACACGGCCGAATCGACGTAGGCCTGCCCGATGCGCAACGTCTTGGCGGTCAGCCAGTAGTAGCGCCCATCGGTCTGCGCGAAGTCGTCATGCACCAGCGTCAGCAGGAAACGCCGGGCGGCGCTCTGGGTCATTTCGGCCATGCGCGCCACCTCGGGCACACTCAGGCGCGGATGCTCCTGGGAAAACAACTGCAGCAACGCCAGGCCCTTTTGCAGGCCGACAATCAGATCCCGTTGATGGATGGTGGGCTGCTTCATCGCGACGACTCTAATTCAGACAAGTAGTGCGATTATCGCATTACCGATGCGATAATCAATGCAAACGCTCGCCAGCTTGATTGTTCGCCTCCCTCCCCGCTCGCACTATCGGCCCCACAACACAGCCAATAAGCGGGTACATCAAATGATTCAGGGTTCGACTGAACTGGTCGCCATCGTCGGCTCGCCTGTGACACAGGTCAAATCGCCGGAAAACTTCAACCGCTGGTTCGCTGAGCACCGGCAGAACGTTGCCATGCTGGCCATCGACCTGGCGCCGACCGCTCTGCAGAACTTCGTCGAGACCTTGCGTGGCTGGCAAAACCTGCGCGGCTGCGTGGTCACCGTTCCCTACAAACAGCTGCTGGCCGGCCGCCTCGACAGCGTCAGTGCGCGCTCGGCGGCGCTGGGCTCGGTCAACGTGATCCGGCGCGAGGCCGACGGCCGGCTGGTGGGCGATATCGTCGACGGCGAAGGTTTCCTCAGTGCCGCGCGCCAGCAGGATTTCAATCCGCGGGACAAACAGGCGCTGGTGATCGGCACCGGCGGTGTCGGCAGTGCGATTGCTTATTCACTGTGCCAGGCCGGGGTCAGTCATCTGGTCATCAGCGACTTGAACGCGGAGCGCGTCGGGATGCTCGGCGAACTGTTGCGCGGTGCTTTTCCCGAGATCGTGATCAGCGCCGACCCCGCCTCGCTCGAACACTTCGACCTGGTGGTCAACGCCTCGCCGGTCGGCATGGGCGCCACCAGTGATGAGGGCCCGCTGCCGTTGCCGCAAGACCTGATGCAAACCCTGCAAGCGACGACGCTGGTCGCCGATGTGGTGACGTCGCCGGCCATCACGCCGTTTCTCGCCTTCGCCCGACTGCGCGGTTGCCCGATCCAGACCGGCCCGCAAATGGCCCTGGCGCAACTGGGCAACCTTGGTCACTTCATGGGTGTGACACCGCTGCAGATCTGATCTGCGGCCGAGTCCTCGAGAGGCGATAGACAATGAACATGAAGACTACCCGGTTCCCTGTTGCTGCCGACCTGACCTACGACGTGATTGTCCTTGGCAGCGGCGCCGCAGGTTTCGCTGCGGCGGTGACCGCCAGCTGCCGCGGCCTCAAGGTCTTGCTGGTGGAAAAGACCGAAGCCTTCGGCGGCACCTCGGCAATTTCCGGTGGCGCGGTCTGGCTGCATGACACCGACCAGGCCCGGGCCGCCGGGCATCACCTGAGCGCCGACCAGATGCGCCGCTACCTCAAGGAAGTAATCGGTGCCGGCTACAACCCGGCGCTGATCGATGCCTTCATCGACAATGGTCGTGAAGCCTTGAGCTTTTTGCAGGCCCACAGCGAGCTCAAATACAGCCTGCGGCCACTGTCGCCCGACTACTACCCGGACTTGCCCGGCGGCACGCAAACCGGTCGCGCCCTGGAAATCGACGAGTACGACGGGCGCAAGCTCGGCGAGCACTTCAAGGATCTGAAGCGGCCACCGGACGGCATGCTGCTGTTCGGCGGCATGATGGTCAATCGTGTCGACATCCAGCATTTCCTCAGCTTCAAGCGCTCGGCAAAATCGCTCTGGCATTGCCTGAAACTGATGGGCCGATATGCCAAGGATCGCCTCAGCCATCCACGCGGCACGCGCCTGACCGTGGGCAATGCCTTGATCGCCCGGCTGGCGACCACCGCCTTCGCCAATGGTGTCGACTTGTGGCTCGAAGCATCGCCCGAAGCGCTGCTGGTCGAACAGGGATGCGTGAAGGGCGTGCAGATCACCTGGCGCGGACAAACCCGCAAGGTATGGGCCAGGGGCGGTGTGGTATTGGCCATGGGCGGATTTGCCGCCGGCGCTCAAGCCGCGGGTCAGCGGCCAGCGACGGACTCGGAACACTGGAGCATGTCGCCAGCGGCCAACGTGGGTGACGGACAACGACTGGCCGCTTCGGTCAACGCGGCCATTGGCGACAACCTGTCGGCAAACTTCTTCTGGGCGCCGGTCTCGGTGCTGCGCAAGGCCGACGGCAGCCTCGAGCGTTTTCCGCACCTGGTAACCGATCGGGCCAAACCCGGTGTGATCGCCGTCAACCGTGCCGGGCGACGTTTCGTCAACGAGTCGGACTCCTACCACTGTTTCGTCGAAGGCATGTTCGCAGGCGGCGGCGCCAATGCGCCCTGCTGGCTGATCTGCGACAGCGAAGCCTTGAACCGCTACGGCATGGGCCTGGCCCGTCCGCGACCGGTCGACAACAGCGCGTTGATCGAAGCCGGTTATCTGCTGCGCGCCGACAGTCTCGCTGAACTGGCGCTCATCGCCGGCATCGATGCCACGGCCCTGGAGCAGACCCTGGCGCAGTTCAACGCGGATGCTGCCCTTGGCGTCGACCCTCAGTTCGGCAAAGGCAGCAGCGCCTACAACCGCTACATGGGCGACCCGCTTCACGGCCCCAACCCGTGCCTGAAGCCGCTGCACAAAGCACCGTTCTACGCCATTCGCCTGTTCACCGGTGACCTCGGCTCGGCCCGCGGACTGGTCACCAATGGCCAGGCCAACGTGCTCGACCGCAGTGGCGCACCGATCCCCGGCCTGTACGCCGCTGGCAACGAAATGAATTCGATCATGGACGGCACCTACCCCGGTCCCGGCATCACCCTCGGCCCGGGCATCACCTTCGGTTACCTCGCCGCCAGTGATATCGCAAGCCGTCTTGAGCCCAGCACAACCCAACAACCCCGCACTGGAGAACCGCATGTACTACGAACTGCGCACCTACACGATTAAACCGACCCGCCTTGGCGACTGGCTGGCCCTGTACAAAACCGCGGCACTGGCCGTGCAGCAGGAGCACCTGGGCAACCTGGTCGGTTTCTTCACCACCGAAATCGGAGAGGTCAACCAGGTGGTGCACATCTGGGCCTACACCAGCCTCGACGATCGCATGGCCCGGCGCAACGCCATGGCAGCCGATCCGCGCTGGCAGGACTTTGCCCGGCAGAACAAGGAACTCGACGCCGTGGTGACGCTGGAATCGCGCCTGCTGCGCCCCACCGATTTTTCACCGTTGCAGTAACCACCGGCCTGCTGAGCCGCTGCCACCGGGGAGCGGCCAGCTTCGCTAAAAAAAATAAAAATGGAGGTCGCCATGAGCACCTTGCCGTCGATGAATGTCGACAATCTTATCTGTGATGTCCTGGTCATTGGTTCTGGCGCCTCGGGCCTGGCGACTGCCGTCACCTGCGCCGAGCTCGGCCTCGACGTCATCGTGGTAGAAAAAGAACCCGTGCTCGGCGGCACCAGTGCCTGGTCGGGTGGCTGGCTGTGGATCCCCCGCAACCCGCTGGCAGTCGCCGAAGGCACGGTGGAAGACCTCGAACAGGCACGGACCTACCTGCGCCATGAACTGCGCTGCGATTTGCTCGACCCACGCCTGGAGATGTTCCTCGAACAAGGTCCGAAGATGGTCGAGTTTTTTCAGCGCCATACCGAAGTGCAATTTTTCTCCGGCAGCAAGATGCCTGATTTTCATGCCAGCGAAGGTCATGCCCGCGGCGGTCGCTCCCTCTGCGCCCTACCGTTCGATGGCCGCCGACTGGGTCCCTGGATCAACCAGCTGCGGCGTCCGCTGGACCTTATCAGCCTTGGCGGAATGGGCATTGCCGGTGGCGCCGATCTCAACCATTTCCTCAATGCGACCCGCTCGGCAAGGTCAATGCTGTATGCCGGCAAACGCCTGCTGCGCCATGCCCGTGACCTGATGCGCCACGGCCGGGGCATGCACCTGGTGAACGGCAATGCCCTGGTCGCCCGGCTGTTGAAAAGCGCCCTGGACCGCAACGTTCGCCTGCTGACCGAGACGCCGGTGCATGAGCTGCTGCGTGATGATCAGCGCGTGGTTGGCGCCCGTATCGAGCGCAGCGCACGCCTGCTCGACATCCGCGCACGACGGGGTGTGGTGATGGCTTGCGGCGGGTTCCCCCACGACCGGCAACGCATTGCCCGGCAGTTCGCCCATGCCCCTGATGGCAGCGCCCACTTGAGCGCTGCCCCCAAGGGCAATACCGGCGACGGCCTGCGCCTGGGTGAAAGCGTCGGCGCGCGCGTCGCCTGCGACCTGGCGCACGCCGCTGCGTGGGCACCGGTGTCTCGCGTGCCACGGGAGGACGGAGGCTTCAGTGGCTTTCCGCATTTGATGGAACGGGCCAAACCGGGTTTCCTCGCGGTGCGCCAGGATGGTCGACGCTTCGTCAACGAAGCAGACTCCTACCATGACTACATGTGCGCACTGTTCGACGCCTGCGGACCGGGAGAAACCCCGGTGTCCTGGCTGATCTGCGACCACCGCGCCCAGCGGCGCTATGGCCTGGGCTGGTCCAGACCCTTTCCGTTCCCGACAGCGCCCTATGTGCGCAAGGGCTATCTGTTCAAGGACGCGACCCTGGCGGGACTGGCACGCCAGTGCATGATCGATGCGCAGCAACTGCAGGCCACGGTGGAAACCTTCAACCAGTTTGCCGAGAAAGGCTGCGATCCACAGTTTCGCCGCGGTGAGTCGCTGTACAACAAAAACCAGGGCGAGATCCTCCAGGGTCCCAACCCGTCCCTTGGCAGCCTGCGCCAAGGCCCCTTCTACGCCGTGAAGCTGGTGCCCGGCAGCCTCGGCACCTTCGCCGGCCTGCACACCGATGCCTGTGCCCGGGTACTGGACAAAAACGAGGCGCCGATTCCAGGGTTGTTCGCCGTGGGCAATGACATGAACAGCGTCATGAACGGCTACTACCCCAGCGGTGGCATCACCCTCGGACCGGGCATGACGTTCGGCTACATTGCCGCAAGAACACTTGCAGGCTCAACGGCGTGACGCAGAGCGCTCTGGCAGGCGTTGTGCAAATTGCAGAGGCGCCCCAGAACTTTTCCCTGTTTGCCGGTCTATTTGGATAGGCACATCCGCTCGCTAGCGCGAACCCGCAGGCTTCGCGCAACAGGATGGCCACACGCCCAATTGTCAATCAGAGGTTGTCTTCGCTCATGAAATTCCATGACCCACGGAGGGTGCTCTTCGGACTGTTCGCGCTCGCGGTAATGGGCTCGGCATCAGCCACACCGATGAAGACGCCAACCCCTGTTGTCGCAACGCAAATCTCAGCCGTCGAGGCGCCTGCCAAGGCCGCCGACAACCCTTGGCCGACCTTGGCCAGCATGACCGGCAAGCAGACGTTGCTCGCCCATGACGACCGCTACTGGCACGACGGCCGCTGGCACAGTCGCCGGGACGATTGGCGCCGAGACGAATGGCGCAGGGCCCAGTGGCGTAGAGAGCAAGCCCGCCGTGAAGCCGAACGCCGTAATTGGGAGCGCCACCGCGACCGGGACCGAGCCATGCACCACCGCTACGACGACGATCACCGCTACTATCGTCGCTAGTGCCAGGCCAAGGGGGCGAAGGACATGAGCATCACGCGAATGGACAACGTCCTGATCGTTGTCGACGATCTCGAAGCGGTGAAGGCATTCTTCATCGCGCTGGGTCTCAAGCTCGAGGGGCAAACCACCGTTGAAGGGCCTTCCGTCGGCGGCCTCATCGGGCTTGCAAACGTGCGAGCCACCCTCGCGATGCTACGCACGCCCGATGGGCAAGGCATTGAACTGGACAAATTCCACACGCCAGACCCCGTCAGGTTCGGGCCCGTGGACACGCCCATGAACGCCCTGGGTCTTCGGCGCATCATGTTTGCCGTCGATGACGTCGATGCGCTCGTTGCACGGATGCAGGTCCATGGCGCTGAACTGATTGGCCAGATGCAATACGAGCAATCGTACCGGCTCGCCTATATGCGTGGACCTGAGGGCATCATTGTCGGGCTTGCGGAGCAGCTTGGTTAAGGCGCAAGGCTCGCTCGCGCCCCCGGGGCTACCTAACCGCTGGCGACATCCACCCCATGGATGGAACGCCGCCGTTCACTTCCAGAAACCAACGTGAGCCTGGGCCGCTTCGGATTCCAGCATCGGCCCGAACACCGGGATCTGTCGTTGCCCACGGGCGAACACTTCACGGCACGGCAGCGAGAACGTCGGGTTTTCTGGATGGTCGCCGGTCAAGCCCAGCAGTGCATGCTCGGATAACGCATAGACCACCCGGCCGATGCCGGTCCAGTAAATCGCCCCGGCGCACATGCAGCAAGGTTCGGCACTGGTGTACAGGGTGCATTTGGCCAAGGCCTGCGGGCTCAGCAACCTGGCAGCTTTCGCGGCTGCGACCAATTCGGCATGTTGTGTGGGATCGCCTTCGGGGGGCATGGAATTGTTGCCAGCCTGCGATATCAACTTGCCGCTTTGGTCGGCCACTAATGCGGCAAACGGGTGGCGGCCAAGCGCCTTCGCCGCTGAAGAGAGCTGGATGGCCTGGCGCAGAAGTTCCACGTCAAGGGCAGAAATGCCGGGTGGGGTCGTGTTGGTCAAGTCAGTCATTCAAAGCCTCGAATTGCGGTTATCGCCTGCAGGATTCGCTCGCTGGTTGCAGGGCCGTTCAGTGGCGGGTTCAGTTTGTACTGCGCCACACTGGCAATCGCGTCGCGTAGCGCAAAAAACACCGAGAAAGCCAGTAACATAGGCGGCTCGCCTACCGCTTTCGAACGGAAGATGGTGTCCTCGGCGTTGCGGTTGTTGAACAGCTTGACGCGAAAGTCATCAGGGCAATCATTGACCGCCGGAATCTTGTAGGTCGAAGGGGCGTGGGTCATTAGTTTTCCGGCCTTGTTCCACCACAGTTCCTCCATCGTGAGCCAGCCCATGGCCTGGATGAAGGCACCTTCCACCTGGCCAATATCGAGCGCCGGATTGATGGATTTGCCAGCGTCATGCAACAAGTCCACACGCAGTAACTTCCACTCACCGGTCAGGCTGTCGATCTGCACCTCGGATACGGCAGCGCCATAGCTGAAGTAGAAGAACGGCCTGCCTTTCAGTGTCTCTCGGTCCCAGTTCAATTTAGGGGTGGCGTAGAAACCATCGGACCAGAGCTGCACGCGACTCTCATACGCCGCCCTCACCAGGTCAGGCCAACTGAGCCGATGCTCATGCAGGCTCGCCTGATTGTTGGCATAACCCACGTCATCGAGCGTGCCGCCGTATCGATTCACCAACATCTGTGACAAGCGGAGCTTGATTTGGCGCGCCGCATCCTGGGCGGCCTTGCCATTCAGGTCAGTCCCGCTTGAGGCAGCAGTTGCTGAGGTGTTGGGTACTTTGCTGGTGTCCGTTGCGGTGGAGCGCACCCAACTCAGATCGATGCCCAGCTCATGGGCGACTATCTGGGCGATCTTGGTATTGAGGCCTTGCCCCATCTCGGTACCACCGTGGTTCACCAGCACCGAACCGTCCGTGTAGATATGAACCAGGGCTCCGGCCTGATTGAAGTGGACAACGTTGAAGGAAATGCCGAATTTGAGCGGCGTCAGGGCAAGGCCTTTCTTGAGCACAGCATTTTCCTGGTTGAAGGCCAGGACGGCCTGGCGTCGAGCCCGGTAGTCGCTTGTCTGCTCCAGCTCAGCCACCAACTCATGGATGACATTGTCTTCCACCGTCATGCCGTAGGGGGTAACGTTGCGCTCGAGCTTGCCATAGAAGTTGCGCTTGCGAACGTCCAGCGGGTCCAGACCCAGTTCGCGAGCAATGTCATCGATGATGTACTCGATGGCGATCGCACCTTGCGGGCCGCCAAACCCGCGAAAGGCAGTGTTGGACTGGGTGTTGGTTTTGCCGGCCATGGATCGGATGTCCACGTCACTGAGGAAGTAGGCATTGTCGAAGTGGCACAAGGCGCGGGTCGCCACCGGGCCGGACAAGTCAGTCGAAAAACCTCCCCGCGAGCACATCTCTACGGTCACACCCCGAATCAAGCCGTCGGGCTCGAAACCCACCTCATATTCGTAGTTGAAACAGTGACGCTTGCCGGTGATCATCATGTCGTCGTCACGGTCCAGGCGTACCTTGACCGGGCGCTTCAGCCGCGCGGCGGCCAAGGCTGCCACGCAGGCAAACAGACCGGATTGCGACTCCTTGCCGCCGAATGCCCCGCCCATGCGACGAATCTCCACTTTAACCTGGTGGTTTGGCAGATTCAGGCAATGGGAAATCAGGTTTTGCATCTCTGTCGGGTGCTGAGTGGAGCACAGCACATGCATGCCGTTGTCTTCTTTGGGCATGGCATAGGATATTTGCCCCTCCAGATAAAACTGTTCCTGGCCGCCGATGGAGAATTCGCCCTTGAGCCTGCGCCTTGCACCTCCTATTGCCTGTTCGGCTTCGCCACGGCGCAGGTGCAGCGGCGGGAACAGAAAAGCGCCCTGTTGCTTCGCTTGCTCAGGGGTGAGTATTGCAGGCAACGCCTCGTAATCTATCTTGCCCAGTCGAGCTGCACGGCGCGCGGCGTGATACGTATCGGCGATGACGGCAAAGACCGGCTGGCCGATGTACTGCACCACGCCATCGGCGAGTATTGGGTCATCGTGGACGATAGGGCCGCAGTCGTTGGCTCCCGGAATATCAGCTGCAGTCAAAACTGCGACCACACCCGGCGCTGCAAGAACATCACTCAAGTCCATCGACAGGATTCGCGCATGGGCCTGTTGGCTCAAGCCAAGTGCCGCATACAGTGTGCCCTGCAGTTCGGGGATATCATCGATGTAAGTCGCTTCACCGCTGACATGCAGATGAGCTGACTCATGCGTGAATGCGCGCCCGGCGGCGCCTTGTCTCAATGGCTCGTTGGATAGACTGACTGGCTTGTTCATGGTTGCTCCTGGGCCACATCAAAGACCCGAATGCGTTCCTTGGGCACTGGCTGATTCAGGCGGGTTTCAAGATAGAAGCGATAGAGCAGATTCTTTGCGCACTGCTGTCTGTACTCAGCGCTGGCACGCATATCGGAGAGTGGCTGGTAATCCTCATCAAGCGCGGCCTTGGCTTGTTCCAGCGTGTCCTCGGTCCAGGACATGCCGATCAACTGTTGCTCGCAATGGCAGGCTCTTTTGACCGTTGCTGCCATACCGCCGTATGCCACCCGACAATCAACGACACGCCCTGCGTCGAGGCGAATGGAAAATGCCGCACAGACGGCCGAGATGTCCGAGTCAAAACGCTTGGACAGTTTGTAAGTGCGCATCTGCCAACCTGCTTCGGGCAACGGAATCAAGAGTGCTTCCACAAACTCATCGGCGTGCATGTCCTTGCGCATGTAGCCGGTGTACAAATCCTCGAGTGCAAGTGTCCGGCTTCCACCAAGGCCCTGCATGACCACCCTGGCCCCCAACGCAACCAGCGCCGGCATCGAATCGCCGATGGGCGAGCCATTGGCGACGTTGCCACCCAAGGTGCCAGCGTTGCGGATAGGCTTGGAGGCGAAGCGCTCCCAGAGTTCCTTGAGTTGCGGGTAGAGCTCGACGATAGCGGCGAAGCTGTCGGTCAGCGATACGGCTGAGCCAACGCGTAAAAATTGCTGATCGCGCTCGATTCGCTTGAGCTGCGGCACCTTGCCGACGAAAATGATGTCGCCGATATCGCGAAACTGCTTGGTCGTCCACAAACCGATATCGGTACACCCCGCCAACAGCAGCGCGCCGGGGTATTCGGCACGCAGCCTGATCAACTCCTGCATATTGCTCGGAGCAAAAAAGCGTCGACCCTCATGTTCGTATACGAGTGTCTCGCTGCGCTCGAGCACCTCCAGCTTCAATTTCAAGGCCTCGCGTTCGAATCTTACGGGCGCCCGCTCGAACATTTGCTCACCTGCGTCCAGGATCGGTCGGTAACCGGTGCAACGGCAGAGGTTACCGGTCAACGTGGAACGGATATCCTCTCGCCCCGGACGTTCGTCACATTGCTCATGTTCGAGGTAGAGACTCCACAAGGACATGACGAACCCGGGCGTGCAAAAGCCGCACTGCGATCCATGGCAATCGACCAGCGCTTGCTGCACCGGGTGTAATGTCCCTGCTTCCTGGCGCAGGTGCTCAACGGTAAACACAGCCTTACCGTCCAGGGACGGCATGAACTGGATGCATGCGTTTACTGTGCGCATCCGCAGTTCACCATCCAGCAATTCGCCAACGACGACCGTGCAGGCGCCACAGTCTCCTTCGGCACAACCTTCCTTGGTGCCCGTCAGGCAGCGATCTTCGCGCAGGTGATTGAGCAGGCTGCGGGTAGTGTCGACATGCTCAAGCGATTGCACTTCACCGTTGAGCACGTATTGGATAACCCCCTGCCTGGGAGAATTGTCATTTCGGATGTTTTGCATGAAGGTTTCCTCGAGGTCAAACGCCACTCACTCGATCAAGCTCGTTGATGGAGACCCCGGCCTGGTCCAGCCAGACTTTTCGACGGGCAAACAAATCAGGGACCGTTTCGTTGACCTCGGTGATCAGCACGTCCAGGTCAGCGTTCTTGAGTTGTCCGTTCTCGACCAGCACGCGACCGGCCACCATTGTCATGTCCACATCACCGCCTTGCACGGCGTGCACCAGGTTGTGGTGAAGATTGGCCAGCGGGCCACGGGTGATAAGCGGCGTCATCCTCGGCGTATCAACGCGAACAGCGATGATGTCCGCGGCTTTACCGACTTCCAGCGAGCCGATCTGTTTGTCCATGCCCAGGGCGCGTGCTCCGTCGATCGTGGCCATGCGGCATACCGACCATGCATCCAGTGCTGCTGCATTGAGGTTGGCGAATTTGGCCAGCAGCGAGGACACCTTCATCTCCTCGAACATGTCCAGGTTGTTGTTCTCTTTTTCACCATCGGTGCCCAGGCCGACCGCAACGCCTGCTGCCAACAGTTTTTCGATCGGAGCGGCACCGGATGCCAGCTTCATGTTGCTGACGGGATTGTGTGCCACACCGATATTGCGGCGCGCCATCAGCGCGATCTCTTCGTCGTCGACCCACACGCAATGAGCAAGCAGAACCTTGCTGGCATCGAGCAGGCCGAACTTCTCCAGGGCCTGTACGGGACGCATTCCGTAACGCCGGATGGTTTCCTCCACGTCAAAGCGGCTTTCGTTACTGTGGGTGTGGAAACCAACCTTGTTGGCTTTGCAGATATCCGCGATGCGCTTGAAGGCCTGCGGGACGGCGTAGAACATATGTTCCAGGCCCACCCACACACTGATGCGGCCATTCGCCCCGCCGTGCCATCGCTCAATCAAGGCTTCGTTGCCGTCGAAGGTCTCGAAGTAATCATGGTCCGGGTGTTCGGCAACATAGGGCACCAACACCGCGCGAATGCCTAGCTCATTGGCTGCCTCTGCACTGCCGTGCATGTATCGCCACATATCGACCACCGTGGTGGTGCCGGACAGCAATGCTTCGCTGTAGCAAAGCATGGAAGACAAACGCGCCTCACTGGGCAGCAGTACCCGATGCATGGGGTCGATGTACTGCTGCAACCAATCCCATACCGGCAAGCCCTCTGCAGTGCCTCGGAGCATGCCGGAGTGGCAATGGGTATTGACCAGCCCTGGCATCAACAGGCGATCGGTCAACCGGCGTACCGGGGCCAGGGGATGGCGCGCGAGCAGCGCCTGCGCCGGACCGACATCCGCGATCAGGCCGTCCTTGACCAATACTGCGCCATCTTCGATCACAGTGTTGTGGGCGTCCATGGTGAGGACGAGGTCGGCCCTGATGAGTTCAATAGTCATCGTACTTAACCCTTTTTGCTGATTATTTTTTTGGTTGTTCTGTTGTTCAACTGTCGCTCAGCGCCGCGGTGCGGGCTGCTGCTGCTTCGGCTTCGTCGGCCTTGCCGAGCCCGTTGAAAAGGATGTTGAGAATCAGTGCGCTGCAAACGCTCAGAACGATCCCGCTTTCGGTGAACACCCGGCTCCAGTCGGGCAAATGGTGAAAGTAGAGCGGCGAGACCATCGGGATCATGCCTATGCCCACACTCGTGGCCACGACCAGAAGGTTGTAGCGCGACTGTTCGAAGTCGACGGTGGAAAGGATGCGCACCCCCATCAACGTGACCATGCCGAACATCACCATGCCGGCGGCACCGAGTACGTACTGAGGGGTGGAGGCAACGATGTAGGCTAGCTTGGGAAAAAGTCCCAGCCCGATCAGAATCATCGCGCCGGCTATGCACACATAGCGGCTCTTGACACCGGTCATGGTCACCAGGCCAATGTTTTGCGAGAAAGAGGTATAGGGAAACGCGTTGAACACCCCGCCGAGAATGGCACCCAGGCCATCCGAACGAAGGCCACGCACCAACCTTTGACGAGTAGTCGGTCGGTCAACCATCTTGCCCAGCGCCAGGAACATTCCGGTCGACTCGACCATGGTGACCAGCATGACCAGACACATTGAAACAATGGCGACAACATCGAATTTCGGCGCACCAAACGCGAAGGGCGTAATCGTCGAGAACCATGGCGTCTGATGTATGCCGTCAAGCACGATATCGCCGCGAAAGAACGCTATGAAAAAGCCGACCAGTACCCCCAGGAGCACCGCGATATTGGCAATGAATCCTTTGGCGAAGCGGTTGATACCCAGGATCAGGATCAGCTGTAAAAGAGAAATGGCCAGGTAAACCGGATTGCCGTAGTCCGGATTGGAGCTGCCATCGGCCAGTAGCGGATGGCCTCCGGCTGACCAGTCGATCCCCACGCGCATCAAGCTGATGCCGATAACCAGAAGCACGGTGCCGGTTACCACCGGCGGAAAAAAGCGCAGCAATCGGCCCATGACCGGGGCAAAGAGAATGCCGAAGAAGCCGGAGGCGATGATTGCACCATAGACGCCTGGCAGCCCCAGGGACGGGTTCAGGGCAATGGCGATCATCGGGGTTACCGAAGCGAAGGTCACGCCCATCATGATCGGCAGTTGAATGCCGAAAAACCGGTTCCCTGCGCATTGCACGAGTGTCGCCAGGCCCGCGGCAAACAAGTCTGCGTTGATGATAAGGGTCAACTGGTCTTTGGGGAGTTGCAGTGCGGCACCGAGAATCAGCGGCACGATGATGCATGCCGAATACATCACCAGCACATGTTGAAAGCCAAGTATCACGGTTTGAGCCAGCGGTAGCCGCCGATCCACAGGGTGCACAGCATTAGTCATTGTCCTCTCCTGGTTGTTATTGTCGAGGCAGTGATGGGATAGGTTATTGTTGTGGTTGCCTGGTAAGGCAGGGCCAAAATGCGCCCCGCCGCTCCCGTTGTAAAAATGGGACCTATTGATTTTTTTTATGGTGCATCTATGAGGTTGTCCCTGGAGCAACTGGCCGCATTTTCTGCGGTCGCCAGTGAGCGCTCTTTCTCGGCCGCAGCGCGCAAACTGGGCAAATCGCAGTCAGCCGTGAGCATTTCCGTTGCGAACCTTGAGATCGACCTGGGCGTCACGCTGTTCGACCGAAGCCTGCGCTATCCCCAGTTGACGACGGAGGGGCGTGCGCTATTGCGCGACGCCGAGGCCATTCTTGGTCAATGTTTCAACATGGAGAACCGCGCAAGCAGCTTGGCCGAAGAGCTGGAAACCGAACTGGTGATCAGCATCGACGATGCCATCCCCTATCAGGCACTCGCACCCGTGCTGCAGGATTTTTCCAAGCACTTCACCCATGTCGACCTGACCGTACTGCATCCATCGAGACAGGATGCCCTTGGCATGATCGAGGAGAAAAAAGTGCTGTTGGGCGTAATGTGTACTCGCTCGCATTACCCAAAGAACCTGCAGTTCAAACGCCTTGGCAGCATCACATTCAGCAATGTAGTGTGCCGGGATCACCCGTTGACCCAGATGCACCCGGTCAGCTTCAACCAGCTGAGCAACTTCCGGCAGCTCGTCTACCTGCCGTTCCAGGACAGGCTGCCCACCAGCGAGTACCTCAACTCACCCAACCATTGGCGCGTCGAAAGCTATCTCACACTGATCAACATGCTGCGCGAAGGAATGGGCTGGGCCACCGTACCCAAGCAATTAATGCAGGACCTTAGTCCCGATGGGCAGCTGGTTGAGCTGGAACTGGATGCTTATCCATTCACGGACTGGACCGTGGGTGTCGACTTGGTGTGGTCGTCACTCTTGCGTTCGGGGAAAGCGGGCACATGGCTGCGTGACACGCTCGGGCGGACACAGATCACGACTGCTGTCGTGAAAGCCAACTGATCAGAAAAGGAAAACAACAGGAACCCCTTCGCGGTCAAATGCCCATGAGCACCGCGATGTCACCTGTACGCCAGACGTTGTCGACCGTCAGCCGCTGAATGCTCCATCCCTCACCCAACCTCACCAGATCGACGTCGTAGCGGTTCTTCATGAGGTAGTGGCGTGTGGGATCGTTCCTCAACACATGTTGGGCTTCCACCAGCGCATCCAGATGCGCTTTGTCACCTTCAATTTTCACTCGGGGATTGCTGACCGAATGGGTGGTATCGACTTGTCCCAGGGCACTGGACAGGGCCGCAACGATGACGTCCCGACCTTCAAGTACAGGATATTCGAAGCCGGCCTTTGCGGCGGCAGGCCTGAAGTCGGAAACAGCATCCTGAGTAAAAGCGCAAGCGAGTAGTGCTTTGTCACGCAGATCGATTCCTGCGGCGAAGCGGTAGAGGGTATCAACGACCGCGAGCTGATCGGCTGCGTCTGTCTGGTGTGTAGATGACATGAGTAACTCCGGATAGGTAGAAACCTGATGGTATATTGTGTATACCTAATATCAATTACGCACTTTGAAGTCATCAGGTATACCCGAGGAAACCCCATGCTCGAGACCGCCGATAAATCCGCAGCGAACATCGGTCCAGCATCTGCAGATCGAGGCGTGGATTGCTCCAGCCGCTTCCTGCTCGACCAGATCGCGGACAAGTGGTCGGTGCTGATACTTGCAGCACTGTGCAAGAAGCCACTGAGATTCAATGAACTCAAACGATGCCTGGACGGGATCACCCAGAAAGCCTTGACTCAGGCCCTTCGCCGTCTTGAACGCAACGGCATTTTGGCCAGGCGAGTCATCCCCTCCTCGCAGGTGGCGGTTGAATACAGCATCACGCCGCTGGGCAGGACACTCGAACACCCTTTCAACGCTCTGTATCTCTGGACACTCGATCACCTGGACGCCGTCATGAAGGCCCAAGCCGATTTCGACTCCCGAGAAATCGAGGCGGTACAGGTTTAACCGAAGCTCAGCCAGGCACACGCTTGCGTGCGCCTGGAGGCTCAAGCAGCTGCGTCAGTAACCCACACCACGAACACCGCCCGAAGCGCGGATGGATTCGCCGGTCACCTGTGCGAGAAGCAGCGAGATTCCGGCCGGTCGCCCCCGCAAGAAAACTTGTACCGGCCTCTTGAACAGCCAACACCGACTTTAGAAATCGGTGATCAGCGTCCCGGCAATACTCTCGGCAAATCCATCACCGAAGACCCTGGCCGGGGTTGCAAAGCCCGGCTGCCGTTCACCGGTCAATACGCGGCGCGCTGCTTCCACTGCCGCCAACGGCGTATAGGAATAGCCGTTTACGGTTTCGATCGTTGATCGCGCGATTGCGCCATCTGCCCCTGTAACCTCAACCACAGCACGCGCCCGATGAGCCTCCCGTTCCTCGGGGGTCGGACCATCAGGCAATTGCGACAGATCTCCTTCTGGAAACGCATCGCCCGCGATATGCACGAACATCGCAATATTCGGGATGCCGGTCGAATGCCACCCGGTCACCAGATCACCGAAAGACAGTGGCGCACAAAGGACCGGCCCCTGACCAAAATCAAAGTGACGCAATGGGGCATCAGGTGTTGCAACGAGTTCACCATCGATCCTCGCCAGCACACCTGCTCCGAGGATTTCGCTGACACTCATGGCCGACCCTCGTGACATGGACCCGGGGACCTGCAGCGCGATGCTCAGCACAACAGGCTCTTCGACACGCTTGGCGACATGCACCGCCAGCGAGTCGGTAGGCACGACATCCCAACCGACGCCCGGTAATAGCATGACGTGATTTGCAGCTGCTTCTGCGCCCAGTCTCTCAGCCAGCCGGTAAACGTTGATCTCGGCTGTGATGTCCAGATAGTCGACACCCGCCTTGATACAGGCACGCATCAAGGTCTCTGCGGTGTGCGCAAACGGCCCCGCGAAATTGAGTAATACCGAGATGCCGGATAACGCGTCCTCGGCTTGCGTACCGGAATCGAACACGCGAAACGGCACGTCCAGATGCGCTGCGAGTGTCGCCAGTCGTGACTGATTGCGCCCGGCGATTTCGAAATCCAGGCCGAGCGCTTTCGCCCGCTCTGCAGCCATACGACCGGTATAGCCGGTGGCTCCATAAATCAGAAGTGTGCTCATTGGGCGTGCTGCCATTTTTTATAGACGAATTCTAGGCTGTACCCATCCGGGTCCAGAACATTGGCGGCGTAGTAATCAGGGTCGTAATGCAGACGTGCACCCGGGGCGCCGTTGTCGACAGCGCCACTTCCCAGGGCCGCCGCATAGGCCGCATCTACCTCGCTCCTGCTGCTCGCCACAAAGCCGACATGCACCGCTCGACCCTCCACCACGCCTTCGCGCAGCCAGAAGAACATCCGTCCATTGGCACCGAAACCTTTCAGGTCGGGATGCCCTGGCGGGCCATCCTTGCCGTCGTAATCGAGCCTTGCGGTGATGCCCAGCGGGGTCAATGCCGCCGTGTAGAAACGAACGGAACGATCGATGTCACTGACCGACAGGAAAATGTGATCAAGCATGGAGTAGCCTCGCCATCAGAGAGTGATTCAAATGAAATAGCCGCCCGCCACTTCGATGGATTGGGCATTGATCCAGCGCCCTTCTTCGGACAGCAGCATGGCAATCACTTGAGCGACGTCCTGGGGTTCGCCCACCCGACCGAGCGCCGTTTGCGAGGCGAGCAACGCCTCGAATTGCTCATTCAAACCGCCACCCAGCTCCGTACGAATAGCCCCCGGCGACACCGCGTTGGCGCGTATGCGTCGCTCAGCGAACTCCTTGGCCATGTAACGGGTCAGCACTTCCAGCCCGCCCTTGAAGGCGGCATAGGGCGCCACACCGGGGGTGGCGACGCGAGTGGTGGCGCTGGTCAGATTGACGATGCTGGCGCCCTCGCCCAGCAAGGGCAGCAAGGTTTGCGTCAGAAAAAACGGACCTTTGAGGTGGACATTGAGCAATCCGTCGAACTGCGCTTCGGTGACCGATTCCAGGGGATTGAACAGGCCGTGGCCCGCGTTATTGACCAGCCCCGCCAGCGTTTCCACGCCCCAGGTTTCCTGCAGGGTCTGCTGCACCCTTTCACGGAAATGGCCGAACTGGCTGACATCCGCAACGTCCAGCTCAAGCGCCACGGCGTTGCCGCCCGATGCCTGTATACGCTGGACGACGGAGGTGGCTGCATCGACATTGCTTCTGTAGGTCAGAATGACGCCCATGCCGCGCCGGGCACAGTGCTCGGCGGTACTGGCGCCGATGCCCCGGCTGCCGCCGGTAATTACGATAACGCTCATGCGCTGCTCCCATGTCACTGAGGTGAGTCACCACAGTAGCCCTGTGCCTCGCAGCCAGCGCAGCCGTTCCTGCTCGAAACCTGCCTGTTTCTGCTTTTTGCTTGCGTGCGCGTAGCCGCGTGAGTTCAGATGAACGCCATGAAAACCCAACTGACAGAACTTCGTGCCCTGACATGCCGCGCCGAAAACCGCCGCACGGACACGGGTATCCCGCGCGTCGCCATGGTCCAGGGTGAAATCCCTGAACACCTGCTGGCCGCCGTCTACGAACCGATGATCAACCTGATTCTGCAGGGCAGTAAATCCATGACCATCGCCGACCGGACGCTTCGATATGACCCGGCGACTTACTTCGTCATGTCCATCGACCTGCCAGCGGTCGGCCAGGTCCACCCCTCTGCAGGCGGCGAACCTTATCTGGCGGTCAGCCTGACACTTGATCCGGTTGTCTTGACCACGCTCCTCGCCGACCTGCCCAAACCGCTCGGGCAGCATGAACAGGAAGCAGGTTTTTCGGTGGCCGCCGTCACCCCCGAACTGATGGATGCCTGGGTGCGCCTGCTGCGCTTGATGAACAAGCCTGAGGAAATCGCGGCCCTGGCGCCGGTCTACGAGCGAGAGATTCTGTTCCGTGTCCTGCAAGGCCCCCATGGCTGGATGCTGCGCGATATCGCGGCACCCGACAGCGCCATGGCGCGCGTCAACCTGGCCATTGCGCACATTCGCCAGGACTTTGCCGAACCGATCCGCGTGGACGCCTTGGCACAGCTTGCGTCAATGAGCGTGTCAGCCTTCCACCGACACTTCAAGGCCGTCACGGCGCTCAGTCCATTGCAGTATCAAAAGCGGGTGCGCCTGCTGCAGGCCCGGACACTGATGGTGGCCCATGCCAGCAGTGTCACTGGCGCGGCGTTCGAAGTCGGTTATGAAAGCGCCACCCAATTCAGCCGCGACTATGCTCGCGTGTTCGGATTGCCGCCTTCGAGAGATGCGGCTCGCATTCTTGGGGAGATCCGCAGCAGCGCACCGGGATGATCAGCCTGTTTACGGTTTTTGCGACGCGAGGACTCGCAAGTCACACTACATTGAAGGGAGACGTCGCCCGCCTGCGATGAACATACCGCCATCAGTGCCGGAGGGACGATGACCGCCTACCCCCACACGACCACCCGAAGCCGGATATCGCGCTGCGGAACATGGGTCACAGCAGCCGCTCTTCCTGCCGTGGCGCTCGCGCTTGGCGTATTGCTCGGTACGGTACCGGTCCACGCGGCTGACGCGGACGACACAGCCGACACCCCGACCGCGTCAGCGTCGATGCTGGTCGGCGGCAACTACTTCAGTCGCAATCTCAAAGACAGCAAGTACACGATCCTGGCGGTCCTCAACGGCATCGCACCTGAAAGCGGCGACATGCCGGCGGGTGGCATGGCGGTGTTCGGCTGGTTCGAGTCGGGCGAGGTGCATCTGCTGCACTCGGTCGAGTACCTGCCTTCGCTGCAGCAGATGGTGGCTCGACGCAACGTGAAGCCCGCGAAGTTCCCGCTGGACCCAAAAGCCACCCCGCTCTACGCGATGGTGTGCGGCTGGCCGCTCGACGACCAGCGCGCGCCTGGAAAGATCAGCGTCGCCTATGCCGAGCGCGACGACGCCAATACCCAGGTCAAGGATTCCTCTGTAGGCACTCTGCTCAATGTGCACTGGGTAAGGGTGCCCGCCTCGCGCGCCGCGAAGAACTTCCAGGCCATGGACTACTGCGACGAGGTCGCCAAGACAAAGAAATCGTCAGCCTCGCTCTGGCTCAAAACGACCACCGAGTGATCGACCCGCAAGCGACCACGATTCACCTGGCAATGACAGAAATGGGCTACCTTTGATGACCCGGTTACTCATCGCTCAGGGAGAGCGTCATGCCTATGGAAATCCAGCTTTCGGAAAATGTGACTGAAGCAGAGCGGTTGGGAATCCTGAACCCGTTGCTGGCTCATAACCTGGCCAAGGGTGGGGACGATGCCCATGAAACATTTGCCCTGTTGCTACGAGACCCCGAGAGTCACGAAGTCATTGGTGGACTCTATGGCAAGGTCTCTTATCGATGGCTACTGATCGATCTTGTCAGTGTTCCCGTGTCGATGCGTGGCCAGGGCATCGGAGAACGGCTGATGCAGATGGCTGAAGAGGTCGCGCAGAAAAAAAACTGCATCGGTATCTGGCTGGAGACCTTCAGCTTTCAGGCACCCGGGTTTTATAAAAAACTGGGCTACTGCGAATTTGGACGCCTGGCAGATTATCCGCCGGGACATACCCGGTTCTATTACCAAAAGTCGTTGCGCTGAGCACGTTGTGGATCTTGAGCCGATTGCTGCACGTCATACCATCGCGATCACTCGAACCCGCGCGAAGGCACAAGCACTGCTCGATGCCGGAGCTGCCCATGTGATCGTCAGCGAAGAAGATATCGTCGAGCGCGTCATGGCGCTCACTCACCGTCTGACTTCGTCAAGGATGGGCTGGACGATGGTCCAGCCCTGTAACCACTCGGCTCATGTACCGCATTTGCAATGAATTGCCGAATCATTCATACGACTATGGCACACCGCACGTACGACCCCGTTATTGCCATAGGCAACGCGATTGGTTTTAGCGGGGGGGATGTTGAATTGCAGGCACGAATTGGCGGTGGTCGTGGGTGCAATCAAGACCACAATCTCGCTGCCGCAGTTGTTGGTGAGCATGGCCTTGTCGTCCGCGGCAGGCTTGACGCTCAGGCAATCGGTCGAACCTGGGGCATTCAGGCGCAGCCCGCCTGATACAGGCGCCGAAGTGCTGGATTGTGGCACGCCTGGGGTCTGGGCAGCCGGCTGTGATGAGCTACCGTCCAGGGTCGAACTAACCCCCTTGGTCACAGCGTCGACCCCTTTGCTCGCGGCATCGGAAACGCTTTTCGTCACGTTTCTCGTGAGGTCATCCCACGCGCCGGCGTTTACGAGCGCAGGGCAAAACAGCGCCATGGCGCACACCAGGGCGAAAAGCGATCGCAAGGGTTTGCAATTGACTGATTCGATGCCAGCGTCGCGTGTGCTCATCACGGATTCCTCGTCTACCTGGTGGTATTGCGCGCACTGCTGGCAATAGCTGAAGTGTAGATAAGTCCTTTCTGAATGCAGGGAAGTAGACCGGTGGCAACCCTATGGCGAGCCGGCATCGGCCATGTAACCCGCCCCACCCTCATGGCGACACACGACCCGTTTGATGGACGCAAAACGCACCTGCGCAATCGCTGCTACGCTCTGCGAACCCACTCGCAAGCGAGGACGATGATGTCTTTTGTCGACGATTTTGTGGCTCAGATCATTTCCCTGGAAGTCGCCCTCTATCACGCTCGCGCTCGGCTGCAAGCCAACAGTGATAGCGAAGCACTGCATGATCTGAGGATCGCAGTTCGAAAAATCCGAAGCCTCTTGCGACCGCTACGCAACATGGCGCAGGTTATCGAGTTGAATCAGGCGGCCGCTGAAGTAGGCAGGGCCACGACCCCCACGAGAGATCTGGAGGTCATCACTGATGAACTGCGCAAAATGGGCTACTCGCAACAGGCAATGCGCCGAAGCGCCCTCCTGAAAGAGCAGTATCGCAAGATCGCCGCCAGCCCGCTGCTCGGCAAACTGTTTGCCGAACTGGATCAATGGCCAGAGATGTTCCGGACAGCCGAGAGAGCCGGCGAGCTGGTCGATGTAAAAAGACAGATTGAGAAAGCCCTGAAGAAAAGAATCACTCAACTGATCGCCGGGCTTCGGGACAAACAGTTTGATCGGCATGAGCTGAGGATCATCGTGAAAAACGCGCGATACCTCTCCGATGCGTTTCCGACGCTGTCACCGCTCAAGGCAACATCCAGGGCTCAATTGAAGTCGGTGCAAGCGTCGCTCGGCTCCTGGCACGATCATCACCAATGGTGCCTGCGGGCCGAGGCCGAACCTGATTTGCTCGAAATCGCCCCCTACTGGCAAGCTGCGTCAGAACAGGCGCTGGCGGATGCCGAGCTGAAATTGGCGTCACTGCTCGCGCACCTGGAGAAAGACCTGGCGAAGTCCAAATACTGATATAAAATCGCCTTGAAACGCTTGATGTAGAGCCTCTGATACATTTTGAATCATCTGAAAAATGCGCTACCCTCCGCCGCCTCAACAGCAAAGGGTTTGCCGATGAAAATTACCATTGAAACAAATGAGCAAGGTAGCGGTTGCAAAGTGTGGCTTGGCGAAACGGCCGTTTCGTTCCCCAACCTGGAGGACGCTCAGACCTACATCGCCCAACTCGAAGAGCGGATAGAGGCTGCCTCTCATACCTTTGCCCAGGATGCTGCAAACCCGGAGATCAAGTAAGCATCTCGTGAGAGGTCGTCTACATAATCGTCCAGACACTGCGCCAGCAACTTCACTGGCATGCGAGCCTCACTGTCCCGACTGTTTCAACTCGCCAGGTACCTGTTCAACGCCTCCCCCAGGGCTTCGAACGTCCTGGCGATGCGCCCGACCTTGCGCAGGTCGTTGTGCATGGCGATCCATACGTCGACCTCGAAGCCGAAGTGTTCCGGCAGGACCTGGACCAGGCCATGGGTCGCCGCCACCGTGGCCGGGCACAAGCCGAATCCCAGGCCGGCCTTGAGCGCAGCGAGTTGCGCAAGGTGGTTATCGGTGGCAATGGTGAATGACTGGTCTGCTGCACACAGCCCCACGTCGACCAGCCGGCGCAGGTCGGCAGAACGTCGGTCGGGCCCGATCAACGGGGCACGTCGTAGCGCTTCGATACTCGCGGGTTCGCCGTAGCGGTCAAGGCACTCA
This sequence comes from Pseudomonas sp. SbOxS1, assembly GCF_013416725.1. NCBI lineage: Bacteria > Pseudomonadati > Pseudomonadota > Gammaproteobacteria > Pseudomonadales > Pseudomonadaceae > Pseudomonas > Pseudomonas sp. SbOxS1. The sequence continues at coordinate 32,733 of NZ_JAAVXC010000021.1, forward strand.
GCACTGGCGTAGATGCCGATGCGCAAGGCCCCGGTGCGTCGCGCAACGATCCCTGCTTCGCTTGGGCGCAACAGGCGCACGGCAATGTCCGCCTCCTGGCGGGAGATGTCCTCCAGCGAGTCGCTGATGCTCATCTCAAGCTTCAGGCCAGGGTGTCGGTAGTGAAACTCGCGGATCAATCCGGGCAGTACCTCAACGCCCAGGAAGTCGCTGCTGGTCAGCCTGACGGTGCCGCGGGACACCTCCGTTTCGCCGCTGGCCATGCGATTGAACGCCTCGGCCGCGATCGCCATGGACTCGACATGATGGATCAACCCCTTCGCTGACGCAGTGGGCGTAAGACCGGTGGGAGTGCGGGTGAACAGAGTCACGCCCAGCCCTGATTCGAGACTCTCCAACCGTCGCCGCGCAGTCGCCTGGGCAATGCCCAGCATCCGTGCCGCGCCGGACAGGCTGCCACTGCGTAACACGGCCAGAAACACCCGCTGGCTTTCCCATTCAAGGCCGCTCATACATTCCTTACCAACGGTTGCTCCATTTGTTGTCTTCTGCCGCGCGCGAGGAACAGCGATCATATGCCTCTCGCTTGTCACGCAGCAGTATAAGGAGCAGCACCATGGGTTTCACCGGTCAATGCCGATGCGGGCGCGTCCATCTTCAATTGCGCACCGAAACGCTTGCGCCGCTGTACGCCTGCCACTGCCTGGATTGCCAACGCTGGAGCGGCAGCGCGTTCGCTTTGCACATGCTGTGCAGCGCACAGGCGGTGGAGGTGTCCGGCGACACGCTCACCTACAGCCATGCCCATGACGGACAGATCTCCACCCAGCATGCCTGCGGTACCTGTTTCACCCGGCTGTTCAATGAAACGACGGCAGCCCCCGGTATGCGTGTGGTACGTGCGGGGGTGCTCAATGGCGCCGAGCGCTTGACGCCCATGGCGCATATCTGGATCGAGCGCAAACAACCCTGGGTCTCGCTGCCGGAGGGCGTCGCGCGATGGCCACAAAGCCCGACGCCTGAAGCGTTCGCAAGCGCCCTGAACGAACAGGCGTTGGCTTCGACGACGCCGCTACCGGCTTTGGATTAAACCGGGCGATCAATCGCACAGATGGCATAATCGCAACCTGTTTATAACAGGGGCGTATCAATGACCGTCGAAAGCTACGACCAACTCGCGATCTTCGCAGCCGTGGCCCAGGAGCGCAGCTTCACCCGCGCCGCCGCCCGTCTCGGCATGTCGCAACCGGCGTTGAGCCGGGCCATGCGTCAACTGGAGGAGCGCCTGGGGGTGAGGTTGCTGGCCCGTACCACGCGCAGCGTCTCCCCCACCGAAGCCGGCGAACATCTGCTGCGGGTAATCGCTCCCCGGTTCGAAGAAATCGACAGTGAGCTGGCGTTGCTCAGCGAGTTTCGTGACAAACCAGCCGGCAAATTGCGTATCACGGCCGGTGAGCATTCAGCGATCACGCTGTTGCATCCGGTGCTGGCGAAATTGCTGCCCGACAATCCCGACCTGAACATCGAAATCATCGTCGACTATGGCCTGACCGACATCGTCGCAGAGGGGTTCGACGCTGGCGTGCGGCTGGGCCAGCAAGTGGCCAAGGACATGATCGCGATGCGCATTGGCCCTGACATGCGCATGGCGGTGGTGGGCTCCCCGGCGTATTTCAGCCGATACCCCAGGCCACTCACACCGAGTGACCTCACGGTGCACAACTGCATCACCCTGCGCATGCCGACTTACGGCGGCCTGTTCCTCTGGGAGTTCGAGAAAGGCGGACAGGAACTGAAGGTACGGGTCGAAGGCCAGCTGGTCTTCAACAATATCGCCATGCGCCTGGAGGCGGCCCTCCAGGGGTTGGGACTGGCCTATATGCCGGAGGACCTGGTGCTGGAGCATGTCGCGCAGGGCCGGCTGATTCATGTACTCCAGGACTGGTGCGAACCCTTCTCTGGCTACCACCTCTATTATCCGAGCCGGCGCCAGAGTTCACCGGCCTTTACCTTGCTGCGCGAAGCCTTGCGTTATGAGGGCTGATTGGCCTGGACACTGTCGAGCGCTTCAGCGGCGCGTTTGGCAGCGGCCGCATCGCCCTGGTCAGCCAACAGCCGGATCAGCTGACGCAACTGCGCCGCCGTCAGGCCGACCCTGAGGCTGGCCGCCATGTGCGAGCGCAGTTGCGGCTCGACACCGGGCGTGACGGCTAACGCAGCGACAGTGGCCAGCTCACGACTTTGCCAGTCCAGGTTGTCACGCTCGAAGATGTCGCCGAACAGATGCGCCTGCAGGTATTGATTGATGACGGGAACGAAGTCGAACAACGGGCCCTGCACCGGCGCACCGGCGATGCGCGTCTGGTTGGCTTTACCCGCCGCCAGCAGTTCATCGCCGACGGGAATGAGCCGACCGGGCTCGCGCCCCGGGTCGTCCTGCACGCCGCGTTGCTTGCGCGCCTCCACCACTTTCATCAGCTCGCCGAGTGCATTGAGACTGCGCGGGAAGCCACTGTAGGCATAGAGTTGCACCAGGATTTCCTTCGCCTCGCTGACCGTCAGGCCCGCATCCAGCCCCTGGTTCAACGCGGTATTGAGCCCGGACATGTTGCTCGTGGCCATGGCGGCAGCGATCAACGGGATGGCCTGTTGCCTGGCGGATAGCGTCTCGGAAATGGCCTGGGTCACAGGCTCGGCTTGCGGTGCCAGCGAACTCTGGGCGTGGTATTGCTCGTCGCTGACTTTCTCCAGCCATTGCACGCTCTTGCCATCCACCGAACCCGTCACGGCCAGGTGGGTCATGGCGCTCGTCGCCGCGGCGCCATGCCAGTGCTTGACGCCCGGTGGGCAGACAATCACGTCGCCGGGGCGAATTTCCTGCACAGGCTTGCCCCACTCCTGGACCAGTCCCAGGCCGGAAGTCACCACCAATCGCTGTCCTGCGGGATGGGTGTGCCAGGCCGAGCGTGCGCCCGCTTCGAAGCTGACATACGCGCCGGACGCCTTGATCTCATCCGTGGCGGGAAACAAGGGATCGACCCGTACCCGACCGGTGAAATTTTCCGAAGCGCCCGTTACCGCAACCTGGGTGCCTGATCGGCTGATCTGCTGCTCGGGCCGGCGGGACTCGCTAGCTTTGTCTGCAGCGGCGTCGGCAAAGGGAGCTGCCGCGCACACCGCAATGCCTATCAAGGTGTTTTTCATGAGCACGTATCCCTTCAAGTCAGAGCGTTCTTTGGTAAAACGCGGTCAGCTGGTCCATCGCGATGTCTACATACGCAGGCACCCAGTAGGTGTCGATATGGGTCGCGCCCTCGATGGTGAACAGCTTTTTGTCCTGGGTACCGGTGGCCTTGGCCAAGGCTTGTTGCGACATGTACAGGCTGTCGGCCTTGCTGCCGGCGATCATCAGCAACGGCTTGTCGATCAGCTCGATCTGGTCCGTGGCATCGAAGCTCATCAGGTCCATCAGGCTGCTCTGGGTGTATCGAAACGTCGAGTTGGGGTGAGCGTGGGTCTTGCCGTAGTACTCGAAACCCTGTCGATACAGATCGAACGGCAGCTTGGCGATCTGCTCATCGGTCAGCTTGGCATCACCAACATAGAGCACTTCCCCACCCGCCGCTTCCTGGGCGCGGGCCGCCGACGCCTGCTGCAGGCGTTGCTGAATCGTCGACAGCTGCGAGTCCTGGTAGCCATTACGGCGGACCAGCCCCGAGTTGAACATGCTCAAGGTCGCGATCGACTGGAAGCGCTTGTCGGTTTGCGCCGCTGCCAATGAATAGCCGCCACCGCCGCAGATACCCAGCAAGCCCAGGCGCTTGCTGTCGACGCCGGGGTAGCGGGCAATGAAGTCCGCCATGCCATGGATGTCTTCGATGCGATGGGCCGGCTTGTCCACATTGCGCGGCTCGCCACCGCTGGCGCCTTGATACGCCGCATCCGCCGTGATGGTGATGTAGCCCTGGTCCGCCAGACGCTGGGCATACAGTCCCGCGACCTGCTCCTTCACCCCGCCATTGGGGTGCGCCACCACGACCACCGGGTATTTTTTCGCCGCATCATAATTCGCCGGGGTGTAGACGTTGGCGGAAATGTCCAGGCCATCCAGCTTGTAGCTGACCGGATGGATGTTGACCTTGCCCGGTTCGTTCCTGGTCAGTGCGCCACCGTAGGTCAAGGTGAAGGGATTCTGCTTGTAGTCCGCGGCTTCGGCTTCGACGCCCGACATCCCGATCATGGCCGCCATCAACGAGGCCTTCAACGTGGTTCGCAGCATGGGAGTACTCCTGACATTTCAAGTGAGTGTGAGAGGTGGCCGACAGCGCCACGCGCTGGTTCAGTCCAGATTTTTTTCAGCGAGAAACTGCGAAACCAGATCAGCGATCTCGAGGTTGTTCATGTCCGAAAAAGGAAAGTGGCTATTGCCCTTGATACCGATCTGCGGCAAGTGGACGAGCCTGACGTCACCGCCATGGCGATTCACCGCATCGCGCCACAGGCGCGCCATCTCGAGCCGCGCGCGCCAACTGTCCTGGGCCGGCAACCGGACCGGTTGGTCGGGGATGTTGTCGCCGTAGAAAATGACGATGGGGATGCGGGTCAGCGCCTTGAACTGCTGCGCCGATACGGCCTGCCCCGCGACTGTGTCGAACGCGCTGGCAATCGGCGCGGGCACCTCGCCCTCGGGAAACACGAAGCTGCTGCCCGGTTCGAACGCCACGATGGCTCGCACATTCGGGCTTTTGATCGCCGCCAGCCAACCCGGGCCGCCACCCTGGGAATGGGTGAACAGGATGGCCGGTCCGGTCTTTTCCAACAGCGCGCTAACGCCATTGGATACGACGTCAATGTCGTAAGGCCCGGTGTTGGGCGTCATCGACCGAAAGAACTGCTCCAGTGCCGCCTGCCCACGGGGAAACTGACTGCCCTTGAAACTCTCGGGCCACAGGCCGATGCGGAACTGGTTGAACCACAGCTGCTCGTCCGCCACCGGTTTGATCGTCGTTTCAACCAGGCTCCGCCCCGCATCGCCACGGCGCGGCTGGTCGATCAGGTAGGTGGAGAATCCTCGCCGCAGGAAAATGTTCTGGAACCCTTCACGACCATCGGCCGTTGTCTCCCAGGACTTCGCGGACTGCCCCGCGCCATGCAGCATGAGAATCGGCAACGGACGCGCCTCGACGGGCACCTGATAGAACGCGTACACATGGTCGCCGTGATAGGTCTGGCCATCGGGCATCAACGGTTTATAGGGGTCGAAGGTTCCCGGCTGGGTCATCGAGCCGCCGCCGGCAACGAGGCTGCCCTGCTCCTTGATCACCAGTGGCCCCTGCCCCTCAGCGCTGACGAAGGCACTGGCGCCGAGCGCAAAACACAGACTGCCGGCCTTTGCCGCGGCGGGCACGCATTGACGGATGAAACGCTGGATCATGGCTTGCTCTCGGTTTGATAACCCCGAGAGCAAATTACCTTTCAGCGATTAATCGATAAACCGCCTTAATTACATAGCACTGATACCAGATTCACATAAGTTCGATGAGTGAAACGACGTGTTCGCAATAGGCGCGAATGACAAATTTTGGGTCGATAGCTGCAATTTGCGACGGGCAGCAATCAAATCCCTGTCGGCAAAAGAGCTGATTATTTTCTGGGGAGCGATGCGATCATTTGATCAAAGGCCGTGACCAAATATCTTCCCTCAAACTTTTCCACGGTGGGCATTTTTGAAGGAAACCCAAATTGCACTCTGCCGGGAAGCACTTCATCCATAGCGCAGTACCAGGTCAGTAGCGCCTGTTGAAGGCGCACATGCAGCTCGAATTTACTCCGTCGCCGGGTGGTGTCTGCCTTGGCTCGTTCGCGCGCGAGCTGAGCATCTATTCGGCCAACAATGTAACAGTCCGCAAAGCCGATACGTCCTTGTGCAATCGTTTCCCTGGTAGCGTCCAACTCCATTCGCCAGTCGTGTTCGCTCGCCTCGCCGATCTGCCAAAGGCTCCAAATGTAGTGGAGCTTGAGAGGGTCACTGTCACACAAAGCCCACGAAGAAATATCTTCCATGGCCAGCGCCTTTTGCCAGCGATCCACGTTCCGCTCCGCCCAAAAAGTGGCTGCTCCGACGGGATCCTTTATCCGATCCGGCTCGTTTTCAAAACGGCCGTTTTCAGCAATGACATGTTGCCCTCCATGCTTGGCGCACCACGTGGTTTTCCCGCTGGCACTGATACCCTCGACAACCAAAATCATCGTTTCGACTACTCCGTTAGTTGCGTCGTCCTTGTAGTCCCAAAGCATCTGGGGCTTGCTCATGATCGCTGGCGCGTGTTTGCCGCTGCGTGACGACTTGGCAAACAGCCAGTTCAAGCGACCCAGTGCCCACGGCAGAATCTTGTGCTCGACTTGGATATTGCCGATGGGCACAGCCCCATTTTTAGATAGCCCGCCAGCGCTACCCTGCGATTAAGGCGACTCTTGGTTACTTACACATTATGACCGGCGGGAGGTTTTGGTGGAAATCTGCCGTGTCCAACCGGCAGCAAAGGGTCGGTTGCTGCCTTGGGTGACAGGCTGAAATCGGCCAAAAGCGGACGTTCTGTTTAAATCCAGTTTTTGCTCTCGGAAGTCGTTTTTTGGGCGGAGGCGATCAACATGAGTGAGTTTCCAAAAACCGTAAAGGCATTTAGCCAGCTCATGAGCATCTGACTATGCCAGAATCTGCGTTTGCCCCCAACGCCCAAGGAAAGGTATGAGTTTTTTCGACCGCTTGTTCGCGTTCCGACAGAACGAATTTCGGACACCCCTTGAGGATTTTCTCACCGAGCTCTTCGCCGAGTGGCTACGTCAAGTGACGCTTGCTGGTCGAGTCACAGAGGTGCTGACTGACCTCTTCAAACTGGCACCGACCCAACTTGGAGAACTGAGTAATCTCAATTCAATTGTCTGGGAGACTCAGCACGTCATCGGCCCAGGCGACCACGGGGCGGAGGGTAAACGCCCAGACCTGATTGGACGATGCTCTAATTTTTTCCTAATCATCGAGAGCAAAATCGCAGCTGGATTTACCCAATACCAAGATGAGCTGGGGCGAGTGGATCAATTGTCCATGTACCAGTCATACCGTAGAAGTCGGAAGGAGACGTTTGGCGGCCTTGTCCTGATTACACACTCCACTTTGCCTCCATCGGACTGGACCCATCAGACCTTGTACTGGCGTGCTATTGAAAAGTACTTACGCGCTTTTACGGACCATAACTCGTCGACTAGTGCATTGAATTACCTCACTAAACAATTGAAAAAATTCCTTGGAGACAACGGTATGAACGGAACCCGCATCGATCTGGCGGATATTACCGCCTACCCCGCCTATCAAAGACTCACACAAGGGTTGTCAGGGCTGGGTAGAGTTGCGGATAACTGCCTTAGAATCGCGTTTCAAGGGACAAGTCTTGAGAAACTTCGAGCTCCTCGTGGGGGTAGTGGTGGAGACTTCATCTGGCCTACTTTTTGTGGCTTGACGCTCACCAATGACGGATTCAAATGCCATGACGCTCAACTCATTTTGTGGAGTGGCACCCTTACCGGAAAAGTTTATGAGTACATTGGGCCGTTTACGGACGGAATCCCGGATCTCTCTGTCGGTATTGGCTTATGGTTCAATGAGGAAGTCCAGCAAGAGGCCCGAAGCTACCTGTTAGCGTTGTGCGAAAAACTCAACAGTCAGGAGAAAGGGGCGTGGGTACTGGACATCCACTCTCGCAATGGTAGGGGGCCGATTATCTTGCTGTCGACTCGTCGATCCCTAATTGATTTGCATGTTCAAGCTGCCGGCGGCGACCTAGACGATATCGCCAGTGAGTTCTTCTCAACTCACAGCAATTCACTTCTAGTTGAGCTTTCAGCGCCACTCCTGGAAGCCGGAAAGAGCGCTGATCAGTTTCTGTTTGAAATGGTAACTGCTGAATGAATCGCCCTTGATTTTTAGACGCTAAATGACTGCTCCTGGCCAGTTCTGCCTGTCCTGACCGGCAGAAGTCGGCCAGATGCGGACGGTCATCCAAGTAGCCGCTGTGAGTAGAGCCTAGCCACCGGTTTGCCAGTGAAGCTATGCTCACGGAATGTCGAATACAAGGCGTTGAAAAGTGTCTGCTGAATACATTCTTGAACAATTCATTATTGGTCCGCGCTTGCAACTGAGCATCTCCGAGGAGCGCTACAAGGAACTTGCACATGCACGAAACGTGTTGTCCGAGGCACTGGCTTTCGAGCAACGCTACGAATTATTGCTTGGCAATTTTCTGGCCATGGAACTGGCTTTCACCGAAATTTGCTTGCGTACCAAAGTGGAGCCCCAACATCGGTACATGGATTCAGCTGAAATCCTAGAAAAAGCAAATCGCCATGTGGTGAATACGCTTACGGCTATGCGAGCCTATGCGGACCAAGTGGTGCAAGACTTCAAATGCTTGGAGCTAGCTCCTAGCTTCAGCCAGGTGGCCAAGTCGGAACTAAATGAGGCATTTTCCCGAAGCTTGGACTATCGATTTATGTGTAGTTTAAGGAACCACGTTCAGCATAAGGCTACTGCTGTGCACGGTTTTGTAGCGAACGATGATGGGATGAGAGATGCCAACGGCTGGGTCGAGACAGTAAAGTTTTATGCAAACAAAGTAACTCTTGGGGCAGATAAAGACTTCAAGCTCCGAGTTCTGGATGAGCAGCCTCAGAAAATTGATATTCGGCGGCGTGCGCGACGAAGTGTGCAAGCGATAGGCGAGGTACATCTGGCTTTACGCAACTTGTCCAAAGACCAGGTAGCGCGAGCCAGGTCAGCAATTGAATTGGCAATCCGCGAGTACAAGGAAGCTGGTGCAGAGTCAATCATCGGTCTTGGTGCTCGGGCCGTCGGGGACGCTACCGCAGATATCGCCCTATTGTTGGACTGGGATGACGTTAGACTTCGGCTTGTCAATAAGAACAGCAGCCTCCCACGACTCTGGCCCCGCCGTAGTCATCGTGAAGCGAAGGCTGAAGAGATTATCGCGCTGCGTGAAGCAATGGAGCAGACCCAGGCCCAAGCCGCAGCGCTTGTGTTCGTTACCGAAGATCGCTGGCAAGACTACGAAGATGGTCTGCCGATGCCGGAAGGCCTATTTCTTCTTTACAAGCTTCAGGTGGGACGACATCCGACACACACTCTCAAGCAATCGAATGCTGTCGACGAGTAAAGGATAGTCACTACGGGACACACGCCGGAAGCATTTCAAAGCAATACGTCATGAGCGTCCTTCGCTTGGGCTGCCAACCCCTAGGAGCTGCCACGCGCCTAGCGGTTGATGTGAGGCAAGATCATTGGCGACCGAAAAACACTGTGCGGGATATCCAAATATGTCAAAATGACATCACGCAAAGTTCTCTCAGGGAAGATCGGTGAAAAATTGGCACTCAGCTTACAACTTCCATCCTGTCGGGCAAGGTCTCTTCACAAGTGGTGTACTCAAAATTAAAGGGGCTGACCCGTACTGGTGGGTTTTTGACTGCGGAACCTATCTTAAAAAGCATCAGCTCGATCTATCTAAGGAAGTCGACCAACTGTCCCGCTCGGTGGCGATATCTCGCTCCAACGGAAAACCGAGATTGGATATGGTGTTCATCTCTCACTTCGATAGAGATCACATCAACGGTCTCCTAGAGCTTTTAGCCAAGTTCGAGGTCGGTCGTCTAGTGCTCCCGTACATACCTATGCGTTTACGGATAAGCATCGCGATGGAGGTGAAGACAAGGACGTTTAGCGAATGGCAACTGTTCGTCATCGACCCCGTCAAGTATATCGCCTCCGCGCAAGACGTGAATGTTGAACGGATCGCACTGGTCCTACCAGCCAGCACTCAGATACCTGAGAACCAGGATAGACTGCCCTTCGCTTCAGACGATGGCGTAGTCATAGAGCCGCCGCCTCTCCGACGACCTCCCTTTGTGGATGAAGGCTACCTGGCTGGCGGCTATCCGGTCGAGTGGCTTAGCCCCTCCGCACGGTTCAACGTCAAGGACATCTGGGAGTTTGTCCCTTACAACGACTCCTCGTTGATACCAAATGCCAGTGCTCCGTTCCAGAAAGCAATCGGGAAGCTCACGACCACTCTTCTCGATCCTGCATACCCGGGCAATCGCGAGGCGGTCAAAGCTTCTATGGAGCGGATCTACAACAAAACCTTCGGAGCCTCTTCACGCCTACGGAATTTGATTTCATTGTTCGTGTATGCAGGTGCCATCAACTGCGGTGCTACCCCCCGATACGCCTACAACACGTCAAATGACCTGACGTCGGCTGATTGGGAGCTCCTGAATAAAGGCTCTTACCCCTACCACTGGTGCGGATACTGGTTCTACCCAACCACCAGAGTGAGCGGGCCGAAATCGCTGCTGCTCACTGGTGACGGGTCATTAAGTACAAAGCGACAGCTTGAACAGCTTGTGGATTATTTTGGTCAAACCCGCATTGACTGCATTCAGGTCTTCCAGGTCATGCACCATGGAGCTAAGACTAGTTGGCACGATGACGTAGCTCGGGTGATCGCGCCGGAGTTCAGCGTTTTCTGTGCTTTCCCATTCGGCTCACATCCTCATCCTCACCCTGCAGTTGAATTCGCGTTGCGAGCACACGGCCCGGTGTACTGCCGAATCGGTTATGGTTTCACCCTCTGGCAAACCCCATGCGGTTAAAGGGTTTGAGCAGCGCGCGTTATACAACTGCGGAACGCTTACGACCTTGATCTGCATCTTCCAACCCAGTTCTCGCTGCCATTTGCGACCGTCCGTTTTGGGTCGGTTTCAGCCCTTCGCGACAGGCAGCGATCAGCCAAGAGCGGACAATAAACTTAGCACTGCAGAACTCAGAAAAGGGGCACCCTTGCCCTGCGGGGGGCCCAAATGTAACGCGCCCTTGAGCCCCGATAAGTGAACGAGGACGCCACTGCCTGAATGTGGGCGAGATGACTCGATTGAACGATCTAGAAACTTCTGGACGCTCACAAATGACTTTTTAAGTGGTTTGCAAGCTTCGCTTCTTCCTCTTGACAGGCACCTCATGTTCGACGTTCGCAATTAAACGGCACCTCAAATTGTATTTTGGCAAAGCCCTACTACGCTGAACACAAACTCAAGAGGATTATGCGATTGCTTACGATCGCTTACTACGCCTGCGCCTAAAGGCCGAGTCATAATAAACAACCAACAGCACCGTTCAATGAATGTTTTTTATGAACTCTGTTTAGGCTGTTACGCCACATTTGGTGTCCGACAAATGAACGACGAGCCAACAAACCACATTCAACGCCCTCCCAGCGATGACGGCCCGCAGAAGCTATCCCCTCAAGAGGAGAAAATTGTTCTGGAAACGGAAAAATTGCAACTGGAACAACAACTTCTCCGCCATCAGCTTTCCCGAACTTGGCTAACTATGGAGTGGCTGAAATCAGCTACAGTACCCGCCGCCATACTGGGCGCTGCAATAACTCTCTATATCGGCTTCGGCCAAATCGAGCAGATGGAAAAGAATCGTAGTGCCGACCGTTTTGATGCAGCTTTATCGCGTCTATCGGACTCAAGCACCATTGAGCGACTCACAGGGGTCTCGGGATTACGATTATTTCTAGTTGATGGCGATACGCGGCTTCGCAAGAATGCGCTTCAATACCTCGTAAATGCCGTTTCAATTGAAACAAATGAAATCGTACAAACTGCAATCATCAACGTATTCCATGACTTGAAGTATTCACACCCAGACGCCGACTTACTTGACAGTACTCTGCGCGCAACCCTAGAGCAAAACCGAAATCTCACAAGCTCAATACTTGCAAGGTATAAATCGCGAGTTCATGCTCGCAATGTTGAAATAATAGCCGGCTCGATGAATAAAAAATTATCGCCAAACGAGATACCTGACCCCATCCCTAAGAGCTTCCTCGATAAGCTTTCACAAGCCGACTACTTGAAGATTAAAACTTACACTTTAGGTCGTTTTGAAGGATTGGATGCAGCCCAGGAAGTCCCATTGAAGGGGTTAGCAATGCTGGTTTCAATCCTTGTTAATCTGGGTGCTAAAAACTATGACTTTTCCGGAATTTTTTGCGAGGGCTGTGATTTTCAAAATGCCTCAGATCTCAACGATACAAATTTTGAAAAATCATTTCTGGCGAGGGCAAACTTCACACGCGTCAGCTTGAAAAAGTCGTATTTTTATAACGCCGATCTCAGTAGCACAGTATTTTTCTCAGCAGATCTATCAGATGCTTTTTTGTATAACAATACAGGTCTATTCAAAGATAACAATAAAGTGGGTGTTGATTTTCCTATATTAGAGTGTGCAAATCTACAAGGGGCAGATTTATCCGGCACACCGCTCTTGGTTTTTACACGCAACTATGGCACAAAAACCAAATGGACTCGCGAAAAAGAATTCACAGTTGCATCTCCGCGTTTAAAGCTGGTAAAAATTGACAAAAATACAAAGCTAGATAATTTCAACATAGCGACCCATACAACTATATCGAATGAGTATGCATCCAAACATCCAAGGGACGATATTTTATTGCCGCTGCAAAAATTCGCCATGCCATCCGCTATCGACCCATTCCTTCTAGACCAATGGGGTGCACTTCAGTATGTGAATCCACAATTTCCAAATTTCATGTATCGAGAATATGAGGTGAAACCATCATCAACAATGTATGTTCAATACACGGATATAGACTCCTTGGCTATTGAGAATGTTCGCTCTGAAACAGCAGAGTATCTCAGAGGGTACTTGTCGCAGACTGCACTAGCCGACATCCCACTAGTAAAAGCTTTTAGTACCGCAATCGGAGACGATAAAAAGAAACAGTATCGAGAGAAAAGATTTGAAAGGTCCACTGATATTTCATGCGATGCTGAGCTGACTCCTAATACTGCGTATTTGATCGAGATAGGCTACGTCGACGTGGCGCCTCAGCGAAGCCCTCAAGCTCGTTAGTTTAATGAGTGATGACTCAGCCCATTTCGTGCATCTGCTGAAAGTGAATCAGATGCGAATTTTCGCTAGCAATTGGTCATAAAGTACCCCGCCGATAACTTGCGTTCGAAAGTAGCCCGACTCGATAGGCACCCTACGGACAGAAGCGTTCTATGGGATGCACCTGGAAATCGAATTGACTCAATGGGCATCAGAAATGACTGTGTGCGTCTCGGGTTAATACACGCTCCGGCAGCTGACTGCGGTCGTGACAGGCAAATAACCGCCAAAAGTGCGTTCTTAAGGTCTGAATGACCGGATCCCTCATCACTTGGGACTGGCTAATGAAGGCCAGCCCTTCTCGTCGGGCAGCAATCGGCCAGAACCGGACATACCCTCGGTATCTGGCCCCTACCCGCCACACTTAGTTGACCGATTCAAAATCCGCCAACTTGAAGGTCTTGTTGTTCATTTCTTCGGTCGGCCCATAGAACCGCATGGCCGGCAAAGGGCGTTTCCCAGCCGTTGGAATCCAGTTTGACTCCAGCCCTGCTGGAGCCTTGGGCCCTACGTAGATCGACACCCCTCCATCGGCATTCTTTTTCATCTTGTCCAGGTCGTAGGAGGACAAGGTGGTGCGATTGCTTTCGCTGTAGATGAACGACATCGTGGCACGGTCATACACCGTCAATGCCCAGAACTGCTTCACCGGCATCTGCGCCGGAATATCCAGTTTGTACAGCTTGCCCGCCTCCAGCAGTTTTCCATCCTTGTCGGCCATGGCCATCATGTACTGCGTTGCAGGCGTGTCGCTCAGGGTCTTGGGCATGTAGGTGCACCAGAAATACTCGGCGGCGCGGTTGATCAAGTCGACGCGTTTGTCATCGACGAACGAGAATGTCTTGTTGGCATCGGTCATCAGCAATGAGGCGTAGTGCCGATCCGGCCAATACAGCCTGTCCTTGGGGATGTTGTCGAACCACTGTTGCAAGTAGTACCAGGCATCGATGGCGGCCTGTCGCATGGCTCGTTTGGTGGTCGCGTCAGGTGTGAAGGGTTTGCCTTGCTCGATGCCAAGTGACGCCAGCATGCCCATCATGACCTTGTCTTGCGGCTTGACCGGTTCAACGCTGACGATGGCATGCAGGTCATCAAAAAAACGCTCGTCATAGAGCGGCAGGGTCGGGTAACGCTCGTTGAGCGGGTCGACAAAACGCTGCTTGGGCGGACTCCCGGCTTCAGACAGGTAGTACATGCGCAGTTTCTGGGCGTACTGGTAGGCATCCGCCACGCTCTTGCCCGGGGCGGGAACAGAACGAAAGGCCAGGGCAATCCGGTAGTTGGGCGAAGCGATGTGAATGTAGCCCTCGGGAATTTCACCTTGATAACCCGGTGGCGTGAAGAGCAGCTTGCCGCCTTTGCCCTTGTCCACGCCCGAGGGGCCGACATCGGCAATGGTCAGCTGCCAGGCATCGACGACCTGGCCGTAGACACTGCCCTCTGCGCCGGCAACCGGCACTTCCAGCACCACGGGGCCTTTGCGTAAATCGGTGAAGGCCGAGATATAGGGTGTGGTGCTGTTGGCGGTGATCGCTTCGAGCTTGGGCGTGGCCGTGGACGAATAGGCAATGATGTCATTGTCCTTGAGCCCCAGATCATCGACACCCGCCCGCCGGAAACTATAGATGGCGGTCGCGGGAATGCCCCAGAGCACGGCCTCGAAAGCGCGCTGGTATTTGACCTGATAGTCGAAGTCGGATACCGATGCCTTGGCGTCCGCAGGCGGTTGCCCACCCTGCGGCAATGTTTCGGCCATTGCACCCGCCATTACCGTCAGCAGGCTTACGCCCGCGACGAACGCAGCCCACGTCTTCATGCTCTGTCCCCTGGCGTTCAATTGACCTTGTTCAGTTGCGGTAACTGCCACTTGCCCGACAGCACGTCTTCCGAAGGCTGGTACAGGCGCAACAGCACGTAGAACCCGCCTTCAGGTGCCGGCAACCAGTTGGCGGCATTCTCGCCCTGTGGTTTTTCATGGGAAATGGGAATGGTGATCGAACCGTCAGCGGCGACTTTCAATCCTGGCGTATCGGTGCCGACCTTGTAGCGACCGATCTCGTTGTCGACCAGCATCTTGTCGCTGGCGTCGTACATGGTCAGCGACCAGAAGGCATTCACCGGCGGCGCTGAAGCCAGTTTGACCTCGTATTGATTGGTGCCCGTCAGCGGTTGATTCTTGCTGTCGGTGAAGCGGATCGGGTACATCGCCTCATGTTCACCCTGGCCGCCAAGATACGGCCCGGCCACCATGGCGCGCAGCGGGTAGTTGTAGCCGAAGCTGTCGAGGCCGGTCACCCAGTTCCAGCCATTGCGAATCGACGATGTGCTGGCCAGCGACGCAATCGCCACGTACGGCGCATCCTTCAAACCGTCTTCCAGGCCCTTGCGTGTGGCCGGGTTCAGCTTGTCCGGTGAAAAGCCCTGGTCCGTCAGGCCGATTCGGGCGAACTGGGCAAACAGTGTGGCGTCAGCAGGTTTGACCGGATTGTCCTTGAGCGCCGCGGCCAGCTCCGTGAAGAAACCCAACGGATCATCACCCGTCTGCGGCAACGCGGCCAGCGTCTGATCGGTATGCGCCTTGCCACTCAATGGCTCGACGCGGAACTGTTTTTGCAGTGCCAGGATCGGCGCGACATCTTCGCCCTGCTTGACGTGAATTCGCCCCCACAGCCAGATTTTCCGGGTCGAGACGTCAAGGCGCTTGGCGTCCTTGGGCAGTTCGCCCTTCCAGCCCGGCGGCACCAGCACGAACTTCCCGGCCTGGGTGCCGGTCGTGCGCCGGCCGACGTAGTGCTCAAGTTCCTGCCACATGTTGAATACATCGACCACGTAGTAACGGTCGTGGGTATCGGGCACGGTCAACACGTAGGGCTCGGTGAGATCCAGCACCGCACTCATGTAGTAAGTGTCATTGTTGGCGGTGGGCATGTCCTTGGCGGACGGCGATGCCAACGAAGTCGCCCAGCCGATCCGGTTCAGCCCTGCGCGGTAGCTGGTATCGGGCTTGGGTGATGGAACCTTGGTGTACTCACGCGCCACCCGCTCCATGCGAACCAAGGGATAGCCCCAGTTGTAAGCCGAGATCGCGAGGCTGTAGCCATCGGCGTGCATACCCTTCTCAACCGCATCGGGTGTTGCGGGTGTGGTCAGCAGTAAATCCGGCGTGCTGGCCTGGGCGTGCATTGCGCTACCCAGTGCGACACACAGTGGGAGGATACAAAATACAAGTTTGCGTGAGGCATTCATGACGAGTGTCCTTTCATGAGAGGGTGCGACGGCACAATTCGCCTGCAGCACCCGCCTGATGCTAAATGTCTGCAAGAACCCTAGGCACAGGGTTCGCGTCCGTCAAACCGCCTGCTTGTGCCTTGGCTGCAACAACCACGCTGCCAACGCTGGCAACAGCAAGATCGCCCCGAACATGTTCACCAGGAACATGAACGCCAGCAGGATGCCCATGTCCGCCTGGAACTTCAGCGTCGAGAAGGCCCAGGTGGCCACCGACAAGGTCATGGTCACGGCGGTGAAGACCGACGCGGTGCCGCGCTGTTTGAGGGCCTCGACGAAGGCCTCCTCCAGGCTCAGGTTGCGCTCATGCATCTCGTGCTTGATCCGCTCGAACAGGTAGATCCCGTAATCAACGCCCACGCCGACACCCAGCGCCACCACGGGCAAGGTGTTCACCTTGAGACCGATGCCCAGGGTCGCCATCAGCGCATTGCACAACACGGTGACCAGCGCCAGCGGCAGGATGATGCACAGGGTCACGCGCCAGGAACGGAACATCCACAGGCACAACAACGCCACCGAGGCAAACAGCGCGCTGTTGACGACCTTGTCGGCGGCATGCACCACTTCGTTGGTCGCCGCCATCACGCCGACGTTGCCCGAGGCCAGTTCAAAGGTGATGTCGTCGTTGTCGTAGGCGGCCTTGAAGGCCTTGATCCGGTTCATCAGCTCACTGATGGTGCCGGCCTGGTGATCCTTGGTGTAGATCGATACCGGAATGGCGTTGCAGGCGCTGTTCATGTACTCGGTGCCGCTGCGGGTGGCAAAGCCGATGCCCTGGGCGATCTGCGGAACCAGCTCCGGAAGCACATGCCACTTCAGATCGGTTTCGGCATAGGCCTGGGTGATGTTATTGACGAACGCCGTCAGGCTGCGCACCGACGCGACGCCGTCGTCCTGGCGCAGGTAGAGTTCGAACTCTTCCAGGGGCGCCAGCACCTCGCGCTTCACGCAGGGGGTTTCATCACCCTTGGCTTTGGCGATGACCTGCAGCAGATCGACACCGGTGGCGAAGTGGCGGGTGATCATCGCCACGTCCTGGTTGTAGCGCGAATTTTCCCGAAGCTCCGGCACGCCGGCACCGAGGTCGCCGACGTGCAGGTCCCGGGCGATGTACAGGCCACCCACCATCAACAGCGCGCCCACCGACAAGGCGACCAGACTGCCGCGACGCGTCGCCAGCCGGCCCAGGCGCTCCCACAAGCCGCTGCCCAGGGTTTCCTTGCCGCGCAGTTTGTGCGCGTCCGCTGCTGACAGGCGCATGAAGGACAGCAGGATCGGCAACAGCATCTTGTTGGTGATGATCATCACCGACACACCGAGCGTGGCCGTGATCGCCAGTTCGCGGACCATCTCGATATCCACCAGGGCAATCACCATGAAGCCCAGGGCGTTGGCCAACAGCGCCACGGCGCCGGGGATGAACAGCTTCTGGAAGCAGTTGCGCGAGGCGGTGACGCCGTCGGCCCCGGCGAGGGTTTCCAGTTTCCAGGCGTTGGTCATCTGCACGGCATGGGACACGCCGATGGAGAAGATCAGGAACGGCACCAGAATCGACATCGGGTCCAGCCCCAGGCCAATCAGCGGCAGGATGCCCAGCAACCACACCACCGGTACCACGGCACAAATCAGCGCCCAGCCGGTCAACATCAGCGAACCGCAGTACCAGTACAACAGTAAGGCAGTAATCACAAAGGCGACCACGAAAAACAGCAGCACGCCCGAAGCGCCTTCAGCGATATCGCCAATGGATTTGGCAAAGCCGATGATGTGGATGCTGACGTCGCCGCCCTGGTTGTCCTGGCGGATTTTTTCCAGTTGCGCCGCGACCTTCTGCAGATCCAGCCGCTCACCGGTGACCGGGTCTTTTTCCTGCAACGTGGCGACGACCATGGCCGAGGACAGGTCATTGGACACGATGCGCCCGATCCAGTCCGACTTGAGCGTGCGCTCGCGCACCTGGGCCAACTGTTCGGGCCGCCCGGCATAGTCGGACGCCACCAGGTTGCCGCCGGTGAATCCCTCCTCCACCACTTCCGTGTAGCGCACATTGGAGGTGAACAGCGACGTCACCGAACTGCGCTCCACACCGTTGAGGAAGAACACCTCGTCCGAGACCTTGCGCAGCACCGACATGGACTCGGGCGAGAAGATTTCACCCTTGTTGTTCTTCACCGCGATCAGGATCTTGTTGGCCCCGCCGAAGTCTTTTTGATACTTGAGGAAGGTGCCCATGTATTCATGGTGCAGCGGGATCATCTTGAAGAATCCGGCCTCCACCTTGAGGTTGGAGGCGCTGTAACCCAGGCCGAGGGTCAGCAGAATGAACAGGGCCAGCAGCGGCTTGCGCTGGTGGAAGATCCAGTACGAGACCTTGCCCACCAGGCCCCGGGAAAAGTCCTGGCGATCGAGCTGGTCAGCGTCGCGGATGAGTTCTTGCTGGGTCATGACTTCGCTCCCTTGGCAATGACAAGCTTGGCCAGTGAGGTGACGCCATGATCGCCCACGGCCAGGACCTGGCCATTGCCCAGTTGCACGCCTTGCGCGAGGCTGGCCTTGCTCGAACCGTTGATGGCGTGGAACGTCGCACCGTCATCGTCACTGGCCAGCACGATGCCGCCGTTACCCAGGGCGAGAATGCGCCCGTTGTCTTGCTGCAGGCTGCCATTGATGGCCAGGGTGGTTGCCGTTTCGATCTTGCTCCAGCTTTGCCCCTGGTCTACCGAGCGCCAGAGATTGCCGCGCATGCCATACGCCAGCAGCGTGCCGGCGCGCGTTTGCAAGGCACCGAAGAAACTGCCCTGGTAAGGGCTATCCATGGCTTCCCAGGTTTGCCCCTGATCCAGCGAACGGGCCAGGGTGCCGCTTTCCCCGACCAGCAGCCACTGCCCTTGGGCCTTGAGGACCTGGGCGATGTGCCGGTCGAAATCTTCACCCAATATCATCCGCCGCTGCCAACTCGCGCCGCCATCGTCGGACTCCAGATACACCCCGAATGCGCCCCAGGCCACCATGCGCCGGTCACCCATGGCTACCACGCCCAGCAGCGACTCACCGCCGGTATCGGCCTCGACTGCCTGCCAGTGCAGCCCGCCATCGCCGGTGTGCAGCAGCGCACCGCCATGCCCCACTGCCACGCCTTCTTGCGCGGAGGCAAATGCCACCGCCGTCAGGGTTCGCGACACCGGGGTACGCAGGCTGTGCCAGCCCTGCCCCTGGTCATCGGAATACAACACCACGCCACGTTCGCCGACGGCGACCAGGCGTTCACCGGCCTTTTCCAGGTCGAGCAGCAGCACTTTGTCGGCGGCGATGGGATAGTCGAGTGCCGGCGCCTGGGCGAATGCCGCTGGCAAGGCAGCGAGCGCCCAGAGCGCCAGGGCCAGTGAAGGCAGGCGATGAGAGAACATAAGGGGTATCCACCAAGAGAGAAATCGATTGCCCCCGCGCGCGACTCACGTCGCGCGCGGGGTCCGGGACTCAGCGACCGAGGCGACGCAGGGCGTCGGCCTGGAAGTCGACGAAGCGACCCTTCGCACCGAACTTCCAGGGCGATTTTTCCTGGTTGGACAAGCCGGCCATGTAGTAACTGCCATTGCTCAGGTCGTGCCAGATGTTGGCCGCGTACCAAGGCACCTGGGCGTCGTAGTACTGGATCAGCGGATGCACGCCGACACGCCACAGCGAACCACGGGTGTCGTAGGCATCAGTGGCCAATACCGACCAGGAGTCCTCGTCCAGGTAGAAGGAGCGCTTGCCGTAGACGTGCTTGGCGTCCGGGCGCAAGGTGGCCTCCACGACCCAGACGCGGTGCAGTTCATAGCGCATCAGGTCCGGATTGGGCGTGCCGGGGGTCAGGATGTCCTTGTACGGGATCTGTTTGTTGCCCAGCTTGTAGTCGTTGTAGGCAACGTACATTTCCTTCTTGCCGACCAGCTTCCAGTCAAAGCGATCCGGCGCCCCGTTGAAGGCGTCGAAATCGTCGGTCACGCGCAGGCCTTCGGTACCGTCGTTGACGTTGTCGTAGGCCAGGTCCGGGGCACGCCGCACACGGCGCTGGCCGACGTTGTAGATCCAGGCCGAACGCACTTCCGCGACCTGGTCGATGGGTTCCTGGACCAGTTGAATGGTGCCGGCCAGGGTGGCCGGCGACAGGAAGCGCGCGGTGTAGTTGAGCAGCCGGTTGGGCGACGACTTGTCCATGTTGGTGTCGAACACCCGGCTCTCGAGCACCTTCACGTCGTAGAAGTCACCGCTGGGGCGAACCGGGAACGAGCTGTAGGTGCGCTCCAGGCCACCGCCGAGGTAGCGCACGGTGTGGTTCCAGATTGCTTCGAGGCCGTTCTTCGGGATCGGGAATGGCGTGGTCGTGCCATTGAGGTTGGCCAGGCCGAAGCCATTGAGTTCGGCATTGACCGCTTCAGCCTTGACCTTGGCAGCGATGCCGGCCGGCACGGTCGCGGTGCGATGCGTCGGGTACACCGGCATCTGGAAGTTCGGGTATTTGGCAAACAACGCCTGCATGCCCGGGGTGACCTTGTCCTTGTATTGGGCAAGGTTCTGCGCGGTGATGGTGAACAGCGGTTTTTCCGCGGCGAACGGGTCGGTGTAGCCCTTGTCCGCCGACCAACCGGCCGGCGGTTGTGCAAGGCCACCGGTGTAGGCCGGGATGGAACCGTCGGCGTTGCCTTTCATTTCGCCGCCCAGCGGCGTCAGCTCGGAACCCAGTTTCGCGGCTTCGTCGGCGCTGATCTTGGCGCTGGCCGGACCACTGAGGCTGAACATCACTGCACTGGCGAGGGCGGTCAGGAGAACGCCCCGGTTGGATATTTTCATCGTTGAGTACCTCTTATTCTTGTTAGAAGCTGTAGCTGTAACTGGCGGCGAAGAAATCGTGGTCGCGCAGTGGGTCGTATTCAGCGGCGTTGTCGAACGTGACGTAGCTCAGGTCGACCTTGTGCTGCTTGTTGTAGTCGAAGCTCACGCCGACACTTTCGGTGAGGCGGCCTTCGTTGAACTGCCCGTCCATGGACACCCCTTCCACGTCCTGACCGAGGAACACGAATGGCGACGCGGTCACCGACGTGCCAAGGAAGTTGGAGTAGTCCAGTTGTCCACGCAGGCGGTAACCCCACGAGAAATCGGTGATGTAGCCATCGTTCTTCGCGCCATCGGGCTGGGTGTTGCCCAGCGAGCCCAGGGCACCGGTGCTCGGCGAAGCACCAAAGCCGAAGATGAAGGCGCGGCCGTAACGCTCGTTGTCCTTGAAGTCGGGCACGTTGTTCCACTGGAAGCCCACTTCACCGACCACCGTCAGGTTCTCTGCACCCAGCACGTTGGGGATCAGGTTCACGGCGTTGAATTGCAGCTGGGTTTTCTCGAAGCGGTTCCAGCCTTCGGTGAAGGCCACACGCTGACCGACCACCGACTGCTGCAGTTGCGCCAGCGGCCCCACGCCACCCAGCGCGCCGTTGAGCAGGTCGGCACCGTTGAGTTGCACGGGCTGGTTAGGCGAGTGGCTCAGCTCACCGGCCAGCGACCAGCCTTTGACCGTGGTGGTGAAACTGATGCCGTACAGGCGGATGTCTTCCGGGTACTCCCAGCTCGGACCGATGCCGCGCAACGCGCCGCCGGCCGGAGCATTGGGGAACTCATCAGGCACTTTTGGCGCGCTGTTGCGGATGGCCAGGTACGGCGTGCGCGAGTGGTAGTTCATGTAGTAGATGCCCAACTCGCCATCCAGCGCGTCCACCGGAATGCGGAAGGCCAGGCCCCATTGGCCGCTGTCCTTGGGGTCCTTGCCTTTGTTCAAGGGCAAGTAGGCGCCGGCGTTGATCGCCTGGGCCGAGGTCAACGTATTGGGGTTGCCTAGGGTGATGCCGACATCACAACTGCCCCCATCCCGGGCAATCGCGGTTTCAGTCACCGACCAGTAATGGCCGCAGCCTTCCACTGCCGTGTTTTCGTACTTGAGCTGGTAGAAACCTTCCATGGAAATGCCCGCCGGCAAGCCAAGGTTGAAGTACCCCATCCACAGTGGAATCAGCGCTTCCTTGAGTTCGGTGCCCGGGCGACGCAAGGCCGGGACGTCGAGCGGGTTGATCTGGTTCAGGCCCTGGATGTAGAGGCTTTCACCCCAGTTCACCACCTGACGACCCAGGCGCACCTGCAGCGGTGACTCATCGATGTAGAAGGTGTTGTAGACGTAGGCGTCGAGCAGGTAGATGCCCTTGTACTTCTGCAGGTCCTCATAACCGCGATCCGACAGCGGCGAGTCTTTCTTGTAGCCGTTGGAGATGCTGCCCAGGTTGACGTCTTCGTCTTCCAGCGCTTCGTCATACCAACCCTTGACCCGCACCAGCCCACCCATGTCGCCGTTGCGCAGCGAGACATCGGTGACGAACTTGCCAATGCTGGAAAAACGGTCGCCCTTGTCATAGTTCAGGTTGCCCGGATCGATCCGCCCGGCAAGCCCGCCCTGCTTGCCGACCGAGCGTCCGTTGGCGCCGGAATACAATTTGTTGTCGGCGTCTTCGGCCCGCCATTGCGAACCGACCGACAGCGTGGTGTTCCACTCCCCTTGCCACGCTTCACCGACGTCGAAGGTGACGGCGTGTGCACTGGCGGCGGCAGACACAGACACTGCAATCGCCAACGGTTTCAAACGAGACACAAGCTTATTGTTGTTATGCGGCATCGCTGACCTCTATGGGAATCGCCCTTTTGCCGGCGTGTGTGGCGGTGTCCACGGCACGTCGGCAGAGCTTTATTGTTGAGATGATTATGGGAAGTCAGAGAAGCCATTCTTGACATTTGACGACAGGAATTTGGCTTTACGCGCGTGCGGTGAAAAAGACTGCCGAGCGGCCAACGGAACGAAAAAGGCCCGCAGGCCAAAGGAAATGGACTGCGGGCCTGTACTGGATTGGATCAATCTGCAAACCCGGGTCGGCTGTCCGTCAACCTGTGACTACCTCCATCGTCGGGATGCTCGTGCGCGGTGTACATATCCATTGCTGCGATAACGGCCACTAATGGTTCCGCTTTTACAGCGGGTTACTTGGAAAAGCGCCAAGTAACCAAGCGCTTTTGCCCCACCACTCGGTGCCTCGCCTAGGCTCGGCATGCCCTCACTCCGGCATTGCTCCGTGGGTCGCCGCGATGGGCCATCC
>NZ_JAAVXC010000022.1:0-3367 GCF_013416725.1 Pseudomonas sp. SbOxS1
TCCCACACGAATTGCTTGATTCATTGAAGAAGACGATAGAAGCAGCTCGAAATTGGGTCTGTAGCTCAGTTGGTTAGAGCGCACCCCTGATAAGGGTGAGGTCGGCAGTTCGAATCTGCCCAGACCCACCAATTTTGTTATGGGGCCATAGCTCAGCTGGGAGAGCGCCTGCCTTGCACGCAGGAGGTCAGCGGTTCGATCCCGCTTGGCTCCACCATAACCTGCTTCGAAGTTTGAAAGTTTAGAAATGAATATTCCGTTGTGAATATTGATTTCTAGTCTTTTGATTAGTTCGTTCTTTAAAAATTTGGGTATGTGATAGAAAGATAGACTGAACGTTACTTTCACTGGTAACGGATCAGGCTAAGGTAAAATTTGTGAGTTCTCTTAATTGAGAAATTCGAATTTTCGGCGAATGTCGTCTTCATAGTATAACCAGATTGCTTGGGGTTATATGGTCAAGTGAAGAAGCGCATACGGTGGATGCCTTGGCAGTCAGAGGCGATGAAAGACGTGGTAGCCTGCGAAAAGCTTCGGGGAGTCGGCAAACAGACTTTGATCCGGAGATGTCTGAATGGGGGAACCCAGCCATCATAAGATGGTTATCTTGTACTGAATACATAGGTGCAAGAGGCGAACCAGGGGAACTGAAACATCTAAGTACCCTGAGGAAAAGAAATCAACCGAGATTCCCTTAGTAGTGGCGAGCGAACGGGGACTAGCCCTTAAGTGGCTTTGAGATTAGCGGAACGCTCTGGAAAGTGCGGCCATAGTGGGTGATAGCCCTGTACGCGAAAATCTCTTAGTCATGAAATCGAGTAGGACGGAGCACGAGAAACTTTGTCTGAATATGGGGGGACCATCCTCCAAGGCTAAATACTACTGACTGACCGATAGTGAACTAGTACCGTGAGGGAAAGGCGAAAAGAACCCCGGAGAGGGGAGTGAAATAGATCCTGAAACCGTATGCGTACAAGCAGTGGGAGCAGACTTTGTTCTGTGACTGCGTACCTTTTGTATAATGGGTCAGCGACTTATTTTCAGTGGCGAGCTTAACCGAATAGGGGAGGCGTAGCGAAAGCGAGTCTTAATAGGGCGTCTAGTCGCTGGGAATAGACCCGAAACCGGGCGATCTATCCATGGGCAGGTTGAAGGTTAGGTAACACTGACTGGAGGACCGAACCGACTACCGTTGAAAAGTTAGCGGATGACCTGTGGATCGGAGTGAAAGGCTAATCAAGCTCGGAGATAGCTGGTTCTCCTCGAAAGCTATTTAGGTAGCGCCTCATGTATCACTGTAGGGGGTAGAGCACTGTTTCGGCTAGGGGGTCATCCCGACTTACCAAACCGATGCAAACTCCGAATACCTACAAGTGCCGAGCATGGGAGACACACGGCGGGTGCTAACGTCCGTCGTGAAAAGGGAAACAACCCAGACCGTCAGCTAAGGTCCCAAAGTTATGGTTAAGTGGGAAACGATGTGGGAAGGCTTAGACAGCTAGGAGGTTGGCTTAGAAGCAGCCACCCTTTAAAGAAAGCGTAATAGCTCACTAGTCGAGTCGGCCTGCGCGGAAGATGTAACGGGGCTCAAACCATACACCGAAGCTACGGGTATCACTTAGGTGATGCGGTAGAGGAGCGTTCTGTAAGCCTGTGAAGGTGAGTTGAGAAGCTTGCTGGAGGTATCAGAAGTGCGAATGCTGACATGAGTAACGACAATGGGTGTGAAAAACACCCACGCCGAAAGACCAAGGTTTCCTGCGCAACGTTAATCGACGCAGGGTTAGTCGGTCCCTAAGGCGAGGCTGAAAAGCGTAGTCGATGGAAAACAGGTTAATATTCCTGTACTTCTGGTTATTGCGATGGAGGGACGGAGAAGGCTAGGCCAGCTTGGCGTTGGTTGTCCAAGTTTAAGGTGGTAGGCTGGAATCTTAGGTAAATCCGGGATTCTAAGGCCGAGAGCTGATGACGAGTGTTCTTTTAGAACACGAAGTGGTTGATGCCATGCTTCCAAGAAAAGCTTCTAAGCTTCAGGTAACCAGGAACCGTACCCCAAACCGACACAGGTGGTTGGGTAGAGAATACCAAGGCGCTTGAGAGAACTCGGGTGAAGGAACTAGGCAAAATGGCACCGTAACTTCGGGAGAAGGTGCGCCGGTGAGGGTGAAGGACTTGCTCCGTAAGCCCACGCCGGTCGAAGATACCAGGCCGCTGCGACTGTTTATTAAAAACACAGCACTCTGCAAACACGAAAGTGGACGTATAGGGTGTGACGCCTGCCCGGTGCCGGAAGGTTAATTGATGGGGTTAGCTAACGCGAAGCTCTTGATCGAAGCCCCGGTAAACGGCGGCCGTAACTATAACGGTCCTAAGGTAGCGAAATTCCTTGTCGGGTAAGTTCCGACCTGCACGAATGGCGTAACGATGGCGGCGCTGTCTCCACCCGAGACTCAGTGAAATTGAAATCGCTGTGAAGATGCAGTGTATCCGCGGCTAGACGGAAAGACCCCGTGAACCTTTACTATAGCTTTGCACTGGACTTTGAATTTGCTTGTGTAGGATAGGTGGGAGGCTTTGAAGCGTGGACGCCAGTTCGCGTGGAGCCATCCTTGAAATACCACCCTGGCAACTTTGAGGTTCTAACTCAGGTCCGTTATCCGGATCGAGGACAGTGTATGGTGGGTAGTTTGACTGGGGCGGTCTCCTCCTAAAGAGTAACGGAGGAGTACGAAGGTGCGCTCAGACCGGTCGGAAATCGGTCGTAGAGTATAAAGGCAAAAGCGCGCTTGACTGCGAGACAGACACGTCGAGCAGGTACGAAAGTAGGTCTTAGTGATCCGGTGGTTCTGTATGGAAGGGCCATCGCTCAACGGATAAAAGGTACTCCGGGGATAACAGGCTGATACCGCCCAAGAGTTCATATCGACGGCGGTGTTTGGCACCTCGATGTCGGCTCATCACATCCTGGGGCTGAAGCCGGTCCCAAGGGTATGGCTGTTCGCCATTTAAAGTGGTACGCGAGCTGGGTTTAGAACGTCGTGAGACAGTTCGGTCCCTATCTGCCGTGGACGTTTGAGATTTGAGAGGGGCTGCTCCTAGTACGAGAGGACCGGAGTGGACGAACCTCTGGTGTTCCGGTTGTCACGCCAGTGGCATTGCCGGGTAGCTATGTTCGGAATAGATAACCGCTGAAAGCATCTAAGCGGGAAACTAGCCTCAAGATGAGATCTCACTGGGACCTTGAGTCCCCTGAAGGGCCGTCGAAGACTACGACGTTGATAGGTTGGGTGTGTAAGCGCTGTGAGGCGTTGAGCTAACCAATACTAATTGCCCGTGAGGCTTGACCATATAACACCCAAGCAATTTG